>NZ_LMFK01000020.1:0-77222 GCF_001426785.1 Ensifer sp. Root142
GTACAAGCTTCCTCAAACGCTGCCGCCGCTCTTTGCGGATGTCGTCAGCAACTGTTGGGAAGTAGCCGCGATAGCGCGATATTCGGGCAGTTCGCGATCGTGGAATGTATTGCGCCTGATCTCGCGATAGATGGTGGAACGGTGACGACCGAGTTGGCGCGCCATTTCATTGATCGGCACCTTGCGTTCGACCAAGTGATAGAGGCGGCGGCGATCCGCCAGATTCAGCTGCGAATAGCTTCGTGACATCCCAAAATCTCCAAGGGGAAACATTGAAATCATTGGCATGTCGCGCTTCGAACTAGAATGTACCCGGCTACATACAAAAGTTGCATAATGTATCGACCGGAACGGCGCTGCACACAGCGAACTGACCCCGGAATTCTATTTTTTTGCCAATACCGAACCGCGGCGTCGCCTCGCCTCCTCGTGCATGTTGACGGGTGTCGCGGCGAGAACGCGGGTGACCAGCGACGTAAGAAAACGGGCCGGGGAAACGTCATCCGGGGTGTGGTTTTCGAGGATCGATACCTTGGGCAGCGCGTTGACGATGCTCTGGACCGTACTGACGGCAAGGTGCGCGATCGCATCGTCGGCTGGATCGGTTATCGGCTGCGGACCCGGCTCCAGTATGCCCTCGCTGGGTTCCTCCTCGACGGTTGCCAGCCGTGCTGTATCGCTTGAATAATCCATCAAGACCAGGCAGGTGGAGTGATACGCGTCGTCCTCCCGCCCAAGCTTGGCCAAGAGGTCGAACAACCACTCGGCCGTCTTGGGCTCCTTGTCCAGGATGTCAGACCTCAGACCGAACAAGAACCCGAGAGCCGCGAGCGGGTGGCGCAAGCGAAGATTCTTGGCGTCGCCGTATGATTCCTCGATGCGGTTCGGCGCATTCTTTCCATAGGAAGAATCCATTCGCTTCGTCGAAATCAACAATTCCGGGCCGGTCACCCAATCGGTGATGATGACGTCAACCTGTTTCAGGTAGTTTTTGCCGAGAATCGAAGCCGAGGAGGAGGTGACGCTGGGAATGGACGTGTTCGATATCAGATGGGATTAAGCCTTGGCTCGAATCGCCGTCGGAAGTGACTTCACGAATGCGGCGACAGGCGCGGGAAGAACGCGTGGGTTGATGGCCTTGGCCAGACTTGGTCCATGCCGAAACCAGCCCTGCGAAGTTCATAGCTGAGCCAGACATCGAGAGCGAGGGCAGGAACTCCGGTTTGGGTTCCCGCTTTCAGGTGGAGCGGAACCCCAAGCAGCAGCGCCAGGGTCTCGTAGTCTGGACGGAAGTACGGCTGGCCGTCCGATCCAAGAATCCAAGGATTGGTGTGTTCCCCGTCAGGTGCGGCAACCGCAACGATGTGGTCAAAAATTTCCCAGGCTTCTGCTTTGGAACTGGGTTTAGCGGCCACTTGCCGCCCTCAAGTTGCGACGCTTTACGAACTCCGCGCGCGCATGCCGGACGACTGCCATTTGTGCGGGCGAAACCTCGCCCTCGCTTAGCAGTACCTGGTCGACGATCTTGACGGCATCCAGCAGCCTTCCCTTGTCCAGAAGTTTTGCCACGCTCCTTTTGACCTCGCGAAGCCCGTCGGCGCGACAGGTAACCAAGGTAGGCGAGGGCATGGCCCAGACGTCGGCCTCCTTCGGCTCGATTTTCAGGATTCCGCCTCCGTAGGCGCGACCGACCATTTCGGCATGCAGCAACGTAATGGAGTTCAAGCTGGCGACAGGGAGGAGCTCGCGGCCCAGGACCCCGTGTGCATCGTTGAGATAGACCCCATGCACGGAATTAAGGTGACGGGCTTGTGCTGCGTTCTCCGTGATCCGAGGCGTGTCCGCGTTCATGCATGTTAGCAACAGGTCGGCGGGGGAAACCAGTCGCACACGATACCAAGTCTTGCGGACCCGGCATTTGTAGGCGGTGTCCACGCCTGTCCTATGGCCATCTGCAATGTATGCTGCCGCGGCCGCGGAAGGCGGATCGCTCGGATAGAAGAGGTGGATTGCGTTCCCCTCTTCACCGAGTTTCTTTAGCTGGGCATTCGAAAGAGAGAGGCCCCGCAAATGAGAGCTTCCGGGCGGTGAAAGGCTGAGCAACTCGTCCGGGAGCAGTCCAATCTCAGCTACACGCTGGGGGGAAAGGGTGAAGTATTTGTTGTTTCCCGTTACCATCCCGAGCGTCGTATCGCCCCAGGTTTCCAAGTTCGTGTAGAGGCCAGTTGCGGAGAGCGTCTGCAAAAGATGCATCGCGTCGGCATCGACGAGACTGCTGGTCCACTTGGCCGCTGGGTCGGCCGGTGTCCAGCTCTGTCCAGGACCTAGAGTATCGAGCGTTGCGGCGTTCTTTGTTTGACTGATGGTTGCATAATCCGCCGGTCCGCCGAGATAGCCGTCCGCAAGGAGAAGTACGACATCCGCTTCCGCTTCGGGGAACACTTGCTCGTCGAACAATACGAGTTGCACGTCGCGGAATCGATTGAACAGGAACTTGCGGACGGGAGCGGCATAGTTCACTGAGAGCAGTTCGGCGGGCAACACGAAGGCCAGGCGGCCACCTTTCTTCAGGAACAATGCCGAGTGCACGGTGAATGCTGCCCAACTCGACGCGAGCCCGGTCAGGGAAATGCCGGCCCTGATAGCCGCCTCCCGGGCACGGGCGCGGGCTTCCCCGGTAAAGTCCTGGTATCGGATATAGGGAGGATTTCCGATGACGGCGTCGAACGCTTGATCAGGCGTGACGGCAAAGAAGTCGGACAGTTGGATATTGGCCTCGCCCCCGGCGTCAGCGACCCGCTTGCGGGCAACGTCCGCGCTGTGGGCGTGTATCTCCACGCCATGAACCATCGGGCACGAGCGCCGGCCGGGAGCGAGTTCACGAAGGCGATCGACCGCGGAAACCAAGAATGCAGCGTCGCCAGCGGCAGGCTCCAACACGCGATCGTCAGGCGCGCGAATGGCCCATTTCGAAATGAAACGGGTAATCGCCGGAGGCGTGAAGAATGCGCCTCTTTCCTTGCGGAGAACGGGAGTGTCGATAGGGTCGCGATGGGTAACGAAAGTCACGGCTAGCTCCCGAATCGTGCACGCATGGGTTCGCTGTCTTGCCGGTTACCTATCCTATACAGATGAATTTCTGTCTACTCTTTGTTCTATTTCCAATCTGCCGATCCAGCGGAAAAATTGCGGCAAAACATTGCGCAGCAATGCCCACTTCCATCCAGAACTGTAGTGCGCCTATGGGTGGGTGCAGCCCCTCAAAATCAGGCGCTTAGCGCTCTGGGGTCGACCGTTCGGATCCTTCAAGGCGATCGTCGCTGATCGTTGCGGCCGATGCGCGGGATACCGGCTTCCACGCTCCTCTGGTTGACGACACGCGCTGCGGAGGCACCCGACACTATCGGTTGCCATGGATTATAAGGTCAAAGAACACGGCATCAATCCTCTCAACATCGAACATGCCGACTGGTGCATATTGCCAGCTTCCGATCGTCTCAGTCGGTGGAACTTTGCGGTTCGACTAGCCATCGGGAACGAACAAGGAGCGCCGGGAGTACCAAATCGAATCCTCTAACGTTGCGTTCGGGGCCGAAGTGGAACGGCCGCTTCCTAGATGGCAGCGCCGGCCTTTGTATTCAGCGTAGTGGACCGACTGCAGGGACGACGAACGGAGCGACGGCCCTTACTTCACCGTGATGGCAATGCCGCTGAGATCGGCGTTGACTTGCAGGCCTACCTGCTTGCCTGAGAGTTCGAGTCGGGCGCCCTTGTCATTGGTCATGACGATTACTTGGGCCCCTTTGCCGAGCGCGCCGCCACCGCCCACCGCACCGTAGACCCCCGTCACATCCCGGGCGCGGCGAATGTGGCTAACCGTACCCTGGAAATAGGTCTTCGAAGCCCCGAAGGCGAGGCCGCCCGAGAGGCCCCCGACAGAGATGGGATAGCGGCGACCATGGAAGGTCAGCGTGCCCTCGCCCCCAGAGCCACCCACAAAGAAGGCAGCCTTGTAGACTGAGAAGCTGATCGTACCGCTGTCGGCATGCGCGGAGCCGGCAAAGCTGATTCCTGCTACAGCGATAACCGCAGCCGCGACTGAACGAAATCTGGACGAAATCTTCATTATGCAAATCTCCTCAAAATCGAGGCTTACCCAGCCAGGAGGGCACGTCAGCGTCATGCCAAAGAGTCACAGCTCAAACCGTCTCGCCCGTCATTAGTTCCAGGCACGCGGCCTCAATCCGTCTGGAACAAGGCCGCCACGAAACGAGGTGGATGGCACACATAGTCTCGGTGGCAGGGTCGGTGGCAGCCAACGCTCGGCTGCTTAGGCTCCATCGGCCACGAGCACAGAAACGGGCACGACTGGATCTTCCTTCACGGTCTTGGTAACGATGTAGGTAAAGTAGCGGGCGATGCCGAGTTCGCGGTCGAGAAGCGCGTCGATCAGGCGCTGGTAGGCATCGATATCGGCTGCAACCACCTTCAGGATATAGTCGACGCCGCCGCCGACCGACCAGCAGCAGACGATCTCGCGAATGTCGCGGACGACCCTTTCGAACCGGTCGAAGTCGGCCTGGCGATGGTTGGCCAGGGTGATCTCGACCACCAGGCTGGCTACCGGGGCGACGCGTCGCAGCGACAGGCGTGCATGATAGCCGCTGATGATGCCGGCCCTCTCCAGCTTGCGCAGTCGCATCCAGCACGGCGTTGGAGAGAGGCCCGCCTTTTCGGCGAGCGCGAGTTTGGTGATGCGGCCATCCCGCTGGATGGCGTCAAGGATGCGCAGGTCAATCGCGTCAAGTCTCATGGCAAACTCCTGCGCCGGTATCCGCGTGCTTGCCTTGGTCAGGCCCTGCTGAGCGAGGCCATTTTTTCGGCTTCCATTTCGGCGATGTCCTGGAAGCGGTCGGCGATGCGTGCATGGGCACGACCGCTATCGGAAGCGCCGATGGCAACGATGATCTCATCCGGGCCTGGCGCATCGGCGATCTGGAAATTGGCTGTGAGGAAATGCGATCGCTTGCCGTTCTCACTCTTGTGCATCATCGGCAGGCACAGAAGAGCACCTGGCGCATTGCGGGTATTGGCAAATTCCAGATAGTTGGTGCCGCCGATCGCTTCGCGGAAGGGATTGCCGAACCGCAAAGTATGGATCATCGCCGAGGCATGTTCGATCTCTCCGTTGATCCCGACCGCGGCTGCCTTGCCGCAAGCCTCGATCCTTTCCGGCGCCAGCTGGCGCAATAGCCGGTCGGTCATTTCATGGCTAAGTTCGCCGGCGATGCGGATGATCTCCGGCCGGAGATCGTCGACAAAGCCTCGCCCGGCCCAAGGGTTACGGATTACCGCTGCCACGACAACGATATTGACGGGACGGGAGGCCGCCTTGCCGCCTTCTACGAAGGTCTCTTCCAGGAAAGTGCAAATTTTTCTGATGCCGAGGGTCATTTTCTGAAGCCGCTGATAGTGGAAACTTGCGACAACCTACCGCGATGCCCGGTGAATTCTTCCTATGTTCGGATGAAGAGATGCTTCGAACGATCCTGCGAAAGAAAGCAGACCAATGTGCTGGCCGGCAGCGTCCAAGGCTGATGGGGGCCGGCAGGTTCCATCTCTCCTGATGACTGGATCGCTGCGGCCCTCAAGTAATCGATCTCTGAAATGCCTGCCTTTTGGCGCCCAGATTGCAGACTTTAGATCAGTGGCGAGAAAAATTGCCGCTGCTTTTCCTCTGTATAGGAGAATGCCCCCGCTGCCGGTGCTCCTCATCATGGTCCCGTCAAGAAACGTAATGAGACTGAAGGGGACCCAAATGAAGACGATACTGGCCAATTCGAGCGCTCTGCTTCTCGCGCTGCAGGTTTCTGCAAGTCCGGCTCTTGCGGACACCGTAAAACTAGACGCACTCATCGAACAAAAATATTCTGAACTTGAAAGGGTTTACCGGGATATCCATTCCAATCCCGAACTCGGATTTCACGAAACTCGGACGGCAAAGCTGCTGGCAACTGAACTTCACAAGCTCGGCTTCGAGGTAACTGCAGGCCTCGGTGTCGAATCCGCTCTCGTCGGCGTCTTCAGGAATGGTGACGGACCGACGATTATGCTTCGCACCGAACTCGATGCCCTTCCGATGGAGGAAAAGACCGGACTTGACTATGCTAGCCGGGTACAGGTGCCGGCAACCCAGTGGCCCGGGAACACCGACGCCGCAAAGGTTTTTGTCGCCCACAGCTGCGGCCACGATATCCACATGGCGTCATGGCTCGGGGCTGCGCAATTGTTGGTCGACATGAAGGATCATTGGCGCGGCACGCTCCTTTTGGTCGGCGAGCCAGCCGAAGAAATCGGCGGCGGCGCGACGGCGATGCTCAAGGCGGGACTGTTCGAGAAGTTCCCAAAGCCGGATTTCGGTTTCGCGGTGCATGTGAACGGCGAGCCTGCCGGCAAGATTACCGTGAAGGACGGGGCCTTCAGCGGAAACTCCGATACGTTTGACCTGACCTTCAAAGGCCGAGGGGCGCACGGTAGCGCACCACACCTTTCGATCGACCCGATCGTATTGGGCGCCCGCTTCGTCACCGATATCCAGGCCGTCGTCAGTCGCGAGAAAGACCCACGCGAGCCCGGTGTGATCACAATCGGCAGCTTTCAGGCGGGGACAGCCGGCAACATCATCCCTGATCAGGCCAAGCTCAAGCTGACGATGCGTTCGACCACGCCAGAGACCCGCAAGCTGCTGCTTGAAGCAATGCATAGGGTGGCCGGCACGACGGCACAATCGGCCAAGGCCCCGGAGCCGGAATTGCTGCGCATCGGCGGCGGCGCTGTGGCCGGCACAAATTCGTCGCAGCTGATCGGTGACATCAAGCCGGCATTGGATAGGTCTTTCGCAGATATCGTGTATGTACCAGCCGCCGTGCAGCCAACGCTTGGAGTGGAAACCTATCCCGAGTTCATCGAGGCGGGCGTGCCCTCGATCTTTTATTGGATCGGCGGGAGTTCTCCCGAACAGATCGAAGAAGCCCTGCATGAAAACAGACCTGTTGCTTCCAACCATTCGCCCTTCTTTGCGCCGGCTCCGGAGACGTCCATCAAGACCGGTGCAAAGATCCTTGCGATCTCTGTGCTCCAGAAGGCGGCCGTGGACTAAGACATAGTTCGGCAACAACTCCAGCTTTCGTGGTCATAGGGAGCCCGGTGGCCACGAGGTCTGAATACACTCGCATGACACGTGCTGGATGCGGGCTCGGATAAGTACGCCGGAGATTGATTGTCTGCACCTGCGGAAGCCAGGTTTTGGTTCCTATGTTTCGTCGGATCAACCGTCCAAATTTTCCTATGAAAGATAGTGGATTTATACGGTCTGTGCGCGCATGGTAGTTGACGGAAGTCAAGAGGCGAGCCGATTTGGATCAGAAGTCCCGGATATTGTCGCTCCGCGACGTCGCCAGCCAAATCAACAGCGGCGGCGACTTGCGGACCGTACTGCAGCAGCTCATCGCCGCCGCCTGCCGCCATGCCAACTGGGCCTTGGGATCGATCATGGGCATCGATGCGGCACACGGCTACGCCCATGTGATCGTGCGCCACGATCCCACGCTGATTGATCGGCAACTGCCGGACAAATGGGAACTGGCGACGAGCCCGTCACTGATCGCGCTCCAGCGCAACGAGCCCGTCTATATTCGTGACGCGCGGGAAACGGTCGACTTTCCAGGCTATCGAAAAGAAGCCTTCGAGCGCGACTATCGCACCGTTCTCGTGATGCCGATGAATTGCAGGGACGCGGAGGGCCGCCCTATGGTGCTCAGTGTCATTGCGCGGCAGGTGACGGAGGTCTCAGAGGATGATCTCGCCTTTCTCGGGTCGATCATCCACCTTGGTGCCATTGCGGTCGAGCGCGAACATCAGCTGGAGGCACAAAAAGTGTCTGCGCAGCGTCTGGAGCGGACGCTCAAGGCGCACACCTCGCTTCTGGAGCATGTGTTGAGCGACGGATCGGTGTCATCGCTTTCAGCGATGGTTGGCGCAATGATACCCAACCCAACGGTTGTCGTCGATTTCACGGCAAACCACGTCATGGCCGGCAGGTCGCCGAAGCCGACGCTGATCGATGACAATGGCTGGCAGGATGCGGCCTCGACTTTGCTCGCCCGTGCGCTGATGAAGGCGGCGCGTGATGCGGCCGAAATGGGCGCGAGCGAAGAGACAAGTCTGTTTCTCGATCTCGGCAATCACCGTTTCAAGATTTCCGCGCGCGTCGAAGCGCTCATGGTCGACATGCAATTGGTCGGCGCACTGATCATTTTCCCTTCACCACAGGAATTCAGCGACCTGGATCTGATGATGCTGGATAGCGCCAAATTTGCGTTGAGTGTACAGATGATGCGCAGCTTCATTCGCTTCCGCTTTGAGACGCGAACCCAGACTGAGCTTTTCTTCGAGGTGGTGGAGGGCCGCTGGCGCGACGCGAATGATATCTCCCAGCGTGCTCAGCGCCTTGGGCTTAGTTTCTCCGTGCCTCAGCAGATGATCGTCATCGATTTTCCCGACAAGACCAAGGCTTTCGGCGGCGCGTCCGTCGATGTCGAGCACACGCTTTCGCGCATCATGCAGCAGGCGTCATTGCCGGCGGGTCTGGTCGCCATCGCTGGTGGTGCCGTCTGCCTGGTCCCTTACGACGCCAGCAAGCGACAGGAGCGCCTGGTAAAGCTCACACGCCGCATTGCGGAGGAGTTGGGCCGATATTTTGATGAGGAGCCGATCGTGGTGGCCGGCAATCGCTGCGCGGCGCTCGCCGACTATCCGGCCGCTTGGGAGCGCTGCGCCCGCATGATCCGGATCGGCCGCTCTTTCGGCTTGACCGGATCGCTCGCAGCCCAAGACTTCGGTCCGCTTCCGATGCTGGTCGCTGCTTGCGAGGCCGGCGATGTCCGAGGCTTCGTAGAAGAAAGCATAGGCGCCATTGCCGACCACGACCGCCAGAACGGAACGCCCTACCTGGAAACCTTGTCGGTCTATTTGCAGGAGGGCTGTCGCAGTCAGGCCTGCGCCGATGCGATGGGCCTGCATGTGACAACACTGCGTTACCGGCTGTCGCGCATTCAGGAGCTTTTCGGCATAGATGTCGAAACGCCGGAGAAGCGTTTCGCCGTTGAGCTCGCGATCCGCCTCAACGGCGTCATCGACAATCGCTCCGCCGCCCGCGGCTGATTTTTCCTCCTGGTCTGACCACATGTTGCGCGGCGATCGCAGCGCTCGTTCTCGGCCTGCTTCATGCTCCTATGGATCGGCGGAGACGTTTTCCCTTTGCTCCTACGAAGGCGTGGAAGAATGGTCGGTAACTCGGGGATAGCCTCTACTCAACCTGATGGAGAGGAGGCATTGAGGAATGACCGAGACAGCCGCATCGACCGACGCGCCTATCGATCCCATAGCGCTGCGTCGCGCCTTCGGCACGTTCGTGACCGGTGTTACCGTGATCACGACGCGTGACGAGGACGGCACGCCGCGCGGCATGACCGCAAACTCCTTTACCTCCGTTTCGTTGGACCCGCCTTTGCTGCTCGTCTGCGTGGCGAAGTCGGCATCGAGCTACCACGCCTTCACCAGAGCCGGATGCTTTGCCGTCAACGTTCTGCATGAGGGACAGGTCGATGTTTCCGGGATCTTCGCCTCAAAGTCGCAGGACAAGTTCCAATCGGTGACACATGACCACATCCACACGGGTGCGCCGGTGCTGACAGACAGTTTGACCTGGTTCGACTGCACCACCTCAAACACGGTTGACGCCGGCGACCATGCGATCTTGATCGGTGAGGTTCGCGCCTTCGGCACCAGCCCGACTGCGCCGCTTGGCTTCTGCAGGGGGCGCTACGCCAGCGTGAAGGATCCGCTGCCGAATGGCTGGCTTGCTTCTCATGGCATGATCATCGGCTATCTCATCGAAGCTGGCGATCGTCTGCTGCTGCGCTCGGACGGCAAGGGCAGCTGGGTGCTGCCATCGGCACGGCGTCGAAAGGCGGATAGCCAGCTCGTCGTCGACGGCGGCGATGCGCTTCGCCTCGTACCGGAAGAAACGTTTCTCTATTCCGTATTCGACGTTGCCGACAGCGATCCGGGTTATCTTGTTTACCGCGCCCGCCTGGCCGGCGAGGGGAGCAGCCTGCCTGGTGATCTTCGCTTTTTCCCGATCGACGATTTGCCCTATGACGCGATCGCCACCCATGAACTGCGTTCCATGCTGCGGCGCTATGTGCGCGAGCGGCAGGCGGGGCGCTTCGGCATCTACATGGATTCCGATGACGGCGGTCGCGTCGCGATGATCGACGGCGAGGCCCGTGCCTGGCTTCAAGCCTCCCAAGACCAAGGACAGTGATATGAAGACGACAGTCACCTCCATCGAAGGATCGCGCCAGCTCGTGTTCATCGATGGGCAGTTCGTGAAGCCCAGAAACGGCACGTATATCCAAAGCTATGACCCGACGACGGGCAAGCCCTGGTACGAATTTGCCGATGGCGATGCGGACGATGTCGACGCCGCCGTTGCGGCCGCCAGCACCGCCTTTCGCAACCCGGCGTGGCGGCGCATGACACAGACCGACCGCGGCGGGTTGATGCGCCGTCTCGCCGAGCTCGTGCGTCAGAATGCCGATGCGCTTGCAGCAATCGAGACCCGCGACAACGGCAAGCTGCTCAAGGAAACCACGGCGCAGATGCGCGCCATGCCAGACAGCTACCACTACTTCGCCGGCATGGCCGACAAGCTGCAGGGCGAGACGATCCCGATCAACCGGCTCGACACCTTGAACTTTAATCTTCGCGAACCCTTGGGCGTCATCGGAATGATCACGCCGTGGAATTCGCCGCTGATGTTGCTGACCGGCACGCTGGCGCCATGCCTGGCGATCGGCAACACGGTCGTCATCAAGCCTTCGGAACATGCAACTGCTTCCACGCTGGCGCTTGCCGAGCTGATCCACGAGGCGGGTTTTCCAGCCGGCGTCGTCAATGTGGTAACGGGTACGGGAAAAAGCGCCGGGGAGGCGCTGACGCGCCACCCCGGTGTCGCGAAATATGTCTTTACGGGCAGCACAGCCACCGGTCGACGGATCGCGGGCAATGCAGCTGAGAACCTCATTCCCTGCTCAATGGAGCTTGGTGGTAAGTCGCCCCATGTGGTCTTCGGGGATGTCGATATCGAACATGCCGTAAATGGCGTCGTCTCCGGCGTCTTCGCGGCTGCCGGCCAGACCTGCGTGGCAGGCTCACGCTGCTTTGTCGAGGCGGGTGCCTACGCCAGGTTCATCGACGCGCTCGTCGCCAGGACCGAGCAGATCTGCGTCGGCCTGCCGACGGCCGACGACACGGATATCGGCCCGCTCGCGCTCGCCGACCAACTTACGAAAGTGGAGGGCTACGTCGCATCCGGCGTCAGGGAAGGCGCGAAGATCGCCACAGGCGGCCGCCGACCCCAGCGAGAAGGACTTGCTGAAGGAGGCTGGTACTTCGAGCCGACCGTCATGATCGACGCGCAGAACGACATGACCTTCATGCGCGACGAACTCTTCGGCCCTGTGGTCGGGGTCATGCCGTTCCGCGACGAGGAGGAGATGATCCAACTCGCCAACGACACGCGCTATGGCCTCGCCTCTGGCATCTGGACCAAGGACATCGATCGGGCGCTGCGCTTCGCCAATCGGATCGACGCCGGCACGGTGTGGATCAACACTTATCGATCCGCCTCCTTCATGTCCGCCAATGGCGGCTTCAAGGAAAGCGGCTACGGCCGGCGTGGCGGCTTCGAGGTCATGCACGAGTTCTCGCGGCTGAAGAACGTCATCGTCGATTACTCCGGCGCGATGCAGGACCCCTTCGTCATTCGCTTGAAGTAACGACAAACGCACCGGCACACGAAAGGCAGAAAACCATGAAGTTCGCAGTTTCCCTCACGATGGAACGCTTCTCTCCGGACGTACCGATGGAGCGGGTGAAGAGCAACCTGCTTCAGCTCGCGCGAGTTGCCGATGAAGGCGGTTTCGAGGCGCTGTGGACCGCCGAGCATCATACGCTTGAATGCACGATTTCTCCGAACCCGTTCCAGACGCTCGTCTGGCTCGCACAGCACACGGATCGGATTCGGCTAGGCACATCCACGCTGGTTGCACCCTATTGGAACCCGATCCGGCTGGCGGGCGAGTCGGCGCTTTGCGACCATCTGACCAATGGCCGCCTGGAATTCGGCATTGCGCGCGGTTCCTACCAGTATGAGTTCGATCGCATGGCCGGCGGTATGCCGCAGCAAGAAGGCGTCGCCTACATGAAGGAGATCGTCCCGGCCGTAAAGAAGTTGTGGTCCGGCGACTACGCGCATGAAGGGCACTACTGGAAATTCCCTCGGACGGCGGCCGTGCCCAAGCCGCTACAGCAGCCGCATCCGCCGATCTGGGTTGCGGCGCGCGATCCCGGGACATTCGACTGGGCGATTGCGAACGGTGCCAGCATTCTGTCGACGCCGCTCTCTGCGCCGGCTGCTGAAATCCAGGTGCTTTCTGACAAGTTTCACAAAGCGGTCGCTGATCACCCGGAAGTTCCGCGACCGCGCTTCATGATGCAGCGCCGCACCTGCGTCTACGACAGGCCGGATGGTGGGGAACTCGCCGTCAAGCACAGCATGGACTACGGCCGCGCCTTCGAAAACCTCATGCAGAATATCGGCGCGGTGCGCGACGGCTTTCCGGAAGCCGTGCCTTATGAAGCGGTCAAGGGCAAGGATAACTACAATCCGGAAAACATCCGCAAAAACCTGATGTTTGGGACACCGGACGAAGCGATTGAGAAGCTGCTGGCCTATGAAGCGGCTGGCGTCGACCAATATTGTCTTGGCCTGACCTTCAACCTGCCGTTCGAGTTGCAGAAGCGGACGCTGGAGTTGTTCATCTCGGAAATCATGCCGTTCTTTGCGGCGCGCGAGAACGAGCAGAAGCACGTCGCGGTGGGGCGCTGACGATGGCGGGGACCCAACGCCATACCATCGGAGAGGTTACGCTCAATTACCGTATCGACGGTGAGGGCGAGCCGCTCATCTGCATTCACGGCGTCGGATCTTATCTGGAGGCGTGGTCGGGGGTAGTCGAACGGCTGAAGGATCGCTTTACGATCCTGACTTTCGATTTGCGTGGCCACGGCCAGTCAAGCCGGGTCAAGGGGCGATACGAGATCGACGACTTCGTCAATGAGACGTTGGCTCTGGCCGATCAGGCGGGCTTCTCCACCTTCAATCTCGCGGGCTTCTCACTCGGCGGGCTCATCGCCCAGCGTCTTGCCTTGACCCATCTCGGCCGACTGCGCCGGCTTACGCTGCTTTCGACGGTTGCCGGACGAACGTCGGCGGAACGGGAGCGCGTGCTTGAACGCCTGGCGGCACTCAGGGCGGGCACGCCCGCTGATCACCACAACGCGTCGCTGTCGCGCTGGCTGACCGAAGACTTCCAGGAGCGCAATCCCGAGATCATCGCGAGGCTACGATCACGCGATGCCGAAAACGATCCGGATTGTTATGTCGCCGCTTACCGGGTGCTCGCCGAGACGGATTTCGGCGGCTTCCTTGACCAGATCCGTTGCCCGACGCTGATCGCAACCGGTGAGGACGATGCAGGCTCCAATCCTCGGATGGCCCGGTACATGCACGAGCGCATCCCCGGGTCCGCACTCCGGATACTGCCGGGCCTGCGCCATTCCATTCTTGTCGAAGCGCCGGAGCTCGTAGCGACGTTGATGGCCGATTTTCTGAGACAGGGGGACAAAGTCGATGGATGAAGCGCTGCAGGCGAAGGGCGAGGCCGTGAGGCGTAGGGTGCTCGGCGACGACTATGTCGATCGGGCAATCGGCAACAGCGACGCCTTCTCGCGTCCCTTCCAGGATCTTTTGAATGAGTATTGCTGGGGGACAGCCTGGACGGACGAGGGGCTCGATCTCAAGCAGCGCAGCCTCTTCAACCTCGGTATGCTGGCGGCTCTCAACCGCATGCATGAATTCGCCATCCATTTCCGCGGCGCGATCCGCAATGGCCTGACCGACGAGGAACTTCGTGCGGCACTCGTCCAGATCGCGATTTATTGCGGCATTCCCGCGGGCGTCGAAACCTTCCGGATCGCGCGGACTGTGCGTGACGAGATGGACAAGAAAGAAGAGCGCTGACTTCCACGGTTATTAGGAAAGGGCGGCTCCGCGCTGCCTCGTATCGCCGGAAGACAGAAGGGCGTTTGAGAACTCAAGATCACCCCTATGGCAGGAAGAGGACCCTGCCCAAACCAGAACGACAAGAGGGAACGACCGAATGAACACTTTCGCCAGATTGACAGCGGCGGCCGCATCTATGGCCATATCATTCACGGCGCTTCCGGCCAATGCCGGCGCCTTGCTCGAGCGCGTGCTCGACGCAAAGACCTTGAAGGTTGCAACCGACGCCAGCTGGGCGCCGCAGTCCTTCATGAACGACAAAAACGAGATGGACGGTTTCGACATCGATGTTGCCAAGGAAATCGGCAAGCGCCTCGGTGTCGGCGTCGAGTTCGTCACCCCAGGCTGGGATATCATCACCGCCGGCAACTGGCAGGGCCGCTGGGACATGCATGTGGGCTCGATGACGCCGACCAAGGAACGGGCCAAGATATTCGACTTCCCGGCCGTCTACTACTACACGCCGGCGGCGGTCGCTGTGCACAACGATAGTCTCGCCGTCACGTTGATCGACCTGGACGGCAAGGTCGTCGGAACGACGGCAACGTCGACCTTCGAAGCCTACGCGAAGCAGGAACTGACGCTAGATGCCGCTGGGGCTCCCGCCTTCGAATACGCGTTCAAGCCGAAGGAAGTGAAGTCATACGCCAACTCGACAACGGCCTTCGACGACCTGCGCCTCGGCGACGGCGTTCGCGTCGATGCGGTGGTGTCGTCGCTGCCGAGTATTCGCGATGCCATCAAGGCCGGATATCCGATCAAGCAGGTCGGCGATCCGGTCTTCTATGAGCCATTGGCCGTTGCCATCGAGCACGGTGACAAGGAGCTGAACGACAAGATCGCCGAAGCGATCAAGTCGATGCAGACCGACGGCACGCTGAGCAAGCTCTCGGAAAAGTGGTACGGCGTCGACTACACGGTCGTGAAGTAGGCTTGTCTACGTCTGGCGGTCCGGGTTGGTCCGGATCGCCTTTTTGTCCAGAGGGACTAACATGCTCTATCCGGATACCGTTGACTCCGAAATTCTCGTCCACAAGCCTTCGTTCGTGGCGTCGGTTTTCGCAGCCGTCCTGGTCGTCTTCATGGCTTTCAATCTGACCGGGACAACGATGGGCGAACTGATGCGCCCGGTGATAGGCGAGCCGCTGGAGAGCGGCTTCTACGGACGTTTCGCCATTGCTCTCGTCGTGGCGGCGCTCTTCTGCCTGAACATCGTGCTCATCGGCTTCGCCAGTCTCAGGCTGCAGATCGCCATCGTCTGGATGGAGCTTCTGGTGCTGTTTCTCGCCTTCTTCCAGACCTTCCACCTAAGCCTGCCCTTTATCGAGGAGAAGCTGCCTTTCCTGATCGCGCAAGGCCTTGTGACGACCGTCTATGTCTCGGCCGTTTCGATCGTGATTGCCTCGCTCATCGCAATCCTTGGCGCGGTTGCGAAACTTTCGACCAACGGTTTCGCCTATGCGATCGCAAGCTTCTACACATCATTCTTCCGCGGATTGCCGCTTCTGATGCAGGTCTATCTGATCTATCTGGGTCTACCCCAACTCGGCATCATCATCGATGCGGTTCCAGCTGGCATCCTGGCGCTTTCGCTCTGTTACGGCGCTTACATGACCGAAATCTTTCGATCGGGCATTCAAAGCATCGACCGCGGCCAGTGGGAAGCCTCGCGTTCCATCGGCTTTGGCTTCGGGCTTACCATGCGCAAGGTCATCCTGCCGCAGGCGCTGCCCGTCATCATTCCGCCGACCGGCAACCAGTTCATCTCTATGTTGAAGGACAGTTCGCTCGTCTCCGTCATCGGTGTCTGGGAACTTATGTTCCTCGCCCGCACGCTGGGGCAAAAGAGCTTCCAGCACATGGAAATGCTCATATCCGCCGCGATGCTTTACTGGATCATGTCCATCTGCCTCGAACTCATCCAGTCCCGCATCGAACGTCATTACGCCAGGAGCAAGGTCCGATGAGTGCTGAGACTATCATCGACGTCAGGAACGTTTCCAAATGGTACGGTGCCTTTCAGGTCCTGACGCATATCAACCTGACGGTCCGCAAGGGCGAGCGCATCGTCGTCTGCGGCCCTTCCGGCTCCGGCAAGTCGACCCTCATCCGCTGTTGCAACCGCCTTGAGGCACACCAGGAGGGTGAGATCGTCGTCAACGGTATCAGCCTGCACAGCAAGATGCGCAATGTCTCCGAAGTGCGGCGCAATGTCGGCATGGTGTTCCAGCACTTCAATCTCTTCCCCCACATGACTGTGCTGATGAACTGCATGGTTGGGCCGATGTGGATCAACGGTGTTCCGGCGGCAGAGGCGCGGGCGCGGGCGTTGACGTTTCTGGAGCGGGTGCGTATCCCCGAACAGGCCAACAAGTACCCTGTGCAGCTTTCCGGCGGCCAGCAGCAGCGCGTGGCAATCGCACGCTCGCTTTGCATGCAACCGGCGGTGATGCTGTTCGACGAGCCGACCTCCGCACTCGATCCTGAAATGGTTTCGGAGGTTCTCGACACAATGACAAGTCTTGCCCGGGACGGCATGACGATGGTCTGCGTTACCCATGAAATGGGGTTTGCCCGAGCTGTTGCTGACCGGGTGATCTTTATGAATTCGGGCCAGATCGTCGAAGAGGGGAGGCCGGAAGAGTTCTTCACTAACCCTCAGCATGAACGTACGAAGCTGTTTCTTAGCCAGATCCTCAAGCATTGAGCGTGAAATAGCATCGATCGATACAACTCTACGCGACAGAAAGATGCCTGTTTTACATCGCACTTACAAACGCCAGAGGGTTTTCAGCAGCTACGTGATGACGGCACGCTGTCTGTCGGCATCACAGCAAGTGGCCAGGATCGTTTTTCTCGCTCTGCCTGAGTACAGGTGCGATTAGGGTTAAGGCTGCTAAGAAGACGATAAAGTCAGTACGGGACAGAAACGCCCTGCTTCCGCCGAAGGCGACCTCCTTGTACATCCGATGTTCTCATTTTTTGCTTCGAAATGGATCGACTTCAGCGCCCTGCGGCGATTGGCCAGCTAGCTGATCTTCCGGGGACGTCCGCCCTTCGCGCCGTTGGCTCGACTTGCCTCGATCTTCGCGGCAGACCGAGATTGCCCTCCTCGGCGCTGAGCCTCCATGAACTTCGCAGTTCCGAATATGCCCTTCATTAAACCGAGGATGGTGAAATCCACGTCTAAGGTTTCCCAATGCAAGCCAGTTTCGCCCAAAAGCTCGACTTCCGCCAACTGGGCAGGCGTTGCATTCTCCAGGCCTTGTATCGATCGGGCAGGCACCATGAAAGCTGCGCCGTTTGTGAAATCCACGACAATGCGGCTGGAAGGTTCATCGAAACGGACCGACGATGGGATCGGGGCGCGTGCACGCTCTGCGTCCCCCTTCGAGGTAGCTTCTCGGCCTGTCGCTGTGAGCATGTTTTCGAACTATCCCGCCCCTGCCTGAAGCCTGTTGCGTAGATCGTCGATCGTTTCGCGGAGGGTATCTAGGGCCTTCGCGTCCAGCGCAACCGCATCGCCGATGCAATGCATGACATGATCGGCCTGCCCCTGCAGGGCGCGGCCTTTCTCCGTCAGGTGCAGAAGCACCTCGCGTTCGTCCTGGGGGTTGCGCGTTCTCGTAATGAACCCGGCAATGTTCAGGCGCTTGAGCAACGGCGTAAGCGTGCTGGAATCAAGGAAGAGATTGTTACCCAGCTCCTTGACGTTCTGCCCGTCGCGTTTCCAGAGCGACACCATGACCAAGTACTGCGGGTACGTCAGGCTCAGCTTGTCCAGCAACGGCCGGTAAAGCTGGGTGAATGCGTGGCTTGCGGAATAGAGGGAAAAGCAGAGCATTCCGGCGACCCCGGGATGGTCGTCTGGCTTCGTCATGGCGATCTCCTTTCCAAACAAATAAATCGTGCACGATTTATTTGCAAGCGGTTGACAACCACGTTTCGGCAGCATAATAGATTGGACACAAATGAATTGCACACAAATAAATAAAACCTAAACCGAGATCCGAACCACGAAGGAAGTCGTCATGTTCAAACTCGCCGCCACCGTTGCCTTTGCCGCCGCCCTCCTTTCCGGCAGTGCACTCGCCCAGCCTGCAAAGCCCACTGTCGTTCTCGTCCACGGCGCTTTCGCCGACTCCTCCAGCTGGAATGGTGTGACGAAGATCCTTCAGAAGGACGGTTACACAGTCGTTGCCGCGGCCAATCCCCTGCGCAGTGTCGCCGGCGATGCGGCCTATGTTTCCGACATCATCTCGAGCATCAAAGGATCTGTCGTCTTGGTCGGGCATTCCTACGGAGGCCAGGTGATCTCGACCGCTGCCAATGGCAAGGACAATGTCAAGTCGCTGGTCTATGTGGCAGCGTTTGCTCCGGAAGCAGGGGAAGCAGCTGCCGATCTCGCCGGTAAGTTCCCGGGCGGAACGCTTGGCCAAGCGCTCGCCGCTCCGGTCAAGCTGGCAGATCGCGGCGTCGATCTTTCCATCGACCAGGTGAAGTTTCATGACCAGTTCGCCCACGACGTTTCGATTGAGGATGCGGCATTGATGGCCGCCGGCCAGCGCCCGATCACCGAAGCCGCCTTGACGGAAAAGTCCGGTTCGCCGGCCTGGAAGACGCTGCCCTCCTACTTCATCTATGGGGATGGCGACAAGAACATCCCTGCGAAGGCACTCGGCTTCATGGCCGAACGGGCAGGCTCAAAGCACACTGTCGTTATCAATGGTGCATCCCATGTGGTGATGGTGTCGCAGCCCAAGGCAGTCGCGGACCTAATCGAAGAGGCTGCACAGTAATCTTTGCAAATTGCTGGTGATCAAAGGCCGCCATCCGGAAGGGTGGCGGCTTTGCCGTAAGAGCACGGCTCAACCAGTCACGTTCGCGAAAATCCATCGGTGTCAGGATGTGCGGCATGCCCAATCGCAACTCACCCAAATCTGCCAATTGCCGAACTCCGATGATGGCTTTAGCGGAATTGAGAGACGTTCCTGTCTCCGGCGGTCGCTGATTTTGTACCGCGACAGTACCGCTTCGCCGGCGGTTCAAATTAGTGCTTGCCAGCCATAACGCGGACAATTATAGTCCGCGTTATGGCGCATATGACGGCAGGTGTGGAATACGGGCTGCATTGTCTCCTGTGGTTGGCAAGTTCGCCCGGAACGCCGCTGAGCAACCGCGACCTGGCGGATTTTCAGGGAATTTCCCCTAGTTTTCTGGCGAAGATATTTCCGAAGCTGGAAAAAGCGGGGATCGTATCCGCTTCCGAGGGTATCAAAGGGGGATATCTGCTCGCAAAGCAGCCTGGAAATATCACGGTTCTGGAGGTTGTTGATGCGATCGAAGGTAGGAAGCCCTTATTCGACTGTCAGGAGATCCGTGGTCGCTGCGCCGTATATCGGGAGCGGCCGCCGTCATGGGCAACGAAAGGCGTATGCGCAATCCACGCGGTGATGTTGCGCGCGGAAAAGGCCATGCGGGATTCTCTTGGAAGCGAGACGTTGGCCGACATTGCCGGCGACTTAAGCCGCAAGGCGCCGCCGGAATTTTCTGACGAAGTCCGTAAATGGCTTGCCGACAGGACGAAGGGCCGAACCCGAAGCGGTGCAATAGAAGACGGAGCATTGTCCTGACGGGCTGGAAAAGCGGACATGGGTTGCGGCTGGCAATTGCAGCCGGGGCTGGCAGAGATGCGGCCGGCTCGGGCAGATGAGGATTTAGAGTGATGAAGGATATATTCATCTTGGCCGGCAACGGCACCCTTCACTCGTCGGCGCGTATTCGGTCGCAGTGCGGCAAGGTTAGCGCGCTGCGCATGGTAGCGCCTACAATCTGCCGGAGTTGATGAGATGGGCACCCCAGCTGTCGTTGCGGATAGTCCGCTGGTTCTTGTAGTCGATGATGACGAAAATGTTCGCAACTCCCTGCAGGAACTCATGGAATCGGTCGGCCTCGACGTCGCCTGTTTCCCTTCGCCCCGCGAACTGATGAGCGCCGGCCTTCCCGACCGGCCCGGGTGTCTGGTGCTCGACGTCCGCATGCCGGGCGCGAGTGGCCTCGATCTGCAGCACCAACTCTCGACGCGTGGGGTAACGAAACCCATCATCTTCCTCACGGGATACGGGGACATACCGATGACCGTGCAGGCCATGAAAGCCGGGGCCGTCGATTTCCTGACGAAACCCGTGCGCGACCAGACGCTGCTCGACGCCGTGATTGCCGGTATTCGGCGGGACGTGGAGCAAAGGGCACAGGCAGAAAACATCCACCAGCATTCCACCCGATTTGCGACCCTTACCCCACGCGAGCGGCAAGTTCTTCGAGAAGTGGCGCGCGGGCGCCTCAACAAGCAGATCGCTTTCGAACTCGGCATCAGCGAGATCACCGTGAAGCTCCACCGCAGCAATATGATGCGCAAGATGCGAACTATTTCCGTCGGAGAACTCATCCGTGCATGGGATTCACTGCCTTCCAGCCTGCGCGAGAAGCCGCAAGCGTGAGCTTACGGCGGCGGCGTCGCGCCGCTTTACGTCCATTCTCATTTCTTAAAAAAATGTTTAGTCGCGGCGCACAGCGCCGCGCGATGTCGTACTTCACTGTTTCGCCAGATACGTGAAGACTGCGAATTCGCTACAAAACTTTGTGCAGCCGATCATGAGCTGAAGCCGTTGCTCTTAACGAACTGCGATTGCGGTGAACTCAGTCAGGGCGCATCCTAATCACCCGATCTATCATACCTGTACTCTGGGACTAGATGGCCGATGCATGTGTTCGATAGGCCGGCGGGCCGCCGTGATGCATTCTCCTGACCGGCCGAAAAGGCTCTAACTGGAGACGGAAGATGCGCGATATCATCAAAGCTCTCGCGCTCGCCGCAGCGGTGGGCACCATAGCTACCGCGTTCGCACAAGCAGCCGATTCCCAGGACAAGCCGACGATCGTGCTGGTGCATGGCGCGTTTGCGGAGTCGAGCGCGAACGACGTGATCGGTGCACTGGCGGTCAACACCGAAACAGCCAGCGGAAATGCGAACGTGACGGCCTCGGTCGACCTCGCCGCCGTCGCTCCGGAGGCAGGTGAATCCAGCGTAAGCCTTTCGGGAGAATTTCCCGGCAGCACGCTGGCCGACGCGTTAACGACGACTACGCTGCCGGAGGGCGGCAAGATCTCTACATTCGGCCGGACCGGTTCCACGATCAGTTTGCCGCCGATGTGCCCGAATGCGCGGCGCGGCTGATGGCAGTTCCTCAACGTCCCGTGGCACAGGTCGCCGAACCGTCGGGCGTCGCCTCGTGAAGACGCTGCCTTCCACGCAATTTGCGGTTCCGCAGATCGCAACATCCCGCCGGCGGCAATGAGATTTATGGCGAAGTGTGCGCTTACCTTGAAGACCCTTAGCATTCAGGGCGGGTCACATGCCCTGACGGTCTCGCATCCATCGCCTCGCTATCGAGGAAGCAGCCTCCGCGAAGTAACGCCGGCGAGCAACCCGCAAACCCGACATCAAGCTAAACCAGGAGATTGAACATGAAAATCGTCGTCATCGGAGGCACAGGCCTCATTGGTTCGAAGACCGTTGAACGGCTTCGCAAGCGTGGCCACGAGGTGTTGGCTGCCTCTCCGAATTCGGGTGTAAACACAGTTACCGGAGAAGGCCTCGTCGAAGCGTTGGCCGGTGCGCAGGTCGTGATCGACCTGGCGAACTCGCCAAGCTTCGAAGAAAAGGTCGCCATGGAATTCTTCGAAGCGGCCGGCCGCAACCTCTTCGCTGCAGAAAAGACTGCAGGCGTTCGCCATCACGTAGCGCTGTCGGTCGTCGGTACCGACCGCATGCAGGCGATGGGGTATTTCCGCGCCAAGCTGCGCCAGGAGGAGCACATCCGGAATTCCGGCATTCCCTACACGATCGTCCACGCGACGCAGTTCTTCGAGTTCGTGGGGGCCATCGCTCAATCGGCGACCGAGGGAACGAATGTTCGCGCGCCCACGGGCGCTTTCCAGCCGATAGCAGCAGACAATGTCGCCGATGCCATGGCCGATGCCGCTCTGGCCGAGCCGGTAAACGGCGTAATCGAGATCGCCGGTCCGGAGCTAGCCCCTATGAACGAGTTCATCGCGCGTTACCTCAAGGCTACCAACGATCCGCGCACCCTCGTCGCTGACCCTAACGCCTGTTATTTCGAGATCGAGATCAATGACCGGACACTGGTTCCGGACGACAGCGCCCGCCTCGGCGCGATCCACTTCGAGGATTGGCTACAGTCCCCCGCCGCCCAGAAGAAGTAAGCGCCCGCGCATATTCCATTTGGGTTCGCCGTCCCGGCAGACCTCTGCTCACCGACCCTAACCGCAGCCCTTGTCTGGCATCGACAACGCTATGGCACCGGTGGCCGGCGCCATAGCGGTTCTAACCAACACCGAGATACCCGGCTGTGCCGACGAGCGCTGTCAGGAGGAATCCATGCGCATTGAAAAACTCTATCCCATGACGTCGGCTGATGTTGATCGATGTCGCCGCGACGCTGCAGGCTGCTGCCCTGACGCTTTCCAATCCGGGGATCGAATTGGCCGTCGTCAGCGAGGAAGGCGGCAAGGCGGCGGGGGTGCTCAGCAAATCCGATCTCATTCGCTGATGAGTCGCAACATCATTTCCTGCAGCTCGGGCGACGATTTGCAGGCCGCATGGCAGGTCATGATGGAAAACCGCATCCAGAACATGCCGGTCCTCGGCAACGATGCGAAACCGCTCGGTGTCCTGGATATCCGCGACGCGCTGAGAGTGCTGCTCTTCGAGCAGGAACAACTGCAGGAACATATGTTGGCGAACTACATCGCTGGCATTGGTTACTAATCGCCGGATCTTGGGACGATCGTCATGTTTCAAGCATATCTGATTGAAATCGCCGCTGCGCCGCTGGCATGGCTGATCATTCTTGGCCTGACCGGAATAGCCGTGTGGAAATTCATCGGTCCGACGCGCTCCAATCTGCGGCTTGTGGTGCAGATCATCTTCTTTACGGCCATGACTTCCGTCATCGTTCTCGCAGATATTCCGCTTGGTCAATCGCAAGGCCTGGGTATTGGCGACGAGCAGGCGGCTTTCATCGTCTTCGCCCAGTTACTGTGGTGGCTCCATCTCTCTTGGGCCGTCATCGGGTTCGTGCGGATCTATCTGGTTCTGGAAGGTAGGCCACGCGAGGCCCGTTTGCTGCAGGATATCGTCGTCGGCGCGGTTTACATGTGCGTCACGCTCGCCGCCCTCGCTTTCGTTTTCGGCGCCCCTGTTGGAACGCTGATTGCGACTTCCGGCGTCATAGCCATTGCGCTCGGCCTTGCTCTTCAGAACACACTCGGCGACGTATTTTCCGGTGTCGCTCTCAATCTCGGGCACACCTATGTGCTGGGCGACTGGATCCTCCTTGAGGACGGCACGGAAGGACGCGTCATTGCAAGTACCTGGCGCTCGACGCAGATTCTAACGGGCGCCAACAATATCGTGGTCCTGCCCAACAGCGTCCTTGCGAAGCTAAAGCTGACTAATGTCAGCCGGCCGGATGAGACGCATCTTCTCAAGATGACGGTGCGGGTGGTACCGACGCACGCTCCTTCGATTATCGAGGAGGCCATGCTGACGGTTCTGGCGGGCTGCAATTCCATCATGCGGGAGCCGCCGCCCTTGGTTTCGCTGAGCGGCGTGGATGCAACCGCGCTGGAAATTCATCTGTTTTTCCGGGTGAGCAATCCGATGCTGAGGATGAAGGCGCAAAACGAGGTGATCGACCGCTTCTACCGACATTGCCGATCCGCCGGTATCCAGCTTGCGATGCCGCCCATGGCCACCATCAATGGAACCCCGTCGAATGAAACAGCCAGGCCACCTGATGTGACGCTGCAGGAGGTCATCGATGAAAATCCAATCTTCTCCGGACTGACGCGATCCGAAAGAGAAAAATTGGCCCAATCGGGCATAGAGCGTGAATATCGCAAGGGGGATGTCATCGTCTCCCAAGGACAGTCGCTGCCCTCGATGACGATTATCCGCACCGGCGTCGTATCGATGCAGCATGACCAGCAGGAAAAGCGGCGCCTTTCGGCGGGCGACTTCTTTGGTGAAACCGGGCTCCTCGCGGGAATGCACGAAGCTTACACGCTGCAAGCGCTGACGCGGATCGCCGCCTACGAGATCGACCAGAAGAGTTTCGCGCGCCTGATCGCCGACCGTCCGGCGATTGCCGAGGAGGTCGCGGCGATGCTATCCGCATGTTCCGGCGACAACAGCCAGCTTCCGATGGCAGCGGCAAAACACGAACGGAGCGCCTCCGCTTTCTTGAAGTCGATCCGGACGATCTTCAGCACCTGAATGTCGGCCGCAGGCCGAAAACCATCGAAAACACCAAAGAAGGACGAGACCATGGGCGTGAAACTCTTTTACGCGCCGGGCGCCTGCAGCCTGGCGAGCCACATCTGCCTGATCGAGGGAAACATGCAGTTCGAAGCCGAACGTGTCGATTTGAAAACGAAGATTACCGCGTCGGGGGATGATTTTCGCGCGGTGACCGCCAAGGGATATGTGCCGGCGCTGATGCTCGACAGTGGCGAAGTCGTCACCGAAAATGTTGCGGTGTTGGCTTATCTAGCGGGAGAACTGCCGGCGCTCGACGTCAGCGGCGAGTTGGGCCGTACCCGGCTTATCGAGGTGCTAGCCTATCTCTCCACGGAAATCCACAAGAGCTTCGAATCCTTATTTCTGGGTGCCAACACGAAGGAACACGCCAAAACTAGCGCCTCCATCACCTATCGCCTTCAGTATCTCGCCGACCATATGCGTGACGAATACCTGTTCGGCGATCATCCGAGCGTGGCCGATTTCTATCTGTTCGTGATGATGAGCTGGGCCAAGATCTTCGGCGTCGAAATCCCGGCGCCGCTGCTTGCGCTCGATAGGCGCCTGCTGGCGCGGCCTTCGGTCCAGGCCGCGTTGAGGAGTGAAGGGCTCGCCACCTGACAACCGCCCGCGTCTCTCCAGACAGGCCTTTTAGGCTCCTCCGCGTCAGCGGCGGACGTCTGTCCGGCGCTCATAGTGGGTACGCCTCAGCCGCGTTTAAGGCCAAAATTGCCTTGCGAATCTTCGCCCTATCCTTCGGAACAGGTGTTTTTGTCGCAAGCTCCCATATACCTTTCTCATAAAATAGGCCGTAGTGCTGTCTCGCTCTAAGACGCACCATGGCAATTCCTAGTGCAATGGGGTCGGGTTGAGGCATGTCGAACTCCGCCGGAACGTCGGGGATGGATAGTAGTGGTGGATCGCAAGGCCCACCCGATATCGATGCCGTACAGGCGGCGAAGCTGGTCGAGCGGATCACCGGCAATGCCTGGGCCGCCGATGCCGCGGGCAAACTTATCTATGTGACACCGGCCGCGCTCGCCTTTTTCGGCGCAAGCCCGGAAAGCCTCAATTCGCAGCCGGATAAGAATACGTTCGACTGGAGACGGGTCATCCACCCGGAAGATTACGATGCAGCCGCTGTCGCATGGCGCCGGTGCTTGCAGACGGGCGAGCAATACACTGTCGAGCACCGAACGCTGCGTGCGACCGGAATCTATGGCTGGGTGCGCAGCACCGGGCAGCCGATCCGTGACGGGGAGGGCGCAATCGCCGGATGGTACGGCACGCTAAGCGACATCGCCCTCCCCGAAGACACCGATAGCCCGCATGCCGGTCGACCCGCTCGGGACCCCCTTTTGTCGATGGACACGGTACATCCGCACGACAGGCTAACCGACGAGCAGGCGGCTGCGCGAGCCTTCTTTCACGGCATCCCCCAGATCAGAAGCTACCGCCAGCTTCAGGCGGATAGCAGCTACGAGCGGGTTGCGTTTCGTGTGGAGCCGGATCACGGGATCAGCATCGAAGTCGATCCGGCTGTGGCACGCCAGGCCGAGTCCTGGATGACCGCAAGCTCGTTCGGTGAGACGGCTGATGCGGTCCAGGCCGCTCTTGCCATCGAAAAGCTCTATGGCGGCGCTTGGGCGATCGACGTCACCGGACAATTTACCTATGCAACTCCAGCGGTGCAGACCTCTATCGCGATGACGCTTGAGGATCTCAACCTTCTGCTGGATGGCAAATCCTTCCTGGAAGGCGGGCGTCAGGGCTGGCAGCGCGGCACGCATCCCGACGATAGCGAAAGAATGGGAGAGACAGTACGACACGCGCTCAGGACAGGCGAGCATTGGAACTTCGAATGCAGGATCCTGCGTGCCAACGGCGCTTATGTCTGGCACTGGGCTGCAGCCCGCCCGACGCGTGATAGGCAGGGACGTGTTACCGGGTGGTATGGAACTGCATTGGACATCGACGTGTATAAGAGAACCGAGGCTGCACTCCGCGAGCGCGAACGGCAACTGCAGCAGCTTATCGACACCGTGCCGGCGCTGATCTGGAGCGCGATGGCCAACGGAGCTCCGACCTATGTCAACAAACCCTTCACGGAAGTCACCGGGGCCACGCTCGAAGATATGATCGCGCCGGATCAATCGGCTTCGCTCGGCGTCGTTCACCCCGAGGACAGGGCGGCGGCGCGAGAGGCTTTCCTACATTCGGTCGCGACAGGCATCCCGTATATTCAAAGATACCGTCAACACCGTGCCGGCGGTGACTATCGCTGGACCGAGACGCGGGCCGAACCGCTGCGGGATGAATTGGGCACGATCGTCCAATGGTGTGGCGTGAGCTCCGACATCCACGACCTCATAACCACCCAGGAAGCGCTACGCGAGAGCGAGCAACACCTCCAGCAACTCGTCGAAACGCTGCCCGCGTTGGTCTACTGCGCCTTGCCGGATGGCAAGCCGATATATCGCAGCCAGCGGCTCCGCCAATATCTCGGTTTCAATCTCGAGGAAACGGATGGTCTCGGAAAATCCCGACTGGAAGGCACGCTCGACGCCGTGATCCATCCGCACGATCTAGCTGCCGTGAAGGAACGGTATGCCCATTCGCTAGCGACCGGCGAGCCCTATTTGCTACGACATCGCCTAAGGCGCTTTGACGGCGTGTACCGTTGGGTGGAGACCCGTGCTTCGGCAATGCGCAATGGTGACGGCGAAATCGTTCAGTGGAACGGCATCTGCCTGGATATCGACGATCAGGTCCAGACCCAAGAGGAGTTGAGCCGTGCCCAGGAAAATCTCGCCCGCTCAAGTCAGGCCGCCAGCCTGGCAGAATTATCAGCCTCAATCGCGCATGAGGTGAACCAGCCGCTTTCGGCAGTGATGAACTATTCCAGCGCCTGCCAGCGCTGGCTCACCGCCGAGCCGCCCAATATCGAACGCGCCCAGAAAACGCTCGATCGCATAGTTCATAGCGCCAATTCCGCAGCAGATGTCGTCAGCCGCATTCGCGCCCTCTTCAAGCAGTCGACGGATAAGCGTGACAGTTCCGAGCTTGGCGCCGTCGTCAGGCAGGCGCGTGACCTGCTTGCAGAGGAGGCGGGTCGGCGACGCATCAGGATGGATATCGAAGGCGAGAGCGGTCTCCGGCTCGTCCCATTCGACCGGGTGCAGATTCAGCAAGTGTTGGTCAATCTCATGCGCAACGGCATGGATGCGATGGCTTCCGTTTCGAACGACCGTGTTGTCCAGATCCGCGCCTTCCGGGCGGGGGATATGGTGCGCGTTGAGGTCAAGGACAGGGGGCGAGGCGTCCAGTTCCCCGACAAGATTTTCGAGCCGTTTTTTACAACCAAAGATCAGGGCATGGGCATGGGCCTCGCAATTTCCCGCTCGATCGTAGAATCGCATGGCGGTCAGTTATGGGCAGAAAAGAATGAACCGAGCGGCGCGAATTTCGTGTTCACCCTGCCGCTCGACGTGGCGAAGATGCCATGAACCAATAGCCTGCCATAGGGAGGAACGGTATGAACAAGTCTGTGGTAGCGCTCGTCGACGACGACCCGAGCGTGCTTGCTTCATTGGCGGAACTCCTGGAATCGGCGGGATACGAAACCCGCAGCTTCCTCTCGGGCGAGGCGTTGCTCGCTTCCGGGCTTAAGGGCGTTGACGTGTTGATTACCGATATCGGGATGCCCGGTACTGATGGATTCGAACTCCGAGATCTTGCCCGGCAGCAGAACCCGCAACTGCCGGTATTCCTGATCACGGGGCGCCATGAAATCGCCGATCAGGACCGCGCACGCTGCATTGACGGGTTTTTGCGAAAGCCTTTTGCAGGGCACACCCTGCTTGCGGCCGTTCGCGATGCCCTGGACGATCGACAGTGCTGATCAGAATCCACGCTTTGGCATAGCTCCGTCCGCCCGGGCATCGCGACTGTCTTATCAAACAACCAACCGGGTGGAGGGGGCGCAAATGTCTGTTTACAACGCCGGTCGCAGAGTTTCGCGTGGGAGCGCAACACGCTCAACGCGGCCGTCTGTTTTGATCAATCGCAATCACGCCCTATTTTCGGGACGCCCTTTTAAATGCCAGCTCAAGCAACACTGAATCCTCGCGTTCGTAAACGAACAAGCCAGCCTACCCTATTCTCTAGTGTAGCCTATCCTCTCCCTTGACCCCAATCGACTGCTCAGATGCCCCCCAATACACTCAGCCGCATGGGCCGTGCCCGGCACGTTCCAACCCCGCAGAACAGGAGCGCATCATGACGCAGGCAGAAGCAAATCCCCGTACGATGGGGCAGGAGGAGACAATCATGAGCTTGGATAACACCCTACGTGGCGGCCGATCGGCAACCGAAGAATTGGTTCCATCGCGCTACGCGGTGAAGGTCGGCGAAATTGAAGTGCTGGTGATCAGCGATGGAGTGCTACCCCTTCCAACCGCGATGTTGGGACACAATGCCGACCCGACGGAACGCGCCGCATGGCTGGACAATATGTTCCTGCCGCAGGAAGCTTTCGACTGGGCGCTGAACGCGGTGGTGGTGCGCAGCGGCGTGCAGGTGATCCTTATCGACGCCGGTCTGGGGCTGGATCCGGAATTGAACCTGCCGCGGGCCGGGCAATTGGTGAAGAGACTTGAGAGTGCCGGCATCGACCTCGGGTCCGTGACCGATGTCGTACTGACCCACATGCATATGGACCACGTTGGCGGGCTGCTCGTCGAAGGCGTCAAGGATCGGTTGCGTCCGGACCTGCGCATTCACGTTGCCGCCGCCGAGGTTAAGTTCTGGGAGGCGCCCGATTTCACGCATGTCAACATGCCTGCCGGCTTTCCGGATGCACTTCGTGCGGCCGCCAAACGGTTCGCCAAGGAATACCATGACCAGCTGCGGCTGTTCGATGAGGAACACCAGGTGGCTCCGGGCGTCGTCGTCTCTCGCACCGGCGGCCATACCCCCGGGCACAGCGTGGTCCGCGTTGCGTCCGGGAACGACCGGCTGATGTTCGCCGGCGACGCCGTGTTCGCGGTTGGCTTCGAGCACCCCGACTGGTTCAACGGCTTCGAGCACGATCCTGAGGAAGCTGCCCGTGTTAGGGTCCGGCTTTTGCGAGAGCTGGCGGCGACTGGGGAACTGCTGGTAGCTACTCATATGCCGTTCCCGTCGGTCGGGCACGTTGCGGTTGACGGCGACGCCTTTCGTTGGGTGCCGGTTTTCTGGGACTATTAACCGAATATTGACCTAGCCGCCAATCAAGCGACCGCATGCGATCGGACATCCTTGGAGATCGCGTGCGGTTCTTCGCGGCACGGTGCTGATGCGCCGCGCTCTCCCCAATTTTTTGCCCTGCAGCAGTCAGGAAGAGGTTGTGACATGATTGCCATGGAAGCACGCATCGTCGCCGGCACTTCGGTTCCGGGAACGCCGCTCGTCGGCCGAGCGATCGATTATGCGCGGGAGGCTTGTGAGCCCTATCTCTTCAATCACGTCATGCGATCCTGGCTGTTTGCCGCAAAGATCGCCGAGCTGCAGAACATAACGCACGACGCCGAGGTGCTCGCAGTCGGCACGCTGTTGCATGATATCACCCTGAATGAGCGATTTGCAGGGCCCCGCCGTTTCGAAGTGGAAGCCGCCGATCTGGCTCGAAAGTTCGCGACGGAAGCCGGACTCGATGGACGGCGTGCCCAGCTGATCTGGGACAGCGTCGCCCTCAACTCGACCCCCTCGATCGGGCTCTACAAGGAAGCGGAGATCGCACTTTGCACGGCAGGAATCTGCTTTGATGTTGTGGGCCTCAAATACAGCCTCATTCCCTCGTCCGAAGTGCGGGCGATCATTGCCGAGTTTCCCCGGCTTGGGATGAAGAAAAAAATGACCGCATGTTTTTGCCACATCGCCAAAACGCAGCCCGAAACCACCTACGACAATTTTGTCCGGGATTTCGGCGAGCGCCTGGTTCCCGGTTACAGTGTCCCTTCCTCGGTCGATCTCATCGCCGAAGCCCCCTTCGCTGAATGATGCAGCGATATCGGCTATCATTGATGCCGATGCTAAAAACCGGCAGGGGCGTAGCAGGCGCCTCAAAGGCCCAGAGTTGATGTGGCCTCTCGTCTCCTGCTTCTCCGCACGTTTGAGTAGTCGCCACCACAGATCGGACGACAGGAAAATCTTGGAGTGCGTCGGCTTTACGGGGCAAAGCGGCGTGGCCACCTTCATCCTTCGTGCACAGCCGTTTAGCGTGAAGGGTCGCGCAGGATAGGCTCCAAATGTTCTCGTTTCGATTGACCGGTGGATCGAGGGCCATACCGCCCTAGGATCCACCGGTCAGTCAACCCAACGCCTTAGGTCGGATCCTAATCGCCGTAGGGATCAGTAGTCCCACCAAGCCGGGACCCAGCGATAAAGGTCGCCGGCGGCTGCCACACGACCGACCGACGGGAACGGCATGTGCGTCGACACCAGCCAAGATCCGGTTTCCGCCAGCTCTTTCATAAGACGGAGCCGGACGCGGGTTGCTTCCTCTGGGTCGTGTTCAAAGCCGTTATGCCACTCAGGATGGTCGAAGGAAACCGGGAATAGGGCGTCGCCCCCGAACATAAGCCGTTCGCCGCGAGACGAGATCCGGACCACGCTATGCCCTGGGGTGTGGCCGCCGGTGCGTGCGACAACCACCCCCGGCGCCACCTCGGACTGCTCATCAAAGGTGCGCAAATGACTGCCGAACATGTCCATGAACTCGAGCGACGCCTTGCGTGCCAGATCCGCAAGTGCCGGTGGCATGGCCGTAAGCGAGAAATCGGGTGACTTCCAGAATTTGGCTTCTGCCGCGGACACATGGACGCGCAGATCTGCACGCATCCTCTCTTTCACGCCTTCGACGAGCAGCCCGCCAACATGGTCGAAGTGCATGTGCGTCAATACAACGTCGGTCACGGATTCAAGATCGACGCCGGCGGCTTCCAGACGATGGCCAAACTGTCCGGCTCGGGGGAAGTCGGGGTACTCTTCGCCGATACCGCTGTCGATGAGAATCGTCTGGTCGCCGCTACGTACCACCACGGCGTTCAACGCCCAGTCAAAGGCTTCCTTCGATAGAAACCTTTCGTCTAGCCACGCTCCACGTTCGGCTGGGTTGGCATTGGTGGCCATTGACTCGGCTGGAGGTGTCAGCATCCCATCGCTGATAACCACCACTTCGATCTCACCCACCTGAACCGCGTAGCGTGACGGAACCAGTTCGTCCGGCGTCGGTCTTTCCTGCTGGATGATTTTTCGGGGGCTGATTTCTGCTTTCGACATATGCGCTCCTGTTTTCGCAATTCATACGTGCCGGTCGGGCTACATCAGGGAATCTAGTTTGGAGCGTTTTAGCAGTCGACCTACACATGAGTATGGGGCGGTCACGCTCATCCCGCCCGGACTCAAGGAACACAGCCAGGTCTCCTGGTTTGCGTCCGAAATCTCATAATCTTCCGACCGGAACCGGAGCGGAACCGCGGCGTAGTCTCGCCTCCTCGTGCATGTTGATGGATGTCGATACGAGAACGCGGGTGACCAGCGATGTAGGAAAACGGACCTAGGAAGATTCGTTTTTTGAGGATCGATACGGACGATCAATCGTCGGCGCGGAAGGACTGCTCCGGAGATAACGCGGCGGCTCAATGCCGACGGATGCCCGTTCTCGTTCAGGTCTTCGGCGTGGGCAACTCTATTCCCCCTGTTTCCGGCAGCCACCGTCGCGGCGAACTGCCAGCAACTCGTCGAGTCGCGAGGCAACCCAAATCACGGTCATCGACCCCTGCGCGAAGCGATAGCCGAACTCGAAGTCTTCTGTCTCAAGTCTAGCATGAACATGTCGGACAACGGCTGAAGCTACACAGCCGCAGTGATCACCCGTCTTCGTGACCGCTGCAATCGGTCCCTGACCGCGCTGCCAAACCGCGGAGATACTGGCATGATCAGTTCAATCGCTCATCTTCGCCGGAATTTCCTCGCCCGGTACTGGGGTAATGTCGGGCGCTTCTTCCGGGACATCATCAGGTCCCGGCTCCTCAATTGGGCGATCTGGGTCGGGCAGCGAATCGGGCGGAGTATCTGGTGGAACTTCCTCGGGCCTTTTCGGGTCTCTGGGGCCTGGGACGGTAACAACCTGGGGCTCCGAGGGCGTCAGGCCTGCCGGGCCGGGCATCGGAATTGGTTCAGTAGGTTTCGTGCTCACGATGGACTCCTCCTCAGGAGGGCAACTGATACCGCGCCGTTTTTGTTCCGCAAGCAGGGAGGCGAGGCATGAGCGCCGACCCCGCTTCATGCTCGATGGCCACACCATGTGCGTCGGGCTCGCATTGAGGCCATGCCAAGGTGCCGTCGGGCTCATATTGCGTCGTCCACCGCCATACGCTCGGCAAGCATCTTGCGCAGTATCCTAGTCGAGCTCAACCCGGATTACGCGGATGTCGCGGTTCGCGCGTAGCGAAAGCGCGCCCATAAACCTGACGAAGAACCAGCATGAGAAATCTTTCCCATCCGTGCCGGTGGGACCAGAGAGGCCGCCATCGCAGCCCCTCTTTATGGTCATGTCACGGAGATACGCGGCCACCCCCAGACGTTCCCTTGAGCATCCACGGCAGAACCGCGGGCGCTTCAACAAGAATCCCCTTCTTCTTCGCAAACGCACAGAGCGTATCGCGCGCGACACTGATGGGCTTCAGCCCGTCGTGAGCCAGGTAGCACGTCTTCAAGGTCGCATCGTGGATAACATCCTGATCTCCTTCGGACCACTCCTCAAGGAAGTCGATCGCGTCGGCCAGGTTGGTAATCTCGATGACCAGGTCCTTCCTTTCACTCAGGTAAACTGGTCGATCAAACATCTTCGTTTGCATTTCTACCTCACTGAACTGATTGTTTTTCAACAAGGAAAGCGCTTTGCGCTCGACGAAAATTTATTTTCGACGCCGCGCCAGTTCAAGAGGTCTAGCGCGTTTTTTCGCCAAATCTCGCCATCAGTGCCGCCAGACCCTCCTTGGCGCCTACGCCAAATACGGTCCCGACGCAATCACCATCCCTGACGCTTTGAACATCAAGGAAGACGTGCCTCATCAACATGAAGATGGACCATGATCGCCTCGGCCCACCCGTTTGCCAGCGGTCCGCGGCGAGCGCTCCTCGAAAGCCCGCCCCGTTCGCCGGCTTCGACGAGACGGCCGAACGGAAAACTATACTAGCAAGTTTATTGCGGACGTAGATTAGAGGGAAAACTCGCCGGGCCTGAGGCAAAAGCGAGGGATGCCACAGCTGTAATCATGATCTTCATCGGTAGTCTCCTAGGTTCGAACCTCCCGCCAAGGATTGCGGGAGACTTTGGCCTAGGACTATTGCGGAGACGGCGACATAAGGCAGGTGTCGTATTTCGACCGTTCCGCGATCCGCGACGCCTCCAGGTGGTTAGCGACTTGTTTCGAACACATTGGCCTCCTATACCTCGTCGTTGGCATTGCTATGAGCGCTGAATGATTCGCCGCTCGCAAATGCCTCGTCGCTTTAGACTTTTGACCACGGATGTACTGGCACTGGTTGGCAAGCGATGATGAGGAAGGTCGGTGCGGTTTCGCCCCGGCCTTTTTTCATGGGAATTGATCTCAATTTGTTCCTACTCCGGACGAGCTAATTGAGCTTAGACATGCGCGGTATGTCCTGTGGATGTTCGCTGCTCGTTCTCGCGTTTTAGATTTAGCTTGAAGGCGCACCACCTAGTTTAGCGGGTGATTGGTGGTGTCGGCGCTGTTTCTGATCCGAATTCCGGTTCAAACGCCATGATGCCAAGCACGATCCCCACGAGAATGCAGAGCAGCACGATGAAGATGAGGCCGGATTTGTCCATCGCTCACTTCAGGCTCAGAATGCGAGCAATTCGTGGCAGAGCGTGATCAGAGCAGGGCGTCCGCTTCCAGATCCAGCGCCATGGTAGTGGTGACCTTTGCCTCGCGCCGAGAGGTGGATGAATCCCGTAACAATTTCCGCAGGCAGGACAAACGGTAAGTCGCGTGGCCCATGACCACGAAGAACCGGGTCCATGCCCAGGCCTGCAACCAGTCCTCATTCTCTCCAGTGCAGGCGGCGCGCGCCACATGATTTTTGCCTGACGTTCAATTTCATCGGGGGAGCGGTGCGGTACTTTGCGGCAAGGGCCAGCGCGAGAGCCCGGAGGTTTGCGAGAATGTCTCGGTGCTCGTCGGCTGCTTGCGCCTGGGCGTTTAGCTCCGCCAGCAGGCGCTCATCATCGTCGGCCATTGGTGCCTCCATTAAGCGCTGGCCTTCCGATCCAGCGACAATCTCGGGAGCGTGCAAACTTTCAATTTTCTCGAAATCAGTATTGGAAGCTTCAACTTGGATCACAGGTCGAACCGCAGACTGATTTCGTGGCGGCTATGATGAAAACTATCATCAAGGCGTCGGCCGTCTGGTCGATCCTGACATGAACGATGTCTCCGCGCGCTGGAAAGCGCTCCGGTCCAGGAACAGTTGGCGAGTCAGGCACTCAACATCGCCAACGATGAGTCGAAGAGCATTTTTGCACTCTTCAGGTAGTCGAGTCGTCCGCGCCGAGACTGCCGTCTATGCCGAAGCGCCGTCGCGGATTGCCTCGAAGGAAGAGCCTTCTCAAATGCCTTGCGAGCACCGTAGGCTCACCAATCGCGGCAGCGATCACAGCAAAATCAGTAGGACCAAGGGAAACCGAACTGATTGACGCCGTAGCCCGTCGCCGCCCGTCAGGTCGTGGCCTAGAAGTTGCCGCCGATACGAACGCCGAATGTGTGGTTCTGCGCATTGCCGTCGAAGCCGAAAGCAGTGCGATAGTCGAAACTGAGCGTCATGTCGTTGTTGAACTTGGCGTCGATGCCAAGCCCGACCGTCAGGTAATCGCGCATGTAACGGTCTAGCTCGAGCGCGTAAGGCATGGTGCCGAGATCAGAATATCCCATGCTGGCCTGGCTCGATCCAGAAAAGTCGTGGGTGTACTCCAGCCGCCCGCGCGTGTTGAGCACACCCCACTCCATCGGATTTGCGTGTTCGGCGCGCATGCCGATAACCCCCGCCAGCAAATCGAACGTCTGATCACCAAAGGACAGGCTATGCGGTCCTGCCCCCGTCTCGGTAAAGCCATCGAGGCGGGTATGGGCGGCCTCGATCCTCCCGTAGGGTGAGAACATCAGACCGTTGTTTCTGTGTTCATAGCCGGCAGACAGTGATCCAAAGAATTGTGTACCATCCCGGCTTCCGGTGGCGAAGTCGCCAGTCGAGGTCACATAGCGCGTGCTGTCGAAGTCGAGACGGCTCACCCCCAGCAGACCGTCGAGATAGAACGGTGTGGGATGATAGCTGCCATAGAGCGCGGCGCTGAATGCCTGTCCGGTGCTTGTTGTGGCGCTTGAACCGATGTCGGTCCTGTCGCGACCGTAACCGAAACCGAATCCGGCGACCATGTCCGGCGCAAACCGATGATCGACGCCGCCGCTGACGCCGACGAGGGTGTGCCCGAGATCGATGTTCCCGCGTTCACTGGTCCCGAAATTGACGACCCCGCCAGTCCAGAAGGCCGTGTCGCCAAACATGGCGTTTATCGGCTCCACTGCGTTCCCAGCTTCCGCATCTGGTTCTTTCTGCGGCCCTCCCATGGTGCGACCAACGCGATCATTGCCTGGTCTTTCCTCCTCAGCTCTCATAGGTTCGGCCCGGTCGGCGTCTTGCGTGACGCCCATGCGAATATTGAGCGATTGCGCATGTCGGCTCTCGTCGCCGTGCAGCCGCTCCAGGCGATCGTTGAAATTGCTGATCTGGGTGGTGGCAAAACGCTGAGCAGCCTGTGCCTGTGCGTTGATGAGGCCGATCACCTCCGCATCCTGCGACGGATCGGGGCGATAAATGCCGCCAAGCGCCAGACTGTAGGTCGCCGTTCCGGTCAGCCCGTTCTGGTCGCGAGCCGTGAGGACGAGGGTGTAGTTCCCCGGTGTAGTCGGCAAGCCGTGGATCGTGCCCGTGCGCGCTTCGATGTCCATCCCTTCCGGCAGTCCGGTTGCCGAGTAGCTGTAGGGTGCCGTGCCGCCTGATACGGAAACAGCCCGGGTGTATTCGACGCCGGCGACCCCTCCTGGAATTGAGCCTGACGCCGGCGAGAAGGTGAGGGTGGGTGCGATATAGGTAAAAGCGGCAGGCAAAGTGGCCGTACCGCCTGGCGCCGTCACTGAAACATCGGTTGAACCCGCGGCATTGGCCGGTGCGATGGCGGTGATCTGGGAATTGCTGACAACCACAATGCTGGCTGCTGCCACGCTGCCGAGCATCACGCTAGTCGTGCCAATGAGATGATTGCCGGTGATCGTGAGGGCTGTTCCACCCCTCGTGGAACCGGTTGCAGGAGAAATCCCCGTCAGGCTTGGTGGAGCAGGAGCGACAACAATTGTGTAGCTGGCCGAAGCCGAGCCTGAGGTTACAGCGGTCGCGGTAACGTTGATGGTGAAGGCACCATCTGCGGTTGGTGTTCCAGTGACCTTACCGGAAGCCTCGTCGATGATGAGGCCAGCTGGCAGCCCGGTAGCGCTGAACGTGATGGTGCCGACACCGCCGGCCGCGGAAATCGAACCATCGTTGTACGCGGCACCGACCACACCCGCGGTCAAGGCAGAGCCTTCAGCCGGTGTCAGGGATACAGGGAGTGGGGCCGCCGCGATCACGATGATATAGCTCGCGACGGCGACCCCCGAGGTTGCTCCAGTTGCAGTAACAGCAAGGGTGAACGTCCCAGCGGCCGTCGGCGTTCCGGTAATCTCACCGGTCTCAGGATGAATGGACAGGCCTGATGGCAGACCGGTGGCACCGTAGGTGATAGTGCCGGCACCACCAGACGCGGAGATCGAACCATCGTTGTACGCGGTGCCGACCACGCCCGCGGTCAACGCAGAGCCGTCGGCCGGTGTCAGGGATACAGGCGGTGGGGCCGCCGCGACGACGATGGTATAACTCACGCTGGCCGTGCCGGAGGTTGCTCCGGTTGCGGTAACAGCAACGGTGAACGTTCCATCGGCCGTCGGCGTTCCCGTGATCGCACCGGTCGCAGGATCAATGGACAGACCGGAGGGCAGACCGGTGGCACTGTACGTAATGGTTCCGGCACCACCGGTCGCGGAAATCGAACGATCGTTGTACGCGGCACCGACCAAGCCATTCGACAGGTTCGAGCCGTCGGGCGGCGTGAGGATCATCGAGGGAGCAACGTTCCAAGGTGTTCCACGGGTAAAAGCCAGATTGCTATTTCCTGCTATGTTGCTGATGGCATTTGCCAGAACATCAAGGCGAAGGGTGCCTGATCCGGATATATCGTCGACCCGGACGGTATAATGAACGTTGTCCGAGGTCTGGATTAACGCCAGCCTCCCGATAGCGGTGCCGGTCGATGTCAGCACCAGGTCGGAGCCGGTAAAACCCGTGACGGCTTCGGAGAACGTGACATCAAACGTCACGCTGACGGCGCCGGACGCAGGGTCGCCGATCACCCCGGTTGAAATAACCTCAGGTCGCATAGCTGCTGCTTCGACTATAAGCGTATAGGTCATCGCTTTCGAATGGGCACGCGCGTTAGCCGCCTGAACGGTGAAGGTGAAACTACCCGTTTCCGTCGGCGTTCCCGACAGTTCACCGGTATCGGCCAGCGTCACACCTGCGGGCAACGTGCCACTGGTCAGCGTATAGACAAAATCCAGATTGCCGCCCGTTGCGGCGATCGTCTGATTGAAGGCGACGCCGATTGTTGCGTTGACCAACGTCGCAGGCGAAATGGTAATTTCCTCAAAGCTGAAAGAAATCGAGCAATCCGACGTGATGGGATTGGTGTACCATGCAGCGCCCACAGCATGAATACCGCATCCGCTGGGCTCACGATATGTCGCGGCCGCATCCGGTGAGACGTTCCAGAATGCTATTATCCGCTCTTCGGAAACTTCCACAGGACTACTGATCGTCGTCTGGGGATCGTCATTGAAGGTGACATTGATAACACGGCCCGGGCCGTTGGATGACCAGGAAACCGTGTGGTCCTGGGCGGGCGCCGCAATCACCCGGACTGTCTGTGTAGCCTTTTGCGAGTCGTTGAAGTTGGCGTCTCCCATATGTTGGGCGCTCACCACGCAATCACCAGCATTCAGAAAAGTGACAACACCGTTGGAAACAGTGCATATGTCGCCGCTTTCCACCTTGACCTCGACAGGCACGCTCTGGCTTACGCGCATCGCGTGAGCGGTCACATCATATGTCTGACCGACAATTGCCTGCCTAGGTGGAATTGTGTCGAAATAGATGCTTTGGTCGGCCTTGGCGATATCGATGACAACGCCACTGCTGATGCCGGGCTCATGGTTCTCGTCCCCGGAGTAAACAGCGGTGATGATATGCTGGCCAGCGCCAAGCTCATTGGTGGTGATCGTTAGACTGGCCCCATTGCTGGTATCGAACGAAACTGTGCCAATCCTTGTATTTCCATCCATGAAGGCAATTTCGCCGTTCGGTTTGCCGCTCGTCCTTATGACGAGCGCCTTAATTTCCACCGTCTGGCCGTAAACTCTGCCTTTCGGCAGTTCGTCCACCAAGACGATCGAAATTGCCTTTGTGATTGTCAGCGTCGCCGGCCTTGAATAGGCGCTCTCACCGTCCTTGCTGACGACAACGCGATATCGTGTGCCGGTTTCGCTGACGCGGACGGGCTTGAAGGTGTATGTACTCTCGATGGCACCTGGAATTGTCGAGAAATCATGCCCGTTGGTACTGACCTGCCATTGATAAGTCGCATCGCTAGCGCTGGTCGCGACGGAAAACGTGACGATTTGCCCGGCCGCTACCGTCAGGTCCTGGGGTTGCTGCGTGATAGCAGGAGGGGCGGCTTGCGCTGGCGAGCCGCACAATAGCATGAGCGTTACCAGCAGAAATACTGACCAGCCGCGTCTCAGAGTCTTCCACGCCTGTGCCGAATCCCAGCGCGCTCCATGGAGGCTTTGATTTTTAAAGAAAAAGGTCTCAGTCGGGATCATACGAATAAGAAGCTCAGTGGGAAATAAGAAGAAGCGCAGCCTTCATTGATGCACTTGAGTGGCCCCCGCGGAACGAACCGGCGCCACCAACGATCGCCACCATGGCAGGGGCCTGCCGCCGGCCGGCGATCGTCAACCCGGCAAGACCCGACGGCCTTGAAAGCCTGATAATGCTCGCAAGCCTACGAGGGGGCGTTCTTTCAACCTCCGTCGCCTTCGTCATCTCCGTCCGTCGCCACTAGAATTTTACGCCCAGACCAATCTTGACGGTCTGCTGGTCGACATCGACGTTGATGCCCTGCAGGTCTTTATCCCCGTAGTCGCTGTACCTGTATTCGGCGCGGCCGAAGATGTTGCTGGTGAAGGCGTAATCCAAACCGGCGCCGACCGTGTAGCCGTTGAACGTTGCTTCCTCTTTGCCCAATCCCGGCACATCGACATAGCCACGCGTCGCCGCCCAACCGGCTGTGGCATAGATGAGCGCGTGATCTAAGGCATAGCCAACGCGTCCCCGCACCGAGCCTGCCCAATCGGTGCCGAAATCTGCGCCGAAGATTTTCTGTTCGTTCCAGTTGTATTCGAGATCGCCTTCAACGCCGATGATGAGCCTATTGTCGAATTGATAATTATAGCCGGCGAACCCACCAAAGAGGCCGCCATTGGCATCTTCGGATCCGGCGATGCCGAAGCCGGAGAATTCACCATTGGCCCAACCGCCGCCGCCCTGAACACCGAGATATGCTCCCGACCACACAAAAGTCGACGCATCGACAGCAACAGACCGTGCGCTATTTTCGGGAGCTACATCAGCAGCCATTGCCGTAGATGCGGTGAGCACAAGAATGGCAGGTAGAAGGAATGTTCTCATGTGGTCGGCTCCGATTCCGTGCGAAACTATCGTTGAATTGACGGCCCGCCGGACTGGCAGGCAGCCATCGTGAATTAACGTCGCCGAGGAGCGACGTCCCGTGGTGATGGCAGCGTGAAGGCTTCCAGCCCGCGCCAATTGCGCCCAGACAATCAATATTCCGGAGCTGATGGTAAGTATGAAAAAGAGCGGCCGCGTAAATCTATCCCAGCGCGCAAACGGCACCGTTCAAAATAATCACATTACGCAAAAGTCAGCTGGCTGCCTGCGAGCGCATGCGGCAACTACCAACGTCCCCATTGGGAAGCTCGGTCGAACCAGTTTTGCGATTCGCTGATCCCGGCCATCCGATATCTTTGCGCTACGGCCGCCCGCGCCTCGCGCGGCGTGATGCCGTAAAGGCGCTGAAAAGCGCGCGTGAAATTGTGAGCGTAGGTAAAACCGTGTTCGAGACCGATTTCTCCAATGGATCTGTGTGCCTGAGCGGGATCGCGAAGGGCCCGGCGCGCCATTTCCAGGCGCCGCTCCTGAATATAGGAGGCAACGCCGCCATCTTTTGAAAAGAGATAGGCGAGCTTGCGCAATGACATCGTGAAGTGTGCTGCAATCTGAAAGGGCGACAGATCAGGATCCAGTGCATGAGCATCGATATAACGGCGGATCGTTGCCAGTTGCGCCCCGGCTATTCCGCGCATCGTATCTTCTCTCGGGACACCATTGAGGGTGGCGGCGACAAGTTCGAGCGTCGGCGCTACCAGCGTCGCCGCCTGCTTCTCGTCGAGTTGCGGCAATAGCCGGAAAAGGCTGTCGATGTGGTTGCGGAGCAACCCGACCATCGGCTCATGAGCCGCGAGGACTCGCATATTGTGGTCATCGGGGTTGATCAACAATCGCGCCAGCAGTGGGCGGGGGACGAAGAGAGTAAGATTGCAGAAATCGCTTGCTGATCCCGCATGGGCCTGCGCCGCGTCATGAACGATCATGTCTCCCGGCCCGGCGTAAGCTTCTTCTCGTCCGTCATGGCGTCGCCAATGACCATCGATGAAGAACTGTATTTCGAAGTGGTCGTAACCGTCCGCGCCGATGCGATAGTTGGAACGACTAAGTTTTTGGGCCACGCTAACACAGTGTGTAAGCAACAGGTCTCCGAGGCGAAATGTACAATGTGCGGTATGAAATTCATTTGCCTGGAAAATGTTGAAATCGTAGAGCGAACCGGCTGATTCTTCCCAGAATGCGAGAGCTTTCTTTAGAGGGATCGCGCGCGTATCCGTTTTGAACAAAAGCGTGGGATGCTCTTTTTTGGTCATCGCTCTTCCAGTTTCTCTCCACAGCAGCATCAGAATACGTCTTCATCAACATCCTAGGGTATCTGCGCGGCATTGCCCTACAAGTGTCTCACGGGTCTTGGAAAGAACCATTTGTAGGTCGCAGATCGATCATCTTACAAGTCCTGTCGATTGCCGAGTTTCCCCGTCAGCATTTGGCACGGATGATTATATGGCTCTGTTGCCAATTTTTCATTTTGGTTATGAAGTGCCAACTCATCCGCTTATTTCCTAACGACAGAGGAGAGTGCGAATGCCGTAAAGGTATCCCTTACGCCCGGAAGTTCAGAGATCAGTTGCCAGCTCTGGCGGATACGATCGGCGGGACTCTACCCGTACCAGCAGATCAAAATCGACCGCCATCACATCGCAACCGACGACCACCGGAATTTTTCGCAAAGCGTGGATGACCTCGCCACCCTTCATGCGATCCTGGCGGTAGACAAAAATCAATGCGGTGGTGATGTGGCTGTCGTTTCCGCCACCGTTAGTGACGATTGTATAATCCTTGATGAAGCCTTCGCGTTCAAGCCGTTCTATCCGAACGCGAACAGCATTTCGCGACAGATTGACTTTACCTGACAGTTCCGCATGAGAGGCACGCCCGTGGGATTGCAAGGCGCAAAGTACCCTTGAACCCGATTTGGGTAGGCTGTTTCGATTGTTGGAGCAAGTTTTAGGCTGATTACACAGTGCCTACAGTTGTCTTCTCGTGCGCTGGTGTCCGTGTCCGCGGCGCTCCGCACACGGTTCTTGAAGAGTTCTCGATCAGATGGATGCCACCGAGATCCAAGCGGTGGCGTAGACGATGGTCGGCATGGCACATGCTCATCGAAACTGAAATCGTAAAAAGAGCTGCAGCGCCTGAAGTTACGAGTTTTCCAACTCTTCCAGCAGCGTCAGCGAAAATCGCAGGCTGCTTGTGGTGCGAGACGCGGTGCCTCATGGCCATTCCTACGGCATTTTACTGCTTGGGAGCAGCCGCGACCGCATAACCGGCGTCCTGCCATTCCGGAAACCCGCCAGCGAAATGGAAGATGTGCGTGTAGCCCCAAGCAACGGCCTTTGCGGATGCATATGCGGAATAGGGACAATGTTTGCCGTGACAATAGAAGGCAACGTCTGACTGCTTGCCCGCCACCTTGGCAAGGCTCTCCTTCGATAGATCAGTGACAAGGGACAGATTGATGGCCCCAGGAACATGGCCGTTGGCGTAGTCTGGCGGGGCCCGTACGTCGACGAAAGGCACCCCGCTGTCACGCAACACCTTGGCTTTCGCAGCGTCAACTTTCGTTGTGCCGTCCACAGTTACTTCGCCGTGGGTCATCCTCATGAACTGGACGTAGTCGTCCAGAGCGAGATCGGTCCCTGCGCCCTCGGGCACTCCTGCTTTCCGTAGGCCCTCCTGCACCCGTGCAATGTACGGTCTATGATAGTTGAACGCGATGCCGTACCAGTCCCACGCGCTTTCTTGGACCGTGAGCGGATCGTATGCGGCGGACAGGGCGATCTCGTTGTATTTGGCGATTGCGGCCTCAACGCCGTCGGTGCGGCCGAGGTGCCCAAGACTAGATACCAGCGTCGCGTAGTCCGCGTGGACGGCCGACTCTTGTTCCATCACCCGCTTCAGCGTGTTGACCGCATCTTCGTATTTTTCTTGACAGAAGAGTGAGATAGCCAGCATGCGAAGCGTTCCGGGTGCAAAACGGGGGTCGAGGCGCATAGCCAGGCGCGCTTGCTGTTCGGCCTCGTCGGCGTGCCCGGTCGCGTTGAGAATCCGCGCCTTGCTGATGTGGTTGTCCGGATCGTTCGGGGCAAGCTCCATCGCACGATCGATGGCGACGAACGCCTCGTCATAGCTTCCCTGCTGCGCAAGCAATTGGGATGAAATCGCGTAGGCAAGCGACGTCGGCTTCTCCATTGCTTTTGCCAGGTTTCTGTTCAGGCTCTCGTAGGCGTGCTCCCAGCCAGCACCTGCGGAAGAAAACCAGAACGAGAGGCTAATTCTCCAGTTGGCTGCGGCGAGCGATGCGTAGGCGCGGCTATAGTCCGGATCGAGCTCTATCGCCTTCTCGAAGAGAGCAATCGCCTTCAGGGTCTCTTCTTCGTTGTCATGGCGAAGATGATCCCATCCTCGGAGCAATGCATCGTAGGCTTGCGGGTTGCTGGTTTCCGCTTCGCGCGCCGTGACCTGTTCCGCACTCGTCAGCTTCACCGCGAGCGCGGCCACGATCTGGCTGATGACCTTGTCCTGCAGCCCGAAGACCCCCTTTATTTCACCATCGTAGCGATCGGCCCAAAGGTGATGTCCGCCGACGGCATCGATCAGTTGGGCATTGACTCGAACCTGATTTCCGTCGCGACGTACGCTGCCCTCCAAGACGTATCTGACGCCCAGATCTTCGGCTACCTGCTGCACGTTCGCGGGTTTGCCTTTATAGGCGAAGGTGGTGTTCCGCGAGATGACGAAGATGCCGGACAGCTTCGATAGGTCTGTGATCAAGTCTTCCGTCATTCCGTCTGCGAAATAGGCCTGCTCGGGATCGGAGCTGAGATTATCGAACGGAAGGACCGCTATCGACGGCTTGTCGGGGAGGGGAAGCGCCATCCGAGCGACTGACGCAGTTCCGACACTGGTCTTCCAGGGGCTTATCCATAAAACAGGGGTCGCCACTAAAAGAACCAGGGCAACCGCGGCGGTAATGCCCCGATTGCGATGGCGCTGGTTCTTGAACCACCAACTGCGCGTATTTCCATCAAATTTGACGCGATAGACACGCACGGGTCGCGCAATGTTTTTCACATGCTGCTCGCCCATAAATTCCAGTGGCAGCTCGAGCTTGCCTTGCAAGTGATCGAAAGCCGTGCCGGATACAAAAAGCCCTCCTGGCTCACATAGTTGCTCCAGGCGAGCAGCGATGTTTACGCCATCGCCCAGCAGATCATCCGCATCCACCACGACGTCGCCGAGATTAACGCCCATGCGGAAGAGCAGGCGGTGGTCGCCCGGGATATCCGCTTGGCGTGCTGCGACTTGCCTCTGGAAATCCACGGCACAAAGGACAGCATCCACGACCGAACCAAATTCCGCGATCGCCCCATCGCCCATGAGCTTCACGATCCGTCCGTGATATTCCGCCAGCAACGGGTCGAATACTTCGGCGCGCAACGCTTTCATCGCGGCCAGCGTACTGGCCTCGCTAGCTTCGATAAGGCGCGAATAACCAACAATATCGACGGCGAGAATTGCGACCAGCCGCCGCTCGGCATGATCTGCTCCCATGGCCACTCTCTCCAGAAAGACGAAGAAAGCCCCGCTGTTGGGTCTGGTCCCAGACGGAAACTTCTCAGCCTCCCAGTCGAGCGAAGTCTACTCCCGATTCATCGTTCGTGCGATAGCCATTGCCTGCCGCGGGGCCGGGGACATGTCTGCGCGTCCGGCCGATTGTGAAGTCGCGATTCATCAAGATCGGTACCCTCGACAGCTGGCCATGGAGTGCGCGACCCGGGTCGTCATTCTTCGGCCGGACGGGAAGCTGGTCGGCGGGCGCAGAGGCGTGGAGCGACGGCGCGAAGGCCTGAGTTCCAGCGACGAATGGAAACGCAAGCGCCTGCATCCGCTCGTGTCCTACGGCGCGATCGGGGCCCGTCGTGCGCTTTCCGCGATATCTGGAAGTTCAGCTGTCAGTGCGATGATCTGACATTTGGATGTTGGCTTGTGCCATCAACCCGAAGAAATCTCCAAGCCCTTCTTTCAATAGAAGAGTCGGCGCAAAACGAGCTTCGCTTCGAGGCATTGCGAGGCACTATCTGCAAACGCACAGTCGATTTCTCGAATGTGCCTAAGGGCTTCTGCCCTTGCTCGTTCATTCACTTGATTGACGGATAACGTCTCAGATGTCCCATCCCTGTTCTCGACCGTGCACTCCGTTCCATAGCAGAACGTCGTTTGCGCCTGGGCGGCACCAAGTATCAAAACGGTGAGCATTATTCCCATGGCGGATCTTGATATGTTGATCACTGTCATCCCCATTTGATCGTTTCAAGACAGTTTTCTTCGGTCTTGAGAATACATCACCACGCCTTCGGCGGCCAAGGGCCGCCAATGGGAGTAAGCACGGACTCGACGCGAAGCTACCCGCCCATCCGCTTTGCTGATCGATGATCGCCAGGAACAAGTATCGGTGCAGGTCGGCAATATCATCGGGCATTCGTCGTTCGCTCGGATCGAGGTAGCCGAACACGATCGGCCATCAAGTGGGCTGGAGAGCGTAAGACGATATCGTATCTGCAAGGGCTCTCAGTTTGGCACTGATTTCGCGAGCCTGATGCTCAGTCAGTGCAAATTGGAGTGCAGATACGTCTGTGTTATCAGGATTGACGCTGAACTCGAGCCTAAGGAAGATGTCGGCTTCGTTGTTGATCAGCGTTGCGGCCTTCCAGCCGACGACCGGTGATACTCTGACGCTGCCGCGCCCGTCCTTGTTCCAACCATTCATCGTGTTGCAAACCTCCGGCTGAGGAAGTCAGATTAAAGCAAAACAATGACAGGTTGTCGACTGCCGCCACGAATTCACGATAAGGCAGGCTGATGCTCTGGCAGCCTGGCCGCACCGCTCGTTGCCACTTGGACGTTTTGTCGCTCACCGCGGCGCCTTCGGATTCTACAGCGCGCAATCAAAAGTTGTTTCCCTCGTCGGCTCCGCTTCTCAGCCCTTAAGAAAGAAATTGATGCGTCACCCAGCGAACGTTGAAACTTACACTGCGCAATCTGGAGCGTAACGGCTTCGTCCATTATTTTCCCGAAGTGCCGCCGCGTGTCGAATATGAGCTGACCGAGATTGGCCGCGGGGCTTTGCGCGCCCTTGAAAGGTTCAACTTTTGGGTTCGTGATAATCTGCACACCATCCAGGATTCCGTCGCGCTTACGACGATACCAAGTAGTTAACCCGCTTGCGGGCAGCTTTCTCGCTGTGGGCGTGTATCTCCACGCCATGAACCATCGGGCACGAGTGCTTGTCGACGCCCAGTGCAGCAATCTGGGAGTAGGCTGTCAGACGTAGCGAACCGCTTCGGCCCTCGTGCTGGCCCGTTTGGACAGCCAGAAGTAAACACGGAGATAGATCGTCACGCCGAGGTGGAAAGGACAGCGGTGGCGAGTACCTCCAGACGTATTCCGTCGGAAAGAAGATCGACGACGACGGTGGCACGGATCGGGTAGGGCGCTGAGAAAAACTGCCGATAGACCCGATTCATGCCGGCTGCGTCGGCCTTGTCTGTGAGATAGGCCTGGATCTGCACGACATCGGCAAGCGTGCCCCCGGCCGCCTCGAGCGCCTGCTGCAGATTGAGGAACACCTGGCGCGCCTGCGTTTCGATGTCGCCGGTGATCAGTTCGCCCGTCGTCGGGTTTTTCGCAATATGGGCGGAGCGCACGATAGGGCCCGACTTGACCGTGGCGCTCAAAGGCGCCTTTGACGCAGCGATGCCGGTTTCGACTTTCTCAAACACAATCCGCTCCCTTATGTCTTGTTGCTGAGAACGGCGTGGGCGAGGATTTCGATGCGAAGGCCTTCAGAAAGTAGCTCCTTCACCACCACGGTCGCACGTACCGGATAGGGCTCCCTGAAGAACTCGGCGTAAACTTTGTTCATGCCGGATGCATCCGATCTTTCAATGAGGAAAACCTGAACCTGCACCACATCGGCCAGTGTGCCGCCTGCGGCACGGATCGCGATGTCGAGATTTCCCAGTGTTCGGCGCGTCTGGGTTTCAATGTCGCCGGTGACGAGGTCGCCGTTCACCGGGTCCTCCGATATGTGGACCGACCAGACGAGATTGCCGGCACGCACGACTTCGCTGATTGGCACGTCGCAAGGGTCTGATCCGGTATCGATGGCTTCAAACATTTTGTTCTCCAAGGAAGTAAGGCTCCTCATTCGGGTCGCGCTTCGAAGTGGGTCACGAACTTCGTGTTGAGATAGCCGTCGAAGGTTTCAACTCCGCCTTCGCTACCATAGCCGCTGTCGTTGATGCCACCGAAAGGCGTTTCGGGTAACGCCAGACCGAAGTGATTGATGCTGACCATCCCGGCGGCAAGCGCTTGCGCTGTGTGCCGGGCTCGACTGCTCGAAGCGGTGAACACGTACGAAGCCAGGCCAAAAGAAAGGCTGTTGGCGCGGCGGATCACGTCTTCAAAACCAGAAAACGGTGTGACGATCGCAATTGGACCGAAGGGCTCCTCGTTCATCAGTTGCAGAGCCTCACAGCCGCCGGCGACGACCGTTGGTGCATAGAAGAAGCCGGTATTGCCGATGCGACTGCCGCCGGTCACGATCTCGGCCCCCCGGTCGCGAGCATCCTGTACGAAGCCTTCCATGGCCGTCACCCGGCGGGCGTGGCAGAGCGGTCCCATCTGCACCCCTTCGTCAAAGCCATTGCCAACCTTCGTTGCGGCCACCTTGTCGGCGAAGCGTGCAAGGAAACGGTCATACGCTGTTGCCTGAACGTAGAAGCGGGTCGGCGAGACGCAGACCTGTCCGGCATTGCGGACCTTTTGGACGGCAAGCGCGTCGGCAGAAGCTTCAATGTCGGCGTCGTCGAAGACGATTACGGGAGCGTGGCCGCCAAGCTCCATCGTCGACCGCTTCATGTGCCGGCCGGCGAGCGAAGCGAGCAGCTTGCCGACCTCGACAGAGCCCGTAAACGAAATCTTCTTCACCTCAGGGGCCGCCAGCAGCGTCTCGGAAATATGCGAAGACGATCCCCAGACAATGTTGAGGCAACCGTCCGGCAGTCCCGCCTCCTGCATGAGCCGGCCGATCGCGACCGTGGAGGAGGGCGATTCCGCCGGGCCTTTCAGGATGATCGTGCAGCCGCTAGCCAGGGCCGCCACGACCTTGCGTAGCGCCTGGCTGAAAGGGAAGTTCCAGGGGGTAAAGGCAATGCAGACGCCGACGGGCTCGCGGGTGACCACCTGTTGCACACGCGGATCGCGCGAAGGGACAAGGCGACCGTAAATGCGTCGCGCCTCCTCCGCGTGCCAATCGGCATGGTCGGCCGCGAATCGAATCTCTCCGATTGCTTCTGCAAGCGGTTTTCCCTGGTCCATCACCATGCTTCGGCCGATGTCTTCGACATGCTTGCGGGCGAGTTCGGCGAAGCGGCGCAGAACCTGTCCGCGGTCAAGCGGCGAGCGGTCTTTCCAGCTATCGAATGCACGCTGCGCGGAGGCGACGGCCGCCGCGAGATCGACGTCAGTAGCATGGGGCAAATGGCCGATGAGCGTACCGCTGGCAGGTTCGATGACCGCGTCCCGCCGCTCGGTCTCATAGATCCAGCGGCCGTCGATCAGCATGCCGAGCCGTTCATAACAATGTGGCGGACGGTTGGAGATGGCGATCTGCGGCATCACGCGATGTAGCCTTGGCTGCGCGCCCACGAAAGCGTGTCGTCGAGGGCCAGCTGCATGCGGGTCATGAGATCGTCGATCTGCATCTTAGAGATGATCATGGCCGGGCATAGGCTCACCATGTCGCCAAGACCGCGAGTAAGGACGCCGCGCTCGGTTGCGAACTTGCCGGCATGGTTGGCGACCTGCCAGGCGGGCGGAAAGTTCTCCTTCGTTCCCTTGTCCTTGACGAATTCGAGGCCGGCCACAAGACCAACACCGCGGGCCTCACCGATCAGCGGGTGTTCGCCAAGCTTGCGAATGCCCTGCTGGAAGCGCGAGCTGACGGCGCGGACGTGGGAGACTATGTCGGTTTCCTGGTAAATCGTCAGTGCCTCCAGCGCGACGGCGGCCGCGACTGGATGACCGCCATAGGTGAAGCCGTGCGAAAAGGTGCCGATCTTGCGGCTCTGGTCGACGAGGACGTCCGCGATCTTCGCGTTGATCATCAGCGCAGAGATCGGCATGTAGGCGGCCGAAAGCTGTTTTGCGCAACTGATCATGTCCGGGTTCAGTCCGTAGGTTTCTGACCCGAACATGTTGCCGGTACGCCCGAAACCGCAAATGACTTCGTCTGCGACCAGAAGGATATCGTACTTCTTCAGGACCGCCTGGAGCTTTTCGAAATAGGTCTTCGGCGGTGTGATCACTCCCCCAGACACCATGACCGGTTCGGCAAAGAACGCCGCCACCGTTTGCGGGCCCTCTTCAAGTATCATTGCCTCAAGGTTGCCGACTAGCCGGGTCGCAAAGTCCTCCTCGCTCTCGCCGGGTTCGGCAAACCGCCAGTAGTGCGGGCAGTCAGTGTGCAGGATATTGGCGATCGGCAGATCGAAATCGCGATGATTGAACGGCAGGCCCGTGAGGCTGGCGGTGGCGACCGTTACGCCATGGTAAGCCTTGCGGCGCGAAATGATCTTCTTCTTCTCAGGTCGTCCGACCGCATTGTTATAGTACCAGACAAGCTTGATCGCCGTGTCGTTTGCCTCGGAGCCGGAGCCGGCGAAGAAGACCTTCGACATCGCAACTGGGGCCATTTCAAGCAGCTTCTCGGCGAGACGGATGCCCGGTTCCGTCGATTTGTGGGCGAAGGAATGGTAAAATGGCATCGTCTTCAATTGCCGCGTCGCCGCTTCCACCAGTCGCTGCTCACTGAAACCGAGACCGGCGCAGAAGAGGCCCGCGAGACCTTCGATGTAGCGCTTGCCTTCATCATCGATCACGTAGATCCCTTCGCCGCCAGTGATTAGATGCGGCCCCACCTCCTGGTGAACCGCAAGGTTGGTGTAGGGATGGACGAGGTTTTGCCGGTCCAGGGCGTGGAGGGAATTGGGGCGGTCGTTCATGGCAAGCTCCAGGGTATGCTTGAATTGCTTGGCGATTGTCAGGCGATGACGTGCACGTCTTCGCTACGCCAGGTGACGTGGCACTCCGAGGCGCCGTCGAGTCTTCGTGCATCGACGCCGGGCACGCGCATGCGGATCGCTTGGGTGCCGAGCTTGCCGACGACCAGAAGGTTGTCGCCGTAGTTGATGGTGCTGTCGATCTTCATCGCCTGGCGCCCAGCCTCCGCCCGGACAGCGAGACGGATCATTTCCGGACGCAGCAGCAGCTCGGCCTTGGTGTTTCGGTCGCCACCTGCAGCCTTCGTGTCGACGACGCCGACTGGCGTCTCGAAACGGCCACCGCCAAGCGAAGTGGCGGCAATGATGTTGCTGTCGCCGATGAAGGAGGCGACGAAGCGGCTCTTCGGCGCGAAATAGATCTCGTTCGGAGTGCCGACCTGCTCGATGCGTCCCCCTTTGAAAACGGCGATCCGGTCCGACATGGTCATGGCCTCGGACTGATCGTGGGTGACATAGACCATGGTGACGCCGAGATCGCGGTGGATGCGCTTCAACTCCACCTGCATGTGCTCGCGCAGCGCCTTGTCGAGTGCGCCGAGCGGTTCGTCGAGCAGAATGACATCTGGCTGGAAGACGAGCGCCCGTGCAAGGGCTACGCGTTGTTGCTGGCCCCCGGATAGCTCGGAGGGGACACGTTTCTCGAAACCCTGCAGGCCGACCTTCGCCAGCGCCTCGCGCGACCGGCGGTCCTTCTCCGCCCTCTCCACGCCCCGCATGCGCAAGGGGAAGGCGACGTTGTCGGCAATCGTCATGTGCGGGAAGAGCGCGTAGTTCTGGAAGACCATACCGATGTTGCGCTTGTGCGGCGGTAGTTTGTCGATGGCACGCTCGCCGAGCCGGATTTCGCCGCTCGTCGGATGCTGGAAACCGGCAATCATCATCAGTGTGGTTGTTTTGCCGGAGCCTGAGGGTCCAAGGAAGGAGACAAATTCGCCGGCCTTGATGTCGAGCGACACGTCGTCGGCCGCCATATGCTTGCCGTCGTAGCTCTTGTTGACACTGCGGAGTGTGAGGGAACGGGCGTTCATGGCTTTGCTCCTTGATCAGGATGCCGCGGGAGCGGTGTTGGTGGCGCCGTTTTCGAGCGGCTGACGCGTGAAACCGGACCGGCGGCGCAGGAATTGCGGTGCAAGCCAGATTGAGATGCCAGCCAGAACAAGCAGGAAAAGGAATGAAGAGGCTGCCGAGATCGTCGGATCCGCCTCCTGGCGGACGGCATTGAACATCTGGCGCGGCAGGGTTGCCTTGTCGCGGCCGGAGATGAAGAGCGCGATAACGGCTTCATCGAAGGATGCGATAAAGGCAAAGAGGCCGGCAACCGTGAAGGCGGGACGCAAGATCGGAAAGGTGACCAGCCGGAACGTCGTGAAAGGCGATGCACCCAGGCTCATGGCGGCCCGTTCGACGGATTGGTCGAATCCTTTGAGCGCTGCGGTCAGGATCAACGTCGCCATGGGCATGGCGATGCAGCTATGGGCCAGGATGACGCCCAGGTAGCTCTGCACGAGGCGCAATTGACCGAAATACATGTAGTACCCGAGCGCCATGACGATGGTTGGCACGATCATTGGCAGCATGATCAAGAGATTGAACAATCCACGTCCGAGGAAAATGTGCCGCACGAGAGCAAAAGACGCGGGGATCGCAAGGCTGAGCGTCACGAAGACCGTACCGATGCCGATGATGACGCTGTTGACCAGCGGCTCTGTCCAGTTCGGGTCGGAGAAGAAATTGATGTAGTTCGCGAGCGTATAACCCGGCGGCGGGAAAGTCAGCGAGGCTGCCGAGCTGAACGACATAGGAATGACGATGAACATCGGCGCGGCAACGAAGACGGCGATGAGGAGCGCAAGGGCGCGGAGGAACGGGTTCATCGGCCGCCTCCTGCCCAAAGCCGGTCGAGACCGAAGAAACGGTTGTAAAGCGCGTAGACGGCAAGCGTGAGGCCGAGCAAGACGATGGAGATCGCCGAGCCGAGACCGAAATCGAGCGTCTGCTCGATCTGGTCGCCGATGATACCGGCGATCATCTGGTCGCGCGGGCTGCCGAGCAGGACAGGCATCACATAGAAGCCGAGGCAGGTGATAAAGACAAGCGTGCAGCCGTTGACGATGCCAGGTGCCGAGAGCGGTAGGTAGACCGCAACGAAGGCCCGAAGTGGGCTCGCACCGAGGCTTTCGGCAGCGCGGACATGGAGAGGATCGATGCGCTTCATGACCGAGAAAAGCGACATGGTCATAAAAGGGATGAGCGCATGGGTCATGGCAAGCGTTGCACTAAAGGTGGTGAAGAGCAGCTTGGGCGCCGGATCCCAACCGAGCCAGGTAAGGAGTGCTGTGACCGGTCCCTGGTTGCCGAGGATGACCATCCAGGCATAGGTGCGCACGAGATAACTCGTCCAGAATGACAGAGCGACCACGGTCAGCAGGAAGGTTGCGAAGCGTTTCGATCCGTTCGCGGCGGCATAAGCCAGAGGATAGGCGAAGAGAAGCGCAATGGCCGTGACAAGGAAGGCGGTCCTGAAGGTCTGGTAAATGACGGACGCAAACAGGCCCGAATGCAGGAGACGGCCGAAGTTCTGCAGGCCAAGAGCGGGCTGCGAGACGCTCATCCAGCCCACATAGGCAAGCGGTACCAGGAACAACCCCGCAAGGAAAACCGCTGCCGGGGCCATCAGCGGTATCGGCCCCTCCGCAATGGGCGAAAACGATCTCTGTTTCATGTCACTGCTCCCTCAGTACCCTAATCGGGAAAACCCGATCCTCATGCCGTACCTGTTTTCAGATCCTCCCGGTTCCGCTTGTTGCTGAACCGGGAGGTTTGGATCAAAGACCGACCCAGCTCTCGAAGCGGCTGCTCAGCTCGTCGATCTGGGCCGTCAGCTTGGCGCCGTCGAGCATGACAGCGCGGGCGAGGTGATCTGGATAGGTCGGCATGGTCTTGGCCACGTCAGCCGGAATGAAATCGAACGACTTCGGGTTCATCGGGCCATTCTGGTCGGCGATGCAGAACTTCGCGAGGCCCTCGGCATTCTGGCCGATATGGCTGATCAGCTTGAAGCCGTTTTCGGACCTCGGACTGTCCTTGGCGACGATCCAGCACGCCTGGTCGACGATCGCCTGATCCCAAACGATCTCGATCGGATCCTTGGAAGCCTTCTTGGCGCCGGCAGCATCGCTGTCCCAGAGGCCCGCCATGTCGACCTCGCCGTCGGTCAGGATCTGGCGGGCCTGCGGGCCTGCCGTCCACCAGACGCGAACGTTGTCCTTGACCTTGTCAAGCGAGGCGAAGGCGCGGTCGAGATCATAGGGGAAGAGTTGGTCGGGGGAGACACCATCGGCGAGGAGCGCGATGGCGAGAATGCGGGCGGCATGGCGCTGCAAACTGCGGTTTCCCGGGAACTTTTCGACATTGAAGAAATCGGTCCAACTCCTCAGGCCGTCCGGGTACTTCGCCTTGTTGTAAGCCAGCTGCGTGGCGAAGCCGTGGGTCGACAGGCCGTTTTCATAGATCGCGCCCTGCCACAGTTTCGAGGTGTCGACGTGGTCACCGAGCGTTTCCAAGAGGCCGGCGGCATTTGCACGAGCGACGTCTGCAACGCCGAGCGTGGTGACGTCGAACTCAAAGACGCCAGTCGTCTTCTGTGCTGCGAGCTTGGCAAACGAGATCGGCGAGACCGTGCGGATCTCGATACCGGTATCGGCTGTAAAGGGATCGAAGAGGAACTTCTTGACGGAGGCTTCCCAGTCGCCGCCCCAGGTGTTGACATAGAGTACATTTTCTTCAGCGCTTGCACGGCGCACGAAAGGTAATGCGAGCATTGCGGCCCCTAATAGGCCTGCACCGAGTACTGCGCGTCGCGAGACCGGCATTGCCGATGCTTTCTTGAACGTGTCCATTCGTTGTTCTCCTTAGTCGAACGGTCGTTGATTGCTGTTCCTCGTGGCCGCTCGCCTGCCGGCGGCGGCCCTTCTTTTGTTGGAGTCCGTTTCCGGATCGATCAGTCGGCGCGGAAGACCTCGCCATAGAGGCGCAGCCAGTTGTCTCTGAGGATCTTGTTTGCCTCTTGCTGGTTGAACCCGACGCGCTTGAGTGCGGGCGCCACGTCCTGAAGGTTTTCCGGCTTCAAGAGCCATTCCGGCTTCGGCACGGCGCCGGGAGTTGAAGCCGAACCCGCGCCGTACTGGACGGAGCGTGTCCAGCGGCCCTTGCGCATCCAGTCGTAGTCGCGCTGGCTGTGGTTGTGGGAAATGTCGGTACCGATGCCGACATGATCGATGCCGGCAATGTCGACCGTTCGCGCCACCATCTCGCACCAACCATCAACGCTCGCGCAGGCACTTTCGGGCGTAATGTTGCGGTAGGCGACGCAGCCGATGACGCCTCTGCGTTCCGCGAGTGCCTTGATCACCTTGTCGGACTTGTTGCGCTTGTGCGCAAAGAGCGAGTCCGCGTTGGCATGGGTGATGGCGACCGGTTTTTCGGACCATTCGATGGCGTCAAGCGTCGTGCGGTCGCCGACATGAGAAAGATCGACGAGCATGCCGACGCGGTTCATCTCGCGTACAACGTCCCTGCCAAATCGGGCGAGACCGCTGTCATTCTCCTCGTAGCAGGAGCCGCCAAGTTCGTTCTGGTTGTTATAGGTGAGCTGTACGACACGCACGCCGAGCTCGGCGAAGAATTCCACATAGGCGATGCGGTCTTCGAAGAGGTTGGAGTTCTGATAACCGAGCACGATCGCAACCTTGTTCTCGCGCCCGGCGCGCTCGATATCGGCGGCTGTGCGGGCAATCAGGATGATGTCGGCGTTTTCACGTTCCATGTCGCGCCAGCGAGCAAGGGAATCGAGCGACTCCATCGTCCCCTCCCAAAAGCCAAGTGTCGGCGTGACGGCGCTGTAGCCGCCACGTTTCAGGGCTTCGAAGGATTCGCGGTTGAAATGGCCGCATTGCAGAGCATCGATAATCATGGTCATTCCGTTCAATGGTTGGCGGAAACGGCGCTATTGGGCGCGTCAGCGAGAAGCAACGAAAAGTCCGTCTCGTCCTCGTCCTGGCGGCCGATGACCTTGCCGTCGGCCTCAACGATGATCGGTCCGGCATGGCGGCGTGAAAGATAGGAGTCGGGTGCGAGCGCCTCTGCGGAGCGATGGTAGAGTTCCCACCAGAGCGCGGCGTCGACATCGACCCCGTCGCGGCGGATCTTGTCGAGCAGGGCGATTTCATCGGCATCAGTTGCGGGCGTGACGGCGATCGTCGCGCGATCGGCGCCAACAGCGACTATTGCCTTCAAGCCGAAGCGCTGCGCCAGCGCCTCGATGACCCGCAATTCGCCGATGTCCGCAGCGTTGCGCACGGTGACGATGCCACGGCCGCCGGTCTTCAGGATCTCGACCGCCAGCTCAAGGGCGGCATCGGCGGCAAGCCAGGCATGTTGGCCGCCGCAGTGAATGACAGGGTCATCCGATCCCTCGAGTGAAAGTGCGCTGGGGGTGGCCTTGCTGATCGTCTCAAGCGTTGCGGGCAAGCGGGCAAAGCCGCCGAGGGCGGCCGAGTAGACTGCGCAATCGCGAAGGGCCGGAACGAGCCCGCTTTCGATGCGCGTGACCTGGAGCAGGCGCTCAAACACCATGCGCATCTCGCGCAGGCTGACAGTCATGGAGGTCGCAAGATTAGACTGGCACGTGCTCACAGGTTTGGCTCCGCAGGATAAAACCACAACTCGTCGGCGCTCCCAGAAGCAATGTCTTCGGGAATGGGCGCGCCATGGAACAGAACGCCACGCAAGTTGCGATCGAGGAAGTCGCGTGTCTTGTCGATGCCGTGGATACCGACATTGAGAAGGCGGGTGATATGAGCTGGCGTGAAGGAGCCGCTCATGATGTCTGCATGGGGCGAATGCAGGCTGGTGCCGGCAAGGGCCTGGACACGGGTGACGATGGCCCTGTGCTGTGGATGGGCGAACAGGAAGCGGGCTGTGCTGAGGTTCGGGTCGGCCGCCGAGAGGTCGCGGTCAAGGGCTACGACGAGACGTGGCAGGTCGAGGCCGAGATTGACGACATTCTGACCGACCTCCGTTGCAAGGCCGCGGCGCGGTTCTTCGGCGGTCACGGACTTGTACCAGACGTAGCGCTCGGAGGCCGGAACCTCCAGATTAAGCTTGAAGGCCCAGGCGTAATCGTTGCGTATCAGGTCGCGCAGTCGGTGAACCGGCATTTCCGGTCGCCCCGTCAACTCCTCGTCGATGACCAGGCCGTCGACCAGGGCATCGGCCTCGTCGGGCACCAATTCGATCAGGAGCGAATGAAGAGTTTCCATGGCTTCCGCATGGACGCGCCCCTCAAGCGAGGCCGCAAGTTCTGCGAAGGGCTCGGCCTCAAAGCGGTTGCCCGCCTGCCAGCGTTGCAGAAGGTCGGCGACAGCGCGCCGGATGATCTGCAATTCTTCCGCAAGCACGTCGGAACGCGTGAAGTTTTCGTAGGCAGCACGATCCTGCGTGCGGAAGGTGATTGCCTTGTCGACGAGGGTCAGCAGCTTGGTGATCTGTGAGCCCGCGTCGTCGGGGAGTACAGCCTTAGCGCGCGCAATGGCCTCTTCGCGAATGAAAAGCCAGCGTTCGATCAGCCGCGGGTGGTTGTTGACGAATAGCATCAGGCCGAGTGCCGAGCCGTTGCCGACGCCGAGGAAGCGGCGAAGGTCCTTGGCCATGTCCGGCGCCTGCGGCGAACCGAGGCGGACAAGATGCTGCAACAGGTCCTGAGCGAAGACACGCATCATGTAGGCGCACAGCATCTGCGCAGCGAGCGACCAGCGCAGTGGGTGGTCCGCTTCATAGGCAAGGAAACTCTTCGTTCCAAACGTGCCGTTGCCGTCGAGACCGGTGTTGCGCATGAGATAGCAGGTCTGTGCAAGTTCAGCGACGTCTGGCTGCCGTCCCGCTGTCAACGCCTGGCGGGCACTCTCGAAGAAGCGACCGCTGCGATTGGAGCGGCACCATATGAGCGTGCCGGGTGTGGCGCGCCCCTCGTAAAGTTTGGGAAGCTCATTGCGCGTGGTCTCGAAATCGACCTGGCTCAGATCGCCCTCGATCAATGCGCCCATCATGTCCCAGGCCCGGCCGATGATCCGACCGGTGCGACCATGGGGCGAGGGCTCAAAAGAAAAGACGGGGAAGCTGAAGCGCCAGCTGCCAATATCGATGCGGTATTCGGCAACCCCGTTACCCTTCTCATCGATCTCGAAGCGCTTGCAAAGGATCTGCCAGCGACCGCGGATTGCGTGGCTGAGCAGCGCGCGCGATGCGCTGACGCGCGACGGCTGGATGGCGGCCAAGCGCTCAGGCGCCATCATTTCGCCGGCTGAACGCATCAGCCGCGCAATGCGGTACGCGTCCTGCGCCGGAGCAGGTCTTCTAAGGGCAGTCATTTATTGGTCTCCTCGCATGCGCCCCGAGCTCGCCGCCGCTGCCGCAACGACGATCCCAGCGCATTTTTCAGTATCAAAACCTTGGAACGGGCCCGAAAGGGCCAGTGCGCCGATGCACTCGCCCTGCGCGTCTAGGATGGGTGCGGCGACCGCCGAGACAGTGCGCGGGCCTTCGACTTCCGAAATGGCGTATCCCTGCTGGCGAACCAGCGTCATCATGTCATCGTCCGGGAGGCTGACGCCTTGCGCACGCAGTCGCTCAATGATTTCTGGGCGCGCGTGCGAGGCGAGCACGCGGCCGAAGGCTGTCCTATCGAGCCTGAGATGCGCACCAACCTTGAGGTCGGCGCGAAGAACGCCACGAGATTCCACCCGCCGAACGATAACGGCATCCCTGCCATCGAGGACTGCGAGCGAGGCCGTTTCACCGCTTTGCGTCACCATTTCCTCGAGAACGCCCGCAAAACGTGCGCCGAGATTGGACTGCTCCAACGCCATGGCCGCGTGGCTGACGACCCGCAGTGTCAGCCGGTAGCGGCCATCCTGTGTCTGTTCGATCCAGCCGGCCTCGACCAGCGTGACGAGGCGCTGATGGGCAGCGCCTCGGGCTTCTCCGAGCTGCTTGGCGATGTCGACCAGGCGCATCGGCTCTGCGGCGGCCGCGACACAGTCGAATGCAGTAAGTGTCTTCAGCACGGATGAAAGGGGGCGAACTGCCATTCGAAATTTCTTTCTTTTTCCTATTGTCCAACAATAGAAGACGGTGTATGTTTATGTTGGACGATAGATTGATATCTGTCAACTTGGGATTCCTGTGGCCGATGAAAAAATCTGCGCCCGGCCGCGCGCACTGAAATGACCAGGCCCTATTGGTTTGAATTCATGCCTGGCTTAGAAACCTGAGCATCAGGATCTCTCAAACGAACCACGATGCCGGTGAAGATCGACAAGAAGGACGCGCGGGGCATCGCGCAGGTGATGCGGCTTGGCTGGTTCAGAACAGTCCACTGCAATTCTCTTCCCAGCGCGATGGCCATGCATAGGGCCGCGTGTGTCCGCCAAAGGTCGGACATTCCAAGCTGCAGCTCGCGGACTGTGATTGCGACGCGAGCGGGGCCGCGTATCCCAGGTGCCCGGCCCAGACGGGTGACCATAAGTTTGTTATGGTTGAAGCATAGGTTCTGACCCATCACGGCCATGGGGACGACTAAGGTGAACGAAACGGAACTCAAGCTTGAGCTGTCGCCCGACGCGCTCGGGCGGATTAAGGCGTCGCCACTTTTGACAGGCAAGCCTAAAACCATGTCCCAGCGCTCGGTCTACTTCGACACCCCGGACCACAAATTGCGCGCGGCGGGATTTTCCTTGCGGATCCGCACGGTAGACGGAGTGCGGACGCAGACCGTCAAGGCAGACAACGCCAAGTTAGCCGGGCTTTTCGTGCGCCCTGAATGGGAGTTCACAATCTCCAGTGACCTGCCTGTTCTCGATCACTCGACGCCAATCAGATCGCTTCTGGAAGACGATGTCGACGCTCTGCAAGCCCGGTTCGATGTTCACGTCGAACGTCGAATGTGGTTGCTCTCGCGCGACGACGCCAAGATTGAAGCAGCGTTGGACATCGGGCGTGTTACTGTGGGCGATCGGGAAACCCGATTCTGCGAGCTGGAACTCGAGCTGAAGAACGGTTCCAGTTCCGCTCTGTTTGATCTTGCCCAGGAGCTGGACGGCTTCGCACCGGTTCGGATCGGCGTGCTGAGCAAGGCAGCGCGTGGCTACAAACTCCTTGGACCTGCCGTCAGTGTGTTCAAGGCGGAGCTCGTCCAACTGGATAAGCAGATCACAACGGCCGCCGCTTTTCAGCAGATCGCTCAGGCCTGCATCAAGCAATACAGGTTGAACGAAGCGGTCCTTCTTGCCGCCAGGGATGCCGAGGCACTGCACCAGGCTCGCGTGTCGCTGAGAAGACTGCGATCGGCGTTCTCCATATTCAAGGACGTCATCGCCGATGATCGATCCGAGCACCTTGGGAGTGAAGCGCGCTGGCTTGCCGGGGTTCTCGGACAGGCGCGAGACATCGATGTCCTCTTGGGCAAGACGGAGTTAGCGGTATTGCGCATTCGCCTGACCGAGGCGCGAGATTCCGCATATGACGAGGTGGAAGCAACGCTGGGCTCACAAAGGGTTAGGGCATTTATGCTGGGTCTTGCCGAATGGATTTCCAACGGTCCCTGGCTGGATGCCGCGGAAACGACGGATCTCAGGCAGGTGCCGGCCGTGGATTTTGCTTCCTCCGCGCTCGAGCGCCTGCGAAAGAAGATAAAGCGAGACGGACGGGCAATAGTCGTCATCGACGACGAAGAGCGCCACAAGGTGCGAAAGGATGCAAAGAAGTTGCGCTACGCGTCCGAGTTTTTCATGCTTCTTTTCCCAGGCAAACGGGGGCGACGACGTCATAAGCGGTTCATAACCATCCTCGGAGAGCTGCAGGACCAACTCGGCGCGTTGAACGACATGGCGGCTGGTTCACAACTTCTTGAAAGGATCGGGCTGGCCGGCGAACCGGCAACGGCATCCCTAATCGCGAAAGGCAACAAGAGGGGCCTGCTTGAGGCGGCCGAAGATGCGTACGTCGATCTTGTGGATGCGAAACGTTTCTGGCGATAGCCCCAACAACGCTCCAGGCCGCTTCCTTAAGGGCGACCTCGACCGGGCTGCCGACCGCGAGGTCAAGCTCGCGATCCGCGCGTCCCCGGTTGACCGAGATCTCGGCAAGTTTCCGCCGTCAGCGTCATGCGGACTTTCAGTTTCTTGCCGCCGATCTGCCCTTCGCACACTGTCTCCTCGATCTTGCTCTGCGAGGTCATGCCGACTTCCTTCAGGAAGGTGCGGATCGCCTGTTGAAGGCGTCTTCGCTCATGGCAGAACTCCTCTGTGTCCGGAAATCATTCCCCGTCATCAAATAGTGCCCTCGGTAAAATCACCGCCTTGTGCAGAGCGCGAGGCACAAGCGGGCGGATGGCTGGCGCGGCTGCGCGTCGCACGAAGGAGATCGCCGGGCCCTTGGTTCGATTCCGTTCACCCCAGGATTTTGGGAAGGGTTATCTAGGCGTTTAGTACCCAGTCATCTCCAGATACCCCCTCCCACCGACGTTGCCGCCGAAGCTAATCGGGCCTTCCCAATACGGTGTGGAAGTAGACATCCATGCTTGGTCGTTCAACGGCCTGGTCGTGACGTCAAAGCCGCGACTGGGAATTCGTATGTTCCAGGCCACTGGAATCTGACGCCCCGCGACCTTGGCAGTCCGGACGGGAGCGATCTGGAGAGCCCCCGCGGGTAAGGGGTCCGGTCGCCCGTCGGCGGTGATCCAGGTGGCGGAGGTATATCCCTCTCCTTCATCTCTGAGACGGAAGCCCATGAGCTTCTCTCCCGTATCGAGATGCAGCGAGAACCAGTCCCAACCGGTCTGGTCTTCCGCGAGCGGCTGTGACGACCACTCGCGGTCAAGCCAAGCCTTCCCCGCCACCTCTACACTCCCGGTGGGTAGCGAAAGCGAGCCGGTCACCGCGTAGAACGGTTGCGAATAGTAGTAGCTGGCCTGTCCCTTCGCTGATTTCACCGAATAGCCGTTATCGCCATGCGGCACGAGCGGGCCGGTGGCCGACAGGCGGAGTTCGTAGCCGAAGTCCTTTGCGGCTGCAGTCACGTTGAGATCGGCCAGCTGATCCGATCCCGGGGTTGCAAGTCCCGTCATCTGCCAGTCATCGATCCAGGCCGCGAACGGCTCCGCGACAACACCAGCCTGCCCCACTCCCCCGCGTGAAATACGTTCTGCCACGAAGTGGTCCTCTGAAGTGGTGACGGCTGCGTGACCCATCCAGATCTGTGGGCTCGACCACTCGCCGGCCTCACCCGGAGCAAGCGCTGACCGGAAAAGGGTCCACTGCGCTCCGTATTGAGTTCCGTCGGGTGCTTCAAGATTGGCCGTTAGATACCACCACTCTATCCGAAAGTCCGGATGTGGGCCGTGGTCGGCGGAAAAACGCAACAGCTGGCCGGGTTGCGGCACCGAAAACCCTTCGGCCGCTGAGCCAAGGCCACCAAAACCCTCGGAGACCGCTTGGCTCCCGGATATGCTGGCCATGGTCGTCGCCGCAAAAGCGATCGCAATCGATCTAACGCTCATTGGCGAATACCTTCAGAAGTTCCGATGGCGTGACTCCGGCCAGCCGGCGAAGCGGGATAAATACGGAAACGACAGCAGCGGCGAGCACGACGAGACCGAGGCGAACCCACTCGTAAGGAAAGATATACATAGGCAGACGCCAACCGAAGGCTTCGACGTTTACCACCGCGAGAAGCACCCACGCCAGCGCTAGGCCGAGGGGCAAGGCGGCAATAAATGTCGCCAGCCAGAGCACCAGCGTTCTCAGAAGCTCAAGAAGAGCGAGATCGCGTCTTGTGACCCCCATGGCCCACACAGGCGCAAGCTGCGGGAGGCGCATTTCCGAAAGCGTGAGGAGGCTCGAGAACATAGCGAATGCTGCAACCCCCAGTGTGAACATGTTCAACGCGCCAGTGACCAAAAAAGTGCGATCGAAGATCCGCCGTGACCGTTCCTTCAGTGCCGCTTGATCGACGACGTTATCGGATGGTAGTCCGAATTCGTCCGAGAGCCTCGATCGTAGGTCCGCAATCTGATCAGGCTGGATCCGCAGACCGTAGCGCAGACGCGAGACCTGCGGGTAGCGAGAGGTCAGCGCATTTATTCCGACGATGACCTCGCCCTTTGGGTTTCCGTAATCCGAATAGACCCCGACAACCGCCGCCTTCCAGTCCCCCGCCAGATCCAGCTCATCGCCGATACGGAGCCGGTCCCGCCTCCAGAACTGTTCGTTGACCAGCACCCCTTGACCGGACGCCACCCGATCCCAGACGTCCGGCATGCCAACGATCAGGGGCCAGTGCTTCCTGTAGGTCGGATCGTCAACGACACCGAAAATCTGCATCGGCTGCCCCCGGATCTCGGCATCTACGCTGGAGATCGGCAACACCGATTCCACCTTCGTTGCGAGCCATGTCCTGAGCCTGTCTGCCTCGCCCTCGTTCCGGGCAGCGACGTAAAGTTCGGCGGCGAGACGTTGGTCGAGCCAGCCGACGAACGTGAGACGGAAGCTCGACACCATGGTTCCAACGCCGACGTTTGCCGCCAGCGCAAGAAGCAATGCCATGAGCGCAAGGGAAAGTCCGGGGAGCTGCTGCCGAGCGTCGGCCCAGAACCACGTGACGAGCGCACGTGAAGACGTCCGCTGCATTACGGTGAGGAATCCGGAGAGCACGGTGGGGAGAAGTAGCGACGCCCCGAGCAGAAGACAGCCAAGGATGCCAAAGCCCGCCTCAAGTCCATCAGCCCATAGAAGAAGAGCTCCCGAGAGGGCTAGCAAAGCCGCCGCGGCCAGCACTTGAATCCGCCGCCCCGCTTGCCACGACCGCCCCCACACCTGGGGTTGGGCCGCCGCGAGCAAAGGCACCCGCATCAAGCGCAACAGGCTCTGTGCCGACGAAACCATTGTTCCGGCCACTGCGATGGCAAAGCCCGAAAGCCACCACTCCGGACGCAGGGAAAGCGTGCCGGGCACGCTGGCTCCGTAAAGTCCTTCAAGGGTCGCGGCCACTCCGGGCAGCAGCAGTGACGCGATCAGATAGCCGATCGCGACGCCGACTGCCCCGGCGGCGAGGGCGAAAAGGGCAAGTTCGGCGAGCAGCAGAACCGCAAGCGCACTCAACGAAACTCCAAGGCAGCGAAGCGTTCTGAAGGTCGGCCGCCGTTGCTCGAAAGCGAGACCGATCGTCGAGTACACGATGAACAGCCCCACCGCGAAGGCGAGAAAACCGAAGGCCGTCAGATTGAGATGGAAGCTCTCGGTAAGATGCTCGACATCGGTTTCTGCATTCGGCTGACGAACTGAGAGCGTTGGAACAAGCTTTTCAAGCGGATCCAGACCGGAACGTTGGCTTTTGGCGATCACAATCCGACTGAGTACGCCCTCTCTTCTTAATAACTTCTGGGCCAAGCCGATATCGGTGAAGGCGGTGCCGTTCAGCATCCGATCCGAAACACGCAGTGCGAGGTCCGTCTGTCCTCGCATTTTTTCCGCTGTTTCGGGAGAGACAACCAGCATGCCCGGAGGCGTGATGAAGGAAAGCAAGTCCCCGGCATTTCCAAGATCGACGGTGTTGGTTTCCGCGGGCATCGTCAGTGGCTCGATGCCGATCACCCTTAACCGGGTGGTTCCGAACCGAAAGTCTCCCTCTAAAACTGGTGACACGATCCAGCCCGCCCGTCTGAGCCGCACGAAGGCGGACTGAGGAATCGGGCGGCCGTTTGGAGAAACCAGGCTGGCCAACCCGTTCTGGTCGAGCACAACCGCGGCGCGGGTGTAGCTTGCGCGGGCCTCTGCGTTGATCGCCTGCACTCCGGACCACAAGGCCGTCGCCAGCGCCAGGCCGGACAAGAGAGCGACGAGCTGCAGCGGTCGTCGTCGCCAGTGGGACAGAAGTGCCGTGGCTGCGGTCCACATCTTCATTCCATCTTCCCGGACCGCAAATGCACCTGCCGGTCGAGCCTATCCGCCAGCCTTTGCGAGTGTGTCACCAGAAGCAGTGTCGATCCGGTTGCCTTCGACAGCGAGAGCATCAGTTCCAGAACAGCGTCTCCGTTGGCCTCGTCCAGGTTTCCTGTGGGTTCATCCGCCAGGAGTAAGCCGGGACGCGCGGCAAGGGTCCGTCCGATCGCTACCCGCTGCTGCTGTCCGATGGAAAGCTGCTCGGGATATCTGGTGAGCAATGTCCCGATTCCTAGGCGGGCCACGAGTTCATTTTCCCACAGGGGATCGTGGCGTCCCGCGAGCTTGGCGTGGAAAGCGATGTTCGCTGCCACATCCAGTGACGGGACAAGGTTGAACTGCTGAAATACAAGGCCGACTTCTGTCCGCCTGTAGGCGGCGCGTTCCCGATCGTTCAGCTTGGAGATGTCTCGGTCCCCGATCACGATCTCGCCTGAGTCTGGACGGTCGAGGCCGGCTACGAGATGCAGGAGCGTGCTCTTTCCGCTACCAGACTCCCCTGTCAGGGCAACGCTGTCTCCCTGGCCGAGATCGAGATTGACCCCTCTCAACACTTCAAGGCGCCCTTCGGCAGTCTCATAGGATTTCCTAAGATTGCTAAGAGCGATCACCATGGTGGCCAAGATCAGAACAATTTCACATATGTAACGCTCCATGGCCGCTTGGAAAGGCCACCTCGAGTTTTGCGAATCGGGCAAACCCCAGCCGAGCTTCGCCACTTCGGCTGCATCGCGGATGGCAGATAGCGCATCGAGGTTCGTCACGGGATAGGCCGAGACGAAGCGTTCGACCGAATACTCCGGAAACTCAGCTTTTAAGCGGACTGCGGTCCTGGCCGCCTCGCCGATTTCGCCCAGGGCCGCATGCGCACGCGCCAGGAACATCAGCACGTCTGGTGACTCCGGGACGCTTCTGTGGAGCGCCGCAATGGCCTCCGAATGCCTGCCGGCGGCGAACAGGAGGCGGCCCTGCATGGCGAAATGTCGGGGCCTCTTCCGGATCATCAGGTCCCGGCTCCTCGATGGGTCGCTCTGGGTTGGGCAGGGTATCGGGGGACATCTGGTGGAACCTCCTCGGGCCTTTTCGGGAATAGGTTCAGTAGGTTTTGTGCTCATGATGGACTCCTTTTCAGGAGGGCAACCGTTACCGCGAACAGGGAGGCGAGGCATGAGCATCGAAACGCGCTCGATTGCGTCTTCGCGACTATGGTGTTGAAGGCAAGATCGGCCTGGAGCCGACGCTCGGCGATTATGTCGCTGTCATGGTTGAAGCCGCAGGGCTCGCTCTGGCTCAACTATGGTAACTGCTACGCCACGACTCCGAACGGGCGGTCGGCCGCGGATGTCATGGGCGACGATCGCACTTTTCGCGACAAGCCGTTCGCGACGGTCGGACCGATTCAGCGCCGGGATAATGGCGGCGAGGGCCACCACCACGATCGCAGGGCGGGTATCTGAAACCCATAGACCTCTGATAGACATCTGCATGATCCCGAACCGCTCGGCGATCGCCTTGCAGGAGGCCGGTTGGTGGGTTCGCTCAGAAATCATCTGGCACAAACCGGATCCAGGGCGGGCCGACGACGGTGCACGCGAAGGTCTTCCGGCTCACCAAGGGACGAGGAACACAAACTTCCCGAGCAGGATGATTCTGTGTAGCTGGTGCTGCTGCTTCCCGATCGGTACGGATCGCATTGGACTTTTGGGAATCTTCCTGTACGGTAAGTCACCACTGGAGATTTCAATGTTCAGGTCCGCACGCGAGTTCGGCGCCGCCGTTCGGGAAAAACGCAAAGGCCTCGGCTGGACCCAGACCGAGCTTGCCGCTCGCTCAGGCACGGGCGAGCGCTTCATCGTCGAACTCGAATCCGGCAAGCCGAGCTGCCAGCTCGAGAAGGCGTTGATCGTGGCGCGTACCGTCGGCATCGAGATCGGCGATCTCAGGGCAGCCCTGATGACCCCAACCGCACCGGACGATGACCTCGGCTTCCTGCCGACCTTTGGTGAGGGTGGATGACAACCATCTTCTATGAAACCCTTCCCGTCGCGCGCATGACCTTCGAAGGGGAATGGCGGCTCGACTACGATCTTTCTTGGAAAGCACGCCGCTCGGCCTTCCCCGTCTCGCTGACCATGCCGCTGCGTTCAGGCTCCGTCGGCGCCGACAGGCTGCTGCCATGGCTTGCCAACCTTCTTCCGGAAGCACATCTCGCCGAGATCGGCCAGCGTCTGAAAGTATCTCCGCAGGACATTGTGGGCCTGCTTGGTCACATCGGGCGGGACACGGCAGGCGCGCTCTCCATCGGGGAGGCGCGCAAGGCGGGCGTCAACCATGAGCCAATTCCGGATGAACAGGCACTGGAACGGGTACTCAACGAACTTCCGGCCAAACCCTTTCTGGTTGGAGAGCGCGGCGTCTCCATGTCCCTTGCGGGCGTGCAGGAAAAATTGCCGGTCTTCGTCGATGAAGAAGGCAAGATCTCCATACCAGTCGACGGAACGCCGTCGACCCACATCATCAAGCCGGACACCAGACGGCTTGCCGGAAGCGTCGAGAACGAAGCCTTCTGTCTCACCCTAGCACGGGCCTGCGGCTTGGACGCCGCAGAAACAACCATAGGCGCAGCCGGGAAACGACGCTATCTGCTGGTGAAGCGCTATGACCGCTTCACGGATCCGCGAGGCGAGATCCGCAGGCTGCATCAGGAGGACCTCTGCCAGTTGACGGGTCATTTTCCGTCACAGAAATATGAGCGATCCTCGACAGGTCGTGGCGTGACTCTGAAGATGATGTTCGGCGCCGTCAGCGATCTCGTTTCGCCTGCTGAACGCCTGAAGCTTCTCGATGCGGTAATCTTCAACGTGCTGATCTGCAACTCGGATTCACACGCCAAAAACTATTCGATCCTGATCGGTGCTGCAGGATCCGCAAAGATGGCGCCGCTCTACGACCTGATGTGTGCGGCGGTTTACCGCCAGGTGGATCAGAGTTTACCGCAGGCTATTGCTGGACGTTTCCACGCAACTGACTTGAGGCGTTCCGATTGGCAGGAACTGGCCAAGGAGCTCGGAATGAGCGGCGCATCGACCATCAGACGGGTGGAGGAACTTGCTGGACTCATCAGTAGCGCTTGTGAGGACGTCGCGCCGCAAATCGCGGCCATGGCTGGCGATCCGACGGCAGTCCTTGTTCGCATCGTTCATCGCGTTCAGGAGAGATGCAGGCGAATTCTGGCTCAGGCGTGCGGATGATCATCGGATCGAGAAAACTCCTTCGAGAACGGCAAAAATCCCGCTTGGGGCGCAGTTAGGTGCGAAAGCTTTGTGCCTCCCAACACGGCCGCTTAATCCCACTACGCTCTTACCGAGGCAGACGCGATGCCCCGCAGCACGAGCAGAACGAACGCACCCGGCTGACACGGCTCGCGCTCGGACGAGCAAATACAGGTGTTTCATCGAAATATGTACTTGGCGAGAGAGGCGGATTGCACGGGAAGCAACTCGCTGGTACCAACGACGCCCCACCTGGGGAGAATGCCTTTGATTGCCATCGCGAATCTTCCAACCTACCGGCCGTGCCGGCGGAGATGAGCCGTCGCAAGTTTGTGAGCGGCTGACCTTTACCCTGCGTTTCGGCCTGATCGCCAACAATGGTGTACTTTCAAAAGGTGAGAAAAACCATGCTTACAATCCTTACCCCCGGCGCCTTCGACGCGCTGGCGAACGGCGTTGCTCCTATAGGTCTCCGCCTCGTGCAGGACAGCTCCATCGCCTCTCAGGAGGTATTGCGGATGCTGTCCGATCTCAATCGCGGCGTCGACGAGGAATTCAGTCCATCGGCCTGGCTGATCGTTGAGGATGGCGAGGTGGTGGGTCTGTGCTCGATCACTAGGCCGCCTGAGAACGGCGACGTGCATATCGGGTACGGCGTTGCGCCCTCGCGCGAGGGCCGCGGCTATACGACGGCAGCTATTTCAGAACTGCTGAGGTGGGCACGCGGCGATGCGCGGGTCAGAAACATTTCGGCGGAAACGGCTGGGGATAACATCGGCTCGCATCGCGTGCTCGAACGAAACGGGTTCGTTCAATCAGGAGAACGCGTCGATCCAGAAGATGGCCCACTGATCTGCTGGACGATCGCCACCACATAGGTCACAGAGAAGCGTCAGCGCCGTTCCCAGGACGATGCCACCCATCATTGCGTAGGCCATGGGTCCCCAGAAGATCTCGTGCGATTTCGGGATCAACGCCAGGGTTGCCGCCTCAGCGGTGAGCATGATCTGCCGCATACGGTGTTCGGTCGCCTCCACTGGCTGTGAGTCCGTTGAAGAACTTCCGTGTGCGCACTTGGCGGCACGGTTGAGGGTGCTGCGGTTTCCATGTAGCGCACCCTCCTTCACCCGGGCCAGCACCTGTTCACGGTCCTCGGCAAATACACCGTGGTCTTTCGCGATTTATCGCTGACTGTCGAGGGATGGATCCCAAGAAAAGCGGACTATCCCAATGGCGCGCCGTCAAAGCAGGCATCCGGACGCTGCTTGAGCGCTGGATACCTCTTTTGCTGAAAGCGTCGCGGCAAGCAGCTTCAGGCGAATAGCGAATCGATGGAGCTGCCGTTCCTCGCGTATTCGATACTGACCGGTATTTTCGCGGACATGGCGGACTTTCTGCGCCACTCCTCAACTCGCAATTTTACTTGATAAAGCCTGGATACTGCACTTCCTCGCGATTCACGCCTTTCGTATCCAACCTAACCGGAGAGGGCTCCGGCACGTCCGTCATGTACCGATGTGCTATAAGCCAGTCGCGCAAGATGGTTTCGACCGCGTCGACCCGGCCGGCAGGTGGCGGTGAAAGGTCCGGGTCGGTCATGTAGGCCGCCAGTCCGGCTTCGATTTCATCTGGAAGAGGTGGGAAGTCTGCTGAATCGGACATGGTAGGCTCCTCAGGGCTTTAGCAAAGATAACGTGTACCAATTTCCGACTGTCGTTTTGAGGACCGTATCATATGGTGCTGCCATCCGGGACAGAGGCGCCGGGAACTGGCCGATAATGTCGATTGGTTTGAGCTCAAAAAATAGGCCCCAGGAGAGGGGCCTTGCAGAGGTGCAACCTTCGACATGAGTACATATAACACCCTTGCAGCAACAATGTTCCATCGCGGCGGTCGACAAATCACCGTCTCTGTTTTCGCACCCGGAGCACGTTACCGTTGCTGTTGCTGCACTTCTTGCAACGCATGCGTCGTCCAAGTGCCAGGATCGACTGCGTCGTGTCAAACCGACGCGCCAGGTCGTTCCGATCCAGGTGATGTTCTCGGCCGCAGCGTTTGCATTGGCAGAAAAGCTCACACCATTCCGGTAGATTGGCGAAGGTGATTTCTTCCGGTCGTCCGGCTGGTTCCGCATTGCCAGCCGGTACGATCGGGAGGGCGGGGCCTCCGAAGGCATTGGGTCGCTGTATTTCAGCTGGCAGCGATTATTGAAGTTGTTCTTGGTTTTAGAGCAGCCGTTTGCTTGTGCCAGTTGGTCCAAAAGGGAGGGCATAGGCATGTCGCCGACGCGCTCCAGCAGCGCCTTGGCGTCATATTGCTTCTTCATGCCGCATGAACATTCGACTCGAACCTTGGCGACAAGCTCCGATAGCCACCAGGCACCGTTCTTAGGCATTGCCCTTCTTCCACTCCGGCCGATGTTCGTAACCGAGCCACTTCGGGGTGGCCCTTCCGATAGCGAAGTCGAAGCCGCCCCACGTCTTCCAGCCGTGGTGTTCGCCCAGGTGCTTGGCCAGGTCGCTTTCCCCTCTCTTGGTAACGCCAACCTCGTCGCTCATGCTCAATGCCTTCTGAGTAAATCTGTTCTACAAATGTTCTCATTAAGCAGAGAGTCAACGACCAGATTTGGGGAGGCTCTCCGCATAACTCAAAAAGGGGAGCGCCGAATCGCGGAGCTCAATCGACCATTCGAAGCCGGTAGGTGGCTGGCAATTATCCCAACCACCAAACTCATTCATTTGCTGCCATCGACCCTTCTTGCCGTGTCGAAATTCCTCGCTATTCGATTTGTAGATTTTGAACCGATAGGGGCGCACGACGCGGACAAAGATTACGGATCCATCCTCCGGCATGTCGCCTTTTCGCCATGTGGTGCCGGGCATTTTGATAGCCTCCACCCAATCAATGCGGCTTTGGGGCTATCAGCATGGACATAGCGCATGACAGGCGGAAGCCCCCAAGGTGATGCATCGGCATNCTCCTGGCATTGCAGGTCACGATCGGGGTGAGATTTCGGATGTCTAGGCCCGGCGATTTTCGGCATGGCGTTTCCTCCTGCAGAAGATGTTAGGGCGGCGTTTGCTGTTCGCAAGGTCCCTCTAATGCAAGACGTTCACAATGCAGCTGAAGCAATCCGATTTCCTGAATTCTATCTGTGACGCTTGACGCCAAGGTAATGATGGAGGGACATCTTACGTGTAGTACAGGCCTTTGTTAGGGATCCGGAATGTGAGCAAGCCGAACTATCGGGATATCGCCCGCCTGGCCGGAGTCGGAACTGCAACGGTCGAGCGGGTCGTGAACGGGCGAGGCGGCGTACGCGCTGAGTTGGTCGAGAAGGTCGTTATCGCCGCTCGCTCCCTCAATTACCCCCGATTACCTGCGGACACCCATCGCGGACTGCTGCGCATTGAAGTCTTGTTGGTTCGACCTGAAACGACATTTTACCGCCGGCTCGCTAATGCCTTCGAGAGGATTGCCGAGACACTCGATCCGCTCGTAATCGTGCACCGCACCTTCACTGAAGAAATGAAGTCTGCGGAAATCGCAAGGCGCATCATGTCTACCGAAATGACGCGCGCAGGTCTGATCTTGGCCGCTCCCAACAATCCAACGATCAGCGCGGCGGTAGAAGCCGTCGTGGAGCGGGGTCTCCCGGTCGTCCATGTTGTAACGCGTGCCTCTGAGACGAAAGGTGAGTTCGTCGGCATTGACAACTACGCTGCCGGACGGACTGCGGCGCATCTCATTGCTCGAATGACCCGGGCAAAGGGCTCGGTCGTTGCCTTGTGCCATCCCATCTATCAGGTGCACCGCGAACGCATCCGCGGGTTCTCCGATTACTTTCACGAGCATCCTGGTTCGATCGCCTTCGAATGGCTTGGGTTCACACGTGATGACGAACTTTATAGCGCGGAGACTTTGGTCAACGCGCTCAAAATCTATCCCGACCTCGTCGGGCTCTATAACGCCGGGGGTGCAAATTCCGCACTGATTGACGTGCTGCGCCGAGATCCCCGCGGTCGGGACCTGCTGTTCGTCGGTCATGAGCTGACAGACTATACGCGCAAGGCCCTGCGTGATGGGATCATGGACGTGGTTTTGGATCAGGCACCGGAGGCACAGGCCCAGCGGGCGCTCGACCTCATTCTGCGACGCATCGGCCTGACGTCGATCGAGCCGGATCTCGCTCCAATCCGCTTCATCACCATCACCCCTGAGGGGCTTTGATCTAATCAGATCAAACGAACTTTCGGAATCCAACCCGCCTCCTGCTAGATTTTTGTCAAGGAAGATGCCGGCCTCCCAGAGGAAGAGGACCCGGATAGGGGCGCCAAATGCGTCCTTCTTCCATCGTCAATTTGTGCGGTTGTGAGCACATCCGATCCCGCGGAGGAGAGCGCAATGGATGATCTGAAGTTTGGAACGCGCAACAAACGCGGTGATTGGGCTCCGAACGAGCCGATTGAATTAGCGCCATTGTTTGCCTTTCCGCTCAAGCTGCTGGCGCTTGCAAAGTGGCTGCCACACTATTTCTTTCCGTGGAATGCGATCTTCGCCGTATCAGCCGTGGCCTATTGGGCTTGGGTGATACCGTCCACGGAGACGATGCAGGACTTGGGCATGGGCTGGATCGCGTCGCTTTATGCCGTGAATGCAATCTGCGTCTTTCTCTTCTACGGCGCTTTCGAACTTCATCTTTACATCCTGAAGCGCCAGGAGAACCGCTTCAAGTACAACGGCAAGTTTCCGGCCGACCAGAAGAGCAAGGCCTTTTGGTTCGAAAGCCAGAACGCTGACAACATCCTGCGAACGTTTCTGTCTGGAGTGACAATCTGGACCGCGATCGAAGTCCTGATGCTGTGGGCCTATGCCAATGGTTACGCGCCTTGGCTGACGTTTGCGGAAAATCCCTGGACGCTGGCACTCGTCGCACTCGTGGTCCCGATCATCCACGAATTCCACTTCTTCTGTATCCACAGGCTCATCCACACGCCGTTCCTCTACAAGTGGGTCCATTCTGTCCATCACAACTCGGTCAATCCATCGCCCTGGTCGTCGTTGTCGATGCATCCGATCGAGCATCTGCTCTATTTCGGAACTGCGTTCTACCACCTCATCTTGCCGTCCAACCCGATCATCATGCTCTACCAACTTCACTATGCGGGTTTTGGTGCGATCCCTGGTCACGTCGGTTTCGACAAGGTTGAGGTCGGTGAAGACAAGCTGCTCGATAGCCACGCCTATGCTCACTATCTCCACCACAAGTATTTCGAGGTGAACTATGGGGACGCCTTAATTCCGCTCGATCGCTGGTTCGGCACCTGGCACGACGGCTCTCCCGATGGCGAGGCCCGCATGCAGGAACGCTATCGCAAGCGGAAGGAAAAACTCGCAGCCCGCAAGGCACGCAACGCAATCGGGGAGGCCGCCGAATGACCTGGGTTTCAGCATGCAAACTTGACGACATTGAGCAGGAAGGCGCGCTGCGCTTCGATCACGCAGGCCGCACTTACGCGATCTACCGCGGGCCGGACGACAACGTCTACTGCACGGCCGGGCTCTGCACGCACGAGGCGATCCATCTCGCAGACGGGTTGGTCATGGACTTCGAGGTGGAATGTCCCAAGCATTCCGGCGTCTTCGACTATCGTACTGGCGAGGCTCTTCGGCTTCCCGCCTGCGAGAATCTGAGAACCTATCCGGCCGAGGTGATCGACGGAGAAGTACGCGTGGCCCTCGGCTGAAGGCTCCGCTACCGAACAGGCCCGTGGGGCCTCCGGAATGCGATCGGGTGATCCGGCACCTACTGGGAGGATGATATGAAATCCATGTACCTGGCAGCCGTTCTGGCCGCCTTAATGGGAACGGCTGCGTCCGCGGAGACGATCGGCGTCTCGATGCAGAGCTTCGACAACAATTTCCAGACATTGCTACGACAGGGACTCGACGCGAGAGCTTCTCAGATAAGCGGCGTCAACCTTCAGATCGAAGATGCTCAAACCGACATTTCCAAACAGCGCAGTCAGTTGGACAACTTCATCGCCTCGGGCGTGGATGCGATCATCATGACGCTTGCCGATACGTCGGCTGCCCCTGGCATCAGCGAAGCAGCGCAGAAGGCTGGCATTCCATTGGTCTACCTCAATCTTCAGCCCGACAATGTCGATACGCTACCCGAAAAGCAGGCCTATGTTGGCTCGAAAGAGACCGACTCGGGGAAGTTGGGTGCCGAGGCTGCCTGTGAGCTCTTGAAGGCAAAAGGAAAAGCAAGCGATGCCCAGGTCTACATCCTGATGGGAGATTTGGCGCATCAGGCTTCGCGGGATCGCACCTCTTCGGTGAAGGAAACGCTGGCGGCGGGCGATTGCAAGGGCGTGACAATTGCTGACGAGCAATCCGCTGCCTGGACACGCACCAATGCGATGGATCTGACCACGAATTGGATCACCGCCGGCCGACCCATTGACGTGGTGTTTGCCAACAATGACGAGATGGCGATTGGTGCCATTCAGGCGCTGAAAGCGGCGGGCGTATCGATGGACGATGTAATCATCGTTGGTATCGACGCGACGCAGGACGCACTGGCGGCCATGGCGGCAGGCGACCTGGACGTCACGGTATTCCAGAACGCCAAGGGCCAGTCAGCGAGCGCCGTCGATGCGGCGGCAGCATTGGCTCAGGGCAAGAGTATCGAGAAGGCGGTCTGGGTTCCCTTCGAGCTCGTCACGCCCAAGAACATGGCCGAATACGCCCATCAGAACTGATCCTCCCACGACTGGCGCATCGCCATTGCGTTGCGCCAGGCCATTTCAAGCTGGAGATAGAACATGGGCGGTATCGTCATTATCGGGGCCGGAGAATGCGGTACTCGAGCGGCCTTTGCGCTGCGCGAAGCAGGCTTCTTAGAAGCCGTCACGCTCGTCGGTTCGGAACCTCACCTGCCCTATGAGCGCCCGCCGTTGTCGAAACCGATCGAGGGTGCGGTCCAGTTGAAGCCGATCTGCGGAGCGCAGGCGCTGGAAGCTTCCGGCATCGACTACCTTCAGGGTGTCTCGGCGTCGAGCATTGACGTGGAAAGCCATACCGTTGCGCTTAGCGACGGGCGGGTGTTGACCTATGGAAAGCTGCTTCTGGCCACTGGCGCGCGTCCGCGGCGGCTGACATGCCCCGGCGCAGAACGCGCGCTGGACTTCCGCACCTATGCGGATGCTGAGACGATCTTCTCTGGTGCCGAGATCGGCAAGAGCGTCGCGATCGTCGGTGGCGGCCTGATCGGAATGGAACTCGCAGCCGTGCTGCGCAAAAAGCGCGTTGCTGTCAGCATCATTGAAGCTGCGCCAAAGCCGCTTGGGCGCGCCGTACCCACGCGTTTCGCCGCAAAGCTTCATGCCAGGCATCTGGGCGAGGGCGTGCAGTTCCATCTCGGACAAGGGGTGGCCGAAATCACTGATGATGCCGTTTATCTCGCCGATCGTGTCGTGGTGCCAGCCGACATTGTTGTCGCAGCGATTGGAGTTCAGCCCGATATGGCGTTGGCCGAGGCGGTAGGGCTTGCGACCGGCAATGGCGTCCTGGTGGATATTTCCCTTCGCACCAGCAATCCGGACATATTCGCGGCCGGAGACTGCGCGGCGGTTTCGTTGGCGAGCGGCGGGCATGTCCGGTTCGAGAGTTGGCGCAATGCGCGTAGCCAGGCCGAGACTGCTGCCCGCAACATGGTGGGCGGCAACGATGCATTCCTGGCCATCCCCTGGTTCTGGACCGACCAATATGATCTGGGCTTGCAGGTCGCGGGTTTGCCGCAGCCCGCTCATCAGGCAGTCGTGCGTTGCCTCGCAGAAGGAGAGCTGGAATTTTATCTGGACGGCGGGCGGCTCGTTGCGGCGGCAGGACTGGGCGCTGGCAACACCATTGCCAAGGATATCAAGCTGGCCGAGATGTTGATTGCTGCCGGCGCCGCTGTCGATGCAGCGTCATTGGCTGACCCGGCGGTTAATCTGAAGACGCTTCTGAAAAGCGCGCGGGCCGCGTGATCAAATCGGCGGGGATGGGGCAATGCAATCACTTTTGGTGTTTCAATCACTTTGGGCGATGGAACTGCGCAGCAGCAGACGCTCCGAATTCATCCTCGAGGAGAAGGTCGAGCGGATCGCTCAAGGAGGCTTTGATGGTGTAAGCGCGCACTGGCACGACCGAGCGTATGTGCGGTGGCTTCACGCCCTGCTGCGCCAATTCGGCCTTCAGGTCGAAGGCCAGTGTTTTCCAACGACCATAGATGATCTCAAGCCGGTTCTTGAAAACGCCGCCGAATTCGGTGTTCACCATATCTGCCTGCAACCCGACGTTCGTTTGCGCCGCGTAGAAGATTGCCTGCCACTTCTTGAAGGTTGGCAACAACTGTCGGAGGAAGCGAGAATTCCTGTTTTGATCGAGACTCATCGCGATCGGATGACCACCGACCTTTTCTTCACCTTGGACCTTCTTGATCGTCTTCCGAATCTGAGGCTACTGGGAGATGTGTCCCATTTCCTCGTCGGGCGCGAGTTTTCCTGGCCCATCTCCGACGAAAATCACCGACTGATCGAGAAGATTCTGGACTGCTCCTGGGCATTCCACGGAAGAGTAGCCTCACGAGAACAGGTCCAAATCGAGATCTCCTATCCTCACCATCGCCCTTGGGTGGATCTCTTTCTCGGCTGGTGGGAATTTGGTTTTCGCAGTTGGCAAAAGCGGGCAGGGGCGAACGACAGCCTCGCATTCGTCTGCGAACTCGGCCCCAAACCCTATGCGATAACAGACCGCTTCGGCGAAGATACTACAGACCGTTGGGAGGAATCCCTGGCGCTGAAGCAACATGCTCGTGATTTGTGGGCGAAGGTCTCAACCGGCCCCCTGACCTAATCAAACTATCGGAGATATTATTATGGATGTACGCGCCGCCGTCGCCGTTCAGGCCGGCAAGCCGCTGGAAGTGATGACCGTTCAGCTCGAAGGGCCGCGGGCCGGCGAGGTGCTGATCGAGGTCAAGGCGACCGGCATCTGCCACACCGACGATTTCACGCTTTCCGGCGCCGACCCCGAAGGTCTGTTCCCGGCGATCCTCGGCCATGA
>NZ_LMFK01000021.1:0-43813 GCF_001426785.1 Ensifer sp. Root142
GATGTCGAGTGTCGCATGTCTAAATGGCTGACGACGCGCCGCCCAAAGTGACATTTCTACTTTGCGCCAACGTGGACAGTTCAACCTTGCTGCCACATCTCGTGTAGCGGCTATTTAGTAATGCGACAGTTGGGCCAGTTAGAGATGCGACAGTCTCGCCTCTCCACGCACTGGTCAAAGCCAACGTTGGGAGCAAGGATGACGACCTTCAGCCTGGTCGAGACCATGAGCGGTCGGAGTCGTCATGTCCTGTTTGATCACCATGTCGCAGAAAGAGTTGCACCGCCTCGAAGTCATTCAGAAGATCCGTGACGAGCGCCTGAGCGTTGTCCAGGCTGCCGAACTGCTCGACCTCAGTCGAAGTCAGGTCCACAGGCTCCTGCAGGCCTATGATCAGGATGGTCCGGCCGGGCTTATTTCGAAGAAGCGATCACGGCCGAGCAATCGGCGCCACAGCGAGGATTTCCGCAATGCAGCGCTGGATCTGATCCGCGAACGCTATCTGGATTTCGGTCCGACGCTGGCGCGCGAGAAGCTGATCGAGCTGCACCGGATTTCTGTTGCCAAGGAGACGCTGCGGCAATGGATGACCGAGGTCGGCATCTGGATCTCGCGTCGGGAACGTAAGAAACGGGTTTTCCAGCCACGCGGCCGGCGCGACTGCTTTGGCGAACTGGTGCAGATCGATGGGTCGCATCACTGGTGGTTTGAGAACCGCGGCCCCAAATGCGCCCTGCTCGTCTATATTGATGACGCCACCGGCAAGCTTCTGCATCTTCGCTTTGCTGGATCGGAGAATACATTCGACTATCTGCACGCGACGAAGGCCTATCTGCAGCAATGGGGCAAGCCGCTGGCCTTCTACAGCGACAAGCACGGCGTTTTCCGCTCGCTCCATGGGTCGAAGAAAGACCGGACAAGCGGCCTGACGCAGTTCGGACGGGCGCTCTATGAACTCAATATCGACATCATCTGTGCCAACACCCCGCAGGCCAAGGGTCGGGTGGAGCGTGCCAACCAGACATTGCAGGATCGGCTGGTCAAGGAGATGCGACTTCGCGGCATCGATACGATCGAAGCTGCCAATGTCTATGCACCTGAGTTCATTGCGGATTTCAACTTTCGTTTCGGCAAGCAACCACGCAATCCAAAGGACATGCACCGGCCGCTGGCCGACCATGAGAACCTCGAGGGTGCCATGTGCCGCAAGGAAGTGCGCACGCTGTCGCAATCCCTGACGCTGCGTTACGACAAGGTGCTGTTCATTCTCGATCCGACCGAGATTTCCAGGCCATTGGCGGGCCAGAAGGTGATTGTCTGCGATTATCCGGACGGTCGGCTTGAGATCATGCACGAGAGCTTTGCCCTGCCCTACAGGACCTTCGATACGTTGCGCTCGGTGCATCGCGCCGAGGTCGTCGACAACAAGCGGCTGGACGACATGCTGTCAATTGTCGCCGAGATGCAGGCCGGACGCCAACAGCAGCGCAGCAAGAGTGGTCCGAGCCGAACGGGCCAAACGGATCATATGTTTGGCATTCGAGACGGTAGCACAGCCAACGGTTACCAGAAGCGCGGCCGCAAGCCCGGCCCGAGAACGGATTTCATGAACGATCCGGCGGTGATTGCGCGACGAGAGAAAGCGTTGATGAGGCAGCCAGCGGCGGAATAAAGAGCGTCAATGCACGCCGATGTCGCTCTGCGTATCCGATTCCAACTGCAGGCAAGCTGGCCAAAGTGGCGTCTTGTGGAAGGCTCCATTCTGGAGGAGCGTGAGTCCCTCTCGTGCCTCATAGAGCACACCGAGCCAGCACAAGCGTCGAAAGACGCCATATTGGAGGTCGGATTTCAACTTCCAGGCTTCTATAGTCATTTCGGTGTCCGACAGGGGCGCCAAGTCTGGATAGAGGATCTTCACAACGTCTATTGGCGTGCACCCTTCCCTGGCCTTGATATTGAGAAGATTGAGGAACATGCGCCACCAGCGTAACCGCGCTCGGACCTCCTCTTCCCGCTCGGTGGTATGGACATACGAATAGAGATAATCCGTGGCGACCAGATCGAAGAAGGCTTGCGGGTTCACCAGGAACTCCCGGCCGCGTCTGGTTGGCAGCAGCACATCTTTTTTCCGGCGAAGAAGCTTCAGATGACGGGTCATGTCGCGCACGACCCAAAGCGGCGGCATGTCGCTTTCATTGAGCACTTTGTTCATGCTGTAGAGGTCTTCGGCTGTGAATCCTGGCCAGAGGAAGTGCACACAGGCCCAATGCACGAACTTGCGGTTCATGGCGCCGGTCGCCGTCAATCCTATGCCGCCCTCGCCGTCAGCATAGGCAACCGAAAGAAGCATACCGCGAAGAAGTGGGGACAGTGCGGCGACATCGACGTCACCATGCAGCTTGATTTCCGGAAGCATCGTGCGGCTGTGATCCCTACCTCGCCCTATTCAGGTGCAAGCGAGTATCAACCGGCGACAAAACAATTGCTACTAAGAAAGCTAAAGCCGAAGGGGAGCGTCATCACCCGCCCCCGCTCCTTCCTTGCAACCCGGCCCAGCCGGTCGGATCGGGGGCTGACCGGCGGAGCCAGTGTCGCATTTCTAAATGGCTGAGCATGTCGCAGCCCTATTCAGCTTTGACATATCGTGTAGCCGGGTACATTCTATTTTCAAGTGCGACATGCCAATGATTTCAATGGTTTCCCCTTGGAGATTTTGGGATGTCACGAAGCTATTCGCAGCTGAATCTGGCGGATCGCCGCCGCCGCCATCACTTTGTCGAACGCAAGGTGCCGATCAATGAAATGGCGCGCCAACTCGGTCGTCACCGTTCCACCATCTATCGCGAGATCAGGCGCAATACATTCCACGATCGAGAGCGGCGGCAGCGTTTGAGGAAGCTTGTACGGCACCCGCAATTGCGTGAACTGGTGATCGAGCAGCTGAAGGCGCTTTGGTCCCCGCAACAGATCGCCGGTGGTCTGCTCGCCGATGGCGTTAGCGCCGTGCGGGTCTGCACCGAGACGATCTATCGCTTCATCTACGGCAAGGAAGATCAGGCGCGGGAGCTCTATCAGCATCTGCCGGAAGGCCGCCGCAAACGCCGCCCCCGTGGCTCAGCCACGGGTAGCTCTTGAAGAGCGTTCTGAGCTGCTTCTAGTGGGAAGTCGTCCATCTAGAAGACGGCCCATCAGCGTGCCCGCGCGACCGACGCCGGAGGCTGAGGTAATTCGGACACTGCGCAAGGACTGCAAGTGCGGCCAACTGATGTTGTCGGTCACCGCTTGCGGACGAACTCGGTGCGCAGGACCAGACCCTTGATCGCGTCGTGCCGGCAGTCGATCTCGTCCGGGTTGTCGGTGAGCCGGATCGACCTGATGACTGTGCCCTGTTTGAGGGTCTGGCCGGCACCCTTCACCTTGAGGTCTTTGATCAGGACCACAGAGTCTCCGTCGGTAAGAGGATTACCCGACGCATCGCGAACCTCCGCAGCTTGCGCGGCCTCCGCGGCGATTTCCGAAACCGGCCGCCATTCGCCGGTCGCCTCGTCATAAACGTAGTCATCGCTCTGGTCGCTCATGTTCGCTCCGCTGTAGTAGCCTGCTTGTCTTTATCGGATGGCCGCGATGCTCTCGGCATCGGCTGCTAACCCATAAGTGCCTCTATCCCTATCACCTCGCGAAATCAAATCGCGGTTTAGCGCCGGAGGCGAACCCAGCGAACGAGCAGTCGAGATCGATCTTCGGCGCATCGTCGGTGACTCAAGATTTAGGCTTGAAACATGAACTTCAATGCGTCACTAGTTTAGATTAACAGCTATGGAATAAATCTGATGATCACAGCTGCACAGATGCGTGCCGCTCGTGCCCTTGCCGGCATCGACCAGAAGATGCTTGCAGAGAAGGCCGGCGTGTCAGTACCGACGATCCAGCGCATGGAGGCCAGCGAAGGTATTGTGCGTGGCGTGGTCGAAACGTTGACGCGAGTGATCGAAGCGCTCAATGCCTGCGGCGTAGAGCTGATCGGCGACAACCAGCCGAGCGAGCGCGGTGGGCGCGGTGTCCGTCTAGTCCAGCCGGGTCCATCCGTCGATGCGAAGAGGTGAAACGCGGAGTTCTCTCCAACGGCGGCAATCGCCGACCGTGACGTCGACGTCCCGTCGCCTATAACGAAGGGCCGGAATAACAAATGGGGATATCGCGGCATACGCAGACGGTATTAACGGCCCGCAGGCCGGACTCAGCACAGTTTTCTACCCCAACGTTCTGGAATTTGTTCACACCCAAACTCGTCACCGTGCTTCGCGAGGGGTATGGCTGGTCGCAATTTCGCAGCGACGCGGTCGCCGGGCTTACGGTGGCGATCGTGGCCTTGCCGCTTTCCATGGCGATTGCCATTGCTTCGGGCGTCTCCCCCGAACGCGGCCTCTTCACCGCGATTGTCGGCGGCTTCCTGATATCCGCTCTCGGCGGCAGCCGTTTCCAAATCGGTGGACCAGCAGGCGCCTTCATCGTGCTCGTAGCGGCGACTGTGCACAGCCACGGGCTGGATGGCCTGCTTCTGGCGACGACGCTGTCGGGTGTCTTCATGCTGACCGCCGGCTATATGCGGCTCGGCACCTATATCAAATTTATCCCCTATCCGGTGACCATCGGGTTTACCGCCGGTATCGCCGTCATCATCTTCGCCAGCCAGATCAAAGAACTGTTCGGGCTGAGATTGTCGGGCGCGGAACCCGGTGAACTTTTGGCGAAGCTGGCCGCACTGACCGCCGCAGCGCCCACGTTCAATTTTTCAACGCTTGCCGTGGCAATACTGACGATCAGCACCATCCTCGCCCTGAAACGTTTACGGCCGGGCTGGCCAGGCATGCTGCTCGCCGTCGCCGCCGCTTCGCTCGTCGCGGCAGTCTTCTCCTTGCCCGTGGACACTATTGGAACTCGCTTCGGTGGCATTCCGCGCGGCCTACCGCTGCCGTCAATTCCCGCGATGAGCAACGAACTTTTACTTGCCGTTTTGCCGAATGCTGTTGCCTTCGCCTTGCTCGGTTCAATCGAGTCGCTGCTTTCGGCCGTCGTTGCCGATGGCATGACAGGACGACGTCACCGTTCCAATTGCGAACTTGTAGCGCAGGGTTTGGCCAATATAGCCTCAGCGCTGTTTGGCGGCATCTGTGCGACCGGCACAATCGCGCGCACAGCGACCAATGTCCGAGCCGGCGCACATGGCCCCATCTCTGGGATGCTACATGCCTTGTTCCTCCTCGGCTTTATGCTAATTGCCGCGCCGCTCGCGAGCTACATCCCGCTCTCTGCACTTGCCGGTTTGCTCACCGTCGTCGCCTGGAACATGATCGAGACGCAATCAGTGGTCGCGCTGATCCGCTCCTCGCGGGGTGATGCACTGGTGCTGCTCGTCACTTTCCTGCTTGTGGTCTTCCGCGACCTGACAGAGGGCATCGTCGTGGGTTTCGCGCTCGGAGCAGTACTCTTCATCGACCGTATGTCGAAGACGATCGCCGTCGAAGCTCACACTCTTCCACTGCTAGACGACACCGCCGACGAGGCAAATGGCAGGCGCGAGGCTTATCACGCGGAAGTCGCCAGCGATCCGGACACGGTTATTTACCGCATTTCCGGCGCATTCTTCTTCGCCGCTGCCACGACGGTCGGCGCAATCCTCGACCGCATCGCCGACCAGCGGCGAAACTTCATCCTCGATTGCTCGGCAGTTTCCTTTCTCGATTCTACTGCTGCCAGTGTCATTGAAGGCGCGGTGCACAAAGCTGGGCGTGCCAGAGTGCGCTTCTTCATCACGGGCGCCTCTCCGCAGGCTCGCCGCATGCTGTTTGCGCACAATGTGCGTCCCCCTCGCGTGCGGTACAAAGCCACGATTGAAGGGGCGCTAAGGCAAATCGAGAAGGAAGATAAACCCGGCGGAACATAACAACTGTACGATTGTCGGGCTCGACACGTTCATTGCCGGTGAGACGAGTTTCAGCCTCGTCGGCTATCATGCCGGCATGCGCGCCGCCCACCGGCTGGCTTGGCCAGCGGTTCAAGTTCACTGCAAATGCACCGGATTGATCTGCCTTGCCCGTTGGACGAAGGCCGCAACAACGTCTTCGTTGGCGCGGGAATCGAGATAGCCGCAATGCCCGCGATCCAGCGCTTCGACGGTCTTCATGAGCTTCCTTGCCGAGGGCGATCGCCGCGATATTGAAGGCATTGGAGCCGAACGGAGCCAAGATGAGCGAGCCGAAGCCCGTCACGGCCACAATGGGATTGGCGCTCGTCTTGAACCCATCGTTCCGCGAGACCAGCATTCCAGGCATATGTTGGCCGGTCAGCGTAATCAGGAACAGCGGCAGCGCGACCGAGATCAGCGCATTCAGCGAGAACTCCGGCAAGGTGAAGACGGGAGCGGCGAATTCCAGCTTCAGGCCGGATAGATCGACGCGACCTTGCGTGAGCAGGCAGGCAAGCCCGAGTACCCAGAATGCCGACCACCGCATAACGGGCGGAGAAGCGCTTCAATGCGACGTAGGCGACGGTCAGAAGCCCGACGAGCAGCGGATTGACGCTTGCGCCGCCGAATGCGCCGTGCCGGTGGCAGGACTGCCCTGCATGCTACGGACCTTCGACGACCATCTCAAACGACCATCGAAATCCTGACGCCTCAGGGGCGCAAACCTGGCTGGAAGATGGATTTCATGAATGATCCTGTGGTCCTTGCGCGACGAGAGAAAGCTTTGTCTCGCTCGACGCGGCGGAATGACCGGATGAATTCACACTCTCAAAGCCAAAGGAGATGGGTGCAGATCACCCGCCAGTTCCCTTCTCTTCCCTTCCCTTGCAACCCGCCCCAGCCGCTCCGGGCGGGGGCTTGCGAGCTGAAGCGTCGCATTTCTAAATGGCTGAAGACGCCGGATGGGACACTTCTACTTTGCCCAACGGCGGACAGCTGGCCGCCACATATCGTGTAGCGGCATTTTAGAGATGCGACATATAGGCCAGTTAGAGATGCGACAGTCCCGCCTCTTGGGACGTGAGCGGGTGGTTCATCTGGCCACCCTCGATGAAAGCTTCGGCGCAAATTCGTTGGCCGCCAACGTATGGGAAACAGTTTTCCGATAAATCAATCGTCCTAGGACGGGCCGCTGGATGATGTCCCTCCGGCATCTGGAGAGGACGAATGCACGAAGACAAGATCCGCCAGGCCCTCATCGAGCTTCTGTATCGCAACTCCTATGGCGTGGTGATCTCCAACATCGTCATTTCTGGCGCTGCCGTGTACGTCCTTCGCAATGCCGTATCGGGGAGTTGGCTCGCCGGATGGGTTGGCGCTCTCTATCTGCTCATTATCTTGCGTGTGCTCGCCTCCCGCCGTTTTTTCAGCCGCCCAAGGGATTCCCGGTCCATCATGCGATGGGCCTGGCTCGCTGCAGCATTTACCTGGGCGTCCGGTCTGCTGTGGGGCACGCTCGGCTGGGTCGGCTTCCTTCCGGATGCGCCCATCGTCCTTTCGTTCACGGTTATCGTTCTGACCGGCCTCGTCTGCGGCACGGTGCCGTCTCTTTCAGCCTTTCCGCCCGCGCTCATCGGCTCAATTCTTGTGACGGTCCTGCCGATCGCCGTCCGCTGCATTCTGACGGACAGCGATATTTCCGGCGCTTTCCTGTTCCTGCTCGCCTCCCTTGTGGCAATCAACTTCTACTACTGTCGCATCACCTACCGGATGTTGCGTGAAACCGTCAGCCTGCGACTGGAAAACGAAAGCCTCGTCGGTCACCTGCAAGAGGAACGTGATCGGGCACAGGCAGCAGACCGCGCCAAGACTCGATTTCTGGCAGCCGCCAGCCACGACCTGCGCCAGCCGATCCATGCGTTGAGCCTGCTTGTTTCCACACTGGCAATATTGGGGCAGCGCGGAAACGTCGCCTCAGCCGATGCTCGCGATCTGGCAACGAGGGCGAAATCCGCCGTCAGCAATCTCGGCGGACTGCTGAATGCGCTGCTCGATATCTCCCGACTTGACGCCGGCATCGTGACGATCGCAAACGAGACAGTGTCGTTGCGCGACCTCTTTCGCGATCTTCGCGACGAGTTCGCCGCAGAAGCAAACCAGCGCGGCCTTGACTGGCGGATCGTCAACAGCGACTTGCTGATCGACAGCGACCCGATGATGCTCCGACGGATCCTCAACAACCTGTTGTCGAACGCGTTCCGCTATACCAAAGCGGGCGGCGTCCTCCTTGGCTGCCGCAGGCGCGGCAATTCGGTCGAAATCCAGGTCCTGGATACGGGCTCCGGCATTCCTGCCGATCAGCAAGCGATGGTCTTCGAGGAATTCATGCAGTTGCAGAATCCGGCAAGGGACCGCACACAGGGTCTGGGCTTGGGCCTTGCCATCGTTCGGCGCACGGCCGAGCTGCTGCAACATCCCTTAAGATTGGTGTCCGTGCCCGGGCGCGGCTCGATGTTCTCGATCACAGTTCCGAGGGCTCGCTCGGTAGGATCTCCCCTGCAACCCGGCCGGCCATCTCCCGCGGCCGGCATCACGGCCGGTATCATACTGGTGGAGGACGAAAAGGAGGTGGCCGACGCCATGGTTCGGCTTCTGACCCTGGAGGGGCATCGCATCTATGCCGGCCGGTCTGCCGAGGAAGTGCTGAGAGTCCATTCCGAAGCCCTGGTGGCCGGCAGCGCGCCGGTCGATCTTATCGTTGCCGATTACCGCCTGGAGCATGGCGCCACAGGTCTGGACGCGATCCAGACCCTTTGCGACCACATCGGCCGCCGCGTTCCGGCCATCATCGTTACCGGTGATACCTCGCCATCGCGCCTCAAGGAGGTTAGCGCCAGTCGCGCGCGCATTCTGCACAAGCCCATCACCGGAGAGGAGCTGCGCGCTGCGCTCCATGCCGCCTTGGAGGACTTCGAGCCGGAACCCCGCGGATAACCAGGGTATTGAGCGCACCAGGCGTCGGCAGCAATGTTGCCAGAGTCTCGTTGGCGCGGCTGGGCCCGCTCGCCACAGCGGGTTCAAAATAGCGACGGCGGGGGACCGGGAATACTAGCGCCGGCAAGTCTTCCCGCTTGATCGAGGGGTCGGGCCAACCTCGCGGCACCCGGCACCCTCACCCACCCGGTCTGACCAGCGACCGCGCGTAATCGCCAAGAACCGCACCGCGCCGATGTTTTCGACCGTGCGGATGGAGGCTGTCTGACGGCCACAAGCAAGCGGCAAAAAGACCGGCAAGGCTCTCGCCGCTTTTTCCACGCTCAGGGTAAATGGCGGGTTTGGGAGATCACGCCCGCGTGTCACTCCGGGAGCCCCGCCTTGCGGTAGCCATCGACGAAATGCGCAAGCGTCGCAGCGTCGCGGAATGGCTCGGTCGTCGCCCAGTGGTGGATTGTGAAACTCGGATTGCCAACCAGGAAGAGTTCGACCTCTGTGCGTGCCTCGTCGAGCCGGCCCAGCTGAGCAAGGCTTGCCGCCAGGAAACGGCGCGAGCTTGTACGGTACGTCTCGTCCCTGCGCAGCGTCTCGACAGCGGCTTCGTACTCGCCGGCCGCGTATTGGGCCTGGCCGAGCGTCAGATAGTACCAACTCGCCGGAAACGGGTTCAGCCGGAACGCCTTGCGAATGTGCTCAAGACCCTCCTCCACCCGTCCGGCCAGGACCGCGACATCGGAGAGTGCCGCCCAACTGTCGGCCTCGTTCGGGTCGAGCTCGATCGCCTTGGCGAATTCCCGATCGGCTTCGTCGAAGCTGCGCTCATAGGCAAGCAGATACGCCAGAACCCAGCGGCTGCCGGCATCGTTGGGATCGAGCGCGACGGCCTTGCGCGCCAGTTCCAACGCAATGCCACGGCTAGCTTCGGTGGGTCCGCCCGAATGCACCCACCCCATCCAGTGGTTCATGGCAAGCCAGCGATAGGCCTCGGCATAATCAGGATCGAGCGAAACTGCGCGCGTGAGCATCAGATGCGCTTCCTGCGCCGACTGCGGCGTGTCATCCATCAGCTTACGCGCCCGCACGCAGAGATCGTAAGCCTCGATATTGTTGGGTCGGTTGCGCGACGGCGGTGCGCGCAGCCGGCCGAGCAAGGCTTCCACGATCTTGCCGGTGACCTCGTCCTGAACGGCAAAGATATCTTCCAGGCTGCGATCGAAGCGTTCCGCCCATAGGTGTTCGCCACTCACCGCATCGACCAGCTGGGCGTTGATGCGCACATGCTCGCCGGCGCGACGAGCGCTGCCCTCCAGCAGGTAACGCACGCCAAGATCCTCAGCGATCCCGCGCACGTCCATCGCCCTCCCCTTGTAGGCAAAGGCCGAATTGCGTGCGATGACAAAAAGGCCGGAGATCCTGGACAGGTCAGTGATCAGATCTTCGGTCAACCCTTCCGCGAAGGATTCCTGTTCGGGGTCGTTGCTGATATTCACGAAGGGCAGCACGGCTATCGATGGTTTGCCGGGCAGCGGCAAAGGTTTTCGCATCGCGCCGCTCAGCTGCTCGATGGCCCTGGTGAAGCGGTAGCCGACGCGCGGAACCGTCGAGATCCATTCACCGCCGTCGGCGGCGGGACCAAGCAGCTTGCGCAGCTGCGCGATCTGGACGGTGAGATTGCCTTCCTCGACAGCCGTGCCTGGCCACGCCGCATCCATCAACTCGGTTTTTCCAAGAATTTCGCCGGGTCGTCCGACGAGTGCTGCAAGCAGCTTTAGCCCGCGGTGGCCAACGGCAACGGGATCACCGTTCCGAAGGAGCGTTCCAGCATCCGGATCAAGCACGAATGGACCAAAGGCGAAGCGCGATCCCTGCATGCGGCGCATCTATAGTCCGTTTGGAAATTTTTGAGAACTATTTGGGAGGCCTTAATTACGACGCCGTTCGTATCCGGCAGACTCCATTCTCTTTCAGGTCGAGGGCCGCTGGCCGCTCAAACCATATGGAGGTTGCCATGAACGATATTCCCACCTCTGCGTCGACCCCGCTTCAGGCAGCGTGGCCGGCAATGCCCGTGGAACCGGCGGAAGTGTCGCGCCGACACTACAGCCTGGCGACCTTGCGAAGCATCATCGCTACCTGGGGTGAGCGGATACGCTTTCGCTGGGAACTCGAGCAAAAGTTGAAGGACGATCCTCATTTGATCGATGACATCGGTCTGACGAGACAGCAGTTCGAGGCAGAGATCGCCAAGTCCTTCTGGCAAGTATCAAATCCCTTATAAGGCGAATGCTTCATGATTACCGAATGCACGACAATATCGCGCGAGGATCGGATCCCATGGGCCGCGATGGCGGGCATCATCGCGACCGTCACGGTGTTCGCCGTGGCACAGGGGCTAACCTATCCGCTGCTCAGCTTCATCCTGGAGCGGCAGGGAATGACATCAGGCGTGATCGGCCTGTCGGCGGCGATGACGCCGCTCGGTTTCATTGTATCCGCGCCTTTCATTCCCGCGTTTGCCCGGCGGGTGGGCGCGCCGCGGCTTGCGATCCTGTGTTCGATGCTGGCCGCGCTCACCCTGATCGCGATTGGCTTGACGCAAGAAGTATGGACTTGGATGCCACTGCGCTTCCTGCTCGGCTTTTTCGCCAATCCGCTCTACGTGATCAGCGAAACCTGGCTGCTCTCGATCACGCCCGCGCCACGCAGGGGCCGCATCATGGGCCTCTATTCATCGATCGTTTCGGCTGGCTTCGCCATCGGCCCTCTGTCGCTCGGGCTGGTTGGCACGCAGGGCTGGCCGCCCTTCATGATCGGCATCGTCGCCTTCCTTCTCTGCGGTCTGATTGTGCTTGCGGTCGTGCCGCGCCTGCCGGACATGCCGCATGAGGGTGAGGCAACATCGGTCGGCGGCTTCTTCGCTCTGGCACCGCTCCTATTGTTCGCGGTTTTCACTGCCGCTGCTTTCGAGCAGACCCTGCTTTCCTTGTTTGCTGTCTACGGAGCAGCGCTCGGCAGCGCCGAACAGCGCATTGCTTCGCTCATTACCTGCTTCATCGCAGGCAATGCCGTGTTGCAGATTTTGCTCGGGCGCGTCGCAGAGCAATTTGGCTCGAGACGGACGATGCTGGTCTGTGCTGTGGTATCGCTGGCCGGCTGCCTGTTGCTGCCGTGGTTCTTCAACTCGTGGCTCATCTGGCCGCTCGTTTTCGTCTGCGGCGGGGTCTCGTTCGGGATCTACACCATGTCGCTGATCCAGCTCGGCGAGCGTTTCGCCGGTCAAGCCTTGATCGCCGGCAATGCTGCCTTCGCGATCCTATGGGGTACCGGCGGCATCGTGGGCTCGCCCGTCACAGGACTGGCGATGCAACTGATCGGACATCAGGGATTGCCATTGTCCCTTGGCCTGCTGTGCTGTGTCCTGGCTTTTCTCCTGATGGCGGAGAGACGACGGGGTTGATCCGGGCACTTGCCTCATGCCGCGTCGATAATGATAAGCCGGGTTCCACCAATAGGGAGTCAGCATGATCGCCGCCTGGCATATCCCATTGACATATCCACGGCCAACAACCTATATGGGGATATACTTAAGCCATATCCCAAGAGGTGATCGATGGACCAGGGCTCCGTATTTCAAAGCAATCGCAGCCAGGCGATCCGTCTACCGAAGGCCGTGGCGCTACCCGACGATGTCAAGAGAGTCGATGTCGTGGCGGTCGGAAGGACTCGAATAATAACCCCGGCCGGGGAAGCTTGGGACAGTTGGTTCAACGGCGAACGGGCGAGCGCCGACTTCATGGCGGATCGTGACCAGCCCGAGCAGCAAGAGCGCGAGACGTTCTGATGCTCAAATACATGCTCGATACCAACATCTGCATCTTCACGATCAAGAATCGTCCAGAGCCTGTTCGCGAGGCTTTCAACCGCCACCAGGGGCAGCTCTGCATCAGTTCGATCACTCTTATGGAACTGATTTTCGGCGCTGAAAAATCGGCAATGCCGGAGCGAAATCTCAACGTCGTTGAAGGATTTGCGGCAAGGCTCGACGTTCTGAACTTTGATCGCTTGGCGGCAGCACACACCGGCCAACTCCGAGCCGAGCTGGCCAGGGCCGGCAAGCCAATCGGACCTTACGATCAATTGATTGCTGGCCATGCCCGCTCACAGGGACTGATCCTGGTCACCAACAATGGACGGGAATTCGAAAGAGTGCCTGGCTTGCGCCTTGATGACTGGGCGACCACCTGACAATGGAAGGCATGCCCGATTGCCAGGGGCGCGAAAGCCTGGCCGGAGGAAGGAACAAACTTGCAAGATAAGCGTTCTGCGGCGAAACGGAGGCAACGCAGATGCAAGGTATCAATTGGGATCACCCCGTCAGGGTCGGCCCAGAAGGTGAGCGGTGTATCAACGGGCCAGAGGATGCGCTGCAGTATCTAAGTGAATGGCCGCAAGGCGGATGGTTCTACGAACGGGCCAGAAATCGCTGCCACGCCGCGCTGGAGCGCGGGGAGAGCCTTGGGCTGTCGCGCAAGGCCTTCATTGGCGCGGCCATCGAATGTTCATTCCCGATTGCGGAGGACGAGATTTCCTCGTGAGTTGCCGGCCAGCCATGAAATCCCTCCAGAGTGCACAAGCTCCGGCGTTCCGGGGCGGTTAGTATAGCAACTATCAAAGCCGCGGCCTGCTGCCGCAGGCGCGGCCTTGACGCTTTTCAGGTCGACATTTGCGGAACTGTCGAGGTTTGACTCGGCGACGCCAACTTTCACATCAACGACGTGAATCGGTTCGCCCCAACCGATTCAAAACTCTCATTGGACGCGGATTCTCCGACGCGCGATGCTGCGTTCATGACCCAGCAGTGCTCCAACCTCTACTTTCAACGGATAGATCCCAGCCGAAACATGGCGCGCTACTATGCGCTTTCGATACAGCCGACGCTCTTTGGCGAAATCTCCCTTATCCGCGCCTGGGGGCGCATCGGTACGCGCGGCCAGGAGATGAGCCATCACTTCGCATCCGAGGCCGATGCCATTGCGATCCTTCTCCAAATCGCCCGCAGAAAGAGGGCGAAAGGCTATGTTGCCAAGGCAATCTGTGGAAAATCACCTGAGGAGGCGGGAGTTGTTGCGCAAGACCGATGACATTGGCGCCATTCGGGCAAAGTATCCTTTCGTCAAAAACGAGGAGGAACAACCTTTGACCACCACAACTGAAATCGCAGAAAAGATCGCCGGCGAGCATGGCCTGACGAAGGCTCAAAGCAAAGCCGTCGTTGAATCCGTGCTTGCAGCCATCTCCGCCGCTTCGGTCTCCGGCAACGAAACCTCCCTGCCCGGCTTCGGCAAGTTCAAGGTTAAGGCCACGCCTGAGCGTGAAGCCCGCAATCCGGCAACCGGAGCGACCATCAAGGTAGCGGCAGCAAGGAAGGTGTCCTTCGTACCGGCAAAGGCTCTGAAGGACGCACTCAACAAGTAACGTCGCAGCTTTTGGCCCCGCCTGCTGGCGGGGCCACTGAACTCGCTTAGGCTCTGCGTCCAGGCAGCAGCAGAACCCTATGCCATGGGGCTTCTCAGCCGCACGCGTTTAAGCGCCACCGCCGCTGGGCACCATCGTCAAACGCAGTGAAGACGTCTGGCCGGACCGCCTTACCCGTCGAACCGGCCGTTCGAGATGTCCTCGGCCGACGTCACGGAAACCGCGACGCTGACGCCCTTGATCACCGTGCCTCCAGCCCTTTGGAGATCAACGACGGTCTGAAGGGCGCCTTTGACCGGCACCGTCATCGGCGCGACGGTCGCTGCCTCCAGGTCAACAATGTAAAGTCCCTCTTCGCCAGCGAAACCTAAGATCGCAAGTTTTGCCATGCACATTCCCCCCGCTCGGTTTAATCTCTAGAAGCCTGCCTTCTTGAGACCTTCACGATAGATGTCTTTGTGCCATTTTTCCTTAATCGGCACGATCGACAACCAGTTTTCGACATCAAAGTCGGGATGGGTTTCTCGGACTCTGGTAACGAATACATGTGCTTTGTCGCGGTGGCCGAGCATGGCCCAGCTCGCGGCCGCCAACCGGTCGGCGAGGCTGCCATCTGCCATTCTATCGATGTAGCCAATCGCCGCCTCGAAACGGCCGAGACCGTAGCAGGCGCCCGCCGCCGTCCACAGGTAGGAATCTGGGCTTATGGGATTGAGTTCGATGGCGCGCTCGATGGTCCGACACGCGGTATCCAGACGCGAACAGTGGGCCAAGGCGTCGGCGTGGTCGGCAATGATATCCGCGTAATGTGGGCTTAGCGTCTCGGCCAGTTGCAAAGTCTCGACACTTTCGTCGAGAGCACCCTGCAGCAGCTTTGCCACCCCAAGCTCGCGGTAGCCATCCGCCATGTCGCTGCTTGTCTCAATGGCCTGCAAGGCATAGGCCTCAGCCGACTTCAGCAAAACCGCCTCGCCTCGCGCCGTCAGAAGCCACTCCTCCGAATAGGTTCGTGCAAGCGAGCTGAGCGCCGGCGCGAAGTTGGCGCTTTCCTGCAAAACCGCTTTCATCTCCTTTCGGGCACGACGCAGGTTTGGCAGCGTCAAGCGGTCGAAAAACCGCCGTCCAAGCAGATAGCGGTGATACGCGGCCGGGTTCCGATCGAAATTGGAGCGCGTGATCCTGTGGCGCTCGATTTCGCTCGCGACCGAAAGTGCCAGGCGCCCGGATATGTCACGCCTGTTTTGCGCGAAACGCGCGCCATCAAGGCTGAGGCGCTCCGCCCAGACAATCTCGCTCGTGGGAAGAAACACGAGCTGTGTGAACAAGGAAAGCGCCTCGTCCACACCGCTCAACCGTGTCTCGAGCACATAGGTCAGGCCATGATGCTCAAGCATCGCGAGCTGGTCTTCAGTTTTGCGGCTTATCTGCAGGGCGGAGTAAGGTGCCAGCACCTGAACGCTATTCAGCACACAGAAGCCAATGGTGATGTCCTCCAGAAGCGAGGCCACAATCATCGCTGCGGCGGGTTCGCGGCTGTAGTTGTTGGGCGGGAGCAACGCCAGGCGCGGCAGGCTAGGCCTTGAATGTTCCGTCAGTTCAGCGGGATTGATGATCTCGACATTTGCCGCCCGCGCCGCGATCTTGGCTGGCGGGAACGATTGTTTCTCCTTCATCCAGGATGCGAGCATCTCGTTTCGCCGTTCAAACGTGCGCTTGAGATGCTCAACCTCTCCCTGCACTTCGTAGGCCTGCAGCAGAAATTTGGGTGCGATCTGGTCGTTTGAGCCCGTGAGAAAGACGAGAAGCGCGGCCTGTTGGACGACGGCACGCTGGTCAGCTGTGTTGGCCAGAGATGCCATCAGCCGCATGGCATGATCGAGAGCTATCAGCTGACGCTCTCGCTGCTGCGCTAGCCAGTGGTCAAACAAAGAATTTTGAAGGTCGATTTTATCCAGAAAAGCCGATCGAAGCCGATCAACAAGCACCTTGAGTTCATCGAACGAGCCTTCAGGCTCGGCCATCCCAAACAACGAAACATCGCAGGTGATCGAGGATGACTTGAGCTCGATCCCATGGTTCGAAAAAACAAGAAAATGCACATTGAGCTCGGATTGACGACCTCTGATCCGCGAGATCAACCTGCGAAGATTGGTGAAAGCGACCGATGGCGTTCCCCTGCCCCAAAGCAGCTCCGCAACCTCCATTCTCGTGGCGGTCCGACGGCCTGTGGAAAAAAGGTAGGCGAGGATCACAAGCGCCTTTGCGGGGAACGGGATGGCGTGCCCATGCTCATCGAGCAACTCCAGACCGCCAAATGTCCGCAGGCGGAAGATCGTCGACTGTGGTTCGCCGCCTGAATCCAATCGCTCGACCTCTATCAGATTTCCACACGATCCTAAGTTGAAGTAGGCGGAAAATCATGCCGAAGTCAACTTACAGTATCAGAGTGCAACGGCGAACTCTCAAAGTCTAAAAGCTTCGCACATTTGTCCCAATCAATAGTGCAGCACCACGTCACAATCAGCGCAATGGGGAGCGGGTCTGATGCGTCAACACAGCGAACAAGTTCAAAGCAGCGTGGCTGAGAAGCGCCGGACCGGCCGCCTTGATAGATCTAAGAATTTGACATGGGGACCGGCAGGCGGATAAAGCTCGGCTAAGGTATCGGGCACCTGCCGCCTGCGGACGCAAGTCACGGTGAAGCCCGACGATACTCATCTTCTCACCCTCGAAGCATTTCGTCGGTAGGCAAAGCAGGCTCCCTGTCAAATGCGAAATGCCTCATTTGAGGAGTGAGCGATGTCGTCCGGACACGCACAGCAAAATCCGTTCCTGACCGCTCCGATCGGGCGGCTCTTTATTACCAATGCTTTGCCGATGATGCTTGTCATGATGATGAGCGGACTATTGACCGTGGTTGATGCCGCCATCCTCGGGCATTTCATTGGTGCCGATGCCCTGGCTGCGGTCAGCATCGTCTTTCCAGCGGCGATGGTCACCATCGCATTGTCGACGCTTGTCAGCGGCGGCATGTCCAGCCTGCTTGCCCGGCATCTAGGCGCAGGTGCGCGAGACATGGCGGCGGCAGTATTTGCACGGGCCCACGGTCTCGCGCTCGCGATGGCGCTGGTGCTGATCTTTGCCTTCCTTGTGGGCGGGCGCACCGCCACCGGCCACATAGCAGGCACCGAAGGCAACATCGCCGAAATGTCGTATCGCTACCTCCTGATCATGATCTGCGCGACGCCTGTGCAGTTTCTGCTGGGGCTGCACGCGGATGCTTGCCGCAACGAAGGCCGCGTGGGCCTGATGGCATTGATGTCGGTCGGGGTAACCTTCGCCAATATCGCGTTAAACTACGTGTTGATCGTCGAGCTCGATCTTGGCATTGCCGGATCGGCGTTGGGCACGGCGCTGGCCCAGGCCCTTGGATTGGCACTCCTGGTCGGGATGCGGCTACACGGCGTTTGGATGATACCGCTCGCTTCGCTTGGGGCGCATAGTTGGGCCGGTGGCTGGCGGCCCATTGTGCTCCTCGGCATGCCGCTGAGCCTGAGCTTCATCGGCATCGCACTGGTTGCGGCCGCGGTGATCGCGACATTGCGGCTGACCGCCGGCGCCAGCTACGCCGACACTGCTGCTGCTTATGGCATCGTCATGCGCATTTTCAGCTTTACCTTCCTGCCACTCATGGCGATCGCGCTCTCCACGCAAAGCATCGTCGGCAACAATGTCGGAGCCGGTTTTTATCAGCGTTCGGACAGAATGTTGCGCCTCGCAGTAAGCGTTGCGTTTTTCTATTGCGTCGCGGTCGAACTCATCTTGCTGAGCGCAAGCAGCAGGATCGGCGCGGGCTTTGCGCAGGATGCGTCTGTCGTCGCAGAAGTCGGCGCAATCCTGCGGCCGATGGTTTCTCTTTATCTCTTTACCGGGCCCATTCTGGTGTTCGCGCTTTATTTCCAGGCCGCGGGCCAGCCTGGGAGAGCGGCGGTGCTGACGCTCGTCAAGCCGTTTGCGCTTAGCCCGCTGCTGATTGTCTGCTTTGGGGTCTTCGGCGACAGCACGGCGATCTGGTTTGCCTTTCCGGTCACAGACTGCCTTGTGGCCACCCTCGCGACAGCGATCCTTATCCCAATCCTGAAGACCCCCGCACCTGCAGGCGGCTTTGGGCTCAGGGTCCAAAGGATAACTGTATGACAAACCAAGCGGGACCACATGAGGCCGGCAGCGTTGCCGGTTGGTGATGACGCAAGGGAGCGATGTGGTGCGGTGCCACGCGAAGTTTCGTGGCACCAAAATCACAAATTTCGCGCCATTGAATTGGCCCGGGACCCTACGCGGGTTTCATGAGAAAGCCCGTGGCCAGTGCGTGGAAAGCGGCTACAGCCTTCGGCAATACGCCCTGCGGATCGTCGCTGGCGGCAATCCAGAGGGCGGCATTGAGCGCAGCGCCACTGAGAAGCCGGGCGGCGGCTTCCGCGTCCACCGGCTTGAGTATCCCCTGCGCGGTCAGCCGCTCAACTGTGCGCTTTGTCGCCTGAAGACAGCTGCTCTGGCTCGGCCATTGCGATGGATCGCCCAAGACAGCAGGTCCGTCGAGCAGAACAATGCGTTGCACTTCTGGGACAAGTGCCATCTCGATATAGGCGGCACCCTCGGCCAGCAAGCCTTGCCAAGGGTCTGTCGCACGGGCGCCGATCTCCTGCGCGCGCAAAGCCATGTCGGAGTCGATCTGGTTGACGACAGCGGCCAAGAGGCCGCGCTTGTCGCCAAAATTGTGGTAAAGCGCCCCTCGCGTGAGCCCGACTTCGGCTGTCAATTCGTCCATTGAAGCAGCGGAATATCCCTTTTCGGCAAAGGCTTTTCGCGCCGCCGCGATCAGCTTGACGCGGTTTTCCTCCATCGTCTCGACACGCCGTTTCGCCATCTTGCCCTCAAATTCATATACGCCTCGTATATGGACTTGACATACGAGGCGCATTTCGGCTATTTCACATACGCACCGTACATGAAACGAGTGAGCATGGAAAGCGCTTGAAGCGTCGCCTCCGCTCATTGGATGCGGTCAAATGACAACAAGGCGAGATCAAAGATGACAGAGCGCGAAGCAATCTTTCCCGCAAACCGGCACGCTCTTTATGAGGAACACGGTTATTCGGCCGCCATTCGATCCGGTGACCTATTGTTCGTCTCCGGCCAGGTTGGTAGCCGTATCGACGGAACGCCGGAACCCGACTTTGAACGCCAGGTCCAACTGGCCTTCGAAAACCTCAAGGCGACGCTGAATGCGGCCGGGTGCACATTCGACGATCTTGTCGATGTGACGACGTTCCACACGGATCCCGAGAACCAGTTCGCAACGATCATGACCGTCAAACAACAGATTTTTAGCAAGCCGCCTTACCCGAACTGGACCGCAGTCGGTGTCAATTGGCTCGCCGGCTTCGACTTCGAGATCAAGGTCATCGCCCGCATCCCCTAGGCTCCGCCGGCGCGATCGTGGGACAGATTTCTAACAGTCGGTCGCGGTACCAATGGAACATTGGCTCAACTCCGACATTGGGAAGTCCGATGGTTTCGCCGGCCTTGCTGCTCGAGACGCATACGGCGCCGGCCGCATAGCTCGTTCTCGAATTTGTCAAGCATGAAGGAATTCGGCCCTCAGTCCGGAACGACAACCAGATTGCCGACAAAAGACTTGGCCATGAAGTCCGTCTGGGCGCGATGAAACTCACGCAGCGGATAGACGCCTGCGACCAGCGGCCGGATTCTGTTTTCTTCGATATAGCGAACCAAGCGCCTGAAATCGGCCCGGGTGCCCTGGCTTGAACCGTGCAGTTCAAGCTGCTTCAGATACATCGTGCGCAAATCGAGCTGAACGACGGCGCCGCCGATCGCGCCGGCGGTGGTGTAGCGACCCTCCGGTTTCAGCACCTTCAGAAGATCGTTGAACATCGGGCCGGCAACGAGATCGGCAACGACATCGATCGGTTTGCCCTGTGATGCTTTGGTGACCGCGTCCACGAGATCGCCTTTGTCGCGCGTGACCACGGCACTGGCGCCGATATCGAGAAGGGCCTGCTCTTTACCCGCGCTGGTAATGGCTATTGGCACCGCGCCACGAACCCGCGCCAGCTGGATAATGGCGGAACCGACGCCGCCCGAGGCACCAGTCACCAGCACGATCTCGCCGGCGACCAGCCGTGCCCTTTCCAACATGCGTTCCGCCGTCAGGTAGGCACAACAGAACGTCGCCAACTCGACATCCGTCAGATCGGTATCGACGACATGGGCATTTTCCGCTGGCAGCGCCATATATTGAGCATAGCCGCCGTCGCGGCCATGGCCCATGTAATCGATGTCGGCAAGGCTGTCGTCATCGCGGTTGTAGATCGAAAAATCCACCATCACTCGTTCACCGATACGCGCTGGATCGACGCGCGATCCGGTGGCGACGATGCGACCAACGGCATCGGTGCCCTGGATGCGTGGGAAAGTGAGGGTGTTGCCCTGGCGACGCCAGGTCGAAACCGCGGCTGCGTCGTCCTCCGTGCCATAGGCGCCCTGGCGCACCCAGACATCGGTGTTGTTCATTCCGCAGGCCGTCACCCTTATCAGAACCTCGTCGGAGGCCGGCCCCGGCACGGGGACAGCGCCGTTGTAGACGAGCTTGTCGAGCCCGCCATGACCGACGAGTTGCACCGCGCTCATCGTTGTCGGTATCAAGGTCATAACGGCCTCCCTCAGCGCCCGAGAACCTGTTCGATTGCCGCCGTCGCGGCTTTCACGACGATATCGGCTTCATCCCGTGTCAGGCATAGCGGCGGGGCAAAACCGAGGATATCGCCTTGCGGCATGGCGCGGCCGATGACGCCACGCTCGGCAAGAGCGGCAGAAACCTGCGGGCCGATCTTCTGGCTCACATCGAAGAACCTACGGTCGTCCCTGTCTTCGACGAACTCGACGGCTGCCATCAGCCCATCGCCACGAACCTCACCCACATGCCTGTGGCCGCCAACCGCTTCGGCGAGTCTTTCGCGGAAATAGGCGCCGGTCGTACCGGCATTTTCGATGAGGCCGAGTTCGTCGATCAGCTCGAGATTGGCGATGCCGGCTGCAGCACAGATCGGATGGGAGGAATAGGTCCAGCCATGGCCGATGGCCCCGAGTTCGTCGGATCCCTGAACCAGAACCTGCCACACCTTGTCGGAGACGATCGTTCCCGAGAGCGGAGCATAGGCGGAGGTCAGCCCCTTGGCGATGGTGATGAGATCCGGCTTCATGCCGTAGTGATCCGAGCCAAACATCGTGCCGAGACGGCCGAAGCCGGTTACGACCTCATCGGCGATCAGCAGGATGTCGTATTTGGCAAGCACCGCCTGGATCTTCTGCCAATAGCCCTTCGGCGGCGGAACTATACCGCCGGTGCCGAGGATCGGTTCACCGATGAAGGCGGCGATGGTGTCCGGCCCTTCATTGACGATCATTTCCTCAAGCTTGTCGGCGCAATATTGCGAGAACTGCTCCTCGTCCATCGAACGGTCGGGCCGGCGGAAATAATAGGGTGCCTCCGTGTGCAGGATCGGTGCGCGTGGCAGGTCGAAGGCGTTGTGAAAGAGCGCAAGACCGGTCAGCGATCCAGTCATCACGCCGGATCCGTGATAGCCACGCCAGCGTGAAATGATCTTCTTTTTATCCGGCCGTCCGAGAATGTTGTTGTAGTACCAGATCAGCTTGATGTTGGTTTCGTTGGCGTCCGAACCCGAAAGCCCGAAATAGACGCGGGACATGCCCTCCGGTGCCCGGTCGATGATCATCTTGGACAGCGTGATCGAGGCTTCGGTGCCATGCCCGACATAGGCGTGATAGTAGGCCAGGTTCTTTGCCTGCTCGGCAATCGCGTCGGCGATCTTCTGGCGGCCATAGCCGACATTGACGCAGTAGAGCCCGGCAAAGGCATCGAGACTTGTCCGCCCGTTGACGTCGGTGATGTAGACGCCCTCGCCGCCGGCAATCACCCGGGTCGGTGTCTCGCCGCGCGCATGCATGCCCATGTGGGTCGACGGATGGAAGAAGTGGTCGCGGTCCCAGGCGGTCAGTTCGTTGTTGCGGTCGAGCATGGTGTTTTGTCCTTATGCTGTCGGTGTTCGATTGGTGATGGAGCGACTTCAGGCCGCGGTGTCGATGCAGAGATATTTGAGCTCGCTGAAGGCCTCGAGCCCGTGTCTCGATCCCTCGCGGCCGAGACCCGACTGTTTCCAGCCGCCGAAGGGAACGGGCCCGCCGGTGATCTTCACCCGGTTGATCGCCACCATGCCGTAGTCGAGTGCCCGGCCGAGCCGCATCTGTCGTGCTCCGTTCTCGGTGACGACATAGGCGACCAGGCCATAGTCCGTGTCGTTGGCACGGGCGATCACCTCCGCCTCGCTGTCGAAGGAGGTGACGGCCGCAACAGGGCCAAATGTCTCTTCCCGCATGATCAGCGCGTCATCGGGAACATCGGTCAGCAGCGTCGGCTCGTAAAATAGCGCGCCCACGTGGTGCCGCCTGCCGCCGGATACAAGGGTCGCTCCGCGTTTCAGCGCGTCGGCGACCTGTTCCTCGACCTTGGCGACAGCGCGCTCATGCATCAGCGGACCGATGTCGACACCGGCATCCAGACCGCCCCCGACGTTCAGCTTGGCGATACGTGCCGCAAACGCGGCATTGAAAGCCCTAAGGATCGGGCGTTCGACGTAGATCCGATTGGCAGCCAGACAGTCCTGGCCGGACGTCGCGAACTTGGCGTTGATAGCGATGTCGGCCGCTTTTTCGATATCCGTGTCGGCAAAGACGATGAGCGGGGCATGTCCGCCAAGCTCCATGACGAGGCGCTTCATCGTCGGCGCGCATTGGCCGGCGATCAATCGGCCGATCTCGGTCGATCCGGTAAAGCTCATGGCGCGCAGGCGTTTGTCCGCGCACATCTGCCCGACGATCTCCGCTGCATCGCCGGTGACGACGTTAAATACGCCTGCTGGAATTCCGGCCCGTTCGGCGAGTTCGGCGAGCGCCAGCGCCGAAAGCGGCGTTTCGCAGGACGGGTGGGCGACCACCGTGCACCCCGCCGCAAGTGCTGCGGCAGCCTTTCGGGTGACCATGGCCGACGGGAAGTTCCAAGGCGTGACAATACCGACGGCGCCGAGCGCCTCCCGACGCACGATCATCTCGGCGCCGGCAAGGTGACTTGTGACGCTTTCGGCATTCAAGCGTTTGCCTTCTTCGCCATACCACTCAAGGAAGGACGCGGCATAGTCGATCTCTCCGCGTGCTTCGGCAATCGGCTTGCCCTGCTCCAGCGTCATGATTAAAGCGAGATCGTCCTTGGCAGCCAGCATCAGTTCGCACCATTTGCGCAGTATGCCGGCGCGCTCCTGCGGAAGCATATCCCGCCACCCGGCGAAAGCCCTGTCTGCCGCGTCGATCGCCGCAGTCGTTTCATCGCCATCGAGCGACGCCACCCAGGCAAGGGTCCCGCCCGTGGCCGGGTCGGTCACCGCAAAGCTCTTGCCCTGGCGAGAAGAGGTCCAGCGACCGTTGACATAGGCAAGCTCGCGCAGCAGGTGACGATCTCCCAACTGGTTCAGCGTGTCGTGAAACGGTGTGCGGGCGAAAACGGCGGCCATCGGCATCTCCTCGGCATGGGCTGAGGAGATAGTGGCAGCGGACGGGCGAGAGATTGTCTGTTCAGCGAGCAGCGACGAGAGACTTTGTCTGAAATCGTGCCGGAGGAAAGAGAGATTGTCTAGGGTGCTGCCGGCAGCAATGCGGCCAGAGGGAGAACGGTTTCTTCCTTGACGGTCTTCGTCACGATGTAGGTGAAGTAGCGGTCGATCCCCAGTTCGCGATCGAGCAGGCTGTCGACCAGCCGCTGGTAGGCGTCGATATCTGCCGCGATGATCTTCAGAATATAATCGACGCCGCCGCCGACCGACCAGCAGGCGGTGATCTCGGGTATGGTTGCGACGGCGCGCTCGAAGCGCTCGAAATCAGCCTGCCGGTGATTGCCGAGCGTCACTTCCATCATCACGCTCGCCGCCGGCGCCACGCGGCGCACAGCCACCCGGGCATGGTAGCCGGTGATGATGCCGGCCTTCTCCAGTTTGCGAAGCCGCATCCAGCATGGCGTCGGCGACAGCCCGGCCTTTTCGGCGAGCGCCAGCTTGGTAATGCGACCGTCCTCCTGGACCGCCTCAAGGATGCGCAGGTCGATGGCGTCGAGTTTCATTTCATGGCTTTCGCGCGTGCTGTTTCATGTCAAATCTGGGAAAAGAGATTGGGTGTTGATTTTGCCGTTGTCAATTGACCTGATTTTCAGCAGTGTAAAATCATGACAACTTGGCGCCCCGACCCTGCCCAACTCCGCCGTCCGGCCTACCTCTCGTTGGCCGAACAGTTCGCGCGCGCGATTCAGGAGGGCAAACTATCCAACGCGCAGCGCCTTCCGACCCATCGCAACCTTGCCGACGAGCTGTCGTTGTCGGTTCAAACGGTGAGCCGGGCCTATGACGAACTGATCCGCCGAGGGCTTGTGTCCGGCGAAATCGGGCGCGGCAGCTTCGTGCAGACCCAGGCAAAGGAGCCTGAGCCCCCCTATCTGCCGGAGCGCCTGGGCGAACTGATCGACCTTTCGATCCTCAAACCGGTCTGCGAACAGCTTCATCTGCAGAAAATGCGGGGAGCGTTTGCCTGGCTTGCCGAGAACCTGCCCTCGAGTTCGGCGCTCTCCTTCCGCCCCAACATGGTGTTCCCGCGTCATCGCAACGTGGCGGCAGAATGGCTTGCCCGCTGTGGCCTGGAGATATCGCCGCTCAATGTCAGCCTGACCAACGGCGCGACATCGGCCATGACGGTGGCGCTGATGAGCGTCGCGCCTCCCGGATCGACAATTGCGACCGAGGCGGTGAGCCATCATACGCTGGTGCCGCTGTCGACCTATCTCGGCATCCACCTCGAAGGCCTGCCGATCGACCATGACGGCATGATCCCTGGGGCCCTGGACGAAGCCTGCCGAAAAGGCGTCATCCGGGCGATTTTCCTGCAGCCGTCGGTCATCAACCCGAAGGCAACGCTGATGAGCGAGGCGCGGCGCGCCGCCCTTGCCGAAGTCGCCCGTCGTCATGACATCGCGATCATCGAGAACGACATTCTCGGTCCGCTCGTCGATGCGGGACTAAAGCCGGTCGCGGCCTTTGCGCCAGAGCGGACGCTCTACATCACGAGTTTCACCAAGATCACCGTTCCGGGCCTGCGCATCGGCTATCTCGCTGCACCCGATCGCTATGTGGCTGCCGTTGCCAACCGGCATCTCGTCTCGAACTGGATGGCGACACCGGCAATCGCCGAGATCGCGACGCATTGGGTGAGCGATGGAACGGCAATCGAGCTGGTCGACTGGCAGCGGCGGGCACTGGCTGCCCGCCACGCCATTGCCGCCGAGGCGCTCGGCAATCTCGACTATCATTCCCATCCGCAGAGCCTGCATATTTGGCTGCCGCTGCCGGAGGGTCATACCGAAGAGGGCTTCGTCTCGCAGGCGCGCCTGCGTGGCGTGGCGATAGCGCCAGGATCTTCCTTCCGCACCTCGGACCTCGGCTGGCGCCCGGCCGTGCGCATATCGCTGGGCTCCACCACCGAGCAGGAATTGCGACAGGGCCTCGGCATCGTCGCCTCGCTTGCGATGGGAAATCCCGAAGCGCTTCTGCTTGCGATTTGAGGCGAAAGCCTATTTTCCGGGCGGAATTGGAATAATTGTCATGATATTATTATTCCAATTGACATGATTTAGACGGGCGATCATCGTTAAGGCATCACCGGTCCCCACCAGGGAAAGACGTGAATGCCCGAACCCATCATCCGCATCGATAACATCATCAAGCGCTACGGTCCGTTGACGGTGCTCGACGGTCTGTCGATGCAGGTCATGCCAGGAGAAAAGCTTGCGCTCATCGGTCCGTCCGGCTCCGGCAAGACGACGATCCTGCGCATCCTGATGACGTTGGAGACGATCAGCGGCGGCCATATCCATGTCGATGGTGAGCAGCTCTATCACATGCCCGGGAACGGCGGCCTCGTCGCCGCCGACGAGCGCTACCTTCACCGGATGCGCGAGAAGATCGGCATGGTCTTCCAGCACTTCAACCTGTTTCCGCACAAATGCGTTCTCGACAATGTCACGCTGGCGCCGATGCTGACCAAGGGCATGGCAAGGCCGGCCGCGGAAAAGCGGGCAATGGAGCTTCTCGACATGGTGGGCATGGCCGACAAGGCCAAAAGCATGCCCGCGCAGCTGTCGGGCGGGCAGAAACAGCGGGTGGCGATTGCCCGGGCGCTGGCGCTGTCGCCGAAGATCATGCTGTTTGACGAAGTCACATCCGCACTCGACCCCGAGCTTGTCGAGGAAGTGTTGAACGTCATGCGCAAACTCGCAGCCGAGACCGACATGACGATGCTGCTCGTCACCCATGAGATGGGCTTTGCCCACGATTTTGCCGACCGGATCCTTTTCTTCGACCGCGGCAAGATCGTCGAGGAAGGTAAACCGGACGACATCTTCCGTCATCCGAAGCAAGAGCGCACGCAAGTGTTCCTGCGCAAGATAATCGCGGCAGGGCACCGCGTCTGAGCGTTCGCGCCGGGATGTGCCCCAAACAAGAAGATGAAGAACAGCCAGAGGAGCCGATACCGATGAAAATGACGCATTTTATGACAGTGGCCGCAAGCGTTTCGACGCTGATTGCATTCGTTGCCACAACCCCGGCCGCTGCTGACGACGACAAGCTGCAGCAGCTCAAGGAGCAGGGCTTTGCCCGCATTGCGATCGCCAACGAGCCGCCGTTCACCGCAGTCGGCGCCGACGGCAAGGTGTCTGGTGCCGCACCGGACGTTGCCCGCGAAATCTTCAAGCGCCTCGGCGTTGCTGATGTCGCCGCATCCATCTCCGAATATGGCGCGATGATCCCCGGCCTTCAGGCCGGGCGGCACGATGCGATCACCGCCGGTCTCTTCATGAAGCCCGAGCGCTGTGCAGCGGTTGCCTATTCGGAACCGGTTCTTTGCGACGCGGAAGCCTTCGCGCTGAAGAAGGGCAATCCCTTGAAGCTGATGAGCTACAAGGACATTGCCGACAATCCCGATGTCAAGATCGGCGCGCCGGGCGGCGGCACCGAGGAAAAGCTGGCGCTGGAAGCCGGCGTTCCGCGCGATCGCGTCATTGTCGTGCCTGATGGTCAGAGCGGGCTGAAGATGCTGCAGGATGGGCGCATCGACGTTTACTCCCTGCCGGTCCTGTCGATCAACGACCTGATGTCGAAAGCCAACGACCCGAACCTCGAGGTTGTCGCCCCTGTCGAAGGTGCGCCGGTCTACTGCGACGGCGCCGCGTTCAAGAAGGGCGACGAAGCGCTGCGCGACGCCTTCGACGTCGAGCTGGCGAAGCTGAAGGAATCAGGTGAGTTCGCCAAGATCATCGAACCCTATGGTTTTTCCGCCAAGGCGGCGATGTCGACGACGCGCGAAAAGCTCTGCGCGGCCCAGTAAGGTTCTCCGGCTCCCTTCTTCGCGCTTGCGACAAGGGAGCCGGTCTCGATCGCTCACGACGACGACTGGAAATGTGAACAACGATGATCGACTGGTCCGGCTACATAGGGCTGATATTGCAGGGCGCGCTGGTGACGCTGCAGCTGACGGTGCTTGGCTCGGCGCTCGCCGTCGTCATGGCCTTCGTGGCAGGGCTTGCGCGCGTCAGCCGCTTCATGGCGGTGCGGGCGCTGGCGACGACCTACATCGAGTTCTTTCGCGGCACCTCGATTTTCGTGCAGCTGTTCTGGGTCTATTTCGTGCTGCCTTTCGCAGGCATCACGCTGACGCCGCTACAGGCGGGCGTCCTGGCGCTCGGCCTCAATGTCGGTGCCTATGGTGCCGAGGTGGTGCGCGGTGCGGTGAAGGCGATTGGCCGGGAGCAGCGCGAAGCCTGCATCGCGCTCAATCTGACCCGCTCTCAAGCCATGCGCCATATCATCCTGCCCCAAGCCTTGCCGCTGATGTTGCCAACCTTCTGCAACAACGCCATCGAGCTGTTGAAAGGCACGGCCGTCGTTTCGCTGATCTCGCTGACAGACATGACGTTTCAGGCACAGGTCGTGCGTGCCCAGACCGGCAACACGCTGATCCCGTTCACGGTGATCCTCGTTCTCTATTTCCTGATGTCCTGGGTCATTTCGCGCAGCATGCGGTGGCTTGAACGGCGCATGACGCGCGGCCTTGATGGCGTGAGGGCATGATCTGATGGAATGGGATTGGAATTTCGTCTGGCAGATCATGCCGACCCTGCTCGAAGGCCTGAAGATCACGATCCTGGCCACGGTTCTGGGGGCAGCAGTCGCCGCCGTCGTCGGCCTCGTCTTTGCGATCCTCAGGCTCTCGGCCCCGAAACCGATTGCCCGAGTGGTCGGCTTCATCCTCGAGTTCATTCGCGGCACGCCGCTGCTTGTCCAGCTTTACTTCATCTTCTACGTCCTGCCTGACATAGGCATCAGCCTGCCTGCGCTTGTCGCCGGCGTCATCGGGCTTGGAATCCACTACGGCACCTACACGGCTGAAGTCTACCGCGCCGGCATAGAGAACGTGCCGCGCGGGCAATGGGAGGCGGCGCGCGCCACCAATCTGACGCTGCGCCAGACCTGGCTGCACGTGATCCTGCCGCAGGCGATACCGCCCATGATCCCGGCGCTGGCGAACTATCTGATTGCCATGTTCAAGGAGACACCGTTGTTATCGGCCATCACCGTACTGGAACTGATGAACCAGGCGAAAAGCATCGCCAACAGCAACTATCGCTACATCGAACCGATGACGCTTGTCGGCGTGTTCTTCCTGGTCATGAGCCTCATCTCGGTCGTCTTCCTCAGGTGGCTGGAAGAACGCTACAGTCGCGTGGAGGAACGTTGATGGAAAAAACGCTCTCTCTTTCCCTCGCCTCTCGTGCTCCCGAACTTGACGAGCGCCCGCTCGAAAAACGCGTCGGACTGATCATCCTCGCCACCGACCACACGACCGAGCCGGATTTCCAGCGCATGGTCGCAAGCGATCGTATCGGCGTCTATGTCGCGCGCATCCATTATGCCAATCCGGTCACGCCTGAAAACCTGCGTGCGATGCGGCCGTCGCTGACGACGGCCGCCGGCCTGATCCTGCCCGACGAACAACTCGACGTTATCATGTACTCCTGCACCTCGGCCTCGGTGGTCATCGGCGACGAGCAGGTCACGGTGGCGATCCGCACAGCAAAGCCCGACGTGCCGGTCGTCACCCCGACTGCGGCGGCGGTCAAAGGTCTCCATGCCCTCGATGCCCGTCGCATTTCCGTGCTGACACCCTATACCCTCGAGACCAGCCGGCCGATGGCGGATTATTTTGCCGAAAGCGGATTTACGATCGATCGGTTTACCTGCCTTGGCCTGACGGATGATCGCGAAATGGCGCGTATCGGTGCCGACGAAATCATCGCCTTTGCCAGGGAGGCAATGGCGCCTGGCTCTGACGCGCTCTTCATTTCCTGCACGGCGGTCCGCGCCGCCTCTGTCGCTGCCCGCATCGAGGATGCGATTGGCAGGCCCGTTGTCACCAGCAATCTGGCAACCGCCTGGGCGTGCCTGCGCCTTTGCGGCGATGACGAGCACCGTCCTCAGCTCGGCCGCCTGATGACGCTGCCGATGGCGGGAGTTTGAGCATGTCCGGATCTCCCCTGCCCGTGGCCTATGGCGACATTGAAGCGGCCGCCCGCCGGATTTCGGCCCATGTGCTGAGAACGCCTTTGGTTCTCTCGCCATCCCTGTCCGAGTTGTCGGGTGTGCCTGTCGGGCTCAAGCTGGAACATCACCAGACCACCGGCAGCTTCAAATTGCGCGGCGCCTGCAACGCCTTGCTGTCCATGTCGCCTGACGAGCGCAAGCGTGGCGTCGTTGCCACCTCCACCGGCAATCACGGCCGGGCTCTCGCCCATGCCGCAAAGGCCGAAGGCACGATTGCGACGATCTGCATGTCGCACCTCGTTCCCGACAACAAAGTTGCCGAAATCCGTCGCCTCGGCGCCAAGGTCCATATCACCGGCGCATCGCAGGATGACGCCCAGCGCGAAGTCGAAAGGCTCGCCGAGCAGGACGGGCTCGTGATGGTGCCGCCGTTCGACAATCCGGCTATTGTTGCCGGCCAAGGCACGCTCGGCCTCGAAATCATCGACGGCATGGCGGACGTCGGAACAGTGCTCGTCCCCCTTTCAGGAGGCGGCCTGGCCTCGGGTGTGGCGCTGGCGGTCAAGACGCGCCGGCCAGGCGTTCGCGTGATCGGCATCACCATGGAACGGGGCGCGGCGATGAAGGCGAGCCTCGATGCGGGTCACCCCATCGAGGTTACCGAGGTGCCAAGTCTTGCGGACTCGCTCGGCGGCGGTATCGGCCTTGCCAATCGCGTCACCTTTGCCATGTGTCACGCACTGCTCGACGGCGTCGTGTTGCTCTCGGAAGCGGAGATCGCCGCCGGCATGCGCCACGCCTACGCACAGGAGCGTGAGATCGTCGAAGGCGCAGGTGCGGTCGGCATTGCGGCACTGCTTGCCGGCAAGATCGACCCGCACGGCCGCCCGCTTGCGCTGATCCTCTCCGGCCGAAACGTCGACATGGGGCTGCACCGGCGCGTGGTGAATGGCGAGACGGATCTGTTGCGGGAGAATGCGGCATGACACGCATGACCATTTTGACCGAGGCCGACCTGAGGGCGATCGTGCCGCTGGACCTTGCGGCCCTCGATTGCGTCGAGAATGCCTTTCACGCGCTCGCCACGAAAGCTGTGGTGATGCCGCCAATCCTGCGCCTCGACATCCCCGAACACCGGGGAGAAGTCGACGTCAAAACAGCGTATGTGCCAGGCTTAGACGGTTTTGCGATCAAGATCAGTCCGGGCTTTTTCGACAATCCCATGCTCGGACTGCCGAGCACCAACGGCCTGATGGTGTTGCTGTCGGCCACAACAGGTGTCGTGCAGGCGCTGCTCCTCGACAATGGCTATTTAACCGACGTGCGCACGGCGGCGGCGGGCGCGGTTGCTGCCAGGCACGTCTCGCGACCTGACGCCTCGGTCGCCGCTATTTTCGGTGCTGGCATGCAGGCAACGCTGCAGCTCGAAGCGCTTTGCCTGGTACGGCCGATCCGGGAAGCGCGGATCTGGGCCCGCGATCCCGAAAAGGCAGAGGCTGCGGCGCGGTCGCTGACATCGAAATTCGGATTTCCGGTGCGTGCTGAACGCGATGCGCAGCGCGCGGTGGATGGCGCGCATGTGATCGTCACCACGACGCCGGCGGAAACACCGATCCTCCAAGCTGCCTGGCTGCAGCCGGGCCAGCATCTGACCGCGATGGGTTCCGACGCCGAGCACAAGAACGAGATCGAACCCGCAGCGATTGCCCAAGCCTCGCTCTATGTCGCCGACAGCCTGAAGCAGACGCGGCGTCTCGGCGAGCTGCACCACGCCATAAGGGCCGGCTCCCTTGCCGCCGACGCCGACTTTGCCGAGCTCGGACAAATCATCGCCGGCCAGCGGCAGGGACGCACCGATGCGAACCAGATCACGATCGTCGACCTGACGGGCACCGGGATCCAGGACACCGCCATTGCCACGCTTGCCTTCGCCCGCGCGCAGGAGCGCGGCAAGGGCACGACATTTGAAAGTTGAGACCGGCACGGCCGGAGAATGAGGGAGAGACATGACCCAACCCAATCTCAAATTTTCCCTTGGGGAGTATGAGGCGCGACTGAAAAAGACGCGCAAGGCCATGGAGGAAAAGGGCGTCGACCTGCTCATTGTCAGCGATCCGACCAATATGGCCTGGCTCACCGGCTATGACGGATGGTCGTTCTACGTGCATCAGGCTGTGGTGGTGCCGCCGACCGGCGAGCCGATCTGGTACGGGCGCGGACAGGATGCCAATGGCGCCAAGCTGACGGCCTATCTGAGCCATGAGAACATCATCGGCTACCCCGATCACTATGTGCAGTCCACGGAGCGCCATCCGATGGATTATCTCGCTGCAAAGCTTGTCGAGCGCGGTCTCGACAAGCTTTGCATCGGTGTCGAGATGGACAATTACTGGTTTTCGGCGGCCGCCTATGCGGCCTTGCAGAAGCATCTGCCCAATGCCCGCTTCGTCGACACGACGGCGCTGGTCAACTGGCAGCGCGCGGTGAAGAGCCCAACCGAAATCGGCTATATGCGCAACGCTGCCCGTATCGTCGAAGGCATGCATCAGCGCATTTTCGACAGGATCGAGGTCGGCATGCGCAAATGCGATCTCGTCGCCGAGATCTACGATGCCGGCACGCGCGGCGTCGACGGCATCGGCGGCGACTATCCCGCGATCGTGCCTCTGCTTCCCTCAGGCGTCGAGGCATCGGCGCCGCATCTGACCTGGGACGACCGGCCGATGAAGTCGGGTGAAGGCACATTCTTCGAGATTGCCGGCTGCTACAATCGCTACCATCTGCCGCTATCGCGTACCGTATTCCTCGGCAAGCCGACGCCTGCGTTTATCGACGCAGAAAAGGCGACACTGGAAGGCATGGAGGCGGGGCTTGCCCAGGCCAAGCCGGGCAACACCTGCGAGGATATCGCCAAGGCGTTCTTCACTGTCTTGAAGAAGTACGGCATCGTCAAGGACAACCGCACGGGTTACTCGATCGGCATGTCCTATCCGCCGGATTGGGGCGAGCGCACCATGAGCCTGCGTCCCGGCGACAGGACCGAGCTGAAGCCCGGCATGACCTTCCACTTCATGACCGGCCTGTGGCTCGAGGACATGGGTTTTGAGACCACAGAAAGCATCCTGATCACCGAGACGGGGGTCGAATGCCTCGCCAATGTGCCGCGCAAGCTTTTCGTGAAGGACTGATCATGACGGCTTCAGAGCTGCGCCCGTCTGCGATTTCGCCGACCGTCGATTTCTCGATGGACGGCGTCCAGCATGGGTTCCTGCGGCTGCCCTATAGCCGCGATGATTCCGCCTGGGGCTCGGTGATGATCCCCGTCACCGTCGTAAAAAACGGAGAAGGGCCGACGACGCTTCTGACCGGTGGCAATCACGGCGACGAGTATGAGGGGCCGATCGCCCTGTTCGACCTTGCGCGCACGCTGAAGGCTGAAGATGTGGCCGGCCGGGTCATCATTCTGCCGGCCATGAACTATCCCGCCTTCGTATCGGGGACGCGCACATCGCCGATCGATAAGGGCAACATGAACCGCAGCTTTCCCGGAAGGCCCGACGGCACGGTGACGGAGAAGATCGCCGATTACTTCCAGCGCGAACTGCTGCCGCTCGCCGATATCGTCCTCGATTTTCACTCCGGCGGAAAGACGCTGGATTTCCTGCCGTTCTGCGCGGCGCACATCCTGCCAGACAAGGAACAGGAGGCACGATCGTTTGAACTCGTGGACGCATTTTGCGCGCCCTACTCGATGAAGATGCTCGAGATCGACGCGGTTGGAATGTACGACACCGCGGCGGAGGAGATGGGCAAGATCTTCATCACGACGGAACTTGGAGGCGGTGGCACGGCAACTGCAAAAAGCGCGGGCATTGCCAAACAGGGTGTCGCCAACGTCTTGCGCAGGGCCGGCATCCTGAAGGGTGGGGACAAGTCGGCTGCCGGCCGGACACAATGGCTGGATATGCCGGATGGAAATTGCTTTTCCTTTGCCGAGGACGCCGGCCTGATCGAACCTCTGGTCGACATGGGGGACAGCGTCGTTGCCGGTCAGGTCGTCGCCCGCATCCACCCGATCGGCAAAACCGGCGCCCTGCCTTCCGACGTCTGCACGAAGATGGATGGCATCCTGTGCGCCCGGCATTTCCCTGGCCTCGTCAAGGCAGGAGACTGCGTCGCGGTCGTTGCGGTTGCCGTCTAGTTCGACCCGTTCTACCGCACGCGTTGAACCGGCGTCATATGCAAGTGATCGGGCGGGTCGTCACTGCTGAAGGGATGTGTCGCAAATGCAGCCCTTCGGCGCCGCTCAGTCCGCCGAAGCAAGATGCGCCATCTGGTCCGCGTGTGCCTTTGCGAAGCATGGACGGGCCGCGGGGTTACTGGCGAAGCTCTTACAATTCGACTTCTTCGCCTTGCGATTGCTGAACGCGTGCCTTTGCATATTTTGCCAATCCGATCTTGATGGCGACCAAAATTGGGGCGGCAACCAGAAAAAGCAGTGCGACGGCGTTGAAGGCAGTGTCGAAGGCAATCACCGTCGATTGACTTGTGACCGCTCGGCTCAGAAGGCTCGTCGCTGCCCGGCTAGCGGCAGCTCCTTCCATTCCTTTCGCCATCAGCATGGCTGTCGTGATCTTCAGCCGTTCGAGCACCGCGATCTCCCCTCCGGTCACGTCGGCGGCAAGCACGGCGACATTGGCGGCAACGTTATGGTCGATCAATGTCTGCAGCCCTGCGACTCCGATCAGCCCACCGAGCTGGCGACCGGTATTGAAGAGGCCGATCCCGGAGGCAAGATTGCGGCTGTTGAGGTTACTGAACGCAATCAGGGTGATCGATAGAAACAGGAAACCGAGACCCAGACCGCGCAACAGGACCGCTGCCATCATGTCGTCCGCGCCACTCTCACTGGTCGAACCGGACAGCATCCACATGGCGACCATGATCATCAGGATGCCGAAGGGCACGGTGGCAAACGGAGGAAGGTGGCGAGCCTGCATCAGAAAGGCAGCCAGCAGGAGCGCACCGATGAAAAGTGCACCGCTCGGCAACAAGAGCTGCCCAGCGTCGGTGGGCGTGAATGCGAGAACGGACACGGCGAATGAGGGAATGAGGAAGGCGCTGCCGAAAAGTGCGGCGCCGGCAACGAAGCTGACGATGAAGGCGAAGCTGAAATCCTCCGACCGGAACAGGGTAAAATCGAGCAGACCCTGCCCCTTTGCCAGCACCTGTTGGCCAAGAAACGCCAACAGCGTGGCCATGCCAATCACCGTTAGCCACAGGATCCGAGGCTCCTCGAACCAATCCCATCGACTTCCCTGGCCGAGGACATACGTGAGCGAAAAGAGCGCGACGGACATCAGTATAAAACAGATCCAGTCAAACGGGCGATGCGCCGCTTTTGCCGGCAATGGCATGTCTGCGATCAGCAGAAGCCCGGTAGCTGCCAGCGACACCGGAACGACGCTGAAGAAGATCCACATCCAGGATTGGCTGTCCAACAACCATCCCTGAAGCGCCGGGGCGATCGTTGCGGGTGCGACAACGGCCCCCATGGCAAACAACGCCTGCAGGATTGGTTGACGAGTTCTGGGATAGGCGAAGAAGATGATCGCCTGGCCGCCAACCAAAAGCGTGCCGCCGGAAAACCCCTGGACGATGCGAAGCACGACCAGCAGATCCAAGCGGGTGGCCATGGCGGCAATGGCGCACGCCAAGCCCATGGCAAGTGTCGAGGCAATGATCAGGCGCAAGGGATGGATGCGGCTGAGCAGCCAGGGGGCCGTCATGAAGCCGATGAGCTTGAAGCTGGTATACCCGACATCCAGCCAGGCGAATTCGTCTGGCGTTGCATAGGTGTCGCCGATGATATCACCACGCCCGAGCGACAGGACAGTGCTGGCGATCGCCTCCGTCAGGGCGGCAAGCACGATGCCAGTGACTAGAAGCGCACCTGTCGTCGATCTCTCACGCTCCGGGATCGCGGTGACGGCCATTGTCATGATCCGCTCCCCAGATCGATCGCGACTCGTGCCGATAGGCCAGGAACCAGACGGCCAAGCAGCGGATTGCCGGCAAGCCGGATCTTCACCGGAACGCGTTGTACGACACGAACGAAGTTGCCTGTCGCATTGTCGGTGGGGAGCAAGCTGAAGGCAGACCCACTGCCAGGCGCAAAACTGTCAACCACACCCTCAAGGGCATCGTTCGGATAACCGTCGATGCGAATGCGCACACGCTGGCCGGACCTGATATGTTCGAGCTGGGTTTCCTTGAAGTTCGCCACCACCCACACACCGGCGACCGGTACGATATCGAGCAAAGCGTTCCCCGGCGCGACAAGTCTTCCGATACGGACTTGCCGGTTGCCGATAACGCCGGCGACAGGCGCGCGAACCACGGTGCTTTCGAGATCTATCTGAGCGAGATCGCGAGCGGCCCGTGCCTGTGCCACGGCGGCAACGGCCGCCTCGCGCTGAGCGGCAAAGACCGTTATGCGTTGCTGCTGAGCCTCGACTGTGGCGGATGCGGCCGCCACGCCCGCCTCCGCTCTTGATCGCGCCGTATCGCTTTCATCGACATGGGCCTGGCTGATCGTGTTGCTGCGGATAAGCTCCCGGCGGCGGCCATAGGCCTTGGTCGCCAGATCCATCTCGGCGACAGCCGAACGTTTCTGTGCTTCGGCCTGTCGAATGAGGGCGTGCTGAAGTTCGGTCTCCGCGTCGACATTGGTGAGGCGAGCTTCGGCGGCTTCCATATTGGCGACCGCTTGCGCAAGGCGCGCCCTGTAGTCCCGATCATCGATCCGGAACAGCACCTGCCCTGCGCTGACGGTTTCGTTGTCATCAACCTCCACCGCCGTGACGTAACCCCCGACTTTTGCGGCAAGCGAGGTCACATCGCCGCGCACATACGCATTGTCGGTCGACGCCTCGCCGCTCGGACGAGCCCAAGCCCATCCGCCGGCCACGGCGATCACGGCACCGAGGCACAGAAGCAGGCCGACGACCTTCTTCTTGTTGCCTTGTTTTGCGGCGCCACGGATCGCTGCGCCCTCGCCTACGACGCTGGCGGCTTTGTCCTCGAGCGGATCCATTTTCTCAGTTCCTGTTGGGGTTAAGTGGCCGCGAGGCAGCCCTTCGCTGGAGTTGCCAAAGGCTGCCTGAGCGGAAACGCGTTCGACGCGTTATTCGCCGATCGGCGTGGTCAGTTCCTTTTCACCAGTGTCGACGACGAACACCGCGAGCAATCGCGCCGGCTTCGTGTCGCTGGCGTTTGCACTGACGCCATGACGAGCGCCGGGATCCTCGTAGAAGTTCTCGCCGGCCGCGTAGACCCGTTCCGGCGCGCCGTTGACGCTGCTGCGGATCGAGCCTTCGAGCACTGTTGCGTAGATGAAGGCCGAGTCCGGATGCGTATGGCCGGGCGAAGCGCCGCCCGGGCCGTACTCGACGAGCACGCCCTTCATGCTCTTGCCTGGAACGTTCGGAAGGACGTGGTCGAATACGATCGTCACCTTGCCCTCGGATCGGTCGGCAGCTGAGACCGGGGTGATCGAGAGTGTTGCCAGGGCAAAGGCATGGAGAAACCGTGTCAGCATTGTCGTTCTCCTAATGGGTGTTTCGTGGGACGCCGCGCCGGGTCCCGGACGAGCGTTTCTGGCGTCTGCGCCAGCCTCAATGTGCGGCTTGCTGACCAAGCCAATCCTCGAAATGGATGGTGCCGAGGCGCGGTTTGTCGCCTGGTGTCAGCGACTGATCGTTAAGCACCGCACCAAAGTAGCGTGCGTGAACGTCCGGCACGACCTTGCGCGTGTCATGCTTTGCCTTGAGGAAGCGCCTCACCAGTTCATCGAGCGGAACGGCCTCGGGGCCGGCGACTTCGACCGTGCCGTTGATCGGCGGTGCGAGTGCGACATCGGTGAGCGCCGCCGCCACATCGTCGGACGCAATCGGCTGGAACAGCGCCGGCGACAGGCGGATCTCGCCGTCGACGTCGGCCGATTGCGCGATGCCGCCGACAAACTCGAAGAACTGCGTGGCGCGCAGGATGGTGTAGGGAATGCCGGACGCCTTGATCAGGTTTTCCTGCGCGATCTTGGCCCGGAAATAACCGTTGTCCGGAAGGCGTTCGCTGCCGACGATCGACAGGGCAACATGATGGCGAACGCCGGCAGCGGCTTCGGCCGCCAATAGATTACGACCCGAGGTCTCGAAAAACTCGAGAACGGCCTTGTCTTCCCAGACCGGCGCATTCGCCACGTCGACGACGATCTCGGCGCCATCCATCGCTCCCGCGAGCCCCTCGCGGGTGATAGTGTTCACGCCGGTATTGGGAGAGGCAGGCAGCACGTCATGACCGCGCTCGCGCAGGTTCTTCACAAGTTTCGATCCAATGAGGCCGGTGCCTCCGATGACGACGATCTTCATGGGTTTTCTCCGCTTTTCCGACCGCAACCATTGCCGTCTGTACGAATGGAGAGTACCTGCGGGTATGTGGGAAGTCCTTGAGGCAGGCTTGAATTGCCTTTGAAGGATGCTTGAATATATGTCCAAGACGCCTGCCTGACCGAAGCCCTTACGGGGCGGGTGGCGGGCCAGACGTCTGCTACCGATGTCAGACATCAATTCGTCAGTTGCCTCGGCCGCGAGCCGGTGGCGCGCGTTCAGGGATGCCGGCCTTGCAGTTCATGTTTGCAGACTACGTGCTTGATCGGGAGCGCAGGGAACTGACCCTGCGCGGGCAAGTCGTGTCCGTCGGACCGCAGGTGTTCGATCTTCTGCTCCACCTGGTGGTGAACCGCAACCGCGTCGTCAGCAAGGACGACTTGCTGGAGGCGGTGTGGAGCGGTCGGATTGTCTCGGAATCGACGATCACCAGCCACATCAATGCGGTTCGCAAGGCCATCGGCGACAGTGGCGAGGAGCAGTGCCTGGTTCGCACGATCGCGCGCAAGGGTTTCCGCTTCGTCGGCGAAATCACCGTCGATGAGACCGGTAAGACGCGACAACCCGGCGTGCACGGCGCCACCGAGCAGGCCCCGGGAAAATTGCAGGAGCAGCCGTCCGCGCTTGTCCTTCCCGACAAGCCCTCCATTACCGTCCTGCCGTTCCAGCACCTGAGCGGCGATCCGGAGCAGGAGTATTTCGCCGACGGCGTGGTCGAGGACATCATCACGGCACTGTCGCGCATCCGCTGGCTGTTCGTCATCGCGCGCAATTCCAGCTTTACCTACAAGGGCCGGGCGGTGGACGTGAAGGAAGTCGGCCGGGAACTGGGCGTGCGCTACGTGCTGGAAGGCAGCCTGCGCAAGGCGGGCAACCAGGTGCGCATCACCGGCCAGTTGATCGACGCCACGACCGGGGCGCATCTCTGGGCAGAGCGCTTTGAGGGCGCGCTCGACAACATTTTCGACCTTCAGGATCAGATTTCGGCCAGTGTCGTCGGCGCGATCTCACCGCAACTCGAGCGCGTGGAAATCGAGCGCGCCAAACGCAAGCCGACGGAAAGCCTTGACGCCTACGACTATTACCTGCGCGGCATGGCGAAACTGCACATCGGAACCCGCGAAGCGATCGAGGCAGCGTTGGCCCTTTTCTACAAGGCGATCGAGCTCGACCCCGACTTTTCATCGGCCTATGGGGGGGCGGCCTGGTGCCATTTCTGGCGCAAGCTGAACGGCTGGATGGTTGACCGGAACCACGAGATCGCCGAAGGCGTGCGGCTGGCGCGGCTGGCGGTGGAGCTGGGTCGCGATGATGCGGTGGCGCTGACGAGAGCTGGCCACGCGCTCGGGCATCTCACCGGCGACGTCGACGGCGGCATTGCGCTCATCGACAGGGCACGGCTACTCAATCCGAACTTCGCCCCCGCCTGGTTCCTCGGCGGGGCTCTGCGTGTCTTCCGTGGCGAAACGGAAAACGCCATCGAGGATCTCGCGCATGCCGTTCGTTTGAGCCCATTAGATCCGGAAATGTTTCGAATGGAGGCCGCCGCTTCGCTCGCGCATTTCTTCGACGGGCGCTTTGATTCCGCCTCGTCTTGGGCGGAAAAGGCGCTGGGAAACCTGCCCAGCCTCCTCGTCGCGGTCGCCCTTCTGGCGTCGAGCCACGCGCTCGCGGGGCGGCTCGTAGAAGCGCGACAGGCCATGCGGCGCCTGCGCGCGCTTGATCCATCCTTGCGCATCGCCAATCTCAAGGACTGGCTTCCGATCCATCGCCCGGAAGATTATGCGCGGTTTGCCGATGGTCTGCGCCTGTCTGGGTTGCCGGAATGAGCCCACCAGCTTGAACTGGATGACGACGTCACCGCCTTCGCCGGGACAGACTGGCCGCCGTCAACGAGCCAGTCCTCTTTTCCCTGCTCAACCGAGCACTCTAAAGGCTGCTCGATAGGGTTAAACCAGAAGACAGCCCGCTATCGCCCAGTGGCAACGCGAAGCAGGCGATGACGAAGGCCCGAAGGCGCCTTTCGTCAACGCGCCCAGATCACAGCTGCGCAAAAATACGCTTCAGTTTGAGGCCCAATGTCGCCGCGCGCGCCAGCATCAACACCATCATCCCGAGCCAGAGCCCGTGATTGCCCCAGACTTGCTGGAGAATGTATGCCGTCGCGAGGAAGACCGTCGTCGAGATAAACATGCTGTTGCGCAGTTCCCGGGTGCGTATTGCGCCAATGAACACACCATCGAGCATGTAACTCGTCACCGAGATCAGCGGCAAGACGACGACGTAGGGAAGAAACTGGACTGCCGCGGCGCGAACTTCCTCCTGGTTGGTCAACAGGGAAATGATCGTCGGACCAGCCAGCGCATAACATAGTGAAAACAGCAGCGCCACCAGGCCGGACCACAGGAAGGCCGCCTTGATCACACGTCGAAGGGCTTGCTTGCGGCGTGCGCCGATGACGGATCCGACAAGGGTCTCGGTTGCATGGGCAAAACCATCGAGGCCATACGAGGTGATGCCATGGAGGTTCAAGAGCACCGCATTGGCCGCCAGGATCGCGTCGCCTTCTGCAGCGCCGCTTCGCGCAAACCAGCCGAAGCACACCAGCAGGAAGAGGCTGCGCAAGAATATGTCGCGGTTGACTGCAATCAAGCTTCGAAAGGCAGCGCCATCCAGGAGTTCGCGCAACGCTAGCGGCGGCCCCGCACTGAAGGGTCGCACGATCAACAAACCGGCAATGAAGGCAGCCCATTCGGCCATGGCGGTGCCAGCGCCGATGCCTGCGACCCCCCAGTCGAACACGAAGACCAATGTCACGGTCGCAACAAGATTGAGCACATTGAGCGCGATCTGCAACGCGAGCGAAATCATCACGCGCTGGCGACCCAGCAGATAACCGAGCAGAACGAAATTCCCGAGAGCAGCGGGGGCGGACCAGATTCGCGCCGACGCGTAAGCCACGGCGCTCTCGTAGACCGCTTCACTGCCACCAAGGAGCGCAAGTCCGATTTCGATGATCGGCTTCTGCAGCAATATGATGATCGCGCCACCGGCAGCGGCAATGAGAAGCGCCCTGAGTAGATGCTTGCGCATGAGTGCGCTGTCGTCGGCCCCCGAAGCCTGAGCGACCAGCCCTGTTGTCGCCATCCGCAGAAAGCTGAAGCTCCAGAACAGGAAATTGAACAGAACGCCGCTGAGCGCCACCCCGCCGAGATACCAGGGACCGGGAAGATGCCCGGCCACCATCGTGTCGACCAGCGACAACACCGGCTGCGCGAGATTGGTCAGGATGATCGGAAACGCCAGCGTGACCATCCGGCGGTTCCAGTTTTCCTGCAGCTCCACAGGTGGCGAAATGTTCATCGCGCATTCGACCTTGGCTCAAAGATCCACACGGCCGCACCAGTTTGCCTAAACATCTCTATCACCCCGGCCGGTTGGCCTGTTTACGTCGATACTGTCTGCAAAACGTTGTCCCGCTTACCAGTCCATGACGACCTTGCCGGAGTTGCCGGAGCGCATGGCCTCGAAGCCGTCGCGGAACTCGTCGATGCCGATGCGGTGGGTGATGACCGGCGACAGGTCGAGCCCGCCCTGGACGAAGGCGATCATCTTGTACCAGGTCTCGAACATCTCGCGGCCGTAGATGCCCTTGAGGTTGAGCATCTTGAAGANGTCCCGCTTACCAGTCCATGACGACCTTGCCGGAGTTGCCGGAGCGCATGGCCTCGAAGCCGTCGCGGAACTCGTCGATGCCGATGCGGTGGGTGATGACCGGTGACAGGTCGAGCCCGCCCTGGACGAAGGCGATCATCTTGTACCAGGTCTCGAACATCTCGCGGCCGTAGATGCCCTTGAGGTTGAGCATCTTGAAGATCACCTTGTTCCAGTCGATCTCGAAGCCGGCCGGCGCGATGCCGAGAATGGCGATCTTGCCACCATTGTTCATCTTGTCGATCATGTCGCGGAAGGCGGGTGCTGCCCCCGACATTTCCAGCCCGACGTCGAAGCCCTCGGTCATGCCGATCGCCTTCATCACGTCGGCGAGGTTTTCCTTGGAGGCGTCGACGACGTAGTCGATGCCGACCTTGCGGGCAAGCTCCAGCCGCGTCGGGTTGATGTCGGTGATCACCACCTTGCGCGCGCCCGAGCGCTTGGCAACCAGCGCCCCCATGATGCCGATCGGCCCGGCGCCGGTCACCAGCACATCCTCGCCGACCAGATCGAACGACAGTGCGGTGTGCACCGCATTGCCGAAGGGATCGAAGATCGCGGCGATCTCGTCGGGAACGTCTTCCGGGATCGGCACGACATTGTATTCCGGCAGGCAGACGAATTCGCCGAACGAGCCCGGCCGGTTGACRCCGACGCCGAGCGTGTTGCGGCAAAGATGGCCACGGCCGGCGCGGCAATTGCGGCACTTGCCGCAGACGATATGGCCCTCGCCCGAGACCCGCTCGCCGACATGGTATTTGGTGACGGCCGARCCGACCGCGGCGATCTCGCCCATGAACTCATGGCCGACGACCATCGGCACCGGAATGGTYTTCTGGGCCCATTGGTCCCAGTTCCAGATATGCACGTCGGTGCCGCAGATCGCCGACTTCTTCACCTTGATCAGCACGTCGTTCGGTCCGACCTCCGGCACCGGCACNCCATTGGTCCCAGTTCCAGATATGCACGTCGGTGCCGCAGATCGCCGACTTCTTCACCTTGATCAGCACGTCGTTCGGTCCGACCTCCGGCACCGGCACRCGTTCCATCCAGAGCCCGACCTCCGGCTTCGTCTTGACCAGCGCCTTCATCATCTTCGTCATTTGGTTGTCTCCAAAATCAACTGCCCGTTACGGCGGCGCGCATCCCGTCAGACGCGCAAGGGTTGCCTTAGCACCTAGAATTGCAATGGCCGCCCCTCATCCGGCTGCCGCCACCTTCTCCCCGCGAGACGGGGAGAAGGAACATGCCGAGGGCTAGGGTGAGGGGCAGAGCTCTACACTCACTTGATCACACCGAGCTCGCGGCCGACCTCTTCGAATGCGGCRATCGCCCGGCGCACGTCGTTTTCGCTGTGGGCGGCCGACATCTGCGTGCGGATGCGCGCCTGGCCCTTTGGCACCACCGGGAAGGAGAAGCCGATGACG
>NZ_LMFK01000021.1:43822-97650 GCF_001426785.1 Ensifer sp. Root142
AGCGAGGCGGCGGCAATCACCGGCGCCAGCGTGTTGGAAAACAGATAGGGCCGCGAGCGCTGGCGCAGCCAGTCGACAACCTCGGCCTTGGCCGACGTGTAACCGCCCGAGGCGCCGCCGAGCGCCTTGCCGAGCGTGCCGGTGATGATGTCGACGCGGCCCTCGACACCGCAATGTTCGGCCGAGCCGCGACCGTTCCTGCCGACGAAGCCGACCGCATGGCTGTCATCGACCATGACCATGGCGCCATACTTCTCGGCGAGGTCACAGACGCCCCCGAGATTGGCGATGATGCCGTCCATCGAGAACACGCCGTCGGTGGCGATCAGCTTGAAGCGACTGCCTTGGGCCTTCTTCAGCTCTTCCTCCAGCGCCGCCATGTCGTTGTTGGCATAGCGGAAGCGCTTGGCCTTGGAGAGGCGCACGCCGTCGATGATCGAGGCGTGNGGCGTGGTTCAAGGCGTCGGAGATGATCGCGTCCTCTTCGCCCAGCAGCGTCTCGAACAGGCCGCCATTGGCGTCGAAACAGGAGGAATAAAGGATCGAGTCTTCCAGGCCGAGGAAGGCGGAGATGCGCGCCTCCAGTTGCTTGTGCTCTTCCTGGGTGCCGCAGATGAAGCGCACCGAGGCCATGCCGTAGCCGTACCGGTCGAGCGCCTTTTTGCCGGCTTCAGTCAGTTCCGCATTGTCGGCCAGGCCGAGATAGTTGTTGGCGCAGAAGTTCAGCACCCGCTCGCCCGAGGCAACCTCGATCTCGCCCGCCTGTTTCGAGACGATCACCCGCTCCGACTTGTAGAGACCGGATGATTTCAAGCCATCGAGTTCGGAGCGGAGGTGGGAAAGAAAAGCATTGGTCATGGCGGGGTAAAGCCTCACTCTTGCCGGCGACACACTTCCGTGTCGCAGCACTGGGAATTCCATATTGAACAACGAGGACCGGGCTGTTGCCCGATCGGTTGCCACAATCGCCCGGCCTTCACGCACGATCGGCGGGCTGGCTGCCGCGAGCGCGTGAAAGCGGGCAATCAGGACTGAAGTCAGGCGGCCGCGGCAAACCCGTTGCGGCACAGCTCCTTGAGCTCGTCCAGCGACATAGCGTCGAGATCAAGGGCCGTCAGAAGGTCGTTCTCCGCGGTGAAATCACGGCCATACATCGCCGAGAAAATTCGGATACCCGCCTCGTGCAGTTCCGCGGGATGGCCTGCGAGACGGCCGATCTTCGCCGTCATGACCAGACCGAAGGGCACGTCTTCCGTCACGTAGCGGCTATCGGCGGTGGTCGGGCCGCTGCCGCCATTGCCGGCTTCGTGCATCTCCTGATTCATCTGGGAGATGGAGCTCATCGGCACGTGGAATGACAGATGAAAGTGCTGAAAGATATTGCGCACCTCAAGTCCGAGCTTGCTGGCGATGGCGATGCGCTCCCGGTCGAGATCCTCAAGAAGGCGTCCGACGTTCGGCGTCACGTTCTGGCCCTGGCTCCAACTTTCGCCGCGCTCCATGCGGGTCATGTTGCCGAGCGCGATGCCCATATGGTTCTGCGGATTGAGGTTGGAAAGCGCGATCGCCATCAGGCTGCCGCGGTCGAGGAAACGGTCGCCGAACAAGGACTGGCAGATCGAGAGCCCCTTGGCGCTCTCGGATGCCGGCACCGTCGCGAGATCGACCTGCTTGCGGATCGTGTTCACATTGACCGAGGTCGGGCTCAACTGCCTGCCCGACACAGCTGTCGTGCCCCAAGCGACGATCGGGACAGTAACGCCGCGCGCTGCCAGCAGGCGGGAGAGATAAAGCGCACCAAAGGAGGCGTGCGAACTGAAGATGACGATTTGCCCCGGCGTGATATGGGGTGCGATGGCGTCCAGTACAGTCTTGTGGCCATAGGCCGGCAGCGCGATGACGAGCGCTTCGGCACGGGCAACAAGGTCCTTTGCGCTGGTGGCAACGGCCAGATGGAAGGTGCCCTTGATCGCGCCTTCCGCAACCAGCGCCTGGCCGCTGGCCAAGGCACGCGTCCGTTCGCCGGATGGCGACCACAAGGTCACCTCGTGGCCCTGCTGCTCAACAAGCGCCGCCGTTCCAAAAGCGATCGAACCCGCCCCGACTATTCCTACCCGCATTATCATTCCCTTTTCTGCTCATGAATTCGGCCCGCTGGCCGATCGTTATTTCGGACGTATCGCCGTTCTCGGCGTGTTCGGCCCGACATCGCCGGACGCAACCACCAGGAATGCCCCCGCCCCGACAGGACCGACGCTTGTCAGCGAATGGGGGACGTCGGCGGCATAGCGCGCCGTTTCTCCGGCCCGAACGATCATGGTGTTGCCTGCGCTGCGCACCACGATCTCACCCTTGGTGCAGTGCAGATGCTCAACGGTGCCTGCCCCATGCGGGTCGCTCACCAGTTCCCCTTCAGCCTCAAAACTCAGCAGATACCATTCGATCAGCGACACCATGCTGGCCGGGGACAGGATCTGCAGCGTGCAACTGCCGTCCGCACTGCGGATGGTCGGCGTCAGGTTTCCCGGCTGGAGGTCGATGATGGAATCGCCGCGCTCTTCGCTTGCGCCGCTGACCAGACTGTTGAGGTCGATCTTGAGCGCACGCGTCAGATGCCACAGCGTTCCGTAGGTCGGGTTGGCATTACCGCGCTCAATCTCCGACAGCATGGAGCGCGATACGCCGGACATTGCAGCCAGTTCGGCGAGTGTCAGATTCAACTCTTTTCGATATGCCTGCAAGCGCGGCCCGATCTCGGGCGGGCTGACCAACACCATGGCTTGTCCCTCTTTGCCAATCGAGTGAGCGTCTCCTCCTGTCATTCCCTGATCGGTTCGCCGAGCGTATGCATAAGCCGGTTGGCCCAGCCGAACAGAGACGTGGACAGGATGAGATCGAGGATTTCCTCCTTACCTAAACCGGCCTCCACCAGCGCCGCCATATCATCGGCGCTTGCTTCGGACGGGCATTTCGAAAGCTTGACCGCAAACTTCAAGATCGCCTTCAACCGCGGCTCGATCTCGGCATCGACGCCATCGGCAAAAATGGATGCAATCACATCGGTACTTTTGGTCAACTGGTTGTAGCGACTGGCATGAACGGCCGCACAGTAGACGCAACGGTTGACGATGGAAGCACCGACGGCCCCGATCTCGCGCTCGGCGCGTGACAGGCCGCCACTATTATACATGACACCGTTGAAGAGCGGGCTTCTGTGCGTCAGCGTTTCGACGTCGTGCGCCAGCACCAGCACGTAGTCAGAAACCTTGGTATTGGATGGCGTGACCTTGAGCGCTTCGAGCTGCTCGGCGCTCGCGTCCGCCAGCTTGAGCGGGGTCACATAAGGCTTCCAGACCGGGATATCGGTGGTGAAGTCGTGCACGATCTCGCTCATGCCAACCCCCTCATCAACTCAAGGCCGACGGCAACCCTGATCTGGTAGCTGACGAAGGCGACGAGTTCTGAAAGCCGCACGATGTCGTCATCGGCAAGACCCGCTTCCTGCAACAATTCGATGTCGTGGCGGGTTGCCTGCTTCGGCGCATGCGCCACCAGGTCGACGTGGCGGATCAGCGCCTTGGCACGGATATCGCTGCCACCATCGAACCAGATATCGGCCATCCGGGCAGCGGCGTCGGGCGCACCGGCTTTTTCCAGCAAAGCCTCGAAATGATCCTCGAAGGCTTTATGGTCATTGATCTTTGCAATGCGCCAGGCAAGTGCTGCGCGCTCGGCATGCGACAGGCCACCGGAATTTTCCGGCGTCAGCGCACTGTCATGTGTCTTCTGGGTAAGCGCCATGATGTCCGCGCGCGCCGATAGCACGCCGGCCATCGCGCTGCCGGGCTCGATGCCGACGATCGCGGCAATCACGTCCTCGTTTTCAGCCATGTGATCCTCCTATGCCTGCTTGCGATCGTTGACCGCTACGCTGTCCGGCAAGGGCGATGCCGTCCATTCGTCGCCGCGCAATTCGGGCGTGTCGTAGTCAAGTAAACGCTGCCAATATTGGTCGAAATTCTCTGAGTAGAGCTTGGCGGCGATCTCCCGCACCAGCCACGACGCGCCTTCGCTGATGCCCGGAATGTCGCCACTCACCTTGCCGAGGCTGGCGGCAGCGCCCGAGTTGAAGCTGTGGATGTTGGCAAGCCACGGCGCCTGGCCTGGTACGCGCTCGAGGAAACTGAAATCGTCGGCGAGATAGGGGAACCGGCCGAGCTGATCATTTTCCTCGCGCGCTGGCGGCGTGAAGCGGTCCTGCCACAAAAGGATCTTGTCGGCGTAGCCGTCGAGTTCCTTGCGCGCCAGCGGATCGACCCCAAAGCCGGTGCCGAGGATAAGGAAATCCGCGCGGACCGACTTGCCTTGCGACGTCTCGATGACGATTTCGTCGCCGTCGAGTTCGACACTTTCGACGGCGGCGTCAAAATGGAAATAGGCGTTGGGATGGCGGCTGACGCGCATCGTCGACCCACGCGGCGCCGGCGTCTGGGTGCGCAGCGAGTAGTTCATGATCTGCCACCGCCTGGCGTCACCCAGCTGCGGGAACGCAGCGGTGAAGCCGAACGAGCCGATACCCATCAGTTTGTTGATGCAGGGCATTTCCTTGCGTCGGATGAGATGGCGGACTTCGGCAGCCCCCGCTTCCAGCGCCTCGGCGGCGTTGTCGACCGCCGATGCGCCGACTCCGACAACCACGACCCGTTTGCCGCTGAGGGCAGCAAAGTCGATCTCGTGGGAGGAATGCGCCCAGTATTTCTCCGGCAGATCGCCGACGAAGTCGGGAATGCTGGGATGCCCCATGCCGTCGCGGCCGGTTGCCATCACCACCTTCCGGGTAAACACCGACGTTTCCCGCGCGCCCTTGCCTGTTATCGTCAACCGCATGAAAGCGCCCTCGGGCTGGATCGCCTTGACCTCGACGCCGTTTTCGACCGGCAGATCGAGCACCTTGCGGTACCAGCGTAGATACTCCATCCACATCGGGCGGGGGATCTTGTCGAGCTTGGCCCATGAGTCATTGCCGAACTGGGCAACGTGCCAGGCGCGGAAGGTGAGCGAGGCCATGCCATAGGCCGGGCCGGTTAGTTGCTTGGGCGAACGCAGAGTCTCCATGCGCGCATAGGTCAGCCATGGCCCTTCGAGGCCCTCCTCGCTGCGATCGAAGATGCGGATATTCTGAATGCCGGCGCCGATCAGAGCGAAACTGGCGACCAGGCCGCACATGCCGCCACCGATGACGACGACGTCATGGACCTGTTCATCAGAGGCGGTGGGCACAACCCAGTTTGCCGGCGGATAGCACAGGCAGGCAAGATCGTCGCGGACACGCTGTTCCAGCTCCAGCAGGCTCGTCGCCGCCGATGGGATCGGTGTCTCTACGTTATAAGCCATGGTTCACCTCCGTCGGCCGATGGAACTTGGGGTTCGCATTGGCCGCCTTGCCTGCTTAGGACCCGCACCAATGCGATGCGCGCCGTTGGTTGATTAGTTGTGAGCGTGCCGGTCGGGAATGACCGTCGCCGTCTCGGGCTTCCAACCGACCCAGATGTCCTCGCCGTTAAGTTGCGCGACATCGCTTGGATGCACAAGGGTGTTGAGCAAGGTGCCCGCGCCGACTTCGACCATCAGCGAGGTGTGGTTGCCCTTGAACACCCGTTGACGGATCTTGCCCTTGATGCGGTTTCCGCTGGTCGGCTCGCTCGCCGAACAATGGATCGCCTCCGGGCGCAGGACCACGTAGAGATGCTCGCCGACCTTCGGCGAAAGCCCGCCTTGGTTTGCCGTGATGGTGATGCCGTTCCAGCTGAGAGCCGCGACATCGCCTTCGGTTCCGACAACGGTACTGCGCAACAGGTTGGTCTCGCCGATGAAGTTGGCGACGAAGACCGAGCCGGGGCGGCCGTACAGCGTGTGGGGATCGCCCATCTGCTCGATCCGGCCCTTGTTCATGACCACGATCGTGTCGGACATGGTCAACGCTTCTTCCTGATCGTGGGTGACGAACATGAAGGTCTTGCCGGTCTTTTCCTGGATGGCCTTGAGCTCGATCTGCATCTGCTGACGCAGCTTGGCATCGAGTGCGGAAAGCGGCTCATCGAGCAGCAGCACGTCCGGATCCGGCGCAAGGGCGCGCATGAGCGCGACGCGCTGGCGCTGACCGCCGGACAGCTCCGCCGGCAGGCGATTGGCATAGTCCTGGAGCTGGACCAGTTCCAGAAGTTCCGATACCCGGCGATGAATCGCCTGGTTGTCGAGGCCCTTCAGCTCGAGGCCGAAGGCAATGTTCTTGGCAACAGTCATATGCGGGAATAGCGCATAGTCCTGGAACACGATGTTGACGTTGCGCTTGTTGGGCGGAACCTTGGTGACGTCCTTGCCGCTCAGCAGGATGCGGCCGGATGTCGGCGTTTCGAAACCGCCAAGCATGCGAAGCGACGTCGACTTTCCGCAACCGGAAGGTCCGAGCAAGGTGACGAACTTGCCAGCCTCGATGCTCAGGTTCAGGTTGTCGACGGCGACGTGCTTGCCGTAGCTCTTGTTGACATTGTCGAATTGGACGACGGGTTCCATCAGCGGGTCCTCGCGCGGCGGGTGAGATGTTCGGCGTACAGTCCGACCGCGGCCGTAACCACGAGGACAAGCGTCGCCATTGCGTTGATTTCAGGAGACATGCCGCCCTGCACCTTGGCGAAGATCAGCATGGGCAGGGTCGGGCGATAGCCGCCAAGGAAGAAGGTGCGGACAAAATCGTCGATCGACAGAAGCACACAGAAGATCATGCCACCGAGCAGCGCCGGTCCGAGATAGGGCAGCGTCACGCGGAAGAAGGCAACGACGCTGTCGGCACCGAGATCGCGTGCCGCATCGACGAGGTTGCCGGGCATCGAGCGCAGGCGGGTGAGCGCCATGACGACGACGAAGGGCACGGCGTGCACGGTGTGGCCGAGGATGACGGCCGCCGTACCCGTCGGCATGTCGATGGTCGAGATGAAGATGCGCAGTGAGATCGCCGAGATCATGCCCGGGACGACCGCCGGCAGACAGGCGAGCGCGAAGATGATGACCTGGCCGCGGACGCCCTCGGCAACGATCAGCATGGCGATCCAGACACCGAGGATTGTCGCCGCAAGCGTCGTCGCTCCCGCGATCATGATGGAATAGAGGCAGGCTTCCAGGAACTGCTTGTCCTGCATCACCTTGACGTACCAGTCAAACGTCCACTCCCCGATCGGGAAGGCGACGAAATTGGCGCCCTTGAAGCTCATGGCCATCATCAGCGTGAGCGGCAGAAGCAGATAGAGGATGAAGGCCCAATAGAACGCGGTCAGTGATGCGCGCGGGGCATCGGAAAACAGATTGCGCATTAGATTGCTCTCCTTTTACGCCCGCCGACCAGCCGCATGAAGATGGCGGCGGCGACAAGTGCGGTCACCAGCATGATCAGGGCGAAGGCGGCGCCGACCGGCCACTTGTCGCTGGCACCATGGAAGAAACCGCTGATCGTTTCGGGAAACAGCACGGTGTTGGGGCCGCCGAGCAGCATCGGGGTGGCAAAGACGCCGATACATGTCAGGAAGACCAGGCAGCAGCCCGATACGATGCCATCGCGCGACAGCGGCAGGATGATCCGGCGGAAGCGCGTGAACGGCCCGGCGCCGAGATCGGCAGCCGCATCCAGCAACGGCGACGGGATCTTTTCGATCGCCGAATAAAGCGGCAACAGCATGTAGAGGCAGATCAGGTAGACCAGCCCGAAGCCCAGCGAGAACGACGTGTAAAGCATCGGGATCGGCCGGTCGATCAGGCCGATTTCGCGCAGCAGCACATTCACGGCGCCGCGGTTAGCAAGCAGCATGATCACCGAAAACGTCCGGATCAGCTCGCCGGCCCAGAACGGCACGAGCAACAACAGCAGCGCCTTGGAGCGTCCCTCGGGCCTGACGATCTTGGCGACGTAGTAGGCAACAGGATAGACCACGACCAGGGTCGCAGCGGTCGCGACAGTGGCAAAGATGAAGCTCTTGATCAGCGGCGTGAAGTAGATCGCCTCGCGGAAGAAGATAGCATAGTTGTCGAGAGTGAAGCGCGACTCCACGCCCGACTGAACCGGGTAATGGGAAAGGAGACTGATCTTCAGCATCTGATAGATCGGCCCGACATGCAGCATGATCAGCCAGATCATCGGCACACCGGCCAGAAGGATGATGCGACCGATCCACGATTCCACCGCCGCTCCCAGCGTGTGCCGGTAAAGCGCGGAGTTGACCACCTTGGCTATCCCCGTCGAATATTTCGGTACGGGGGCATCGCGCACCGTGCCGTATCCGGCTGTCGTGTTGCTACTCACCATTGAACGATCTCGGTTGGCGCAGCCCGACCGGCACCGCGCGGCGTCGCCGGCAGTCAGTCCTTGCGCGTTGTTGGCTGGAAGGGGCCAGCAGACCGGCAGCCGTCCCGGAGCTTACCGAAGCGCTCCGGGACAGGTGCAAGCTATGCGAAGCGCCGCCTGATCAGGCCGCCTTGACCTCTGTGGTCGCGCGGTCGATCATTTCGTTCTTCATGTCGCGGTTGACCGACGAGAAGAAGATGATGCGCTCGACTTCTTCCTGCGGAAGCGTCGAGGCGAGCTTTTCGCGTTCGTTGAGCAGATCGCCGACGCCGTTCATGGTCGAGCTGTAGCCCGACTGGCGGGTCATTGCAGCGCCGACTTCCGGGCTCGCCAGGATGGCGTCGAGCAGCTTGTAGGCATTCTCTGCGTTCGGCGCGTTGTTGACGACATTGAGTGTGTAGCAGAAGCCGAACGTGCCTTCCTTCGGCACTGACAGCTGGATCGGATGACCGTCGATGATCAGTTTGGCGGCCGGGCCAGACCACGAATGGGCCAGATAGATGTCCTCGTTGATGAACATCTGCTGCACTTCAGACCCGGCATCATAGTACTTGCGAACCATGTCCTTGTTCTTGATCAGGAAGTCGCGCGCCTCGTTGGTCGCCTTCTGGGCGACGTCCGCTTTACCGGCATAGCTGACGAAGTCGCCGTCATGGCCGAGATATTGCATGACGATGGTCATGAAATCGCTGACGATGTAGGAGGTTTGGCCCTTGAACTGCGGATCGAACATGATCTCCCAGCTCGGCGCCTCCTTCACATAGTCGACGTTGCGGGCGAGACCCTCGTAGCCGGCCAGGATTGGCAGACCCCACAGATTGCCGTCGACACGCGCCCAGGGCGCGTCCTGATAGGCGGGATTGAGGTTCTTCCAGTTGGCAATCTTGCCGGTGTCGAGCGGCTGCAGCAGCTTTGAGCTGATGAACTGCGAATAGCGGTGGCCGGCAACGGTGACGATATCGGTCGACGGATTGGCACCCTCGGCGGTAAGCAGGTTGTACTGTTTGCCCTGGTCGTCGGTCAGACGGATGCGAACCTCGATACCGGTATCCTTCTGGAACTTGTCGATGAATTCCTGCGGCAGGAACTTGTCATAGGTGGTGATGTTTAGGACACCATTGTCGGCCCAGGCCGGGCGCGGACGAATAATGTAAGGCGCCGCAAGAACAGCCCCTCCCGCACCAAGCAGTTTCAGCGCAGTTCTACGATTGATGGATACAATTTCACTCATTTAAGTCCCCCTTTTTTAGTTTTGACTTGTGAGAGCAGGTATTCTGGAATGTTCACGCACCAACTGGGCGCATTCGTCCGCCGGCAACATGGTGTCGCTGCGCGATCTGTAGAAAAGGCCTCCCCGCCTTCGTCCGGTATACCGAACTTTATATCCGCTAAACAGGAATTGACCTGTATAATGGACGAATGTCAAGCGAGCTTTGCAGGAAAATTACTGGATCATCGACCATGATGGGGTGGAATCGAACCCGAGAAAAAACGCACAGGTCCGGTTGACGGAAACCGCCCAGCACGGTCTCTCTGGTTTCGTCGCTCAAAGTCGTGATTAACAGTGATTGCTTTCCTATATCGAGAGATGCCAAACCCGGCAGAGTGACGTGTTTCCGAGAAGACAAGGTTGAATTTTCATGACCGAGAAATCCCCCGCCGATAATTTCCCCGCCGGCTATGCACTTCCTAAGGTCTGGACCTGGGAAGCGGGCAATGGCGGCGCGTTTGCCAGCATCAACCGCCCGATTGCCGGCCCGACCCATGACAAGGCGTTGCCCGTCGGCAAACATCCGCTGCAGCTCTATTCGCTCGCCACGCCCAATGGCGTGAAGGTCACGATCATGCTGGAAGAGCTTCTGGCTGCCGGCCATTCGGGCGCGGAATACGACGCCTGGCCAATCCGCATCGGCGATGGCGACCAGTTCGGTTCCGGCTTCGTCGAGGCCAATCCGAATTCCAAGATCCCGGCGATGATGGACCACGCGCCGAAGGGTGGCGGAGCGCCGGTTCGCGTTTTCGAATCTGCTTCCATCCTGCTCTATCTCGCCGAAAAGTTTGGCGCCTTCCTGCCAACCGAGCTTCGCGCCCGCACGGAAACGTTCAACTGGCTGTTCTGGCAGATGGGCTCCGCGCCCTTTCTCGGGGGCGGCTTCGGCCATTTCTATGCCTATGCGCCGATGCACATCAAATACGCCATCGACCGCTACGCCATGGAAGTGAAGCGTCAGCTCGACGTGCTCGACCGCCATCTCGAAGGCAATCGGTTCATGGCCGGGTCCGAATACACTATCGCCGACATGGCCATCTGGCCCTGGTATGGCGGCCTGGCCCTTCACCAGACCTATGGCGACGCCGGTACCTTTCTCGATGTAGGGAGCTACAAGCACGTCCAGCGCTGGACGGCCGAAATCGCGGCGCGTCCGGCAGTCAAGCGCGGCCGCATGGTCAACCGCCTGAGCGGTGATCCGTCGGAACAATTGCACGAACGCCACGATGCCTCCGACTTCGACACGAAGACGCAGGATAAGATCGCCCAGAAAGAGACCGCGTAAGGAGAGTGGAATGGCCAAGCTGCCTGATATGACGAAACACCGGGGATTTCCCTACGCCATGCCGGGTACAGGCATCCAGTTCGTGATTCGTCGCGCCAATCCAAAGGGGGCAACGCCGATCAAGGCGTTGCCCCGCCATGCCCGGCCGGGCTCGGGAGCGCACCGCATCGACGCGGCATTCCTCCACGCCCTTTGGCATCATTTCGGCGCGGAACCGTTCGAACGTGGCAATCTTGACGCCGCCCGGCTGAACCTCCTGTTCGGCCGCGAGGTCTTGGCTGTGGACAAGGACTTCGACCCGGTGTCCTATGAAGCCTTGCTCGTCATCAACGAAAAGGTCGCTCGCCAGAGCTTCCCTGAATCGTTCGAGGAAGTCTTCGAGGTATGAAGGTAACGGGCCGCGACCAGTGCGCCTGTTAGCGGCCCGCACCAGCAGATACGGGGATCAACGGCGACCTGAGCCAAACGTAGGGCGGATGCAAACTCTCCGAACCTGGCGGCGACAATGCCTCGACACGACGCCTGAAGGGCGCTGGAACTGCTGCAAAATGCGGGCCATCCTCGCCCCCACGCGCAAGCTGCCCCGATTGAGGGCCGTCAGCTAGTTCGGAGCGATTGCCTTGATACCGGCAGAACTGAGCTGGCCGCATCGCCAGACACCGTAGCCGGCGTTGGTATCCCAGTCATAATAGAAAGCGGCTTCCAATCGCCCTGACGACATGAGGTCGCTAAAAACTGATCGTATCGCCGCCACCGCCCCGGTGCGCTTCTGGTCGTCGAGCGGGCAGGAACGGGCGGAGTTCGCCACGCCCCATTCGGTGATCCAGCAGGGCCTGCCTGTGTCCCCTGCCCCGCAGAAACGAAGGAGTTCGCGGATATAGCCGGCAAGCTTCGGCCCTGCCTTACGTCCCGGATAGACGTGAATGCCATAGGCGTCGACATACTCATCGAGCCCACGCAATTTAAGAAGGGTGATCACTTCTTCCGGGTCCAGGCGCTCCATGCCCCTATGATCCGCCTCCCCGGCGCTCATGTCGGACAAGCCGGCAGAAACGACCACCGCGTCGCGGCTATGGATCGTCGCCTTCAGCTCCTGCCGGGTAATCCTGGCAACCTCCACATAGGTTGCCAGTCCTCGCTCGAAGGCCTGCCTGTTGCGGATGTCGGAGACACGGCGCGGTGTGACGGCACCGGGTTTTCGATAAACGACGAGATCGCCATTGTAGGCGCTGTAATTGATCTCGTTACCGGGCTCGACGGCCATCAGCGTAACGCCTGCATCGTCCAATCTGCGCAATGCCGCCTTGAGGCTTTCGCGGTACTTCGCCGGATCGAGGTCGGAGAGGCGGCGAATGTCCCAGATACGACCGAAGCCGGTTCGAGCACGAACCTCGTCCGCGTAGTAGTCGGGATTCGCGAGCTGAATCTCCAGCAGGATCTTCAAGCCGAGGCCATGAGCGATCTCGACCGCGTCGATGCTCTTGTCTACCGGGGCCGACAGGGATAGCCGCACGTGGGTTGCGCCGCTCGCGGCGATGTCACCAAGGATTTTTCTCTGCTCGTCGGGTGTCTGCCAAGCGAGATTGACCCTATTGATCCCGACGATCGCCGCCGGGTTTTGATCCTGTGCGATCGCCGATCTGGCCTCGAAGACAAGAAGCGAAATCAGCGCGCAAAGAAGGACTTTGCGCGCCGCAACCTTCCATGCCACGCGCTCAGATCCCAATCTGGCCGAGCACATTTCTGAAGTTGGTCTCACAGGCGCGATAACGGTCGACGGCCGCCTCTGCGTCGATCTTGGAAAGGAAGTTCGAAAGATAGGTCCGCTTGTCGGCCTCGCGATTCCAGGTCGCCGCCTCGATATAGGGGAAGCCGATGAACTCGAGCATTTCGCGCATGCGGTCGTCGACCGCGATCATCAGCGCCGGAACGCCGGCCTGCATGCCGATGATGCAGCCATGGAATCGACGGCCGAAACACATGTCTCTGGTCGTCGTCCAGCCTCGCCATTGGTTTGTGTCGAAGAAGGCGATCAGCTCGTGTTCGCGCTGCCACTTCTCCTTGTGCTTGTACTGCGTCGCCCCGGTAATACGTCCACTGGCGCGATCGTAAACCGGGGTCGTATCCTCACCCGGCAGGTCAAGATTGTAGGCGATGACCTCGTCCTGGACCACATAGCTGGCAACGGACTTCGGCCCCAGTAGTGCGTGCGCGTCGACGATCGTGTCGGCGACGCTGCCGAGGTAACCACCGAAGGCGATCTTCTGCGCGTCCGCCAAGGCCGGATTGGCGAGTGCCGTGAGCGATCGGACCATTTCGTTCGGGGCGAAATAGAGCGAAGGGCAGCCCGTCGGCTTGACGAATTTCATCCCCTGCTCTCTCAGGAACTCCGCGGTAAAATAGCCGCGTGTCAGGAAGAAGCTTTCCCTGTTCCTGAGCACGTCCAGGAACTTGAGCGTGCCTGCCGGCAGCAACTCCTTGAGACCTTCCTTACGCTGGATGCCGATGCCCATCACCACAACGGGCATCTTCAGCTTGGCGAAAACCTCGGCTTCGAGATCGGCGGAATATCCGGGCCGCAACAGGTTGGCGGAAGCGAAGACGCAGATATCGAATTCGCGGTTGGCCTGCTCGTAGAGATCGTCCGAGGTGCGATTGTTGACCAGGTGCCAGAAGGGCACATAGGTGACATCGTGCCCCCGCAGGCTTTGTGCAGCACCCTCGCCGATCAGATAATTGCCGGTATTGGCGATTCGCCTGACCTGGGAGAGGAAGTCCTTCTTCGCCGTCACCTCGTCGAAATAGGGGCGATGGTGCACCGTCATGCCGGCAACTGAGCCGATCGTGCGCTGCAGATACGAGGGGATCCCTGTAAGTAAGATACGCATAACTGTCCTTTGAACGAGCGCTTGGGAGGATGCCGAGTTCTGCTAGTGACCGATGCCGATTTCCCGCAAAGTCGAACGGAATGTGCGCTCCCGATCGGAATATCTGTCGACGAGCTCCGAAGCATTGAGCTTCCCCAGATGGTCGGCGACGAATTCGCTGCGGTTCTCGGCGCTGTCGATCTCGTTGATGTCGACTGCAGGCAATCCGGTGTAGCCGAGCATTTCGCGCATGCGGTCGTCCACCGCGACCATCAGGCTCGGTACGGCCGCCTGCATGGCAATGATCGAGCCGTGGAAACGGCGACCCAGATTGAAGTCCATCGACGAAGCCCAGGCTCGCCACTGGTTGGTGTCGAAGAAGGTGCGCACCTGGAATGGCTTGCCGAGCCTGTCGGCGCCGGGATAGGCGAGGTTGCCCACCATGGTGCCCGACGCCGTGTCGTAGACGCGCCCCTCCCCATTGGGCTCGACGCTCATGTCGAAGTGGAGAAACTCGTCCTGGACCACATATTGCGGGACGCTGTCGCCGCCAGGCAGAGCCTTGGCATCCAGGACCGTATCCTGGTTGCCGCCAAGGTAACCGGAGAAAATGGTGCGCGCCTTGCCGACATCGACCTCAGGCAGCTTTCTGAGCGATTTCCGCATGTTGTCGGGCATGAAATAGACGGACGGGCAACCGGTCGGCCGCACGAAGTTAAAGCCTTGATCTTTCAGGAAACCTTCCGTCTCGAAGCCGCGCGTCAGGAAGAAGTGCTCACGCTCCTTGAGAATGGCCAGCAGCCGCTTCGTGCCCTCTGGCAGATTGTTCTCCAGGTCCTTGCGGTTCTGCTGACCGATGCCGAGCATGACGATCGGCATCTTGAGCTGCTCGAGCACATCGGCTTCCGCGTCGGCCGAAAGCCCCTTGCGCAGCAGATTGGCGCAGGTGAAGACGCAGATGTCGAAGTTCGAGTTGAATTCGTCGAGGCCGACGCCATTCTTGGCGCAATTATAGAGATGCCAGAACGGCACGTGCTTGGCGTGGGGTGAAAGCGCGCGCAGGGCACCTTCGCCGATGAGGTAGTTGCCGGTGTTGCTGATATTGCGCAACTCCTGCAGAAACTCCTCTTTCGTCTCCGGCTGTTTTTGACGCTCCGCATAGGAGACAGACAAACCGTGGGCGCCATTGACGAGGCGGGTGTAGTGACCGGGAATACCGGTCACAAGAATCCTTGCAGGCATGCAATCGACCTTTCTGCTTGAAATACCGGCGTGGGCTCAACTGGCCGCCCGGATGCCGGCGTCTACCGCTGGATCCGCTGGAAAGACGGCCGTTCTTGACTGGGACGAGTTATCGACCCAGGTGTCGCACCACGCGAGAAACTGCGAAAACGAGGATGTCCACGAACGACGGGATGCAGTCTTGATGCAGCCTTCGATCAGCGGAGCAAGTTGGTCTGGGTTGCGGGCAACCGCCTCGATGGCCTGTGCCATCGACCTGACGACTTCGGGATCGGCCGCCGCATGGATCAGCACGCCATCTTCGCCGTCGATGATGAGTTCGTCGACGGCGCCAACCGCCGTGGCAATCGGAACGCATCCGAGCTGCTGTGCCTCGGCGATGGCGAGCGGCGCACCTTCCCAACGGGACGGCATGACGAGCACATCCGCCCAGGACAGTGCCTTGATGAGTTCCTTGCTGGCGAAGGCCGGTGGACGGACGTCGACGGAGAGATCCTTCAATCGTTCCGTCCATGAGACGCTCGAGTCGGCAAGAATCTCCCCACCGACGGCACGCGCCTCGAATGGAACATTCCTCGCTCGAAGCTCGGACAACGTGGCCGCCAGCCTGTCGATCCCCTTCTGCCGATCAAGCCGCCCCATGTAGAGCACGTGCAAGCGCGCATCGTCGCGCGGCTGCCGTCGGGCGGCGATCACGTCTGCCTGGACTTTCGGTGGCACCGTAAAGCCCGCGCTGTTGGAGACGGCAAAGACCTTTGCGTGCGGCACGCCAAAACTGTGCAGGTAGGTCTTCAACTGCTCGGAGCAGGTCAGGAACGCGTCGTAGCAATGTTCGTGGGCTATCGCGGCAAAAGGCTGGCCCGCCGGGCGCTTGAACGCAGTGTTGTCGACGACGTGAAGATAGCATGCCGTGCGCGTTCCCTCGGAACGCAGCCGGGCGATGAGGGGATGGACGGCCATGACATGGTTGTTGATCACCAGATCGAAACCAGACAGCTGGCCCTTCAACGCCTGCCAATCGACTCCATGCCCGTCAGCGATGAAATCCTGTCCAAGGAATGAGCCCGACCCGCCCCATGCAGGAATGCCGGCATCCCAGAAGTGAATGTGATCAAAGCTCGCATCGAATTCGTCGATGACATCCATCTTGGCGCTGCCGAGCACGAACAGATGTGTTTCGAAACCGGTTCGCTTCAGCTCGCGCGCGATAGCATAAATGACCTTTTCGGCCCCACCGAAAGAGGCGTTCGGCACCAGCAGAGCCGCAGTGCGCTTGCCGGAGCTGTGTCCGAGCGGCAGGATCGGCGAACCGCCGACTTCCCTTCGCAGCTCCTTGTATAGCTCGCCATAGGGCACCAGCCGCGAAGGTCGCCATGTCCACCGTTTGCCTGCCGTATGGCGCAAGGGGCTGGAAGCAATGGCATTGATGCAATTGATCATCATCTGCTGCGGCGTGATCAGCGAACGGCGCGACAGACTCTTGGGGAAGGGAAAGCGAACTTTCAGCAGCGTCACCATCGGCCAGATCTGCTGGTTGCCGATCGATGCGAACCACTCCAGCGCGTTGTTCTGGATCACGTCTCTGACCAGCGGCGTCGGAAGGAAAACAAGGTCAGCCGGGCCGACATTCTGCGAACCTGCCGGTAGTGCAACCGCCTCGATCCCACGCTTCACGCCGTCATTTGCAAGTTGAACGAACAACGCGTTGGTATTTTCGCTCAACCGCTCTAGGTGGGCGAGAATGTTTGGAAGCATGCGCGAGCGCAATAAGAGATCGAAAGCCGAACCACTGCCCGCCACGAGAAAGGGCGGGAAGTGTGCATTGTCGGGTTCGCCGACATTTGCCCAGAACGCCGGGATGATGTCGTCCAGCCGAAGCACGGTTGGTGCCTTGGTCGGATCGGTAAACAGCGAGATCGACGCATTTTCGGTCCGGGCGAAGAGATAGCGCGGCGCTTCCTCATGCTCGAAATCGACGAGCATCGGCCGGCGATACAGAGCCTTGTGGCGTTTTCTGAGGTAACTGACCGAAGTAGCGCGTTCCCGGTTGGCTTCCTTGAAGCGGCTTTCGGCGCGCAACCGATACTCAAAGACCGTGTCGTGGCATGGCACCCCGACGAAGCCATTCTCGATGCAGGACAACCAGAATTCCCAGTCCTCAAATCCGTTCTGCCGGTCGTCGCTGAAGCGCACGCCGGCGCGGAAAACGTCGATGGAAATCAGCGATCCCGTGTCGCAAATGTTGTCCGTGATGCAGTGCGCCAGTCGCGAATATTGATTGCCGTAATGCGCGCGCCAGGACACGGAGAACGTATCGATGTTGGTATAGACCCAGCCACAAGCACTGCTGCTGAGCTTTTCATAGAGCGTCTCGATGGTGCGAGGCAGAACACGATTGTCGGCATCGAGGAAATACACCGCCCGCGCCTCGGGCAGATGCTCTAGAATGAAGTCGATGGCGCGGTTGCGGGCACCACCTGGCCCCGCGTTGCGGCCGAATATCACGTGAATGAACGGATGGACCGCAGCATAGAGCAACAACTGGTCGAACGTTTCGTGGCACGGGTCGCCATCGACCGAAACCACGATCGCGAGCCTGGATGTGTTCAGATCGGACGCAAGAGCGGATTCGATGGCTTCCAGGACAAGCGCCGCATGACCGTAAAGCGGCATCGCGATGGCGATGAGATCGGCCTCTGAATTACCTGGCATTCAGGGCCTCCGTCGACTGCTTTACCAGTCGGAAGCTCGACAACTTGAGCCAGCAAAAATCGACGGTCTCATCCACGGCCCGGCTGAGGATGATCAGATCCATTGGAACGCGGATTGCCTCGTCCATTTGCATACTGATGCTGATGGATTGCTGTGCACCGACTTCGCGCCAGCCGCTGAACAGGGTTGAAGGTTTCACCGAACCCTTGCGCGCGAGCTCGGCGACTTCGGCGCGCGCGTTCGAACTGGCGGGGCTCAAGAGAAAACTGACGGCTGCCGGCGCGCCCTTGGGATGATCGATAATGGCGCTTGCCGACAACGAGACGGTGCCAGGCTCAATGGCGCGGTTGATCGCCCCGGCTGAGATACCGGTCGGCAGGGGGTGGCAGACGATCGCATGCTCGTGTTCGAGGAACCGGATCGTCTGGAAATCTGGGACGATTTGGGTCACCGAAACGTCGGTGATCTGGCTGAGCTTCTCGAGCCCCAGCCTGTAGTCGACGGTGAATTGTCCTTCCAGCAAACTGGTGGGAGCGATCATGTTCGCGGTGCTGGCGGGCTTGACCCCGGGCAGCCCCGTAAACACCCGGAACGCGAGCGGGCGCAGGTCAAGGTCAGGATGCGGATGTTCCGATCGCGCCGAGTAGCGCTCGCTGGCGATGTGGTGCCCGAGCGAAAGGCCAAGCGCGTCGGAGCCGCTTGCAGATACGCGCAGGCGAAGTGTCCTCGCCGCGCCGCCGCAGGCACGCGGCAGAGAAAAGAAGTTCCAGCCGGAAACCAGGCCGACATAGGGAACATTCCATTCCGCCACGCCTTCGCCACTTTCCAGGTAGTTCAAAGTGACGATGAGCTCTCCACTGCCCTTCGGCAATGAGTGCAAGTGAAGCGCAAAGCCGGCGACCCCGAGGCTCGATACGGGCAGGAGCTGCTCGATGAACGCGCTGCTCAACAGCTGCCCTACACCCTCGTCCTTCGGATCGGCAAAGGGATCATGGGCAAAGACTTCGGCAACCGGCTCCCAGTTTCGCGCATGGAAGGCGTCTTCCAGAAGGCGATAGTTTTCGAACAGTTCTTCGCGCTCACGCCTCAGCATGGCGAGTTCCGACGTGATCGAAGCCGAATATCGGGCGAGCCGACCGACGCCGTCTTCGGCAAGCGCACGCAGGAGCGCCGAGCTCTCCGCCACATTGGCCGGGTCAAGACGCAAGACCGCCAGCTCCGGAAGCGTCCGCAAGGCAGACAGTCGCGCCAGCCCCTTCTTCAGGTCCATCTCTGCCTTGTCGGAAAAGGCGACCGCGGCGATCGGAAACGTATCCTTCAACGTGTCGAAGGAACCACCGTCGGCCTCCACGTAGTCCACCAGATGGGCAACATTGCTGCCCTGCAACATCGCCCGATCGCGATCCGATGCCAGAAGCAGCTTTTTCAAACCGAGCCGAGGCCCCATGGCGGATTGTCTTACTTCTTGCACGTAACGCCCTCAGAAGAAACGATAACGCATATCGATGGAGTTTCTGAACCGACGACAGCTATACTGTCGATCGCCATTCATCACGCTGATTACGTAGCAGTGAATTTCGCAGTGCACAACGGCAAAATACATAGCACACCCAACAATAAACATAACAAATACTTCAATATTTGAATTATATTGAAATGCTACTGTCACATTGCTGCGGGACGCCCCGTCATCGTTGTCATGAGGTCTCGCTGACGCAGCAGGCAATCCTCGAGCCGGAAGCGCCGCTCGACAGTCCTTCGCGCTGCCGCCCGCATGCCGACGGACGCCTGCGGATTGCTGACGGCGCCGAGGATTGCTTCACTGAGCGCGTCGGCGTCGAAGAACGGCACAAGGATACCGTTGTGACCCGAGCGAATGACTTCGCGAACCGGAGGCGTGTCGGATCCGATAACCAAGGCGCCGCATGCCATGGCCTCGAGCACGGACCAGGAAAGCACGAACGGATAGGTCATGTAGACATGGGCCGCGGAGACCTGAAAAAGCTGGCGAAGGATGTGGTGCGGGACAACGCCTGGAAAGATGATGTTGTCAGGCGACACGTCAAGCGAGGCGAGCAGGTGCGATTTCCATGAACCACCGCCAGGAGGCGGCGGCCCGTAGCTGGTTCCGTCACCTCCGACGAAGACGAAAACCGTGTCAGGGCGCTTCTTCACGACCTGTGCGGCGGCCTGCAGTGCCTGGGGAAAACCACGATAGGGCTCAAGATCGCGGGCGACAAAGGTGACCACCGGCGGATCATTGGCCTTCAGCACGCGACCGTCCGGAAGCCGCACCGACGCCGAAGCGTTGGGGCGGAACAGCGCGGTATCGATACCTTCGTGGCAAACGGCAATGCGCTCGCGCGTATCGGCGGGATAAAGGCTCTTTTGCCATTCGGTGGGGCTGATGCCGCCATCCATGGCTTCCAGTGACAGCAATTGCGCGACGTTGCGCAGTCGCAATCTCTTGCGCTCTTCCAGGTCAGGTTGATCGTCGGGCGCAAAGCCGATATCGGCCCCCTGCGACCGATAGAAAAACTCGCAGTAGCCAAGGGCCGGAACGCGAGGAAGGGCATCCTTGACGAACATCATGCTGCCCCAGCCGATGTGGCCGACGACGATGTCCGGCGTCATGTCCTGTCGCGTCATCGCATCGAGCGTTTCGGCAACGCGATGTCCGATCCGGGCATGGTGATCCGGCACCGCCATGTGCCGAGCGATGGCCGCGGACATGCGCGGCCCGGGCTCGGCCCGGTGCCGAATGACGCGCACTGACGGAATCTTTTGATCCACGGTTTCGGTGATCAGGCTGACGCTGTTGCCCGACCGCACCAGGTCAGCCGCCAACGCGGCGAACTGGCCGAAGCCGCGCCGATGAACAAATGCCACATGCATGCTATCTAATCCGCTACCTGAATGACGTCCACATTGGGTTCTGCCCGGTCACATGTCGTAACGTGACGCGCTGCCCCAGACGAGTTCGAGTTGATGCAGGGTCTGAAAGGCGGTCTCCAGGTTCTGGCGATCCTGATGGCCGCGATTGAGCGCCCGCTCGTAGGCCATCGCCGCGTCGCGCAAGTTCGCCCTCAGTAGCCGGCCCTTTTCCGTAAGCTTGATGCGCGCCGAACGCTTGTCGCGCTGGGAGGCAACCCGATCGATGTAGTCGCCATCTGCCAGTTGCTTCAGATAGTACGACACGTTCGAGCCGACATAGTGCCCGCGATCGAGCAGCTCGGCCACCGACAGCTCGGCATCGCCGATTGCCAGCAAGACCATGGCCTGAGCCGGACCGATGTCGTCGACACGCAGCTTGGTCAGCTCGGCGCGCACCAAACCGGAAAACCGCCTGCTCACCCTCTCCATCAGGCGCGCAAGCTCGAAATAGGTCAGCTGTCGGCAATCGTTCGCGGCTTCGGCTTGATCGTGGGCTCCTACCGCCTTCGACGTCTGCTCCTCCTGCTGGAGCAACGACACATCTTTGATCCCCGTGGACGGATAGAGTACTCTTTCATTCATCCAACTCTCCATTTCGAAATTTACTTCAAATCTTGAAGTAAATCAGACTACAACATCCCCTCCCCTCTACCTTGAACTTGCATTACCTCTTAATTTTGTGCCACACATAGCGAAGCAATACTACGCTTCACCCTATTTTAAAGCCAGACGTCCTCCACGGATGGCTTTAACGTCAACCTCAGGCTACTGCCCATGCGTGATACTGTTCGGAACGAGACGATAAGCAACGCTCAAATTTTAGGGGTTCTGCGCCAGGATGAAATTATCAATCCAAGATTGCTAATATTGCAAGCCAAGCGTGTGTTTCTTTCCGTATCACTTTACGCCGCATTGCTCAGTGTCTGCATAAGCCTGCTTCAGCTCACGATACCGCTGTTCATGTTGCAGATTCATGACAGGGTTCTCAACAGCCAGAGCTTTGATACGCTCACCATGCTGACGCTGCTCGCGATCAGCGCATTGGTCGTCTATGGGGTCCTAGATCTTATCCGAGCCCTTGCTTTCCAAGCGATGGGCAGCGCCATCGTGCGAAGACTGAATGCTCCGGTTCTGGCATCGGCGGTGCAGGCATCGGTGAACCAGGGGCTTACTCGCGCCGCCCAATCCCTCCGCGACCTGTCGGAACTTCGCAGCTTCCTCACTTCATCGGCTGTGGTCGCGCCGCTCGACGCCGCTTGGTCCCCGATCTTTCTAGGGGCGCTGTTCCTGCTGCATCCGCTTTTCGGCCTGATCGGCGTCGTGTCCGTGGTGTTGCTCGTGTGCTGCGGACTGGTCAACGATTTGATGACGCGCCAGCTCACCAAAGAGGCCAACCAGGCGAATGTCGAAGCGGTCTCGAAGATCGCCGGTTCCCTTAGGCACGCCGAAGCGATCGAGGCGATGGGTATGTTGCCGGCGCTCGCAAGGCGCTGGCGTGGCCTGCAAATCCACGCTTTGGGCGCTCTTGAGGCCGGAGGAACCAGGAGCAGGGCGATGGCGTCGCTGACGCGCAGCCTGCGCTATTCGATCCAAGTGATCACGCTCGCCGCCGGCGCCCTGCTGGTTCTCGACCAGGCCATCACCCCCGGCCCGATGATGGCTTCGAGCATCCTTGTCGGCCGTCTGCTCATCCCCTTCGACACGATCATTGAAAACTGGCGCCAATGGGTGCTTGCCATTGCCGGCTGGCGCCGGCTCGAGGCGGCGATCGGCGAAGATCTGGCAATCCGCCAGACGACACCAACGCCCCATTCAGTCGGCGACGTGGGCGACATGATTGTGGATAAACTCGTTTACGCCGTCCCCGGCGTCGAGGTTCCGATCATCAAGGGCATTTCCTTCTCGCTTTCCCCCGGCGAAGTGCTGGGCGTGGTCGGCCCGTCGGCCGCCGGAAAATCGACGCTGGCCCGGCTGCTGGTCGGCATCTTGAAGCCGACCTCGGGTGGGGTCTTTCTCGATGGCCACAATACTTATCTTTGGGAGCGCGGGTCCTTTGGGGAATCGGTCGGATACCTCCCGCAATCGGTATCGCTGCTGGAGGGCACGATCCGGGAAAACATTGCCAGAATGGAAGATGGGGACCCCTACAAGGTCATCGAGGCCGCGCGGCTTGCAGAAGTGCACGAGATGATCGGCCGCCTGCCGCTCGGCTATGACACGCCCGTCGGCGATGGTCACCTGACGCTTTCCGGTGGACAAAGGCAGCGCATCGCGCTGGCGCGCTGCCTCTACAATCGCCCGCGCCTAGTCGTTCTCGATGAACCCAATGCCAACCTCGATTCGCTTGGCGAGCGCGCGCTGGTGCGTGCGATCCAGCGCATGCGCGACCAGGGTGCCATCGTCATCATGATCGCCCACCGGCCATCGATCATGCAGGTCGCCGACAAGCTTCTTGTCCTCGAAAATGGTCGTATCAGCCAGTTTGGGCCGCGAACGGATATCCTGACGACCGTGCCTGGGCCCGGCGAAACTCGGCGCGAGGTTGCTTCCGCATGACCGACAAACAGATGCTTCCGCTTCGTCCGCAGCCTTCAGAGCCCGTTGTCAGACCGCTGGCAAAAATCGCCCCTCAGGCGGCACCGACCCTGGCCGATATCGATGAGGCGCATTCCGAACGCGCGCTTCGCCGCCTGATGGTCGCGGGGCTTGCGACCATCATCGTATCCTTCGGCGGCTTCTTCACATGGGCGGTATCGACGGAACTCAGCAGCGCGACCGTTGCCAACGGCAGCGTGATCGTCGACTCCAAGCGCAAGACGATCAGCCATTTCGAAGGAGGCGTCATGGGGCGCCTTCTGGTTCAGGAGGGCGAACAGGTGGCCGTGGGTCAGCCGCTCATCCTCTTGGAAGACACGCGGGCACGCTCCAACTTGAATGCCCTCACCAGCCGTCGCATCGGCCTCATTGCCAGGCTCGCCAGGCTCAAGGCGGAACAGGACGGTGCAGCCGCAATCGCCTTCCCGAAAAATTTCGGCGAAGCCGGCGAGATCGCCGTCGACGAAGCGATCAAGGCGGAGAATGTCTTCTTCGACAAGCGACACGAGGCCAAGGCCGGGCGCGTCGACGTTCAGACGAAAACGATCGAGGAATATGGCGAACAGACAAAATCGCTGCTCATCCAGCTCGAAGCGACCGACCGGCAGATCGCCCTCATCACCGAACAGCGCACCGCAATCGCCACGCTGGTCGAGAAGGGCTTCGTGCAGCGCGCGAAGCTCATCGAGGTCGATACGCGCCTGAGTGAGCTCGCCAGAGCGCGCGGCGAACTGGCCGGAGACAAGGCGCAGGCAGAAAAGGCAAGGGCTGGCGCCCAACTCGCGTTGATCGGCATCGAAAGCGAGTTTCAATCGACCATCGCGGGTGAGATAACCACGGCGCGCATCGACCTGACGGATGTCGAAGAACAGATCGTTGCGGCAAAGGATGTCTTGCGGCGCATGGAAATCCGCTCGCCCCAGGCAGGCGTGGTCAGCAACATCTGGCTGCGTACCCCCGGAAGTGCTGTCACGCCTGGCCAGCCCCTGATGGAAATCGTACCCGAAGACGAGCCGTTGGTCGTCGAGATGCGCGTCAACCCTCGTGACATCGACAGCATATCGGTGGGCTCTCCGACGCAGATCCGTCTGACCGCCTACAATCAGCGCTCGCGCATGCCCTTCAATGGCGCGGTGACCTACATTGCCGCGGACCAGACGGTCGATGAGAAGTCGGGTGCCTCCTATTTCACCGCTCGCGCCAAGATCGATGCGGCGTCTCTTGCCGCCGATCCCGATGTTCGCCTGTATCCGGGGGCGCCTGCCGAGGTTCTGATCGTGCACAGGGCACGCCGCGCCATCGACTACCTGGTGTCTCCGTTGACAGAAAGCTTCAATCGCGCCTTCAGGGAAGATTGATCCAGCGCCGGCAAGCGGGATACGTAGTAAATTGCTACAAATATTGAACTAGTTTGCTACTAAACTACCCAATGAATCGCGGAAAACTATGCATAGTTTAATTTCTGTATTGATTTCCCACGAAAATTGGCAATAATGTCGCGAAGATTTCATGATTTAATCTGGAATCGATGTTGAAATATATTCGAGGCCGATGCACACTCCCGGCGCATCAACATCGACCTGGTCGGTGGACGTGCGATTTATCCACCAAGAGGAGAGGCAGATGGCCACACTAGAAGGCGGCGCATACGACGACGCGCTGTTCGGCTCTCGCTTCAACGATTTCATCCATGCTCGAGCGGGTGATGATTTCGTGAGCGGCGGCAACGGACATGACATCATTTTCGGTGACGAAGGTGACGACCAGCTTTTCGGCGGCAACGGCAACGATACGCTGTTTGGCGGCGAAGGCGACGACGTTCTCTATGGCGAGAACGGCAACGATACGCTGACCGGTGGATGGGGTGATGATCTCCTTTCCGGCGGCAATGGCAGCGACATTTTGCTCGGCGGTCAGGGTAACGACTTCCTGTCCGGCGGCAAAGGCAGCGACATGCTCTTCGGCGGTGGCGGCAATGACGTCATCGACGGCGGCGCTGGCGACGACCTCCTGGTTGGCGGTGCCGGCAGTGACGTCTTCGTATTCGACGGCGGCGGCGGCAACGACGTCATCCTCGACTTCACGCCCGGTGAAGATCTGCTACAGATCTCGAAGGGCATCAATGGTCTTGATATCACCTCGCCTGACGACCTCGCTTCGCGGGTCACCCAGGTCGGCGGCAATGTCATCATCGACCTCGGCCACGGCGATTCACTGACCCTGGTCAACGTCGACGTCGACGACATTCACGCAAATCCCGAGAACTATTTCACGGTTCACTAAGCGTGGACTAGGCGTGCCCTGCATTCCTCCCGCAGGGCGCGCACTCCAAGAGGGATTGAATTTGCCGTTCAGCGATATCAAGCAGCCGAATACCGATCATCGGGACGCAAAGGCATTTCGTTTAGGATCGGACCTGGCTGTTCTCATCTGGGACCTGCCGCCGGGGCTGCCAATTCCAACGCGGCCGCTGCTGACGATGTCAAAGCCGCCGGTGCCGCTCGTGAGCGTAACTCTTTCGCTCGTTGACGGACATCAGCGAACGCTGTGGGCGATGCGGACAGCGAGAGCACCGATGTCGGCCGTCATTGCCGTCGAAGGCAGCGACAGCGCGGTGCCGATCAGCGTCGAACCGGCAAGCGGTCTGCCTCCCCTCGACATGGAGCAGCTGTTCCTGGAACTCGCGCCGGAAGCGCGTATCAGATTTCTCAACGTCCTGCTGACGACGTGGCGAAGCGCATTCAAGGTCGCTAGCGACCCATATTTCTCACTTATCGTCGAAGACGCCCTCAACGCATTGGCGCCAACGCCTCGACCGGCGCGCATCACCTGCGAGCTGGGCCGCGGACGGTTCTTGATCGAAACGACCATCAATCCGGAGTTCGACGACAAGCTCGGGATCTATGTCGTGGGCGCGGCAAGCGTCAGCCAATTAAGGCCGAAGGCGGTCATCCGTCGCGGCACACGCTCGGCCTGGCAGACCTGCCACTTCATTGCCGAGATGCCAAGCCTCAGCCCACCCTTTCAGATTGTGCTGCTCAGCAAAAACGGCATCGCCATAAGACAGCTTTCCGAGCGCGAAGCGCAATGTCCAAGCCTTACGCGCTGGTGGGCAAACAATCGCGACGCGCTCGAACTGCGCGAATTGCTCGTTCAGCATCTCGCCGCCTGGCCGAACGGTGGACCGGCGACCGCAATCGACCTGCAGGTCCGGGCGCCCTTGAAAGAGCGTCACGTTCCGAGAGCGGCACAGCAGCCATCCGGTCAGGTCGACCTGGCGCTCGCCCTTTCCGACAGCCTGCTGGTCGGCGGATGGTATCATGATCCGTCATCCATGCTCGCCGGCATCGACTATCTGCAGGCGGATGGCAAAGCGGTGCCGCTGGACGGCAATATCTACGAATTCCCCGGATGGGCGCAGACACAGGCCGACAAATCGAAGACGGACGTGACCGGCTTCGTTGCCCGTCTACCCCTCGATCAACCGCTCGGCCCGCTGCTTCAGCCGCGTTTTCAGATGCGGCTCGCCTCCGGGGCCGTGAAATCCCTCATCCCGCCGCCGCAACCCTTCGAACCCGTGCTGCAGCGAAACCAGACCCTGCGCGCGGTCCCGCCGCAACACGCCATCGACGATGCATTCCGCACGATACTTGCGCCGGCGCTGCGAGAAGTGGAGCAACGCTTGGGCAAGACGGTCGAGGTCAAGCGGACGAGAGACTATGGCCTGCCGCAGCATGCACCGCTCGTTTCCATCGTCATCCCGCTCTACAAGGTTCTCGATTTTCTCCGCTTTCAGCTGTCGGGCATGGCGACGGACCCCTGGCTCATGGAAAACGCGGAACTCGTCTTCGTTCTGGATTCCCCGGAAATTCAGGACGAGACCGAGCATCTGCTCGGCGGGCTGCATCTGTTGCACGGTTTGCCCATGCGGCTGGTGGTCATGAACCGGAACGGCGGCTACGCGCGGGCGTGCAATACCGGCGCGCGTATGGCGCGCGGCTCCGTTCTGGTCATGCTCAATTCCGATGTCGTGCCCTGCGAACCCGGCTGGGTGCAGACGCTGATAGATCCGATCATGAGCGGGGCGTTCGGCGCGGTCGGCCCCAGGCTGATCTTCGAAGACAGATCGCTGCAGCACGCGGGCCTCTATTTCGGCCGCGACCAGCGTGGGATCTGGCTGAACCACCACTTCTACAAGGGCATGCCCAGCGACTACATGCCGGCGCAGCAGGCGCGAACGGTTCCCGGTGTCACGGGCGCCTGCCTCGTCACCACGAGGGATCTCTACGAGAGCGTCGGCGGCTTCACCGAGGACTATATCATCGGTGATTATGAAGACAGCGACCTTTGCCTGAAGATCCGCCGGGCCGGCTTCGAGATCGGCTACGAGCCGTCGGCCTGTCTGTATCACTTCGAGCGCCAGTCGATCCGGCGCAGCCAGGACTACATGCGCGGGGTCGCCAGCCAATACAACTCCTGGCTCCACACCCAGCGCTGGGACGATGACATTGCCGCGCTGATGGCGCGCGACTATCGATCGCCGAGCAGCCCCAAGACCGCGTCTCCCGATGACCACGCAATTGAATGGACGAATGCATGATCGATGCCCTGCCCCGCGATGAAATCGGTGCACCACCGCCACTGGACGACGCACATCTTCGCTGGCTGACCGACAGCGTGTCGCGCAACCGGTTCCTTCCGCAGCCGGACGCGAACAGCATTTTTGTCGGCGACGGTGATTTCCGTGCGATCGGCGCGGAGTTTCTCGGACATTTCATCCGCATGGGCGGCTTGCGGGCCAATCATCGCGTTCTCGATATCGGCTGCGGCATCGGCCGCATGGCCGTGCCGCTCACCCAATATCTCGATGGCGACCGAGGCCGTTATGATGGCCTCGATCCCGTGGAGGGCGGCATCCGCTGGTGCCGGGCGACCGTGACGCCGACCTATCCGAACTTCACCTTCCAACGCCTCGACATCGCCCATGATCTCTACAACCCGACGGGGACGATCAAGGGCCGGGAACTGAAACTGCCATTTGCAGACGCGCAGTTCGATTTCATCATCATGACGTCGGTCGTCACGCACCTGCCCGCCGACGAGGTCATGGCCTATCTGGCGGAGATCGTCCGGGTCCTGGCACATGGCGGCCGATTGTTCATGACAGCCTTCATCGTCGACGAGATCGCCAGGCGAAATGCCATGGGGCGGCGCGATCCGCGCCTTGCCTTCGAGCGCGCCGGCCAGGGGCCCTGCTGGTTCGTACCGGGTCAGCCGCCGTTGGCCGCCGTCGGCTTCGACGATGGTTTTCTCGACGGCGCGTTCAATCGCACCGGTCTCTCGCTCGCGCTCAAGTCCTTTGGCCATTGGCGCGAACCGGGCGGCACACACTATCAAGATGTGCTCGTGGGTGAGCGTCACCGGAGCCGCCCATGAGCGAGCGCATTCTCGTGGTGGCGCACAATCATCCGGCCCTTCATCCCGGCGGCACGGAAGTCTTTGCGCACGATCTCTTCCGCGCCTACCAGCGCGCAGGACACGAGGCGCTGTTCCTGGGCGCGGTCAACCAGGTCCATCGCGAGGCCAGACCGGGCACGAGTTTCCAGGCCATAGGGCCGACAGGCGACGAAATCCTGCTTTGGGCGGGGCATTTCGATCGCTTTTTCATGAGCCAAATCGACCTTTACGGTTTCGTGCCGGATCTGGTGGAACTGCTGCGCGAATTCCGGCCCGATGTGGTTCATCTCCACCATATTCTGCTCATGGGCGCCGAGTTTCCACATATCGTGCGCAGAGCGTTGCCGGCGTGCAAGATCGTCATGACCCTGCATGATTACTACCCGATTTGCCATCATGACGGTCTGATGGTGCGCACCGACAAGCGGGAGCTCTGCCACGGCTCTAGTCCGGACCGTTGTCACGCCTGCTTCAAGGACATCAAGCCCGACCGCTTCGCGCTCAGGGAACAACATCTCAAGGCGCTTCTGAGCACGATTGATCGTTTTGCTGCGCCGAGCGAGTTCCTGAAACGACGCTATGTCGACTGGGGAATTGCCGAAGACCGCATCTCCGTCATCGCCAACGGCCTACCGCCCCAGGCGTTTGAGGCCGGCAAGGACAAACCCAAGAGCGGACGCCCCGTCTTCGGCTATTTCGGCAATCTGAACCCTTGGAAAGGGATCAAGGTGCTGCTGGAGGCGGCGCGCCAGCTGATCGCCGATGGCGTCGACTTCGAGCTGCGCGTCCATGGCGGCGCACCGTTTCAGACCCAGGAATTCGTCGCCGACATCGACCGCCTGTTTTCCGAAACCGCACCCTTCGTCCAGCGGCGCGGCCCCTACCGCCGAGAAGATGTGGCAGCCCTCATCGGCGGCGTCGACTGCACCGTTGTCCCCTCCATCTGGTGGGAAAATGCGCCGCTGGTGATCCAGGAGGCGCAGGCGCAGGGACGCCCGGTGATCGCCAGCAATATCGGCGGAATGGCCGAACTGGTCAGGAACGGCGTCAATGGCCTGACCGTGGCACCCGACGATCCACGCCAGCTCGCAGCCGCCATGCGGCAGGTCATCGAAAAGCCGACGCTTCTGCGACAGCTTTCCGGCCGAGCCGTTCGCCCTGATGACATCGACACCACAGCCGGTCGTTACCTTGCTCTTTTCAATCTCCAGCAGGTTCAGGCCGCATAAAGAGGACCCATGGCCCAAGTCGCAGAAAAACTCGACACGCCGCCGCCCGAGAATGAAGGCGCCAAACCCATCAACGGTCGCGTCGATGCCATCGATGGGGGACGCCTGTTCGGCTGGGCGCACGATCCCGCCGCCCCCGGCCAACGCCTCAAAGTGCGCGTCCTCCTCGATGGCGCACCGGTCGCCGAAGCGATCGCCGACCGCAATCGCCCGGACCTCAAGCGAAACGGGATCGGTGACGGCCAGCACGCATTCGAAATCGCCCTGCCTGAGGCGGTGCAGAAGCGCAGCCGCGATCTCGTCGTCATGGCGTTTACGGGAGACGGAGCGGGGCAGCCCCTCCGCGTGCCGCAACCCGACGAACAGGCAGCCGAAGCGCTGATCGCAGCACCATTGACCAGGGTGCTCGACAAACTGGACGTGCTGATGGCTGCGCAGCGTCAGCTGCAGATTTCCCAACGTTCGCTGCAGCGCGTACCTCATATCGGCGCAGATGCGGCGGAAACCGAGGGAGCGCAAGACCCGAGCGCCGGCATCGACGGTCTTCGTGCCGAGATGAGCCGACGGCTGGACGATCTGGACGTGCATCTGCTGCGAATGGATGGCGTCGTGGCGGGCATGGAGAAGACACTCTCCACACTTCAAAAACGGGCGGGCGGCGAGACCAGGCCGCTCGTGCTGCTTCTCTTCGTCCTCATGGGATTTGCAGCCGGAGCGCTGCTGGCATTGCTGGCAAGATGATGATGCGGCAGGCGATGGCGAACGATGAAAGATCCGCTGGCACCAACGGCACCCGCGCCGCGGGGGCGCCCTTGCGCTTCGGCAAGGGTCGGGCCGTCTCCGCTCGGATCGATCAGGAAACCATGCTCGTCCTTGGCAGCGGACGGGCCAAGGGCCACGCTGTTTCCGTCAGAGCCGATGGCGCCAAGCCCGCGCGAGACGGCGCTTCCGTTGCAAGCTGGCCCTTAACTGCATCGTCGCCGTCGGCGACGCACGGTTTTGCGGCGCTCCTGACGCAACCGAATCCCGATGTGCCCATCTCGCTGATCGACGTTGACGATGGGCGCATCAGCGAGCGCTTCATCGTTGCCCCCAGACCGATTTCGATCGAAGACGCGGCAACCCTTATTGCGCAGACCACAGCAGGAGAAACGGCCGTCGTCGTCAGTCGCCTCGCCGATCAGCTCATGGCGCAACCGGGCAACCGCAACAGGGTTTTCGCCGGACTTACGTTGATCAAGGCACTGCAGCCGTCGGACGGCTTCATCGAACTGGTCGGAGAGACCCATGACGGCGTCATCGTCATCATGGGCTGGAGCCGCGCGTTCGTTCCCGGCCGTTGCCAGGCCTATCTTCTAGCCGGCGCAACGACCGTCGCCGATTGTTTCGTCGCCAGTTTTGCCCGGCCGGATATACCGGAGGGCGAGCTGGGTTTCATCGCCGTTCTGGAAACGGGCGGGAGGGTACGCGCCGACGCGCTCAAAGGCATCGTCTACAATGCCGGCGGAGGCTGGCACTTGACACCGGCGCATTCGCGCGTGCAGATCAGCGCGGCCCTGGACACTCCGGACCACATCCGGTCCGTGCTGCTCGAAACCCGGGCAACGCCAGAGGCCATGCTGCGCCTGCGTTCAGCGGCAAACGGTTTCACCGGAAAGGACACGATTTCGAGCCTTCCATACCCGGTTCGCCTGGACGTTGACCGGGTGTTCGAAACCGATGAAGGCGACATGCTGATTTCGGGCTGGCTGCTCGACCCGGAGCACCATGTTTCCTCCGTCAAACTGCGGCGGCCGGGCGCAGAGGCCAGACTCGACGACATCTGGACGCGCCTGGATCGGCTCGACGTTTCGCAAAGCTTCGCCGATCAACCCGCATTCCGGGCATCGCTTGACAGCGACGATCAGGCCCACGGATTTGTCGCCCATGCGAGACTGCCTGGCGGCAATCTCGACGCTACACCCTATCTTGAACTGACCTTGAGAGAAGGTCGGCGCGCGTTTCTGCCCTTGACACCCAAGCGGATGCCGGCGCGACGGGCCGCAAGCCAGCAATTGTCTTTGTTCGATGCCGCCAACTGGGCGCTGCCGGCGATCGTCGATCACCAGATCGTTCCGCTCCTCTCCAAGGTAGCCTGCACCGCGCCGCGCATGGAAACGATCATCGACGTCGGGGTGTTCGACGAAAATGCCGGCGTTCCCATCATCGTCGGCTCCACCGTCGGAATGCCGGAAGTCGGCCCGCTCCTCGCGTTGTTTGCGCTCGACCCGCAGACGCGCTGCGCTCCGCTCGTGATCGTTGTCAGCAAGCCGGCCTTCCAGAGGGATCTCGTCCGTCTTAGGCAGCTGGCACGGTTTTATGGTCTCTCGGTCCGCCTGGTCTGCGCGGCCGCGGCACAAGATCGCTTCGATCTGCTGTCGGTCGGGGCGGAGGTGGTTTCATGCGACACGGTCGTAACCATGGCGGGCTCACTCGTCCCTACTGGCAAAGGCTGGTACGACGCACTGACGGCAGTCGGAGAGGCCCACGTCGGAAGCGTGATTTCGCCGATGCTTGCCTATGACGATCACTCGGTGAAATGGGCGGGAAGCTGGCTCTCCGAGGACGGCGATCAACTGCTGCTCGATCGCTATGCCGGTTATCCGCTGATGGCGATTGCGGCACTGCAATTGACGCGGGTCGACGTCGCGTCGCTCGAATGCTGCATCATGCCGCGTGCGGTCCTGAACGACGCGATGCGCGATTGCGGCGTCTATCTCGGCTCAAAACAGAAGGCCTGCGAAATTGGGCTCCGGATCAACCGGGCAGGCATCGCTGCTTATTTGCTGCCATCGATCCAATTGCTCGGCTGCGACGAGCCGATGTCGGGGGAGCAGAACGGCAAGCTTGCCGCGCTCGCCGAACGCATCGATGTCGAAATCCTCAAGTCGCGGTGGCGAAGCGCTCACCAGAGCCAAAGATCGTTTGACAGGATTTCCGCATGAGGGAACAAAAGCTTCGCGTCCTGGTGATCTCGCATGCGCACCCCTCCTTTTCGCTGGGCGGGGCGGAGATCGCCTCGCACAACCTGCATCGCGGCCTGAACGCGATGGAAGGTGTCGAATCCGTGTATCTGGCGGCCGCCTCCCCGCCGCTGCAACGACACGCCTCGTCGGCGCTTATGAGTGCGCGCCTGCCGCAGGAAGAGGTGTTGTTCCACACCGTTGCCTATGATCATTTTCACCTCGCGAATGAGGACGTCGAGTCGATCGAGCGTGATCTCCTGCGCTTCGTGCGCGATGTGAAACCGGATGTCATTCATTTCCATCACGTTCTGGGTTTCGGTCTCGAGGCGCTCTATGCGGTGCGCTCCGCACTGCCAGACGCGGCAATCCTTCTCACCCTTCATGAATTCGTGCCGATCTGCCACAACCACGGCCAGATGGTAAAACGGCCGACGGGTCAGCTTTGCGAGCAGGCTTCGCCGACCGCCTGCAACAGCTGCTTTCCGGATATTCCGGCATCAAGGTTCCTCCGGCGTGAGGCGCTCGTGCGCACCATGCTCCTCGATATGGTCGACGCGTTCGTTGCGCCGAGCGCCTTTCTCGCCAAGCGCTATGCGGAGTGGGGCATAGATCGCCAACGCATTCACGTCATCGAAAACGGAATCATGGGCGAGGAAGCGACACCCGCGCGCGAACTTGCGCGAAGCGACGCGCGTCGCAACCGCTTCGCCTTCTTCGGCCAGATGACGCCGTTCAAGGGCGTCGACGTGCTGATCGATGCCATCGGCCGCGTACCGGATGAGATCTGGGGCGATGACGCCTACCTGATGATCTTCGGCGCCAATCTCGAGCGCCAACCGGCCGAATTCCAGGCGCGGATGAAGAAGCTGATCGAGCGAGCCGGTCGTCGGGTGCGCTTCTACGGCAGCTACCAGAATGCCGATCTGCCGAAGCTCATGCGATCCGTCGATTGGGTGATCTTCCCATCGATCTGGTGGGAGAACTCACCCGTCGTTATCCAGGAAGCGCTGCTGCACCGCCGACCGATCATCTGCTCTGACATTGGCGGCATGGCCGAGAAAGTTCGCGATGGCGCCGATGGCCTGCATTTTCGCGCCGGCAACGGCCAGCACCTCGCGGATCGGATCGTCGAGGTGCTGAACGACGACACGGTCTGGGACCGCTTGCGCAGCAGCATGCGCGGTCCCTTCAGTTCCAAGGATTGCGCAAGGGAACACCTCGGCGTCTATCGCAGCCTGCTGCGCGAAAAAGACGGTGCCGCGCAGCGCGAACATCGCGTCGAGATGCGCGTCTCGTCACAGTTCCAATGACGGATTAAGCTTTTGGCACGCATATTGGTCATGATCCCCGCCGGCGAAGTCTACGCACATGACAGCGTTCGCTGGTATCAACATCAAGACATCCAGTTCCACATCAACCACTACCACAATATGGGCGATGCCTTCGTCTTCGACTCGTCGCTGAAACTGCTGCGGTTCGAAGAACTCGGTGTGCTCGAAATATCGGAATTCAGGCCACGCGACATCGCCCGGCTTCGGGAGGAATACGATTACGTGTTCCTGCGCGGATCAAATTACATTCACGACGCCATGAACTGGGAGGCGGCAGCAACGGTCCTGAAGGCGCTCGGCCTGCCAGTGATCGGCTTTGGGATCGGTGCACAGGCTCCGGTGGATGGAAAAATCAGGCTCTCCGACGATACGCGCGCCGTGCTGCGCCTGATGTCCGAATCGACGACATCAGTCGGTGTGCGGGGTGCCTATTCGGCCGAGGTTTTGTGGGATCTCGGCATCCGCAACGTCCGGATCATCGGATGCCCGACCGCCTTCCGCCTGAACGATCCGGAACTGCGCATCACGCTGCCGCCGCTCGAACAGGTCCGCAAGGTCGGGGTCACCGTCAGGCGAGAAGTCTCCGACGCCTATGCCAAGGATATCGAACGCTATCTCGGCTTCCACCGCGAACTGGTGAAAACCATGGCTGGGCGCTTCGAGACCGTGCTGTTGACGCAGGGCGAGGTCGAGGAAAAGAAGCTTGTCCTGGGAGACGAGGCCCAGCGCGAAGAAGCACTCGCCGCGCTCAAGGCCGACCATTGGACATCGTCCTGGTATCTCGATGAGGCGATGCTGGGCCTCTACGAGCAAAGGCTGTTCTATTCTGATGTGGTTGCCGATTACGAACGGCTGATCCGCGCCCAGGACCTGGTGCTCGGCTACCGCCTGCACGGCAATCTCATGGCGCTGGCGAATGGGGTTCCGTCGATCTACTGCACCTATGACAGCCGAACGGCCGAGTTCTGTGACACATTCAAGATCCCCAGTTTCGACATCTTCGGGCAGCAGGCGTTCTGCCTCGAGGACTATTGGGACCAGGCCCTCTTCGACAGGTACAACCGTGCCTGGTTCCACACCTACGGCGAAATGTACCGTTTCCTCACTGAAAATGGTGTCGAGCACAAGATGCACGACATCCTCAAATCCACACCCGCAAAAATCTCCCGAGTTGCTTGAAGCGAAAAGGTGCTGACATGCAGAACAAAGTGCGCAAGGCGATCATCCCGGCCGCCGGATTCGGTACGCGAATGCTGCCGGCGACAAAAAGCGTTCCCAAGGAACTGCTGCCGATCGTTGATCGGCCGATCCTCGACTACATTGTCAGTGAGGCGTTTGCCGCGGGCATCGAACACGTCATCATCGTCACTGGCCGCATGAAGGGCGCGATCGAGGATTATTTCGATCACGCATTCGAAGTCGACGCAACGCTGCGGCGAGCCGGCAAGAACCCGCTTGCCGATCGGCTGGCGACGGCAACGCCTGATGTCGGCAGCATCTCATTTGTGCGCCAGCAACAGGCCCGTGGCCTTGGCCACGCCGTCTGGACGGCGCGCCACATCGTCGGCGACGAACCTTTCGCCGTGCTGCTGCCGGATATGCTGATGGTCGATCACGAACCCTGCCTCCAATCGATGACGACCCTTCACCAGCGACATGGCGGCAATGTCGTGGCTGTCGAACGATGCTTGCCGGAAGAGGCTCACAAATTCGGCATCGTTTCCCTGAAGCAGACTATTGGGGGCGCACTGGTCGATGGCCTCGTGGAAAAACCGGCCCCGGGCACGGCGCCGAGCAACCTGTTTATCTCAGGGCGCTATATTCTCCAGCCGGAGATCTTCAACATCCTCGAAAACCAGGAGCCGGGTGCAGGCGGCGAGATCCAGTTGACCGACGCGATGATTACCCTGATGAAAGACCAGGAAATTCGCGCTTTCGAATTCGGCGGCCGCACGTTCGACTGCGGAAATCCGACCGGCTTCGTCGCGGCCAACCTGCACATGGCAATGGCGCGCGCCGACATTGCAGCAGGGATCTCCGGCGAGATGCATGCACTCATGACGCCCATGCGCGCAATCGCCTGATGGCGCGTAGGCTGCGCCGCGAGGAACGGCCATGCCGCCAGGATGCGCAATCTGTGTTCGTGGCGCGGCGTTACGGTTCGAAGCTTGGCTTTTTTAGCTTTGTTTGCGCGTCTAATATGACGCGCGGCGCTGTAGAACATCAAAAGGCCCGCAGACATTCCTGTTTGCGGGCCTTGTTTGATTTGGCTGTCAATCTCTTCCGGATTTTCACCGATCACGAGACCGGAGAATCATTGGCGCCCCGTTAGCCGCCCGCGATCAACTGTCTGGTCCCGCCGAATGGCGGTCCACAACCGTCAATTCACGGGTGCCGGAGGAAGCGTTTCGCGGATCTGATCGATCTTGCCGACGTCGGGCCCGACGCCAAGGATATCCTTGGCTTCGTCAAGCATATCATCGGTTACGACACCGTCTTTCGAGAAGCCGGCAAGCGCATCGCGCAGGGCCTCGTCGCTGAGGGCCGGGTCGCTTGGGATGGCGTCCACGCCGTTCTCAGCTTCAAACTCTGCATAGGCGATGGCGTAGGCAGAAACCGCGGCCATTCGGGGATCGTTCGAGTTGAGATAAGCGTGATAGTTGCGGTTCAGCGAGCGCAGTCCCGGCGTGCCGACGCCAGCTTCAATTGGCTCCACCTTGGTCAGCTTGTCGGCCTTCGCAGCTTTTTTCGCCGTGTCCGGGCCTTTTTTGCCACGTGTGAACAACGATTTCCACGTCGGCTTGTCACTGGCGCTGGCCTTGCTCGACCGGGTGTCCTTGCTTGCACGCGCGGTTCCCGATTTTCCATGGCTGGAACCTGAGCCCCCGCCATGGTTGCCGCCATTTCCATTTCCATTACCACCGCCGCCGCCGCCGCCGGAATTGCCATGGCCTTCCTTGGCCAGGGCTGTGCCCGCCGCACCGACCATCCCGCCTACCGCGGGGGCTACGACCAGACTCAGCGCCAAGGCGCCACGAGCGATTGCTTTCGCGAAAACCATAAGAAACTCCTCTTCGAATAGCCGCGGCACCGACTCGATGAAGGCCGCGTTTGTAGAGAAGCGTAACTTATCTTGGGCCAAAGGCAGCTACTATGCCCCCCGGACCATTGCGGTGGCCTATAGGACCTTGGTCCTGTCGGGCAGACAGCCTAAGGTCCGATAAGGATTGAGAACCGAGCCACGGCATTGACCAGCCTGCCCAAGCGTTTAGGTTAACGCGGGTTTGTTGTACCACAGAGACGCTGGCGGCCAGCAGTCGATACCGGGAAATTTCGTGCGCGCCACCCAACTCATCAAAAATTGGAACGCCCGCTCACTGGCATCGCAGTTCCTGCTGATCGGCGGCCTTGTTGCAGCGGCTGCAATGGTGCTGGTTGGGGCGTTTGTTTCACGCCTTATCGAGGAGGCAGTCACTCGGAACTCCGCCGCAACCACGGCTCTCTATGTGGACAGTGTGATCGCACCGTTGTTGCCCGATATGCAGACGACCCAGATACTCGACGGCGGTGTCGCGCGCGCGCTCGACGAAACCCTTGGTCAGGGCGCCCTGGGAGACCGTCTCGTGTCCTTCCGCCTTTGGCGGGCAGACGGCACGGTTCTGTATTCAAGCGACGAAGCCCAGATTGGAAAACGGCTCGAGCTCAGCGACGAGTTGCGAACGGCATTCTCCGGCAGGATGGTGGCGCTCTTCGATCAATCAGGGGAGCAGTCAGACAAACGCCCAGCCGACATGCCGATCCTTGAGATCTACAATCCGGTGCTGCAACCGTGGTCGGGAGAGGTCGTTGCAGTTTCTGAATTTCATGAGGTCTCCTATGATTTCCAACACGGCTTGAATCAAGCGCGCTTCTATACCTGGTTAGCGGTCGCAGCCTTTACGCTTGCTTTTTTCGTGGTTCTCTCTGCGATCGTGCTGCGAGGCAGCCGGACCATTGAGACGCAGCGCCATGCGCTCAAGGATCGGATCGCCCAGCTTTCAGCGCTGCTCGCGCAGAACGAAGCTCTACGTGGGCGGCTCCAGCGGGCCTCGCAGCGCACGGCGGCGCTCAACGAAAGTCATCTGCGCCGCATCGGTGCTGATCTGCACGACGGGCCTGCGCAACTGCTGGCCTTCGCCTCCCTGCGGCTCGACAGCGATGCTTTGACGAACCCGAAAACACCCGGAGCGACGCGCGAGCGCAGCATCGCCGAAATCAAGGAAAGCCTCGATGAAGCAATGCAGGAGATCCGAACGATCTGCAGCGGTCTTGTTCTGCCGCAGATAGAAACAGCGACCCTGCCCGAGATCTTGAAGCGGGTCGTTCACGCCCATCAGCAGCGAACGGAAACGACCGTGGAGCTGTCAGTTTTCGACCCGCCTGATCACCTCGCTCTGTCCGCCAAAATCTGCATCTACCGCTTCGTGCAGGAAGCGCTCAACAACGCGTACCGCCATGGCGGCGGCGTCGGCCAGCGTGTCTCACAATCGACGGTGGGTGCGCAGGTGATGGTCGAGGTCGGGGACAATGGGCCTGGCTTCAACCCGGATCGCGTCGAGCCAACGGGCCTTGGCCTTGAGGGTTTAAGGGAACGAATCGAAAGCTTGGGTGGAGCCTTCGAGATTAAAGTCTCAACAACTGGCACCGTTGTTCGTATGACAATCAGCACCGAGGAGACAAAAGCGGTATGAAGACAGCGATACGCATAGCCGTGGTCGATGACCATCCCTTGTTTCGAGAGGGCGTAACAAGAAGCCTGCTGGAGATCGGCGGATTCGAAATCGTTGCCGAGGGGAGTTCCAGGGATGATGCCCTGCTTATTGCCGAGAATCTGCGTCCCGATGTCATGCTGCTGGACATATCCATGCCCGGGGGCGGCTTGAACGCAATCCCACCTATCCTCGAGTTATCGCCGTCGCAAAAAATCATCATGCTGACCGTTTCCGAAACGAGCGACGATGTCACTGCAGCCCTCGAACGAGGGGCGCTGGGATATGTGCTGAAGGGCGTAGGTGGCCGAGCCCTGGCGGAAATCATACGCAACGTCGCCACGGGCGAGAGCTATGTCACTCCGGCGCTCTCGGCCAAACTTCTCTCCAATCGGACGCGCGGTCCATCAAACCTGTCGGCCCTAGTCGCCAGCCTGACCGCGCGTGAACATGAAGTGCTGCAGTTGGTGGCCGCAGGCATGAGCAACAAGCACGTCGCCCGGAAACTCGAACTTCAGGAAAAGACAGTAAAGCACCATATGACGCAGATCATGGCCAAGCTCAGCGTCACCAACCGAACCGAGGCTGCCATGGTGCTGCGCGACGCGGCCGATTGGCGTCCCCTCACTGAATGAGGGACTGAATTCGTTTCAAGTCCGCCAAGGTCGCCTTTCGGTTGATGATTGTGCGCCCCCGCGCATCCTTCATTATGTAGCGGCCGTTATTGATCTCCTCGCTCATACCATCGGCATGGCGCACGCCGACCCTGGAAGCACCGCCGCCGGCACCCTTCGAATTGCCACGGGCGTTGCCGCCGCTCGAGTTGCCTTTTCCAGACCTGCCCCCTCCGTTTCCTCCACCGTTACCACCGCCATTTCCTCCACCACTTCCTCCGCCATTGCCTCCACCGTTACCACCGCCGCCGCCGCCGCCCCCACCATTGCCGTTATTCTCCCCGCTCTTGGCAAAAGCGGCCTGGGGAACAAGTTCCAGCAACGAGCCGGCAGGGCCGAGGGTATATGGAAGGGCTGTGGCGAACAGACAAACGGCTCCCGAACTGACTGCGGTAAGAAACTTCCGACGCGTAGGCATGACATCTCCTCAGTACAGAACTTTGCCCGGGCTTCGACAGGTTGTCGAGATTGGGCATGCTCTGCCAGACCGCAATCCGGCGGTCGATAGCATGAGTTCAACCGAGACAACCGCCTCGACAAACCCCTGTAAATGAAAGCCCTGATCGCTGAAACGCGTTGGGCCAGGGCGCCGCGAACGACCCGTGGCAGGCTTTCAGTGCGGACCTTCGGCTTTGCCGGCACGGTCCACCTTCTCAATACAGGACATGAGCCGCATTTCAATATCGCGACACAGAACTTCAAACTCCCGGATCACATCCTGCCGCGGATGCGTTTCTAGCTGCAACCTGTGCAGCTCCGTGACCGCCAGGTTGTAGGCTTGGCAAAGGTCAAGAAGAGACTCCAGAACATGTGTCCTGGGCGCCAGTTCTTGCCCGAGCGTCGGAGAAAGAAGTCGGCTCAGAGAGTTCTTGATCCTCATTTTCGTGACACCAGCCCAACATGCTGTCAGCGTGCGGAACAAGCGGGCCTGTGTCAAAGCGGACTGAAGTCGGATCAGGAGTAGGACCAAAGTCCGCCGGACGCACTTTCTCGACAGCGGAAGAACGGGATTTTCCCCGCGGCCGTCTTGAACTTGCACGCCGAGCGCGAATATTCAGGCGGCAGTTATGCCGTTTTGGTGCATTTCCCTGGTGCATTCTATGCGGTGCATAAAGTTGTAGATACCGAGGAAAGGGAATATGCATAAAACTGCACTAGACCGATTATCGTCAGTGAATCGGGAGCTGGATGCATGCAGAGAGAGTTACCATTCAACGGGCAGAGGGATTGGCGGATCGTGCGCTATGTCCTGGCCGGCATCGTTGGTTTCGCCGTACTCGCCCAGGTTCTGGTCTATCTCAGCCTGGTCGCTCTCGTCGACCGGCCCTATGCGGCAGCGATGGTCGGCGCGGCCTTGATTTCCTTGCTGATGGGTGTGCCGCTGATCGTCGTCGCGGCCATGCAGTTTCGCCGGGCTCAGCGCCTCCGCAACCAGATCAACCACGTCGTTGCCCATGACGCCACGACCGGCTGCGTTACCGGCCGCGGGCTCGTCCAGCATGTTAATGGTCTCGAGCGCCGCCGTCAGCGCGGTGCCGAGGAGCTTCACGGGGCTCTCATCCATCTGCGGATCAACAACCTCGACGATGTCGGCGCCGCTTTCGGCCCGGAATGGAGTGATGAACTGCTCCAATTCGTCGCCTCCACCATCAGCACCTCGGTGCGGCGCGACGATGTCGTCGCGCGAACCGGTCCAGCGAGCTTCGACGTCCTGTTGGTGGGTGCGACCGAAGCCGATGCAGAGCAGGTTTGCACACGCCTGACGAAAGCGCTGACCTCGTCGCATTTCGCAGCCGACGGCAGCAAGGTCGATCTTGCCTTCAGCGTTGGCGGTGCGTTGTTCGACGGCAGCGTTGACCTGGAGCAGCTGCGCCGCACCGCCGCTTCCGAGGCCGTTGCTGTTGCAGAGACCCGGAGCGTCGGTTTTGTCCGCCTGCCCTCGGCTTGAATCAATGTGGGCGCTGGCGCTCACGTTAGGTGAAGATACAACCTTTGCACGCGGCGACTGAGATCCAGTGGCTGAATTCGCGCCTGCATTGAGTTCCGGCGGCAACTTAGTCGCTCAAATCCTGAAGACGCATGCGCGATTAGTTTTATTTCAATAGCTTAACGGATCCCTGTTTAGCGGGGCGATTGTTCCATTTTTGCAACATGGCCGTGCGAAAGGCTGGGATACTCTTGCACCACCCCAAAAGTGGTGGCCGCCTTTTATTACAGCTGTATTATTTAGCGATAAATTTCTGCAGTTGTAATGTGCGCTTGGATTTGCAAGCGTGACGTACTGATTGCCAGGGGGATAGTATTGAACGTGGGGAAAACCTTTAAGGGCGGGCTGTTTTCTATTCTGCTCGCGTCATCCGTGCTTGCGGGCGGTGCGGCCGATGCGATGACGCTCAGGGAAGCGCTTCAAATCGCGATGGAATCGAACCCGGAGATCGGGCAGTCGATGGAGAACCGCGAGGCGATCGAGTTCGAACTGCGGCAGGCCCGCGGTCTCTACCTGCCGAGCCTCGATGTGGAAGCTTCCACGGGCGTGCAACACCTTGAGGACGAAGCACGACGGCTCGGCTCCATCGAAAACGACCCGCTCTATCCTTCCGATGTCGGTCTGACAGTCACTCAGAAGCTCTTTGACGGCGGTGGTCGTCGTGCCGAACTGGAGCGGCAGGCAGCACGCGTCGACAGCGCCTCCTTCCGTGTGCTGGAACGTTCCGAAACCATTGGGTTGCAGATCGTCCGCGAGTACTTCGAGTATATTCTTCAGCAGCAGATCGTGGCGGAGGCCCGCAAGAACGTCGGCGTTCATCAGTCGATCCTATCGGATATCAGCTCGCTGATTTCAGGTGGAACGTTGACTGATGCGGATCGCCAACAGGCCAGTGAACGCCTGCTTTCCGCAAAGGCCCGCCTATTGGAAGCGGAGGAAGCGCTCGATACCGTCAAGATCAGCTTCAATCGCCTGGTGGGCCAGCCGCTTACCAAGCCGTCGATGCCGAAGTCGGTTGCGAACGTCTTGCCGAAAACGCTGGAGACGGCGATCGGCATCGCCCGCGGTAACAACCCGCGCATCAAGGCTGCCGATTCCGACATCAGTGTCGCGGACTCGCAGGTAAAGGCTGCGCGATCGAGCATGTTTCCGGAAGTCTTTGCCGAAGGAAGCGTGCGCTCCGGAAACGATATCGACGGCGCGACCGGCAATTCCTGGGACGCGCAAGCGCGGATCGTAGCAAAATGGAATCTCTATCGTGGCGGCATCGACATCGCCAACGAGCAGGAACAGATGCGCCGGGCGAGCGAGCAGCGGCTGGTCTTCCACCAGGCGCATCGCGAGGTCGAGGAGGCCGTTCGCATTTCCTGGGAACGCCGCACGAGCCAGTATGACATTTCGCGCACGCTGAATGCACAGGCCCAGATGAACGTGCAGATCGTCGAGTCCTATCGCGAGCAGCTCAAGGTCGGCCAGCGCTCGCTGCTCGACGTGCTGGGCGCGCAGAACGCACGTTTCAATGTCAGCGTCCTGGCGAAAACATCGCAATATGCAGCCTTGTTTGCCGAATATCGCCTGCTTGCCGCAACTGGCCAGCTCCTGGCGACGATGCAGATCAAGGCACCGGCTCAATCCGAAGCCTATGCGCGCACCGAGTTCAATGTTCCGGACACGCCTGCTACGGAAACCTATCGCCGTGTTCCGTCGCGCCAGACGAACGATTTGCCGCTCGACTTGTTGGCGCCGATCCGGCAGAAATGATAGTCCTCGTGAGGGCGGACACAACCGGTGGTGATGCAAGCTATTGACAGGCATGCGCAGATTGGCCCGTCCTTGACTGGCTTTTCCGAGGCGTTCAAGGAGATTTGCATCTTCTTGAACCGCCCCTCGTCAGACAGTGTGCTCTATTCCGACGTCCCCTTCGACGCCCGGTCGCCGAGCGCCGAAGACGTTTCCCGCATCGCTGAGCGCGTTGGCCTGGAGACGGAGCTTGTTTCCACGCGGGCCCTTGCCAACCGCGATTTCGTGTTCCCGCTGCTGCTCGTCTTTCGCGATGGCAGCGCCACGGCGCTGTTGGAGGAGGCGCCGGACGGTACACTCAGTCTTTCGAACAAATTGGCAAGGCCCGACGAGACGGCGGTGAAGCTGTCTGATCTGCAACTCGGCGGGCTCGCCTATGCCGCGTCGTTCTCGGCGACCTATTTGAACGCGGCTGCCGGCCGGGGTGTTGGCGAGGCGCGCAACATTGACCGCCGACACTGGCTGACTTCGACGATCAAGCCCTTCTGGCAAGCCTATGTCCAGGTGGCGATCGCGACATTCTTCATCAACGTCCTGGCGCTCGCCGCGCCGCTGTTCACGATGAACGTGTACGATCGCATCCTGCCGAACAAGGCGATCGCGACGCTCTGGGTCCTGGCGCTGGGCATCAGCACCGCCATCCTCTTCGATTTCCTATTGAAGACGGTACGCGCGGCGCTGATCGACTACGCCGGCCGCAAGGCCGATCTGAAACTCTCCTACATGCTGTTCGAGAAGATTCTGCATGCAACCATGGCGTCGCGGCCGCCGTCCACCGGCGAGTATGCGAACCGGGCGATGCAGTACGAATTCGTGCGGGAGTTTTTCACGTCGAATACGCTCAGCATGATCATCGACAGTCTTTTCGTCTTCGTCTTCATCGCCGCCATCTATGCGGTGGCAGGTTGGATCGCGCTCATTCCAGCGATTGCTTTTATCTTGAGCCTCGTGATCGGCTACGTTGCGCAGTACAAGATCGGCAATCGCGTCGCCGCGGCATCCAACGAGTCCGCCCAGCGCCAGGCACTCCTGGTCGAAACGATCAGCGCGATCGAGACGGTGAAAACGCTGCATTCGGAAAAACAGCTGCTTCGCCGCTGGAACGAGTTGGCCAAGCATTCCTCGAACACGGCCGAGAAAATCAAGGAGATTTCCTCCTGGGCGTCGCACGCGACGCAGTTCGTGCAGCAGTTGGTGACGGTCTGCATCGTCGTGGCCGGCGCCTATGAATTCACCGAAGGAAACATCTCCTCCGGCGCGATCATCGCCGCCAGCATGCTGGCCGGCCGCGCCGTCGCACCGCTCGGCCAGATTGCGATGACGCTGGCGCGACTGCGCCAGGCGCTTCTATCGCTGCGGATCCTGAATGCGGTGATGGAGCAGCCGGAGGATCGGCCCGATACGATCGGTTTCGTCAATCGCGAGATCCGCAACGGCAGCATTACCTTCGCCAATCTCGACTTCGCCTACCCGGGTACCGACCACAAGGTGGTCAGCGGCATGAACGTGGCGATCAAAGCGGGAGAGCGGGTCGGCATCATCGGCCGCATCGGTTCCGGCAAGACGACGATTGGCCGGCTGCTTGCCGGCCTCTACCCACCAAGCGCGGGGCGAATCCTGCTCGACGGCGTCGACATTCGCCAACTGCACCCCTCTGTCGTTCGCTCGGCGGTCTCGTTCGTGTCGCAGAATTCTGATCTGTTCTCGGGCACGATCAAGGAAAACCTCCTGATGGCAAATCCGACCGCCAGCGATGAAGAAGTGGTGGCGGCAGCGAGGCTTGCCGGCGTGGACGAATTCGTCTCCCACCATCCGCGCGGCTATGACATGCCCGTAGGTGAACGCGGTTCTCAGCTTTCCGGCGGGCAACGCCAGGCGGTCGCCATCGCACGGCTGCTATTGCGCAAGCCGAAGGTCGTCTTCCTTGATGAACCCTCCGGGGCAATGGACCTTGCAAGCGAACGTGAGCTGATCAACAAGCTCTCCACCGTCTTCAGCAGCGATGTCACCCTTTTGATATCGACGCATCGCCATAGCATGCTGAGCCTCGTCGATCGGCTGCTGGTTCTTGACCGCGGGCGCGTCGTTGCCGATGGCCCGAAGGCTGAGGTCATCGAGCAGTTGCAAAGGCGGCCCGGTCCTGCTGGCCCAGTGGCCGGAGCCGGCCTATGATGCACGCTTTCACAAAGATGACGAAAAGACGTCGGTTCGCAAATGGCGGGAGGGGTCAGCATGACTGAGAAACCGCCGCTTGCCGCGCGCGCCGGGTTGCTTGTCATCGGCTTGCTGATCAGCTCTTTCGTCGCCTGGGCGGCGATCGCCGAGGTTGATGAGATCGCCCGCGGTGAAGGCAAGGTCATCCCCGTCTCGAAGACGCAGATTATCCAGTCGAGTGAACCCGGTATCGTGCGCGAGATCGCGGTACAGCCCGGACAGGTCGTTCGCCGCGGCGATCTGATCCTCCGGCTCGACGATACCGCGAGCGGCTCCTCCCTTGGCGAACTCGAGGCCAAGGGGCGATCGCTGCGCGCGCAAGTCGCGCGGCTCAAACTCGAGGAGACCGGGGCCTACGACGCAAAATACCAATGTCCTGAGGACATCACTAAGGTCGCGCCGGCCATATGCGCGAACGAGGAACAACTGCTTCAAGCCAAGGCCGGCAATTTCAACAACAAGCTGTCGGTCATGCAAGCGCGCGAAGGCCAGCGGCAGAAGGAGCTTGCCGAGGCGGCGGCCAATATCACCCGCCTGACAGAGAGCCTGCAGTTAACCGAGCAAGAACAGGAAATGCTCGCGCCGATGGTCAAGCGCAAGCTCGTCGCGCAAACCGAGGTGCTCAGGGTCGAGAAAGAGCTGACCGATACCCGGGGTCAGCTCGCCCTCTGGAAGGAGTCAGTCGGAAAGCTAGAGGCGGCGCTCAGGGAGGCAACCCTCCAGGTGACCGAATTGTCGCTGCAACTGAAGCAGGAGGCCCTGGCGGAAAAGACCGAGGCGCTTTCGCAACTTTCCGTAATCGAGGAAACCATCCGCGGCGCCAGCAGCCGGGTCGCCAACACCGACATTCGCTCACCAGTCGACGGCATCATCAATACGCTCGATGTCAACACAGTCGGCGCCTATGTGACGCCCGGTGGGGTGATCGCCGGCGTCGTACCGACGTCGGAGATTCTGCTCGTCGAGGCACGGCTATCTCCAAGGGACGTTGCGTTCGTGCGCGCCGGCCAGCCGGCACTGATCAAGGTCTCGGCTTATGACTTCTCGATTTACGGTGGCCTCGGCGGTGTCGTTGAGACCATCAGCGCCGACAGCCTGGTTGATCAGAACAATGGCGAAACCTACTATCTCGTGCGCGTCAAGACCGACACAGCCGCGCTGGTGAAGGATGGGCGCGAATATGCGATCATGCCCGGCATGATTGCGTCCGTGGATATCATGACCGGCAAGAAAACGATCCTTGCCTATCTGATGAAGCCGATCAACAAGGCGCGCGAGGAAGCTCTGCGGGAGCGCTGACGATGAACGAGACGCCGCCTCCCCCGTCCGACGCGGACCTGAGCGCTCTGCGGTTCCGTGTCGTCACCGTCGGCGGTCAGCGCCGCGGGATCAAACTTGAGGAGATCTATTGGCAGAGCCTTGGCGAGCTTGCCGCGCGGCAAGGCCGTAAGCTCGCGGATATCGTTGCCGCCTGCGAAACAGAACTCGAGGGCGAAGGCAACCTGACGGCGCGGCTGCGCTTTATCGCCACCCGCTACCTGCGCGACGAACTCTCGTCGGCCAAGGAGCGCAGCAATCTGGCGGTGGTTGCAGGCCAGGTCCGCGCAAGTCCGTCGCCGGCCTTTGCGCTCACGGGGAACAAGCACATCATTGCCTATAACCCCGCCTTTCTCTCCTTCGTCCAGTCACGTGTCCTGCGCTCGCACCTGACTCAACCCGCACAGGGCTTGAAGCTCTCCTTCGACGTTCAGTTTGTCGATCTCGTGCACCGCCTCAAGGAGACCCCCGGCGAACCGCAATCGGCCGGCTTCACCATCGGCGCGCAGGGACAGATCACGCGGGGCAAGTTTACCGCCGCCCTCGCTCCGCTCTCCGACCAGGACGTCATCATCGGCTTTATTCTGGCCTGATCCAATGCGACCGCCGCTGCGACAGCGTAGTTAAAATGGCGACCCTTTCGAGCGGTCACCCATTCGACGAAAGGCGTTGCGTTTGGAGATGAGGTTTAGCGAAGCGCGACGCCCTCTCCGGGCATGACATCGGACAGAGGTGCGGCCGAAGCGACCTTGTCGCCGGTCGACCTGACGCCGTGGATCCAGGAGCGGTCGGCGCTGACCGAGAAGAGCGGCTGGTAGTTCGGCAGAGCACGGTCGGGCTTCACCTCGTCGCTCAAATTGTCGAGAATGAAGTGGCCCTGGCTCGTCGTGATCGCGAGCACCGCGTGATAGAGGTTGCGTCGGACATCGCGCAGAACGACGACCGACATGGCTTCCGGCGGCAGGCCGGCCGCCTTCAGAGCCGCCATCTTCAGGATGGCATAGTCTTCGCAGTCGCCCTTGCCGCGGGCGAGAATTTCGTCCGGCGTTGCCCAATAATCCTTGGGGCCGTAGTTCTCAGCGTCCGGCTGGTAGCGGACAAGCCGGTTCACCGTCCGGTTGATGCCGCTGATCTTCTGCCGGAAGGCGAGGCCGTTGGCGTTTTCGATCGCCCTGCCGAGGATGCCGCGAGCGGCACAACCACTCTCGTTGGCGCAGTGGTCGAAATCGGCTGCCGCGACCGCCGGAAAGACGGTTTTCCATTTGCGGGCCACGGGGATCGAAGAGACGCGGAAGGCGACGGAATGGAAAACGGCGGAGGGCGTCGACTGCGCCGGTGTTTGGCCACCGAGGTTGGTGCCTGCCGTCACCGCCACTTTCTGCACCCGCTGCCGCTTGAGCCCTTCGGAGGCTTGCTTCGACCAGGTGCCGATTGCCTCAGTGGCGACGGCCGCCAGCGGACTCGCGAGGCTCAGCATCTGCTGGAAGACGCCGGGCTGGAGCATGCCGGGCTGTCCGGCCTGCACGGAGGATATCGCTGAAAGCGATGCCAGGCCGATCGCAAACACCGAAGTCTTCAGGTATTTTTCGCAGTGCTTCCAGCTCTTCTTGTTCATCGCCGTGTCTCTCGGTTGCATGGAGACACTCTACGAATCAAAAGAAAAATGCAGGTAAAGCCGTATGTATTATTTAGTATGTGTCACGCCAATACGTTTTATGTAAAATTTTATTCAAACTTTATACTTGTGTATGCTTTTGGAGCACTGACGGATTCGTGTATAGAAGCCGCCGACTCCGTCATCATGAAAGCGATCGCCAGCCCGGAGCATGCCGTTTGGCACCTGTGCCGGTTGTTTCATGAGGATGCGTGCAACGGAACGTCTTGCAACGCGGCCAGTTGCGATTGACGGGCGCATTTTGCTCTCTGTGGCATCAGGGCTTCTTTTTATAGCTCCGGCGGCCGGGTGGGGCATTCGTGTCGAACCCATGACCAGAACTATTAAAATTGCGTCAATCTAACCAATTTTGGGTATTAGCATATCATATTATGCTGTTTTTCTCTAATCCCTTCGATGCCGATTGCGGCTGCACAAGGTTGATGTTCTCTTGCCCGCAAAGGTCGAGGGGTATTTTCTATGGCAACCGCAGGCACCACAAATTCCAACGAAGCCGCCGCAAACCCGGCAGAGGCAATCGAGTACCGCGACGCACCGGATGGCAAAGCCGGCCGGTTGGTAGCACAGACCGGTGGTGGCGCGATGGACGAGCCGCAGCTCCTGGACCAGGCAACCGGCGCTCCGGTGAAGGGCGCTGAGAACGCGCCCCAAACGCCGCCGATGCCGGCGACGGTCAGCGCCGATGCTTCAAATGTCGTGCACCTCCCTGCAGGCGCATCGATCGAAAAGATCCAGGTGGTCGGCACTGATATCGTTTTAGAACAGCCTGATGGCTCTACAATCACGATCCAGAACGCCGCATTGAAAGTTCCGACCTTCGTCATCGGTGACGCCGAAATCCCCCGCGAAACCCTCGTGGCGGTGCTTGGAGAAAACGGTATCAACGTCGCCGCGGGCCCGGATGGCACCATCAGCGTCGTGTCGAACCAAAGCAGCGGCGGGGATCTCTCCGATGCGACCGGCGACATCGGCCAGGCCGGGCCGGTCATCGACTTGCTCGCCCCGACCGCCCTGGAGTTTCCTGCGCTTGAAGCGACCGAGCGTCTGCCCTTCGCGCTTGACCCCAACGATGACCCGTCGATCACCCCCGACTCCAAAGATAATCCAGGCGGCATCGCGGTGAGCGACAGGCAAGTCGACGAAGCCGGCCTCGCAGTCGGATCGCGTGCGGGCGATGGCAGTGCGTCGGTCAGCGGTGTGTTTGCCCTCACCGATCCGGACGGGCTTGACGACATCGCTGGCCTGACCATCAACGGTCAGACGTTCGCCATCGGCGGTCTCGTCGGGCAAACGGTTGTGGGTCAATTCGGTACATTGACCATCACCGGCTACAACCCGCTTACCGGTGTGGCGGAGTACACCTACGAGCTGACGAGCGCAGTCACGAGTTCCGGGGTCAATCCCGGCGCGAATATCGAGCAGGACCGGGACATCTTCGACCTCACGGTCACCGATCACGATGGTGCCGGCGGTTCGGCCACCCTCCAGATCGATATCATCGACGACGTTCCGGTGATCGGGATCACCGATCCGGCCGCGCCGAGCGTGGTGGAAGGCCAGACGCTTGCCGGCAGCTGGACGCTTTCGGCAGGTGCCGATGGCGTCGGCACAGTCGACGTGACGGTCGGCAACACGACGCAGACGCTGACGGCGGGCCAGTCGGTGGCGTTTGCGCTTGCCGAGGGTACGCTGACGGTCAATGCCGACAAGACCTGGTCGTTTGCAGCGGCCAGCAACCTCAACAATGCGGGCGGAGTCAATGTCAGCTTCACGCTGTCGGCCAAGGATGCCGACAACGACACGACCAGCGACAGCCAGACGATCACCGTGACGGACGGCGCCGGCCCGGCAGTCGATCCGCTTGCGGCTTCCGCATCGCTTGCACTCGACGACCAGAACCTGGCCGACGGCAGCACGCCGGGCGCCGACACCAGCAGCGGCACGATCGGCTTCGTGGCCGGTTCGGATGCCATCGCCACCATCGTGTTCGGCGACACCAGTACCCTCACCGGTGCGCTGACCTGGGATCGGGTCTCCGACACCCAGATCGTCGGCAAGGCCGGCGGCGTGACCATCGTCACCCTCGACCTGGTGCGCAGCGGCGACAGCGCGACCGTGACGGCGACGCTCACCGACAACTATGCCAGCCATCCCGGCGTCAATGCCGACGATCTCGCCGCACTCGGCTCGGTCAAGGTCATCGCTTCCGACACGGACGGCGACCAGACCGAAGGCACCGTCTCCGTCTCGGTCTCCGACGACGTTGCGACGGCTGCAGCGGACACGGATAGCGCGACCGAAGATGATGTGCTCGTTGCGGATGGCAATGTACTGACCGGCTCGGGTGGCACGGATGCCAATGGTACGGACGGTGTCAAGGACGTGCGGGGGGCAGACGGGGCGTCGGTCACGGCCGTATCGTCTGGCGACGCGGCGGGCGTGGTTGGTGGCGCAACGGTCGGCCAGTTCGGTACGCTGGTTTTGGGCGCTGACGGCAGCTACACCTATACACTGAACAACGCGCATGGCGCCGTCCAAGGTCTTGCCGCGGGCCAGACAGTGACGGATACCTTCAGTTACGAGATCACTGATGGCGATGGCGACAAATCGTCGACGACGGTTACGATCACCATCACCGGCACGAACGACGTTCCAGTGATCACCTCTGCGGTGCAGAGCGGTTCGGTGACGGAGATCGCCGACGGTGCTGCGGGCGAGAATGCGACAACGCATGCGCAGAATGGTGCGGTAACCTTTGCCGACGTCGATACGCTCGACACCCACAGCGCAACTTTCACCGCACAGGGCGCCAGCTATCTCGGCACCTTCGCGCTGGCGGCGGTGAACCAGGCGGGTGACTCGGTCKGCTGGAGCTTCGAGGTCGCCGACGGCGTGCTCGACAGCCTGCAGGCTGGCCAGATCCTGACGCAGAAGTACGATGTGACCGTCGATGACGGCCATGGCGGCACGGCAGTGCAGACGGTGACGATTGTGATCACCGGCACGAATGACGTTCCAGTGATCACCTCTGCGGTGCAGAGCGGTTCGGTGACGGAGATCGCCGACAATGCTGCGGGCGAGAATGCCACGACGCATGCACAGAATGGTGCGGTAACCTTTGCCGACGTCGATACGCTCGACACGCACAGCGCAACTTTCACCGCACAGGGCGCCAGCTACCTCGGCACCTTCGCGCTGGCGGCAGTGAACCAGGCGGGTGANGCGGTAACCTTTGCCGACGTCGATACGCTCGACACGCACAGCGCAACTTTCACCGCACAGGGCGCCAGCTACCTCGGCACCTTCGCGCTGGCGGCAGTGAACCAGGCGGGTGATACGATCGGCTGGAGCTTCGAGGTCGCCGACGGCGTGCTCGACAGCCTGCAGGCYGGCCAGACGCTGACGCAGAAGTACGATGTGACCGTCGATGACGGCCATGGCGGCACGGCAGTGCAGACGGTGACGATCACGATCACCGGCACCAACGACGTTCCGGTAATCACCTCTGCGGTGCAGAGCGGTTCGGTGACGGAGATCGCCGACGGTGTTGCGGGCGAGAATGCCACGACGCATGCRCAGAAYGGYGCGGTRACCTTTGCCGACGTCGATACGCTCGACACGCACAGCGCAACTTTCACCGCACAGGGCGCCAGCTACCTCGGCACCTTCGCGCTGGCGGCAGTGAACCAGGCGGGTGANGACGTCGATACGCTCGACACGCACAGCGCAACTTTCACCGCACAGGGCGCCAGCTACCTCGGCACCTTCGCGCTGGCGGCAGTGAACCAGGCGGGTGACTCGGTCGGCTGGAGCTTCGAGGTCGCCGACGGCGTGCTCGACTCGCTACAGGCCGGCCAGACGCTGACGCAGAAGTACGACGTGACCGTCGATGACGGCCATGGCGGCACGGCAGTGCAGACGGTGACGATTGTGATCACCGGCACSAACGAYGYWCCGGTAATCACCTCTGCGGTGCAGAGCGGTGCGGTGACGGAACGAGCTGATAACGCGGCCGGTGAGAATGCGGTTGTGCATGTGCAGGGCGGCGCGGTCACTTTTGCCGATGTGGATACGCTCGACACACACAACGCCAGCTTCGCGGCGCAGGGTGGCGGTTATCTCGGCACATTCTCGCTCGGCCCGGTGAATCAGGCGACTGACAAGGTCGGCTGGAGCTTCAAGGTGGCTGACGGCGTGTTGGACTCGCTGCAAGCCGGCCAGACGTTGACGCAGAAGTACGACGTGACCGTCGATGACGGCCATGGCGGCACGGCAGTGCAGACGGTGACGATCGTCATCACCGGCACCAACGACGCCCCGGTGATCACGTCCGGTTGGCAGCTTGGCGGCGTGGTGGAACGGTTTGACGGTACCGTGGGCGAAAATGCGGTAACGCATGCGCAGAACGGCGCGGTAACCTTTGCCGACGTCGATACGCTCGACGCGCACAGCGCCAGCTTCGCAGCGGGGGGCAGCGGCTATCTCGGTACCTTCTCGCTCGGCGTGCTGAATCAGGCGACCGACAAGGTCGGCTGGAACTTCCAGGTTGCCGACGGTGCGCTCGACTCGCTGCAGGCAGGCCAGATCCTGATGCAGAAATATGACGTAACCATCGATGACGGCCATGGCGGCACCGCGACGCAGACGGTTACGATCGTAATCCTAGGGACGAACGACGCACCGGTGATCACGTCGGGTACACAGAGCGCTACCGTGACGGAGCATGCTGACGGCGCGGCCGGAGAAAATGCGGTCGTCCATGTGCAGGGGGGTGCAGTGACGTTTGCCGACGTCGATACGCTCGACACCCACAGCGCCAGCTTCTGGCCGCAAGGCGGCGGTTATCTCGGCACCTTCGCGCTGGACGCGGTGAACCAGGCGACTGATACGATCGGCTGGAACTTCAAGGTTGCCGACGGCGTGCTGGACTCGCTACAGGCCGGCCAGACTCTAACGCAGAAGTATACCGTGCTCGTCAATGACGGCCATGGCGGCGTCGCGACACAGACGGTGATGATCGTGATCACCGGCACGAACGACGCACCGGTGATCACCTCTGCGGTGCAGAGCGGTTCGGTGACGGAGATCGCCGAC
>NZ_LMFK01000022.1:0-53517 GCF_001426785.1 Ensifer sp. Root142
CATAGCGGTTTACCGAGATGGCGCGGGGTGGAGCAGCCCGGTAGCTCGTCAGGCTCATAACCTGAAGGCCGCAGGTTCAAATCCTGCCCCCGCAACCATCTTTACTTGCGATGACCCCGCCCCTAAAGCGGGGTTCTTCGTTTGTGCGGAAATCGTAAGGATTCCAGCAAGATCGCCCTGAACGTCGATCTCCACCTTGCCCTCCACCGGCCTCAGCACGATCGTGTCCACCACCAAGCGCAGTATGCTCGCCGCCTCGATCCGCTTCTCCTTCTCTTTGTAGCGGGCGTAGATCGCGACCTTCAATGCACCTCTCCTTTCGGCATCAGGAGGTGCGTTTCCCCCGTCGCCTCATCATCTTCACTTCTTCCGCGAAGCACTCCCGCGCTGCCTGCCGTGCCAGAAAGTCGACCAGACCCAGAAAGCGCGGATCGGGGTTGCCACGAGGTGTAAAGGTAAGTTCCAGTTCGTCGATCAGCAAGGATTCGAGGAGCTCTTCGCGCTCTCTTCTTGACATCTTCGCTTTGTTGCCGGGTGGGTGCAAGGTCATGCCCTGCAGAATTCGCGTGAGGATCAGTATAAGCAACTGAAATTAAAGGCGTATATTCGGCGGTGGACGGCGTGCCTTCGGCGGCTACGGCAAAGCTTGGCGCACTTCCGCGTGCCGCAGCATATGGAAAATACTGGCGCCAACGCGCAGTATTGTTCTGCATTACTGCTTTATGGCGCGAGTCTCGTGGCATCGCTGACATCCCTTGTTTATGATGTTAATATCGGCTATATATCAGGATATAGAACGGAGACCCGTCATGAGCAATGCCGCACAGAAGAGAGCAATCGAGAATTATCGCGCACGGCTGACGCAGCGCGGCTTCAAGCGCTTCGAGGTCCTGGCGCTAGAATCCGACCGCGAACTGATCCGGTCGCTTGCCCGCCAACTAGCTGAAGAGGGGCCGGAAGCGGAGCAGGCGCGGGCGGCGGTCAAGGCCCTCGTCGCGAGTGAGCCGCCGAAATCCGGCGGTATCCTGTCCGCCCTCCGCCGCTCGCCTCTGGTCGGCGCTGATGTCGATCTGTCGCGCCCCCGCGAGGAAGGGCGCAGGGTCGAGCTGTGACGCGTTATCTCCTCGATACAAACATCATCAGCAATATCGTCAAGCCGCAGCCCTCGGAAGCGCTGTTGGCATGGTGGATCGAACAGAAGGATGAGAACCTGTTCGTCGCTTCGCTCACCATCGCGGAAATCCGGCGCGGCATTCTGGAGAAGCCGCGCGGCAAGAAGCGAGACGCCCTTGATGCCTGGTTCTCGGGGCCGGAAGGTCCGCAGGAGTTGTTCGCCAACCGTATCCTTACGTTCGACGACAAGGCAGCTTTGATCTGGGCGCGATTGATGGCCGAAGGCAAAGCCGCAGGTCGTCCGCGCAGCGCACTCGACATGATCATCGCTGCCGTCGCCGGTGCTAACGACTGCGTGGTGGTCACGGACAACGGAAAAGATTTCGCCGGTATCCAATTCGTCAATCCTATGAGGGATGGCAACTGATGTCTTGGTTGGGTGACAGATTCTCGGGAGAGAGGCATGGCTGAAACGCAGATCGAGTGGACGGATTCGACTTGGAATCCAGTTGCCGGGTGTTCGATTGTGACCGCTGGCTGCACGCATTGCTATGCCATGGAAATGGCTAAACGCCTCGAGGCGATGGGCGTGGAGAAATATGCGGGGCTGACCCGCAAGACTGGACGGTGAACTGTCTAAAATGGCGTGGTACGCGAGGATCGGGAGGCGCTGTCGATTCCGCATCGCTGGTGCAAACCCCGAAAGATCTTCGTAAACTCGATGAGTGACCTGTTTCATGAGCAGGTCAGCGACGCCTTCATTCTCGAAGTTTGGCAGGTGATGCGCGAGACGCCGCGCCACAACTATCAAATCCTCACGAAGCGGCCGGACCGAATGACGGAGCTGGTTTCCGGCAAGATTGGCGAAGTCCTGCCCAACGTCTGGCTCGGCACCAGCATTGAAAACGCGGATGTCGTCGATCGTGTTGAGCATCTGCATAGGGCGCCCGCTGCGATCCGGTTCATTTCTTTCGAGCCATTAATTGGTTCGGTTGGGGCCGTTGATCTACAGGACATCCACTGGGCAATTGTGGGCGAGCCGGTTTCTCTCCTGACCGGCCTTCTCACCTGCGGATGCTGCGGCGGCAAGTTCGGCATCGTCACGCCTAGCCGCTATGCCTGCCTCAACCATCACAGGCGGGGCACCTGAGACAATGGTCGGTCCATCACCCGTGAGCAGATCGAGGCGCGGGTTCTGTCCGGCATCAAGGACAAACTTGTCTCGTCGCGTGCGGTCGCGAGGCTGCCGAGGAGATGAACCGGCTGAATCATGACCGACGTGCGCAGGCGGCAACCGACCGGAAAAATCTCGCGAAGATCGAAAAGGCTATCGCCGGGATTATTTCCGCCATCGAGGATGGCATGTACCAGCCGTCCATGAAGGCGCGCATGGATGACCTCGAACGACAGAAGGCGGATATCACCGCCCGCCTGTCACAGGCCTCCGCCGACATGCCCAGAACGTTGTCATCCTCTACCGGCTGCGGGTGGAGCGTCTGACGGAAGCGCTTGACGATCCAGACGGAGGCAGGCAGGCGGCGGAGGCGTTGCGCTCGCTGATCGGCGAGATCGTACTGACCCCTAGCATAAAGCGCGGCGACGTTCATGCAGAGCTACGCGGCGAGCTGTTTGGCATTCTCGGCTTTGCCAATGCGGAAGCGGGAGGCCGCAGAACAGCCCTTTTATGCCATTCGTTGAAGCGAGCCCCCGCAACCAAATCAAAACAACAGCCCGCAAGATCGAAAGGTCGGCGGGCTTTTTTGGCGTTCTAAGGCAGAACAAAGCAATGGTCGGTGTCAATCAGGAGTCAAGAGGGTGTTGATTAGTGAGATTAGTATTGTAAGGGGTGGCGGTTAGTGTCCTGTCTGGGGCGCCGAGTTGAGCCTATGTGCGGCCAGCTTCCCCCTGACTGCGCCACGGTCGCCGGCCTTCGAGCGGGGAGCTTCCCACGCAACGCCCCCGATTGTCAGAGTGCGGACAGGATTTTAGTTTCGGGTTGAGGACCGGGCGAGAGGCTTCCGCGGCTGCTCGTCGACAAACTCGCCGCCGTGCTTTGATGGCGGGCCTCGCTGGCGAGATGTTCGGCGAGTCTGATGGCCAAGGCGACGGCGGGAAGCGTGGGGTTCGCTTGTCCGGACGTAGCGAAAACGGAGCTGCCGGCGATATGGAGGTTAGCGATGTCGATGACGCGACAGTTGTGGTTGACGATGGCGTGGTTGCGGTCCACGCCCATCTTGGTCAACCCGATCTGATGGTATCCGTCTTTGGCTTGCGCGGCGATATGCTCTTCGAGGTTTTCGGGGGCTGCGTCGAATATCAGCTTGCCTATCTTGCGCTCCTTGAGCCAGCGATCCAAGGCGACATGTGCTTGGAGCGTCCCGCGAAAATCCTGAGGCAGATATCGGAATGAGACGTCGAGCTTGAACTGGCCGTCCGCATCTTGCTCTGGCTTGAGGAAGACGCGGCTTGAACTGCTTGGAATTTGCTCCCCATGGTAGCGAAGGCCGTATTTCATGTCTGGCCTGCGCAGCAGAACATATGGTTCGGCAAAGCTGAATTTTTGGCGAAGCAGCCCCAGCGCGGAAGAGGTCGCGCCAAGGGGATTGCGCAGTACATTATGCAGAGCATTATAGTAACGGAATCGGTCGGCTTCGCCCCATGTCGCCTTGTGGACGAAGGACTTCCGACTGTTCCAGAGATGTAGCAGCGAGAGCGCCGTGTCGGCCTCACCGAAAGCGGCCCTACGGTTCGTCGGCCAAAAAGCGATATTCGGCAGCTCGTGTGCCCGTTGCAATTGGGGGGCGGGTTGAAACCGGTTACACACGAAGGTTCCGGTGGATGTGCGCTTAAAAAGATACCGTTCGGCATGCTCTTTGGTGGCGAATTCGATCTGCGCGATCTGTCCAGCGAGATGTCCCATGTAGAAGCGCCCAAGCGGCCCATCGCTTCCGCCGAACAATTGCGGAAACGCCAGCTGGAGGTTCAGTAGGAGCCGGGTATTACCTCTGCCGCCACAGGCCAGCACATATTGGTCTGCGCACACCTTGTACGAACCACCGCGGCAGGCAATCGACATGGAATGTACGCGCGCCTCAACCGGATCGAACGCCAGAGCTTTGATCCTCGCGTCCAGGGCGACGAAGAGGTTCTTCGAAGAAGCGAGCTCGGCGCTGTTGGCCTTCGCTGTGTTGCGTATTCGTGTCCAGCTTTCCCGGGATGATGGGAAATCAGTCTCCGGTTCCGGCTCCGATCGCTCGCCGGCGACGTTGCTGCTCAAAAGAGCCCGTGCCCGCTGATAAAAAGGCGAAATCTCTTCGTGAGCAATAGGCCAACCGGAGTGTGCGACATAATCTCTTGCCTCGAAGTCTATATCATCCAGCTCAACGCATTGCCCACCCCATCGTTTGGACGTGCCGCCAAGTCCGGTGGCCGAAGTAAGTCGGTCCGCAGCGTGATAGATATCGTCTTCTATGTCGAAGCCTGTTTCGTTTCGTTGGGGTCGTTTCGATCGTTTCGGCCCCGCTTCGAGAAGCAGCGTTCGCATGCCGCGCCTGCTCAATTCAAGCGCAGCGGCAATACCGACCGGGCCAGCGCCCGCGACGCACACGTCAAACGCCTGTTGAAAGACCTCTAAACCCGCAAACATCTGCCCCCCACTTTTGAGCCAGCGCCCTTTTAGCCGCCACCGCAATCACCCTTCCGTCCCCTCGTGGCACTGCGGATCAGTCTTGGCGGGATCGCCAGCGGATTGAAGACGGAGGCGCCAACTGACACGGCACGCTAGAGTTTCACTATCCGCAGAACAACTTCGCCTAAAGTAGGATGATTTTGCTCGTCACCTCGATCAAAAGGATTAGTGGCAGCTTCCGCCAGCGCATTGTCCGGCGTGAAATCCGTTGGTCTCCCGTCAGGAACTCGACCGGGCGCTGACGATCGTCGAACATCGATCCTCGCGGGTTGACGCGCCGGACATCGGATAAAGCAGGAGGAATGCCATGAAAGCCGTTCGGACGGATCAGGAAATCGAATGTCCGGAAATCGACGCCGGGCTAGGGGCGCGCGGCGTCGAGCTCGTCTCGCTGCCCGACGGCGCGTGCCGGAGGACAGGCTGAGGCGCGAGGTGGCTGAAGCCGACCTCCTGCTCTTGTGCTACACGCCGATCACCGCCCGCATCATCGCCGCGGCTAGGCGCCTCAAGGTGTGGCGGCGACGTCGTAATATGAGCGAAATTCATATAGCGTCCCGAAATCACAAGTCTCTGCGTGATCAAGCCCCGCAACCAAATCAAAAAAAGCCCGCCAGGCGAAAACCGGCGGGTTTTTTGTTTGCCGCGCAACCGCACGACGGCTTGAGCGCCTCGAAAGCGGCCAGCAAGCAGCCGCCCCATGCGCCGACGTGCGACTCGCATCCTCAATCCATTGTTCAGATTGAGAGAATCGTAATTCAACACGCCAGTCCAGACACCCGCGCACAGGTCTCCTAGTGCCGCACGGGCTTCGGGGTGGTATCGAGCAGGTCCATTACCCGAGGGCACGACACTAGGAGGTCACACAGTATGACGAAGTCATCCGGGTCCCTTGGTGCCGCCGACAAATGAAACCAGTCCGGGTTCTCTCCCCTTGGTGACCACACAAGCCGCTCCTCCAGAAGATAGACGCCGTAGACGACTTCAATTTCGCCGCGGACCGCCAAGTTCAGGCGCGAACGAATGCCATACCCGGTCAGCGCCGCGTTTAGCGCTATCGCTACCTCAATCAGTGTGGTCCGATATCCCGGCCGGCGTACGACCTCGGTCCCATACACCCGCTCCAGCCAGGTCGCGCCAAGCTGGATGACGATCAGTATGCTGTCCAGGATTTGACGCAGATCCTTCTGCGTCATGATTTGCATATATTTTGCTGGCTTCAGATAGACGTCGACGGCCGCCGAAACGGCCCCGCACCCGCTGTGGCCGAGGATGACTATCGTGCGCAGGCTATCCTTGAGATGATCAACCGCATAGCTCAGACTGGCCGTGACGTCGTCGCCCATGCCATTGCCGGCCACCCTGACGACAAACAGGTCGTTCGGGCCTTCGGAAAAGATCAGCTCCACCGGAACACGCGCATCGGCACAACCGACAATTGCCGCAAACGGTTGCTGTTTGGGTGCCGCGCTGCGCCCGGGAAGAAGGCCGACATCATGCGGGTCGACAGCGATGTTCAGCTTTGCGGGTGGTGACGAGGTGATCCGGTCAAGGAGTTCGGCGAAGGCCCGGTTTCCAGACTCGAGTCTCGACCGGGCAGCGTTCGCATCCGGTGGTAGGGGCCTATACACAGCATCGAACGCGAACCGGTATGTCACTTCGGCCAACCAGGTCTGATCCTCCTTCGAGGCGCCCTCGAGCAGCTTCTTTGCCATCTTGCAGTCTCCTTCGACAGTGATCGAAACAGGGGCGGCAATGCAAATCCGTGACTTTCCACATTAACACTTTCACGCGTGGGCGCACCTCTAAACCAAACTGCGCGTGTCATACGGCTAAGGCCGTGCATCCAGACGGGAGCCGGCGTGCCGCCGGCGACCCATGAACCGCAGGCCGCGGCTCTGGGCAGATCGCTGGGGACTTAGGCCGAAGGTGTATCGCACCATACAGCCGGCTCGTTGTTGTGATTATGATGGGCGTGGTGTGGGTGTTGGTACATTCGTGACGTTATCGTTGGCCCATGTCGTGATCGGGTGGACCTGCCCGGTGATATGATCCCGCAAGTAGGTTTCCTGACCTGCCAGGCCCATTGGATAAAGCTTATTTCGGCTGGCCTCGTAGTCAGCACTCTGGTCGGTACAGAGGCGAATGCGCATATCCTGCGGCGCGACACCGGTCCGGTTCGGCAGATGATCCACAAGCACTGCATCTGGGGACAGCGTTCCATCGAAGGCGTGCGTCAGATATTGCGCGGATCTTTCGTTGCGTTCCCGTTCTGTCGTGGCGCCCAAGATGACCACCATCACGCGCCTTCCATTTCGAGTTGCGAGCCCGACGATATTTCGTCCGGATGCACATAGGAAACCAGTCTTCATCCCGATGGTGCCGCTGAAACGCGTCAACAACAGATTGTTGGACTTGATCTCTTTACCGTCGATCGTGACTGCCGAAGCCAGGAAGAAGCGGCGATATTCAGGAAACATCCGGTCCACTTCCAACCCAAGGATCGCAAGATCGCGGGCAGTCGTGTAATTCTCTCTGTCAAATAGACCGTTTGGATTGGTAAAATGCGTGCCCGTAAGCCCGATGCGGGCCGCCGCTTCATTCATTCGCCGAACGAAAGACGTTTCGCCGGAAGCGACTACTTCTGCCAAGGCTACAGCGACGTCATTTGCTGAAGCCGTAATCGTGGCAAAGAGCGCGTCTTCGAGGGTCATTGTCCGGCCGAAGGTCAGGCCGGATTCGAGAAACGCCTGTTTCGTTGCGTTGCGGGTCATGGTGACCGGTGTCGTCAGTGTCACCTCGCCAGACCGAAGGGCTTCAAACACGACGAACGCGGTCATGAGCTTGGTCGTCGAGGCCGGATACCAGGGTACGCCGGCATCTTCCTGATAGAGAACTTGATGGCTGTCGGCATCCACGACGAGTGCCGGCGTTGCATTCGCCGGTGTCCACAAAAAAAGGGATGCCATAAACACCAATCTTTTCAAAGGTTTTCCGGCGATTATGTTTTTCGTCATGTGCCAGTCTCCGGGGAAGGCGTCCTAATGACATGATGTGCCGCGGGGCACAAGCGTTCGCTGCGGCGCGTCGGAGGCGCGTTGCTTCGCTAGGTAACGCGACGCTGCCGAAGGCGAGGGATCTTCGCGATTGGCTATCGATGGTCATGCGGGGTGGGGAACGCACTAGCCTTGCGACAGTGCGCGCGCAGTCGCGAAGAAGGCCTGTATTGACTTGCTGCTACGGCGATCCTTCAGGCAGATCAGCTTTTCATGCATCGAAAGCGGCTGGTGTTCGAGCGCGATCTTCACCAGCCTCGGATCGTTGTCGAACTCCGCTTCGGACACAACCCCGAGACCCATGCCCGCGGCAACGATCCGCCGGACGGCTTCGCGTCCTTCGGCCTCGATTGCGTAGCGGAGGGTCACCCCTTGCGCCCCCGCGAGCTTCTCCAGCATCTGCCTGGTGCGTGAACCCTGCTCCCTCATGATCAGGGGCCATGCTCTTAACGCCTCAAGCGGAATGCTCGTCCGCGTCGCCAGGGGATGCGATTTCGCGGCGAAGAGCACGACAGGGGAGACATTGAGCGAAAAGACCTCGAACGGGCGCTCATCGGTCAATTCGCCAAGGACGCCGACGTCCACGTCGTAGGCAAGCAAATCCTCCACGATGCTGTTGGAATTGCCGCCGACGATCTTGATCTGAATGCCGGGAAACCGCGCCTGGAAGACGGTGAGCACGTCCAGGACGTGATCCACCGAATCGGCTGCGATCCTGAGCATGCCTGCCCGCAGCGATCGCTCCTCCTGCAGGACCTCGAGGGCTTCGCCTTCGGCATCGAACAGGCGGTGGGTCGCCGCCAGGAGCCGGGAACCTGCCGGTGTCAGCTCGATCTGACGGCGCTTTCGAACGAATAGGGCGACGTCGTATTCCTCCTCCAGCCAGCGCACCTGGTCGGAAATGGCAGGCTGCGTGAGGTGCAATGCTCGGGCAGCTTGCGAAAAACTGCCGGCAAGAGCCACGTGATGGAAAGCCCGAAGCTGGACATAGCGCATGACAGGCGGAAGCCCCCAAGGTGATGCATCGGCATCGAAGAATTCTTAATTTGTCTCATTAATATCGATTTTGTTCACTCTCCGATAGATGCGATAGCTTGCACGCAGCTGCACGATGATCGGAGAAAGCGATGAAAGCCACAGCATCCGCCCTGGTTCACACGGAGGGCGAAGCCAACACATCGGCAGCGCGCGGGGCCTGGAACGCCCGGATGGGCGACGAACGGACGAACTCCCTCGTAGCGCGCGACGCCGCCGCCTTCCTGCACCAGAGCCTGTCAAGCCCCTGCCTGACCGCCATCGCCAAGGCGGAGGGCATCTGGATCGAGGATACCGCCGGCCGGCGCTACATGGACTTCCATGGAAACAGTGTTCACCATATCGGCTACGGCCATCCCCGGCTGAAACAGGCAATCAAGGCCCAGATCGACGATTTGTGTTTTGCGCCGCGTCGTTTCACCTGCGAACCTGCCGTCGAGCTTGCCGAGATGCTCGGCAGTCTTGCGCCCGGCGATCTCGGCAAGGTCTTGTTCACCACGGGTGGATCGGATGCGATCGAAGTCGCACTGAAGCTGGCGCGCGCTGCGACCGGCCGGTTCAAGACGCTCTCCTTCTGGGATGCCTTCCACGGCGCCGGCTTCGGCGCGTCGAGCGTCGGCGGCGAGGCGACCTTCCGCTCGGGCATAGCCGGCCCGCTCCTGCCGGGCGCCGAACACGTCGCGCCCTGGGCGAACCGCCACTGCGGCTATGGCCAGGACAATCTCGAAAGTTCCGCGCGCGCCTGCGCCAACATGATCTCCTACGTCCTTGCCCGCGAGGGCGATTTTGCAGCGCTGGTCGCCGAACCGATGCGGGCGACGCCCAATCCACCGGCGCCGGGCTTCTGGAAACAGGTGCGTGAGGCCTGCGACCGGCACGGAACCTTGCTGATCTTCGACGAAATTCCGACCGGCCTAGGCAAGACCGGCCGCTTCTTTGCCTGCGAGCACGACGACGTCGTTCCCGACATCCTCGTGCTTGGAAAATCGCTCGGTGGCGGCATTTTGCCGATCGCGGGCGTGGTCGCCAGGCGCGATCTCGACGTGGCGGGCGACTATGCCATCGGCCACTACACGCACGAAAAGAACCCGGTGACGACGCGCGCGGCTCTGACCACCATTTCCATCATCATCGAGGAGGGGCTTGCGGAGCGCGCCGCCGAACTCGGCGGCTATGCGATGGAGCGGCTCAGCACTTTCGCCGAACGCTGCGCGGCGGTCGGGGATGTGCGCGGCCGCGGCTTGCTTTTCGGCGTCGAGATCGTATCCGACCGGACGGATTTCACGCCGGACAATGCGCTGGCGGAGCGGGCCTATTATCGCTGCATGGAAGCGGGGCTGAGCCTGAAGATCAGCCAGGGCAACGTCATGACGCTCTCGCCGCCCATGGTGGTCTCCCGCCAAGAACTCGACCGGGCGCTGACGATCGTCGAACAATCGATCCTCGCGGGTTGACGCGGCGGACATCGGATAAAGCAGGAGGAATGCCATAAAAGCCGCACGGATCAGGAAATCGAATGATCGACGCCGGGCTACGGGCGCGCGGTGTCAAGCTCGTCTCGCTGCCCGACGGCGTGCCGAGGACAGGCTGATGCGCGAGGTGGCTGAAGCTGACCTCCTGCTCTTGTGCTACACGCCGATCACCGCCCGCAGGGATGGCTGCTGACCGAGATCATGCGGATCGACGGTGAAAGCACAGATGCGAGGTAGGTTCGGCAATTGCCAGAAAGGCGAGCAGATCCTCTTTCGAGAGCGCGGCGCAACCCGCAGTCGGCGAATAGGTCGGTTGGGCGACATGCAGAAAGATCGCGCTGCCCGCGCCGGCGACCGGCGGGTCGTCATTGTGTCCCAATACGACTACAACGTCATAGAGATCGTCATGTCGCCAAAGCTCTTCATGGCTCGCGGCGAAGGGTAGCTTCACCTGGCAATTGTAGTCTGGGTGCGAGGGGGCGTCGCACCAGCCGTCCAACCTGTCGATCTCATGGCAGGGGAACTGCGTTGTCGGCTTGGCCATCCGGTCTGCCCGGTAGAAAATCTGGCGGATCGGCCAACGGCCCACGGGGCTGACGCCATCGCCCTCGACCTTGTCTGTATGCAAGCCGCCGCGGCCGACGGCGCAGCGCCAGCGCTTGTCTCCAAATGTGGCTTGCCAGCCGTCCCCGTCTCGCGAAACGATCAGATCCACGCTCAACTCCTTCCTTCTTGAAATCTCACAGACCCAGGGGAAAATGACACGCGACTGGCCGGCCGCCCCGATCGGACAGGGCCGGTTCCTCCGTCCTGCAGATCGCCTGAGCGTAAGGACAGCGCGTCTGAAATCGACATCCGGTAGGCAAGTTCATCGGGCTCGGAATGTCGCCGACCAGCAACGGCTTTTCGCGGTTCCGCTGATGTGGATCGGCGCGCGGAACCGCCGAAATCAGAAACATCGTGTAGGGGTGACGCGGATTGGAAAATATCTCCTCCGTCGTGCCGACCTCCACCATCCGCCCGAGGAACATCACGCCGACGCGGTCAGCGAACTGGCGAACCACACTCAGATCGTGCGTGATGAACAGATAGGTCAGCTTCAGCTGTTCCTGAAGATCGCGGAGCAGGTTCAGGACCTGCGCCTGAATCGAGACGTCCAGCGCCGAAACTGCCTCGTCGCAGACCACGAATTCAGGGCTGTTGGCGAGAGCGCGGGCGATGCCGATGCGCTGCCGTTGCCCGCCGCTGAACTGATGCGGGTAACGGCGCAACAAGGTTCGCCGCAGCCCGACCATGTCGAGCAGTTCGCCGCAGCGTTCCTCGATCTGGGCCTCTGTTCCGAAGCGGTGCGTGCGCAGCGGTTCGGCCAGAATGTCCTTGATCCGCATCCGGGGATTGAGCGAGGCAAACGGGTCCTGAAAGACGATCTGGAGCTTCTTGCGCATCGCCCGCATCGCTGAATCGTTCAGCGCGTGAAGGTCCTGGCCGCGATACCGCACGGTGCCCGCGGTCCGGTCGAGGAGCCGCAGCATGACACGGCCAAGCGTGGTCTTGCCGCAGCCCGACTCGCCCACCAGCGCGAATGTCTCTCTCTCGTAGATATCCAGACTGACGCCGTCCACGGCACGGATCACCTGATCCCGTCGGCCGAAGAAACTTGTACCGATAGGATAGTGCTTGCTAAGCCCGTCGGTTGAGATGAGGACTTCGCTCACAGCTTTCCTCCCTGTTTGTCGTGAAGCCAACAGCGGGCCTTGTGACCATTGCCGAGATCCGTCAGTTCGGGTTGCTGCACCCGGCAGATGGGCATCGCGTCCCCGCATCGGGGATTGAAACGACAGCCCGTGGGAAGTTTGGCGAGGTTGGGCACCACACCCGGAATGCTGTTCATGCGTTCCGCCGAGCGCTTTTCCGTCGCCTTCGGGATCGATGCGAGAAGTCCGCGCGTATAGGGATGCGATGGCCGGTCGAAGAGGTCGAAGACGTTGGCTTGCTCGACGATTTGACCCGCATACATCACGTTCACCTCGTCGCACATCTCTGCGATGATACCGAGATCATGGGTGATCATGACGATCGCGGTGCCGACCCTGTCGCGTAGCGCCATCATCAGCCGCAGGATTTGCGCCTGTGTCGTCACATCCAGCGCGGTCGTCGGCTCGTCCGCGATGAGAAGCTTCGGTTCGCAAATCAGTCCCATGGCGATCATCGCCCGTTGCCTGAGACCGCCCGACAGCTGGTGCGGATAGACGTCGAGACGCGCCGCAGGTTCCGGTATGCCCACCGTTTCGAACATGTGCAGAACCTTGTCGCGGATAGCACGCCGACCGAGATTCGTGTGAATCGAAAGAGGCTCTCCGACCTGCTGGACCATGGTTCTCACCGGGTTCAGGGATGTCATCGGCTCCTGGAACACCATCGATAGTTGACGGCCGCGGTTGCGCCGCAGTTCTTCGGCGTTCAGCCGTGTCAGGTCGGTGCCGTTCAGCATAATGCTGTCGGCGCTTACCTTTCCCTGGGGGGATGCCACCAGCCCCATCAGCGACAGCGCCGTCACGCTCTTGCCGGAGCCGGATTCTCCCACCAGGCCCACTATTTTGCCACGGCCGACGTCGAACGACACGCCGTCGACAACCTTGACGGAGCCGCGCTGGGTCTGGAATTCCGTGCGCAGGTTGCGCACGCTTAACAATATGCTCTGATCTGTCATCGCAGCGCCCGCTAGTCTTTCATGTAGGGATCGAGCGCGTCGCGCAGCCCGTCACCGACAAAATTGAACGCCAGCACCGCGACCAGGATTGCCACCCCCGGTATGATCGCGACCAGCGGTGCCGAGAAGAGGTATTCCTTGCCCTTTGCCACTAGCAACCCCCAGCTCGCTTCGGGTGGCTGGACGCCCACGCCGAGGAAGCTGAGACTCGATTCCCACATGATCGCCTCGGGAATGCTGAGCGAAAACAGGACGATCAGCGTCGGGATGACATTGGGGAAGAGGTGGCGAACCATGATCGTCACTTTGCTCGTGCCGTTCGCGCGCGCCGCCTCGATGTATTCCTTCTCCTTGAGGGCGAGCGTTTGGGAGCGCACGACCATCGCCACACCGGCCCAGCCGACGAGGCTCAACGCGATGAAGATGTTGAAGAGGTTTGCGCCCAGCGTGTACATCACGACCATCGCCAAGAGCAGTGACGGGAAAGCGAGCATGGTATCGGCCAGGCGCATGATGAGGACATCGGTCTTGCCTCCGAAATATCCGCTGATGATGCCCATTACGGCCCCGATCACCAGAGAGATGAAGCTCGGCACGATGCCCACGACCAGCGAGATCCGGGCGCCATAGAGAATCCGCGTCAGAAGATCCCGGCCAAAATTGTCTGTCCCGAGCCAATAGGTGGTGGACGGCGGCAAGAACTGTTCGTCCAGCGCGACGCGATAGGGATCGTGGGGGCTGATAAGCGGAATAAAAATCGCAACGAAGACCAGAGCGCCGACCAAGATCAGCCCGATCACCGCCATGCGGTTTCTGCAGAAGACCCTGACCGTCTCACGAAAGAAGCTGTCGCTCTCGCTCGTATCGGCAAAGTCTTCCGTTGTTTCGGAAAATTGCGTCACTTCGATCCTCCCTTCATTTGGTATCGAATGCGGGGGTCGAGGACGGAGTAGAGAATATCGGCAATCAGATTCCCCATAATGACAAGGGTAGTCGCAAAGAGGACCGACCCTTGCAGAAGCGGCATATCGCGTGCCTGAATGGCGTTGACGGAGATGCGGCCGACGCCGGGAATGCCGAAGATCGCTTCGGTGATGACCGCACCGGACAGAAGCGTGGCAACCTGGATCGCCATGATAGCCACCACGGGAATGAGCGCGTTCTTGAGTGCATGCCGCTGAATTACCAGGATCTCGCGAAGTCCCTTGGCCCGGGCCGTTCGGATATAGTCAAGGCGCATCACTTCCAAGAGGCTGGATCGAGTCAAACGGGCGATCACGCCTGCGGAACTCCACCCCAGAACCATGGCGGGCATGATCACATATTCGAAGCCGTAGAACCCCGATACCGGCAGCCATTTCAGTTTCAAGGCGAAGATGTACTGCATCAGCAGGGCGGACCAGAAGATCGGCATCGACACGCCCAGAAGCGAGAAGCCCATGAAGAAATGGTCGAGCTTGGAACCCCGCCGAACCGCCGACAGAATCCCCACGGGGATGCCGATGACCCAGGAAACGATCGCCGCGCTGGCCGCGAGGAGAAGCGTATTCGGAAAGGCGTGGAGTATGAGCGTCGTTACGTCCCGGTTGAGCTTGATCGACACGCCGAGATCGCCCTGCAGCGCGGCGAAAAGGAACCTGAAATACCGCGTGAGCAGCGGATCATCGAGGTGCATCTGGGCACGCACGCGGTCGATCACTTCGGCGCTCGCATGTTCCTTCATCATCAGCGCGATGGGATCGCCGGGGATCACATTGAGCATGATGAAAAGCAACGCCGTGATGGCGATCAGAACGGGGATCGAAATCGCGATGCGCTTTATCACGAAGATCAGCATCGAAAGAAGTCTTTCATTGGGTCTCACTGAGGCGAGAGCTGCAAGGAGATACCTGCCAGAGAAGGCGCACTGGCGACAAGCGCGCACTGGAATGGGGCGGGCACCGATGAACAACGCCCGCCACCTCGAATGTCTTATTCGACTTCCATCTTATAGTAGCTCATGTCGCTCCAGCCGTTCCACGGCACCACGAAGTTCTTCACCCGCGGCTGGACGACGTAGGCGTGATCGAGGCTGAACATCGGCACCCAGGCCGCGTCTTCCTGCACGATCCGATCGGTCATCTTCTGATAGAGTGCGCAGCGTTCCTCGGGATTGGTCATCGACCGTGCCTTGTCGAGAGCCGCGAAGACTTCAGTATCGTTGTTGTTGTAACCACGAACCGCTGTCCCGCTCTTGCTGAAGAACGTGTAGAAGAAGTTATCCGGATCGTTGAAGTCAGCGGACCAGTTTTGCGTGTAGTTGTCGACCGTCCCGGCCTTGCGGCTCGCAAGATAGGCCGACTCGTCCATCGTGTTGATCTGGACGTTGAAGCCGGCTTCCTTAATCTGGGCCTGAATGATCTGGTTCATGTCAGACCATTTCGAAGACCAGCTGCTGACCTGCGCAAGCTTGATGTCCACGCCGTCGGGATAACCCGCTTCGGCCAGAAGTTGCTTGGCCTTGCCCGGATTGTATTCGATGGGCGTGGCGGCGGCGTAGCAGGTAAGGCCGCGCGGCATCACGCCGTTTTCAACCATGCCCTTGCCGTAGAAATTCTTCTGGAGAATTTCCTCGCGGTTGATGGCCATCTGGAATGCCTTGCGGACGCGCACGTCGTCAAAGGGCTTCAACGCCTGGTTGATGTGATAGTAGTACATGCCGACGCGCGGACCCGCCCGGACCTGGCCCTTCCACTGATCACTGCTGGTGAAATAGGGCAACTGCGTCGGAGCGTAGTCAACGTCGAAGACGTCCAGTTCGTCAGATTCAAAGAGAAGCCGCAAGGTCTCCGAATCTGCGACAACGCGGATGATGATCTGGTCGAGCTTGGGACGACCACGGTAGTACTGGTCGTTGGCTTCGAGAACCTGATTATCGTTCAGATTGTATTCCGTCAACTTGAACGGACCAGTGCCGTTGGTCGTTTCAGGCGTAAGACCGTACTGGTCGCCCAACGGTTCGGTGAACTTCCGATTGTAGATCGAGGCGGCCGGGGCGGCCATAAGAGCGGTGAAGGCCGCGTAGGGGTCGCGCAGAACGATCTTGACAGTGTATTTGTCTACCGCCTGCAATCCACGGACGGTGGTGGCCGTGCCGTCCAGACGCTCCCTGGCGCCATCGACGAAGTCGAGAATATCGGTGCTAAGGGCCTTGGTCTTGGGGTCGAGCATCCGGTCGAAGGTGTAGACGACGTCATCCGCCGTCAGTTCCTCGCCATTGTGGAAAAGGACTCCCTTGCGCAGATGGAACGTATAGGTCTTGCCATCCTCCGAAACTTCCCAGCTCTCGGCGAGGCCGGGCACCAGCTTCGATTGGCCAGGGCCGCTCGTTTCCGCTTCGATAAGCCGGTCGTAAACATTCAGCGGCAGGGTGTAGAAATCCTGCGTCATCTGCACGTCGACGGTCTTCGGATCCTCTTGGTAGGCGATCCGCAATACGTGATCTGCCGCCAGTGTGGGCGAGGCCAGGGCAAGCGTGACCAGCCCCGTCGCCATTAGAAATTTGACCTTATTAAGCATTTGTCCGTCCTTCTTCCTTTTTCTTGGTTCCCCATCCGGGTCGACGTGCACGACGAATGTCGCCGCGTGCCTCCCCGGCTGTTCCGTTTCCGGATCAGTTTCCAGTTCAGCTCGTGCCAATTGTCACCGGCGTCCTGAGCGCCCCGTCCGAGACCGGTTGAGCTGACCTGGTCGCTTCCTGCCCTTCCGGAGCAGGAAACTGCCACCTTCCCGCTTGCTCGAGCCTCAGCATCTCGCTGATATCCTGCCTACGCCGTATCGTCCGGAACCGGCTGCCCTCCACGAGTACCTCGGCCACGAGATCACGGGAGTTGTAGGTCGAGGCCATCGACGCGCCATAGGCGCCGGCGCAATCGAACGCCAGCAGATCGCCCGCGCGCATCTCGCCAAGTCTATCATACGTCCCGAATTGGTCGGAGCTTTCGCAGATCGGACCCACGAGGCTGTAGTGAGGGGCGGCCCGATCCGTGCGCGGCTCGTGAAGAGTTAAAACGGGATGCTGCGCGTCGTAAAGCGCCGGACGCATCAGGTCGTTCATCCCGACGTCCAGGATGGCCATGGGCCCGCTTTGCATTTCCTTGAGGTAAAGAACCTCCGTCACCAGTAATCCCGCCCGTCCGACCAGCCATCGACCGGGCTCCACAGTCAGTTGGCAGCCAAGGTGGCCGACTGTCTCGGCGATGATTGCAGCATATTCTGCGATGTCGGGACCCGGCGTGTCGTTCGAGGCGATGCCTATCCCGCCGCCAAGATCAAGACGCGGCACAACCAGTCCTCTCCCGCGCATGAACACCACCAGATCGGCCATTGCCGAAAAGGCACGTCGGAACGGCGACATGTCGTGAATTTGCGATCCGATGTGAACGGCGACGCCCAGCACCTCGAGTTCCGGCATCGCCGCTGCCTCGGCATAGAGGTCGGCTACATCGCCGATCGGGATTCCGAACTTGCTGTCCTTGGTTGCCGTCGTGATTTTTGCGTGTGTCTTTGCATCGACGTCGGGATTCACGCGAAGCGTGATCGGCGCGCGCTGGCCAAGTCCTCGAGCAACCTCGGCCACTGCGGTGATTTCAGCTGCCGACTCGACGTTGATCTGGTGGATGCCGACCTCAACTGCGCGGGCAATCTCGGCGCGCGTCTTTCCAACCCCGGAGAAGATGATCTTGGATGCCGGCACTCCCGCGGCGAGGGCGCGCTCAAGCTCTCCGCCGGAAACGATGTCCATGCCGCAACCAAGTTCGGCGAGCAAGCCAAGCACGGCGATGTTGCTGTTGGCCTTGACCGCGAAACAGATCGAAACGCCGATCGGGTTAACGGCAGACGCGAGATACTTGTACGCCGATCGGATGGCATCTGCGGAATAGCAGTAGAAAGGGGTCGGCACGGCCCTTGCCACGGCGCTTAGACAGACATCCTCGATATGCAGGCCGCCAGCCTGATAGACGAGCCAGTCCCGGTCTTTTCCCAGGCGATTCGGGGATTCCGTATGTTTTGTCATCAGCCCATCACGAATAATTGCATCAGCGGTTCCTAATGAGCAGATGATTCCAGACCTCACGATGCTTGGGAAATAATTGCTAAGGCCGTCTTATTCAGATTTGATATGCAAGTTGCTGGAACCTCGACCGGTCAACGACGGGAACGGTGGCATCTCCGAGGCGGGAAAGAGAAAGAACGGAACGATGCGGCTCAATCAGCGTCAGATGGAGATTTTTAACGCCATCATGATCAACAAGAGCATGACCGCGGCTGCGGCGGCCTTGGGGACGTCGCAACCAACGATAAGCCGCGAGTTGCGGGATATGGAACAGCGGATCGGATTCGAGCTGTTCTTGCGCTTCGGCAAGCGCCTGACACCGACGAACCAGGCGCTGCTGCTGCATGAAGTCGTGCGCCGCGCCTTCGTAGGCATGGAAGAAATCAGTCGGGCCGCGTCCGCGATCCGAACACACAATGCCGCGAACTGCCGGGTCGCGACCATCCCCGCCTATGCGGAGGCGATCCTGCCCCGTGTGGCGCAACGACTCCTGAAGCATCGCCCCGCGGTTCATTTGTCCCTTCATTCCCTCGAGGAATTGTCGCTGCAGCATGAGATGGCCACGACCGTGTTTGACCTGGGGGTGACTGAAGGCCGGTTCGAACATCAGGGGGTTATCTCGCAGCGCATCGAAGTTGGCGACCTGGTCTGCGTCTTGCCGATTGGTCATCCGCTTTCGTCCAAACCGGTTCTCGAGCCTGCCGATTTCGATAGTGTCCCGTTCGTCTATTTTTCGCAGGATGACCCGTATAGACGGAAACTGGACGACATCTTCTTTGCAGCGGGCATCTCGCGTAGCTACGCGGTTGAAACGACGACGGCGGCAAGCGTCTGTTCAATGGTTTCAGCCGGAGTGGGCGTGTCAATCATCAATCCGCTGACCGCCGCGAACCATTTGGGCAAGGGCGTGGTCCTGCGAAGGTTCAGCGTCGGCGTCCCCTACGCGCTCGCCGTCTGGCGTCCGGCCCGAAAAACGGGTTCGGCAGTCGCGGAAAAATTCACCGCAGTCCTAAAAGACGTTGCCAACGAGATGCGAGCAACCTTGCAGTCTGCGATGGACAAGGGCTAGGCAACCGCGTTCTCATCGAAACGATCTGAACCGCACGCGACAGCGCCGGAAGAGCCGCACCGATAGCGTGACGAAGCGAATGACCCGCTGGACCGTATAACGGAATGGTTGCGTAAAGCTCAGGCATGGCGCTTGGATTGCAAGTCTCGGTGCGATTAGGCCAAAAGCCCGCGAGACAGTAATGTCCGCGGGCTTTTGGCGTTCTGCAAGACAAACGCAACTAACCGCCAAGCTCGCCCAAAACGAAGACCAGGAAAACACGGACCTTCAAGGAGAAATGAATGCGAGGCGCGTAAACCGCATACACATGCGTCAACGGGAGTTGCTTGGATCATCGGGCATGAACATGCAAGGTTGGGGGTGGGGCGACCTGAAGAAATAGGCCTCATCTGCAAGTTGCGTCTGGCCTTGCTACAAAGGCCGCGGCGCTAGCCGGCGAAGAGCGGTTGTCGAAGCCTTTCAGCAGGTTTACTGTGAACTTGCAAATGCAACACCCCCGCCAGCTGGCGGGCCAGCGCAACACGCGCCCGTCTAGGCCCCGCACGTCTGGCGACCGCCAGTGCCCAACTCTTAAGATCCGAGCCTTTGACCGCCCGGGTCAAAATGACGTTGGCCGCCTCGGAGAGCGCGGTTCGCACGCCCACATCGCCGATCCTCGAGATGCGACCGCTTTAGTCTGTCTCACCCGATTGATACTTCATTATTATGCTGCCTGCAAAGGCGTCTCTCAATACATGCGACATGGAGGATAACGGAAATGGCACAGACGATGAAGGCGGCTGTCGTTCGACAGTTCCGCGCTCCGCTAACCATCGAGGAGATGGAGGTTCCGACTCCGCGACCGGGACAGATACTGGTGAAATATGAAGCCACCGGTGTGTGCCATACCGATTTGCACGCGGTAAACGGCGATTGGCCAGTGAAGCCGACACCCCCCTTCATTCCGGGACATGAGGGTGTCGGCTATGTCTCGGCCATCGGCGCGGGTGTGAAAAGGGTGAGGGAAGGCGACAGGGTGGGGGTGCCATGGCTTCACTCTGCTTGCGGCTATTGCCCTTATTGCCGGACTGGTTGGGAAACTCTTTGCGCCTCGCAATCGAACACCGGATACTCGGTCAACGGAACCTTCGCTGAATTCGGACTGGCGGATCCCGACTTCGTCGGCAACATTCCCGATGGGTTGGAGTTCGGGCCCGCTGCGCCCGTTCTCTGCGCTGGTGTCACTGTTTATAAAGGCCTCAAGGAAACGGAAGTCCGCCCTGGTGAATGGGTGGCCATCTCGGGTGTTGGCGGTCTGGGCCACATGGCCGTTCAGTACGCGAAGGCGATGGGCATGAAGGTTGTCGCCGCTGACATATTCGAAGAAAAGCTGGCCTTGGCCAAACAACTTGGTGCCGACATCACGATCAACGGCAAGGCAGACGATGCCATTGAACAGGTGCACAAGGCCACGAATGGCGGCGTTCATGGAGCGCTGGTGACGGCCGTTTCTCCCGCCGCGATGGAACAGGGTTTCGGGTTCATGCGGTCGAAGGGCACGATGGCCCTCGTCGGCCTCCCTCCTGGGCAAATTTCCCTGCCTGTGTTCGAAACAGTCCTGAAACGTATTACCGTGCGCGGATCGATCGTGGGTACCCGCCAGGACCTGGAGGAATCGCTTCAGTTCGCGGCGGAAGGCAAGGTAACGCCCCATTTTTCGTGGGAGCCCCTGGAGAGCATCAACGATATCTTTCATCGGATGGAAGCGGGCAAGATTGACGGTCGCATCGTCATGAGATTGTAGCAGCTTGCATTACGGCAGAACTCGTTACAGCGAAGTCTTTGAAATTGGAGGCTCGACGAAAAACCGTCAGGCAAACGCATACTGGCGCGCTTCGAATTACCTTTCTGGTTGGTCAGAAATATCTGCCGAACTACTTCTTTATTTCCCATATCTGACCACAAGGCGGCACTGGGAGTGGGCAAGCAACGACAAGGGACGCGACCCGGATGTTGTGCTTGTTTTGGCGATGTCCCCACTCTCGAGACGCTTGCCGCATTCCACCTCGGCACGACGCGTCCCTACGGGCCCTAACCGTCGTTCAACCAGACCTATGCTGTGCAGAAGACAGGTGGGTGCCTATCACTACCGCATCGACCAAAGTCCCGTCGTCCTGATGGTTGAAAAGCTATAGAACCGGACTGGTCTGGGAGATTATGCGTCGGTGCGAGCCACAGGTGGTAGGGCTTCGGCGCGCAGGCTTCGCTGGGGCTTGCTTTGACAATGCAAATGCAAGCGCTGATAATCACTCTCGTTGAATTTCCGATGGCATTCGCGGGGGTTTCAATGAACAGCCACCATGAAGACATGTTCAGAATGGTACGCCGAAACAAGCTCGTCGGCATTTGGGCGGCGAAGAGGCTCGGGCTTGTGGGCGAAAGTGCCAAAGCATATTCAGACGACCTCGCCAAACTCAGCAGAATTCGCTGTGAGTTCAATGCGGCTGGTGTAGTCCGTTCCGACGACCAGGTTCTGCACATCAAAAGCCAATGCCGGTTGGACGAAGGCAACAAGAAACATGCGATGCGGGCTGCTGCCAGCGACGTCGCACTGGCGCAGATCGGCCGCAATTTCTGGTCGAAATGACTTCCAATCAATTCTGGTGAAGACAGCAGACAGTAGATTTACGCATGCGCCGTCTAGCCGAGTGGCGGGTGCACCGGACCTTGTGCAGAAAGGAAATGGCCATGAGGAAGGGCTTATTGTCTATTCGCTATAACGAGCTTTCCAGAAGAGACCTCCTGGTGATGACAGGAATTGCCACGGTCGCAAGCAACATTCGTGTGGCCAGATCAGCAAACGGCGGAGGCCTCCTTGCGATCAAAGAGGTAAAGCAGGGCGAGGACGTCTTTGGATATCTCAACAGCGTTAAAGGCGGTTTTGATCAAGCAGCTTACCAGCAGGTGATAGGCGCGGCTAATGAGTTCAAGGAGGGAGATCAAGCAATTGGAGTGGGAGCCGCAGATGAGACAACACGTAGGAACGCCCGCGCCCTGTTGGCTAATACGACGATTAAGGACCTCTACGAGCGCCCATTGTTTGAGGACAATTTACAAAAATTGATCTGGGAGACCACGGACCAACCCCAATATGAAAAGGTGAAAGATTGGACAATGGGCCAACTGAAGGATTTCCTTCTGGCGGCACCAGAGAATGAAATAAAGGGCATCATGAATGGCCTAACCAGCGATACAATCGGCTTTGTACCGAAACTGATGAGCAATGAAGACCTCATCTCCCTCAGTCAGAAGATTTTCAATCCGATGCCGGGCACCAAAATGGGGGAAAAGGGATACATGGGCGCACGGATCCAGCCGAATTCTCCCACAGACCATCCCGATGATATCGTCTGGCAGGTCTTCGATGCCTTCTCCTATGCAACCGGCGACATTGTCATCGGCACCAATCCGGTGGACAGCACGGTAGGGAGCGTCGTCGCGGTTGAAAGCGCGCTTAAGGATATTGTCGACACTTTCAAGCTGGAGGAAGTGATCCCTTGGTGTGTGCTAGCGCACATTGATGTCCAGGCCGAAGTCGGCGAGCGTTTCCCAGGAACCGTTTCCACGATGTTCCAGAGCCTTGCTGGGACAGATGTCTGCAACAAGATCTTTGATATTACGAATGAGAAGATCCTGAATTATGCGCGTGCGAAGAAGGGGGAAAGATATGGCCTCTACTTCGAAACTGGGCAGGGCTCGGAGTTCACCAACGCGGCGGCAAACGGTGTCGACATGATGGTGCTCGAATCCCGAAAATACGGATTCAGCAGAGCGGTGGGGATGGAACTTGCGAAGGTGCAGCCCGAGGGCGCTTGGCTGCATGTCAACGATGTTGCCGGATTCATTGGGCCAGAGGTTTTCAAAAGCCGCGAACAATTAGTGAGATGTTGCCTCGAAGATTTGGTGATGGGCAAGCTCCATGGGCTATCCATCGGCTTGGATATCTGCACTACCCTGCATATGTCGGTCAGCCTTGACGATCTGGATTGGTGCCAGGATCAGATATTGCCGGCCAATCCCGCTTATCTGATTGCGCTGCCTACCAAAAACGACCCGATGTTGAGCTACCTCACCACGTCGTTCCAAGACCACGTGCGACTGAGGGAAAAGTTTGGCTTCAAGGTCAATGATGCAATATGGGATTTCTACAAGCGGTTAGGAATTGTTGGCGAGAACAACAGCTACACTGCGAACTATGGAGATCCTCTCTGGGTGTACTATCAGTACCGCCTCGCAAAGGGAGATGGTAGGTCCAAGGATGCGATCTACGCGGAAGGCCGACAGAAAATGCTGGAAGTTGAAGAGAGAGGTGTCGACCTCGCTTCGGGGCACGGTGCGAATATCTGGGATCTTAATCCAGAGCTCGCAGTCAAAGTGAAGGGGCTGTACGACGACGCCAAGCAGTCTCTCTGGGCCGAACTCACGTCGGAGTTTATCGCTGCAGTGCCTGATGTCGTACCCGTCCACACCTTATCGAAGGACCGAAATGACTTTATCGCCCACCCGAGCACGGGTGAATTGCTGAGCCCGGAAGCAATAGGAGATATCGCAAGAATAAAAGACTCTTGGGGAAACGATATGCCCAAAGGTCAGATCGTCATCTCTGACGGTCTCAATGCCAAGGCCATCATGGACGACGGACACCTTGTCCCTTATCTTGAGGAAGTACGTCGGCTGCTTGCCGGGGCCGATGTCACGATGAGCGACAAGAACATCGTGGTGACCAGTGGAAGAGTGCGAGCCGGCTACCGGATCGGCGAATTGCTTTTCGAAAATGCTGATCCCAACAGTTTCAGAGGAATCCTCCACATCATCGGTGAACGACCTGGAACCATGCATCACGCCTACTCGGTCTACATCACCGTCGCCAAAGGCAAGCAATGGTCCGAGAAGAAAATTGATCATGACATCACGAAACTCGTGAGCAACGTCTCAGATACGTCCCTGCCGCCAAAAGAAGCTGCAAAGGAAACCCTGACCATTATAAGGGAGATCGTCGGGAAAAATGTGAATGGTAGCCGTCGCTTTGGATAGCAACAGTTACGTGGACGAATGAATCCGCGCCGACTGGTTACGCGAGACCAAGGATTTCAGGGTCCAAGAATCGGCCTGCATGGGCGGCCGCTCTACAAATTGAACAAACTCACTCAAAGCACGCGAACTTTTTCTACTTTCGATTTCCCGGTCGTGCGATCCTGGTCTACGTCCTAGCTCACTTTTTGCCCTTCGCTTAGTGAACTGCCACCCTGCAAAGCGACACGTGTACGGACACGTCAGGGCCTGCATTTTCGGGTGTAATTAATGCTGCCAGTGGCCATAAACAAATGCTCGACAGTTTCACGGCTGAGCGAGAGGACGTCGCCTGCAATCTGTTTACTTTTGGCTTCGGCAGCAGTGGCTGACTGACGGTGTCGGCAACAGAGGGACGATCTTGCGGCGCTCCTTCATGTCGATCTGGGAGTAAATGTATTTCACGCGCTGTTCCTTTCATGAGGTAAGCCGCTGTTATCTCCCGTAAAAGTTCCATGTCTGAGCGCCGCGACCTTCCACAGCCGACAATATTGCCGTTTCCGCGCCATCACCTCCGGCCACCACCACCACGGCCACCCCCACCACGGCCACCACCACCGCCCCGGATGGCAGCCCCGCCACGGCCACCGCCACCGCTGAAGCTCCTACCTCCACCGCCGCCACTGAAACTCGGATTACCGCCGCGGCCACTTCCTTCAAACCGGTCGAAGCTTCCCGAGTACGACCGATTGTACATTTCGAACTGGTGAGACCGTTGATTTCCCATCTGACGTCCGGCGCGGTCAATGGCGAGATGGTCGGGCGCACGGTCTCGAGTCCGACCCGCGCTTGGTCGTTTCGCCGGTCTGTTGGCGGGCCGAGAACCGGCGTTCGGCCGCTGCTGAATCTTGTTAAGAGCGTCGGGATGTTTGGCGGCGAAATTTTCGCCGGGCTTCTTCAGGTTTTCGCTGGAAGGCTTCTCCACCGGCGTCCATGCGCCGTCGGTGTGCTTCTGCCACTGCCCGTCCTGGCGGCGATAAACGCTGCCGTCGCGGCCGGCGTAGAGGTCACCACCTTTTTCACCGGCGACGAAGCCACGGTTGCCCTCGGAGCTGCGCCAGCGCACCGCCCCGGAGTCCCCCGTGGAGCCACCGCTGACGCGGGCGTAGTTTGCGCCCTTCTTCACGCTCACCGATCCCCACGAGCCGTAGACATTCTCTCCGCCCCGGACGACCGCGGCGTTCCCGTTGCGCGGGTTGTAAGCCGCGACAAACCCGCGTTCGCCCGCTGGTCCGGCGACCGCGCCGCCGCGAACATAGGTTCCCGTTCGCGGATTGTAGGCCGCCCCGCCGACGATCCCGCGATAGGGACCATAGGCGTAGCCGTAGCGGCCGAATGCCCCGATAGCCGGATTGTAGAACACGTCGGCCCCGTAGGTTATCGGCGGGGGATAATAGGGCCAGTTGCCGTCCTCCCAGTCCGTATCCCAGTAGTCGTCATAATACCAGCCGGTGCCATAGACATAACTGTCCCAGGCCAAATAGCCCCCAAGATAGCCCATGGTATAACCGTACCAGACAGCCTCATTCTCGGTGTTGTAGATGTGCACATAGGTGGCGTTGTACACCGGTGAGGACGGCGGGATGGTGTAGACTTCGTCGGGAACCGCCTGCGCCACCACGAACGGGCCGGTCGCGGTATCGCCGACAAACCATATGCCGTCCTTGAGAACGAAATACTTGTCCTTGACCTTGATCACCAGTTCGTTGGTGTTGACCGCGTAGGACATCTCAGTGCCTTCAATCGGCACGAACTTTGGCTCGCCGCTGTAGGCGACATCGACCTTGACCGATCCGTCGAGCGCGACACGCGCCATCCTCGGAATGCTGGCCCTCAACCGGGCCTCGGCGTTCTCGGAGGTTCCCGGTACCGAGGAGCGAACCGTGTAATAGGGTACATCGTCCGGTATGTTCTGGAAGTCAGTCGGCAAGGTCGGCGTGGCGAAGGTCCAGGGGCCGTCAAGCGCGGAGGACGAGAACCAGCGGCCGGAGAGAAGCACATACCAGCGCGCATCGGCGTCGCGGTAGAAAACGTCATTCTCGCTGTTCGAGGCCCATTTCAGCCCCGTGCCCGGAACCGACACGAGTGCCGGCTCTCCTGAGAACTGGATGAGCTCGGCTGGCTTGTCGGAATAGACCACCTTCGGCGACTGTCCGCCTTCGAACGGTTGGGGCGGGATCCCCGCGTGTGCATCCTTCCAGTTCTCGTCGTCAGGCAACCTCGACAGAACCGGCGGCAGAGTGGTGGCGACCGTCCAGTTTTGGTCCAGATCCTTCGAGGTCAGCCAGGATTTTTCGTTGCGCAGATAGTATGTGTTGTCCGCGTCCGTCCTGAGAAGGTCCCAGTTGGTGTTGACCGCGAAACGCAGCCCTTCGACGCCCTTTATGGGCGAGAAAACGGGCTTGCCAATCGTCTGCACGAGGATTGCGGGCGTCTTGCTACTGAAAATCGGAGGCGGGTCGGCCTTCAGGCCTTGGACGTCATCGACGCGCTTGTAGTCGGCGAGGCTCGCCGCCAGCCGCTCCTCGCTGAGCGTCAGCGTGCCGGTGGGCATTAGTTTTCCCACCTCCAGCGATAGTTCGGCGAGGCGCGGGCGGTTGAGTGTCGAAAAATTGATCTCCGTGACGTTGACATCGCGGATGACAACGTCGTCGGTATCGTTATCGGAAACCGTCTGGCCGCTGACCCCGATGATGCCAAAAATCGGGGTGGTTTCCTTGGACGCACGGTATTCGGCGGCGATCAGCGCTGAAATCGTGGTAAAATTCTCCCAGTCGGTGATTTGTGGCTGATAGAGGGTCATCTCCCCGCCGGATTCCATGGTGTAGGTACGCGGCCAGCGCGGTTTGTCGGCCTCGACTTCGTCGAGGTATTTGCCGCTGACGAACCCCGTCTTGCTGTCATGGCGCACGGCGCACCAGGCACCGCTGGCGTCGCACTCGATTAGGTCTACCTGCGTGCCTTCCTTGATCGTTTCAAATGTTGCAAAGCCCGTCCCCGGGCCCTCTCGAAAATTGACATTCGCCGTTAAAACCGCGGGATCGGCCGCGACCGGTCCTGCAAAAAGCGCCACCGTCATCAACAGAAACACCGAACCGCGCATATCCGATTCCTCCTGTGGCTGCGCGTCAATGCGCCGGCCAACGATCCCGCACTATATACAGTAAATTCCCACACGAACGCCGCGACAAGTGCGTAACTGTTAACATCGGAACAGATCCTGCGGTACGTGCGTTTGGCCATAACATCCTTGAGGTGCGTGGATACCGCGACGGCTCCAAGGAGGGGAATTGTCCTCCGCCTAAGCTTAAGCCCACCGCGGGGATTGCCACGGCATCGGCCTCATGGTCCTCTCGGTCGTCTTCGGCGATGTTGCGGATCTCGAAATCGATTTCTCAAAGGTTTGGGACGATATCAAGCGCGGTGCGTAATCTGCCCGCCGCTAACCGAAAGGCTGCCTTGCGGGTCCGGAGGGCGGCGATGAAGACCGCTCCCAGATGCAGTGCATTCAACGCGTTGGGCGCAAGCGCCGAATGTTCCTCCTGCCGATGGCAGGCCTTGAGCGCAATGTTCGGTTTGCGCGAGCCGCGTGACATATGCGTCCGTCTCCTTGCGCCACTCGGACGGCGGCGCATTCCTCCGGTGCATGATCCGCGATTCAACCCATGGCGAAGTTCGAGCGGCAGACGGATTACAATTCTCGGTGTGATCAGGCCCCCGCAACCAAAATTTACAAGAAATATCAGTTGGCTCAGAGGTAACTCGGAGCCCTTTTGCGTTCAAAATGACCTAGCACACAGGTAGCACAAAACTGGCCCCTCATTTGTAAGCGCTAATTTGTCCGCACGTTGATGTGCCCTTTCGACGATTGATCGCCTTCGGCTGGTCATAGGGGCACATTACCTCGCTCACTTACTAATTGGGAGATCATGTCCGGGGATTTATGAGGCCATTACACCGTCGGGCTAATCGCGATCGTAAGGGAAGACAGCGGCGGAGCCGCCGCTCTACCTCGGAAACGAGGCTCTAGAGCCTCGTCGAGACACCCGAAGGGGTTGTCCGACGAACCGCTTGCCGGTTCGCAGCGCCCGCTTGGCTCGCCAGCGGCGAAAAAGCCGGGCCCGTTATGGCTTGGAATTATATCAGCGGTATACGCCAGTTCATTGCGGAACTGGCAACGTTCCCCAAGCGGGGAACCGTGAGGACTGGCCTTGTTCCTGGTCTTCGGATTATCGGTTACCGCCGGAGCGTGAGCATCGCCTTTGTAGTCGAAGAGGTGCACGTTTTGGTTTTTGGGTGTTTTCTATCGCGGGCAGGACATTACGGTTGAGGTCCTTGAGCGGCGACTGTGAGCGATATGGGAGACCAGCAGGGCCGGAGTAACGTGAGGCCCAGAAGGCACAGGCCACTGGGTTGAAAGCCGAAGCATCAGAGCATGGCTTGCTGCTGGAAACAGGACGACGCGTAATGCGCCCCGTTTGCAACACTGTCCTCTATGGCGACTGCATCTCCTTGATTCAGCGCCTTCCGGGCGGGGCGGTGGATTTCATCCTGACCGATCCTCCGTATCTTGTCCGCTACCGTGACCGTCGGGGCCGGACGATTGCCAACGTCGGGAACTTCCGGGCAGAAGTCCGCCTTGCCGTGCCAGGAAATTAACGACGGACATAATCCTTGAGGAAACGCAGCCAGGCCCGGATTTTCTGCGGCACCATCTGCATGGGCAGGTGCATCGCGTAAATCTGGTGATCGGGGAAGCGATAGGACGGCAGGGCGTCGGCCAACGTGCCCTTGGCGAGTTCTGGTGCGACGAACCAGTCAGGCAGAAGTGCAACGCCTGTGCCGGCAACTGCCAGCGCCTTGACAACCGATGCGTTGTTGGCACGTAGCCGGGACTGAGGAGGCACCTCGAACGCGCATTCGCACCCGTCTTCGTCGAACATTCTCCAGCTCTTCACATGGTCGACGGTGGCATTGATGATGTGCGGCAGCGCGCTCAGCATCTCGGGCGTACCAACGACAGTTCCATCAACGCGGGCGAGGATATCCGGCGACGCGACTGGCCTGAGCTGATACGTTCCCAGGTGCACACCAGCATATGGCGACGTCTGGAATTGCTCGTTGCGCCCCAGCCGGATGGCGACGTCAAAGCGGTCGCGCAGGAGGTCGACATTCGTCGGATAGGCTTCGAACTGAACGTCGAGGTCTGGATGCAGCGTGGTGAATTTCTGAAGTGCTGGAGCGATCACCGCAACGCCATATTCAACAGTCGATGTCAGGCGCAAGCTGCCGGTCAGCACCGTTTGCTCCGTGCGCGCTTCGGCAATCGCCTCATCGGCTTCCGTGAGAATGCGCAGGCAGCGTGCATAGAATCGTTCGCCGGCATCGGTAAGAGCAAGACTGCGCGTGGTGCGATAAAGGAGCGTGACGCCCAATTCGCTTTCGAGCTGCTTGACGTTGAAACTGACTGCGGCTCTGGCCTGATTGAGTTGCTTGGCAGCCGCTGTGAACGATCCTGTTTGCACGACGGCTCGGAAAACAGTCAGGCGATCAAGACTCACCGCCATCAGGCACTCCAATTGGTAAATCAAATCGACAAGTGTTGTCGAATTGTATCGTCTTATTCGATGATATGAAAGGGAATACCCTGCGGGCGTCATTCCTATCGAGGGTTTTACCGTTGTCCGCCCGCTCCCGAATTGCCACCCTCTATCTTCTCGGTTTCGCCGTCGATCTCGCAAGTATGTTCATCTTCAATACCGCCCTGCCGGCGTTGCAACGGGAGCTGAGCGCATCGGTGGTGCAACTCGCCTGGGTCGGCACGATCTACATGCTCGGCCTGACTGTCGCCATTCCGCTGGGGAGCTGGCTTGCGCGCCGGATCGGCGAACGCCGCGTGTTCATTGCCTCCCTGCTCATTTTGGCCGTCGGAAGCTTCGGCGGGGGTACGGCCACTGGGATTGCGACGCTTCTCGCCTGTCGGCTCGTTCAGGGTCTCGGCGGCGGACTGCTCGTGCCGGTCGGCCAGGGCATGGCCTATCGCGCCTATCCGCCGGAAGACCGCGCCCATCTGACGGCCGTGGTCATGACGGTTGCGCTGCTGGTGCCGGCGCTTTCACCCGCTGTCGGCGGGATCGCGGCCGATCATGTGTCCTGGCGCTGGGTGTTTATCGGCGTTGCGCCACTGGCAGCGGCGATAGCAGCATTGGCCCTTGCCTGGGCGCCGGTCGATCGGTTGGCGGAAACGAAGCCGGCGCTCGACATTCGAGGTTTCCTGCTAAGCGCCATCACCCTGTGTTGCCTTGCGCTTGGCCTGACGCTCATTAGCCAGACGGGAAGCGGCGTTCATGCCGCGATTGTCCTTGCCTTGGCGATTGTCGCGGGCGCTGCCTATGTCCGCCATGCGCTGCGTTCGCGCGAACCGCTGATTGATCTGCGTCTGCTCTCCGATCCGATGCTCAGGACTGGCAGCATCATCTACCTGTGTGTGCCTGGCGTTTTCACGGGCGTAAACCTGATCGCCTCCCTGTACTTGCAGGACCGCCTTGGTCTGACGGCCACGCAGACGGGAATGCTTATGCTCCCATGGGCAGCCGCATCCTTCGTTGCCATCATGTCCACGCGGCGGCTGTTTGCGTCCCGAGGCCCGCGTTCGCTCTTTCTCGTCGGCATGACTGTCACCTGCGCTGGCGTGCTGCTGTTGGCCACACCATTCGCCACAATGTTCACCGTCAGGATCGCGTCATTTGTTGCAATGGGCTTCGGAGCGAGCCTTTGCACGAGCACGGCCCAGACGGCAGCCTTTACGGCGGTTCGAACGGAACGGATGGCAGAGGCAAGTGCGCTGTGGAACATCAACCGTCAGCTCAGTTTCTCGCTCGGTGCGAGTGTGCTGGGAGGCTTGCTGGGGCTTTTCCTCGCGACGAGCGGCGGCGCGGACGACGCTCTGCCTTACCGCTACTGTTTTGTGATCGCTGCCGTTCTGATCATGTTTCCGCTGCCCTTCGTTCTGCGCCTGCGGCGAGCCGATTAGCGCGCGGAGCCCATTCTTTCACAATGTCCGACAAGGAGCCGAACATGACCGATACTGAAAGATTCTTCCGTGAGATTGTCGATGTGCACGTCACGATCGAACGCTGGTTCATCGGGGCGGCTCGGCCTGCCGATCTGGTGCAACTGCTCGAACGCTTCTCGCCTGAGTTTCGCATGATTTCCATGCAAGGGACCGCTCTCGGCAATGAGGGATTGGGTGAATTGTTCGGACGCCTGCACGGGAAACGCCCGGGCCTGCGGATCACGGTCGACGAGATGCAGATCAGTCATGAATGGTCGGGCGGAGCCTGCATCACCTATCGCGAGACGCACGCGGATGCCGGTGGGGTTCAAACCGCAAGACGCTCGACCGTCGTTTTGGAAACTTCAGCGGATGGCTCGCTTCGATGGCGGCATCTGCATGAAACGCCGATTGCGGCTTAGGCACTTCTACGATGCCCTTAGCGCACTATCCTCTCCGAAGGGTCGCCCTCTAGCCGCTTCCGGTGCAGTTTTCCGGTGCTTCTTAACGCCCTCGGAAGCTGTCGCGCCACGACCGCACCAGCGCAGCCCGCTCGGCCGCCGACAATAATCTTGTGAAAAATCCGATACTAGGGCACAATTTGTGAACGCATCTGAAGTGCGGCGCTACTCCAATCCGGCCGTCTCGCCGAGTGACAGTTCGCGCCCGAGGGGCGGCGTCGATGGATCAGGGGTTCTTTCTTCTGTTCGCTACGGTGGCCGTGGTCGCGGCCCTGATGGTCGTCGTGGCGCGGAATCCGGTTCACAGCGCATTGGCGTTGATGGCTTGTTTTCTGCAGATCTCCGCAATCTTCATCATGCTCGAGGCGCCGCTGCTCGCCGTCATCCAGATTTTCGTCTATGTCGGCGCGATCATGGTGCTGTTCCTATTCGTGATCATGATGATCGACGTGCGCGAAGCCGTCTTGCAGCGGTTCTTGCCCGGCGGTAGCCTTCCAACTCTCGTGCTGCTCGTCCTGCTCGGCATCGAGATGCTCGTGCTGGTGCTCCGGAGCGACCGCTTTTCCGTCGTCGAACCGGTCGCGACGCGCGATGGCGACGCGATCAGACAGCTCAGCACGACGCTTTTCTCCGACTATCTCCTGCCGTTTGAAGCCGCCTCCGTGATCCTGCTGGCGGCCCTGGTGGGCGCCATCGTGCTGGCGCGGAAGGAGTCGGGGTAATGGTTCCGCTCTGGTGGTATATTTTGCTCGGAGTGGCCCTGTTCGTGATCGGAGCAGCGGGCGTCTTGCTCAGACGCAATATTCTGGTTGTGCTGATGTCGCTGGAGCTGCTGCTCAATTCGGTCAACATCAACTTCATCGCTTTCGGCCGTCAGTACGGCGATTTCCGCGGGCAGATCTTCGCGATCTTCGTCATCGCAATCACTGCGGCGGAGGTCGCCGTCGCCCTGGGCATCTTAGTCGCCCTTGTGAGGAACAAATCCACCCTCAAGGTCGACGATGTGACCATGATGAAAGGATAGCGGCTTGGACCCGGAGACAACGATCCGGCCGCTGCTTGCCGTCGCCGTCCCGGCTCTGGCGGCCCTGGCCGTTGTCCTTCTCAACAACCGCGAGAAACTCCGCGACATCGTCTCGCCGTTGGCCGCGATCGCCCTGTTCGCGATTGTCGCATCGATGGCGCCCACAGTACTGGCGGGCGGGACCGTCGATTTGCGCCTTTTCGAGATACTACCGGGGATCGACTTCGCTTTCCGCGTCGATGCGCTCGGCATGGTCTTTGCCACAGTATCGTCACTTCTATGGATCGTGGCGGCGATCTATTCCATCGGCTACATGCGGCACCTGAAAGAGCATGCGCAGACCCGGTTCTTCGCCTGTTTCGCCACCAGCCTGGCAGCGGCCGTCGGGGGCGCCTTCGCCGCCAATCTGTTTACGCTGGTGATCTTCTACGAGGTACTCAGCCTCGTTACCTATCCGCTCGTCTACCACCACGAGGACGAAGAGGGATGGAAGGGCAGCCGTAAGTATCTCGTCTATCTGATGGGCGCGTCGAAAAGCGTGCTGCTTGCCGCGCTGGCGCTGACCTATCACATTGCGGGGTCGCTGGACTTTGTGGCGGGGGGACTGCTGGCAGGGGCCGATGCATCGGCGGCGCTGCTGACGGTCGTCTATTTCTGCTATCTTTTCGGCTTTGCCAAGGCCGCCGTGATGCCGGTGCACGCATGGCTGCCTGCCGCGATGGTGGCGCCGACACCAGTCAGCGCGCTCTTGCATGCGGTGGCGGTGGTCAAGATGGGCGTATTCTGCGTGCTGCGCGTGGTGTTCCACGTCTTTGGTGTCGGGCTGGTCGGCGAACTGGGCCTCGGCACAGCCACGGCCTATCTGGTCTCGTTCACCATCCTGATGGCGTCGGTCTACGCCCTGACCCGGGACGATCTGAAGGCCAGGCTCGCCTATTCGACGGTGAGCCAACTGTCCTATATCGTGCTGGGCGTGGTTCTGTTGTCGCCGGTCGCAATGGTCGGCGGGATTATCCACATTGCCGCGCATGCCTTCTCGAAAATCACACTCTTTTTCTGCGCCGGGTCGATCTATTGCGCGTCTGGCAAAAGGAACATCAGCGACATGGCCGGTATCGGCCGTAGGCTGCCCTGGACGATGGGGGCATTCTTTGTCGGCTCGCTCAGCATGATCGGGGTGCCGCCGACCGCGGGCTTCGTCAGCAAGTGGTATCTGGCGTTGGGCTCTGTGGAGGCGGGGGAGATTGCATTCCTGATCGTGCTGTTGGTGAGTTCGGTCCTGAACGCCGCCTACTTCCTGCCCGTCAGTTATGTCGCCTTTTTCGGGACGGAGGTGCAGGAGAGCCCGGCGACGGTCCGTGAAATTCCGATGATGACGATCCCGCTAGTCGCAACCGCCATCCTTTCGGTGCTGATGGGCATCTTTCCCGGCTATTTTCTCGCTCTGGCGGACGGAGTGGTCAAATGATCAAGCGCGTCGTCAACTTCTTTGGTGACGAAGAATATGCCAGGCAGCGCCGCCGATTGTTCTATCTGGTGCTTGCCCTGATCGTCGTCGCCGACTTTCTGGTTTCTCGCGAACACGCCGAATACCTGTGGGACCGCCTGCCTGGTTGGTCTGCCGTTTACGGCTTCGGCTCCTGCATGGTTTTGATTTTCGTTTCTAAGTTCCTCGGCCACCAGTGTGGGCTCATGCGGCGCGAGGATTACTATGATTGACTTTATCCATCCGAGCCTGATCTTCATTCTCGGCGCGCTGCCGATCCCGTTGCTCAATGGGTCGATCCGCAAGGCCTATCTGCTGCTGGTTCCGGCGCTGGCGATCCTCGCCGTGCTTGCAATGCAGCCAGGCAGCTATGGCGAGATGCAATTCATCGGGCAGGAAGTCCTGATCGCGAAGGTCGACAAGCTGAGCATCGTCTTTGCCACCGTTTTCACCATCATGGCGCTGATTGGAACCGTCTACGCGCTGCACCTGCCTCACGCCGGCCAGCATGTCGCAGCGTTCGTCTACGTCGGCAGCGCGCTCGGAGTGGTGTTCGCCGGCGACTACCTGACCCTATACCTGTTCTGGGAGGCCATGGCATTTGCCTCTGCCTATCTGGTCTTCGCCCAGGGCAGCCGGCAGGCGATCGCCGCCGGTTTTCGCTATCTCATGGTCCACATCACCGGCGGGGTTGCCCTGCTCGGCGGCATCATTCTCCACGGGCTCGCCACCGGCTCGCTGCTTTTTGGTCCGATCGAGGGTGGGATGGGCGTCGGCGCCTACCTGATACTTGCCGGGTTCCTGCTCAACGCGGCGGTGCCGCCGCTCAACGCCTGGCTGACCGACGCCTATCCGGAGGCGACCGTCACCGGGGCGGTGTTCATGAGCGCTTTCACCACCAAGACCGCCGTCTACGTGCTGGCGCGGGCGTTTCCGGGCACCGAGCTTCTGGTCTGGCTCGGCACCGCGATGGCGCTCTACGGCGTCATCTACGCAGTGCTGGAGAACGACTGCCGGCGACTGTTGGCCTATCACATCGTCAGTCAGGTGGGCTACATGGTGGCGGGCATCGGCATCGGCACAGAGATGGCCGTGAACGGGGCAACCGGCCATGCCTTCGCGCATATCCTCTACAAGGCGCTTTTGTTCATGGGGGCCGGGGCGGTCATCTACGTCACCGGCCGTCGCAAGCTCACCGAGCTTGGTGGGCTCTACAAAACCATGCCGATGACCGTGGCGCTCTATATGGTCGGTGCCTTGGCGATTTCGGCATTTCCATTCTTCTCCGGCTTCGTCACCAAGTCGATGGTAGTGGCCGCCGCCGGGCAGGACCATCGGGCGCTGGTGGTGCTGGCGCTGACGATGGCGTCGTCGGGGACATTCCTGCACACCGGACTAAAACTCCCGTACTATATGTTCTTCGGCACGGATCAGAAGCTGGAGGCGCGCGAACCGCCCGGCAACATGCTGGTCGCGATGGGCATGGCGGCGGTGCTGTGCATCGCGATCGGGGTGTTCCCCCAGGCGCTGTATGCGCTGCTGCCCTATCCGGTCGACTTCGAACCCTACACCGGCGTCCATGTCACCGAGAGCCTCGGCGTGCTGATGTTTACAGCGTTGGGGTTCGTGTTGTTCCTCAAGGCGCTCGATCCCGAGAATACGATCAGCCTCGACACTGACTGGTTCTACCGCAAGGGCGCACGGGTCTTCATGTGGATCGCCGAGAAACCGCTGGCGCGCTACGAGAAGGCGGTGAGCGACGTGTCCGAGACCGCGGCGCTGCCCTTCCTGCATGGGGCAGCACGGGCGGGACTGCGGATCGATCTCACCGGCGTGGACGCCATCGTGAACGGCGTTGCCCGCTCGATCCTGCGCGGCGGCGCGGCGCTGCGTCGGCTCCAGACCGGCGTCGTGACCCACTACGTGCTGGCGATGATTGTCGGTGTGATCGCAGCCGTTGCCCTCTTCGCCGTGGCGTGGCGGTAGGAGGCGCGATGGGATTCCCGCTACTCAGTCTCATCGTATTCACGCCCGTCGCCGGGGCAGCGGTTCTTATGTTTCTGCGCCGTGACGATGCGGTGCGGTGGACAGCACTCGGTGTCACCATCCTCGACCTCGCTCTCTGCTTGGCCATGTTGGCCAGCTTTGACACTACTACCCATGAGATGCAGTTCATCGAGAGGCACCCTTGGGTGCCCGCGCTTGGGATCACATATGCGCTCGGCATCGACGGAATAAGCGCGCTCTTCGTGTTCCTGACTGCGCTGTTGGGCTGGATCTGCGTGCTTGCCTCCTGGGCCGCGATCGACCGCAAGGTGAAGGAGTTCATGGTCAGCCTGCTGGCCATGCAGGCGTTGATGCTGGGCGTGTTCTGCGCGCTCGACCTGTTCTTGTTCTACGTCTTCTGGGAGGCGATGCTGATCCCGATGTACCTGATCATCGGCGTCTGGGGCGGCGAAGGCCGGGTCTATGCAGCGTTCAAGTTCTTCCTCTACACGCTGGCGGGAAGCCTCCTATTCCTGATCGGTGTCATCGTGCTCTATTTCCACGGCGGCAAGACCTTCGACATCCTCGCCCTGACAGCGCAGGATTTGCCGTTCCAGGTCCAGTCCTGGCTGTTTTTCGCCTTCCTGATCGCCTTCGCGGTCAAGGTCCCCATGGTTCCGGTCCATACCTGGCTGCCGGATGCCCATGTGCAGGCGCCGACGGCGGGCAGTATCATCCTGGCGGGCGTACTCCTGAAAATGGGTGCGTACGGATTCCTGCGGTTCTCGCTGCCGATGCTGCCTGAAGCGTCAGTGCACTATTCGACGCTGATGATGGCACTTTCGGCGCTTGCGATCGTCTATGGCGGGTTGCTTGCGTTGGCGCAGGACGACCTGAAGAAGCTGGTGGCCTATTCGAGCATCAGCCACATGGGCTTCGTGACGTTAGGGATTTTTGCGCTGAACCTGCGCGGACTTGAGGGCGGCATCCTGCAAATGTTCAATCATGGCGTAACGACGGGAGCGTTGTTCCTGCTCGTCGGTCTGATCTACGAGCGGACACACACGCGCAGCATGGCGGAGTATGGCGGGTTGATGAAGGCGGCGCCGGTCTACACCGCGTTTCTTGCGTTGTTCGTCCTGTCGGCGATGGCGCTGCCGGGAACGAATTCGTTCGTGGGGGAGTTGCTCGTGCTGTCGGGCGGGTTTGCGGCCGACTTGGCCGTCGGCGCGACCGCTGTTTTGGGCGCATTGCTGGGCGCGGCCTATCTGCTTGGCATGTACAGGAAAGTCGCGCTTGGCCCGGCCAGCGTCGGCGCCCGGTTCAGCATACGCGATGTGAATGCCCGCGAGATGGTCGCAATCCTGCCCCTGGCCGCCTTCGTGCTTTGGGTCGGGCTCTATCCGAAACCCTTTCTCAACATTATCGATGCCTCCGCGAAGCATCTGCTGATGCAGGTGCACAGTAAGGGGAGCGGCCAATGACCGCCGCCGCGCTCTTCCAGTCGGTGCTGGCGAGCCTGCCCGAGATCGTGGTGATCACGGGGGCCTGCATCCTGCTGATCCTGGGACAGTTTCTGCGGAAGGGAAGGGAACCTTTCCTCATCTGGGCTTCCGTGGCGGTCGTGCTGATTGCCGCCTCTGTGACACTCATGCTCGCCGGCGCGGCGCAGCCGGCCTATGCCGGCATGTTCATCGCTGACCGCTTCGCGGTCTTCTTCAAATTCGTGTTCTACCTCGCCACCGTTCTGACATTCCTGCTTTCGCGGCGATATGCCGAGACCGAAGGGATCGGCAGCAGCGAATACTATGTCCTGCTGCTTCTTGCGCTTTCAGGAATGATGATCATGGCCTCGGCGACCGACCTCCTGTCGGTCTATGTCGGCGTCGAACTGATGGCGATCTGCACCTATGTGCTGACCGGCTTCCTGCGGCGAGAGCAGCGGTCGAACGAAGCGGCGCTGAAATACGTGATCCTTGGCTCGGTCTCGACCGGGATTTTCCTGTACGGCGTTTCACTGGTCTATGGGCTCACCGGCACCACACAATTGGACGCGATGGCTGCGGCGGTGACCGGCGATCCGCTCGACCCCGGCTTGCTGCTGGCTGTGGTCTTCATCGTCTCGGGGCTGGTCTTCAAGGTCGGCGCGGTGCCTTTTCACATGTGGATCCCGGACGTCTATGAAGGCGCACCGACGACGATCACGGCCTTCATGTCGGTAGGCCCCAAGGCGGCGGGGTTCGCGGTGATCCTGCGGGTGTTCCTCAATCCGCTGGTCGCGACCTCGGACGTTTGGATTATCCTCGCGGTCCTTGCTGTGGTGACGATGGCGCTCGGCAGTTTCGTGGCGCTGGTGCAGGATAATTTCAAGCGACTGCTGGCCTATTCGAGCATCGCCCATGCCGGGTTCGCCATTTTCGGCGTGGTGGCTGGCGGCGCCGACGGGATCGCCAGCGTGATGCTCTACCTGTTGATCTACTCTTTCATGAATCTCGGCATTTTCGCCACCGTCATCATGATGCGGAACGGCGATTTCTCGGGCGAGATCATCGAAGACTACGCGGGTTTCGCCAAGTCACGCCCCGGATTGGCGCTTCTGATGCTGCTCTATCTGTTCTCGCTGGCCGGTATTCCGCCGACGGCTGGGTTCTTCGCCAAGTTCTACGTCCTGGTCGCGCTCGTTGAGCGCGGTTTCGTCATGCTGGCGGTGATCGCAGTGCTGCTGAGCGCCGTCGCCGCCTACTTTTACATCCGCATCGTCATGGTGATCTACATGCGGGAGCCGGAACGGGCGTTCGAGCCGGCACTGACGCCCTTGGTCCGCGTCACGCTCGCCTTCACCGCCGTCGGCACCATCGGCATCGGCCTATTCCCGGCGTGGTTTCTGAGGCTTGCCCAGCATTCGGTTTTGGGGGGCTAATTGATTGGATTTGCAATGATCCGCCCGGGGGAATAAACTGGAAGTTCAAGAAAGGATAGCCCAAGTCCCTTCCCTGGGCGACGCATTACCGGTCCCGAATTGGGTCGGTCGCGGCCTGAGGAAAGCCCTCGGCGGGTGAACGGGGCAACGCGATATGACTGCGATGGAGTTCCTCCCGGTTCTTGTCATGGTCGCCGGAGTTGTTCTGGTGGCGGGGGCGACGCTGTTTGTCTCTTCGCTGCTGCGTCCGTCCAATCCTTATCCCGCGAAGAACATGCCCTACGAATGCGGCATGGACCCGGCAGGCGAGGCTGCCGGAGGCCGCTTCCGGGTGCAGTTCTTTGTTCTCGCAATCCTGTTGGTCGTCTTCGATGTCGAAACGATGTTCCTCTTTCCCTGGGCCGTCGTGCTGAAAGACATCGGACTGGTCGGCTATGTCGAGATGTTCGTCTTCATAGTGCTGCTTCTTGTGGGCTTCGCCTACGCCTGGCTGAAGGGAGCGCTGGAATGGGAGGCGTAAACAATGCGATCCGCGACAGCGTGCTGTTCACCACCGCCGAGAGCGTTATCAACTGGAGCCGAAAATCGGCGCTGTGGCCCGAGACCTTCGGTATTGCCTGCTGCGCCATCGAGATGATTTCGGCGGGTTGCGCCCGCTATGATCTCGACCGGTTCGGCGTGGTGTTCCGGCCATCACCGCGCCAGTCCGACGTGATGATTATCGCCGGTACCATAACCCGGAAATTCGCGCCCGTCGTACGCCGGCTCTATGATCAGATGCCGGAACCACGCTGGGTTATCGCAATGGGCACCTGCGCAATCTCGGGCGGGGTCTACAACACCTACGCCGTGGTGCAGGGAGCGGAGACCTTCGTGCCAGTGGACGTGCATGTTCCCGGCTGCCCGCCACGGCCCGAGGCGCTGATGCATGGCATCCTCCTGCTTCAGGAGAAGATCAAGAAATCCCGAGCGCTGGCCGGGACGCCTCTGGACCGGATCGCGGTGCCATGAGCGTGGAGACACCCCTCGATCTCATCCTGATCAAGGAGCGCTTCGGCAACGCGATCGACGATCTTGGCTTCGCGCATGGCGTTCACGCCTTGGCCGCTCCGCCCGACATGATCGTCGAGCTTTGCCGGTTTCTGAAGGAACACCCGGCGCTGCGGTTCAATTTCCTGTCGGACATTTGCGGCGTCGATCATTACCCCGAGTTGCCGCGCTACGAGGCCGTGTACCACCTCTATTCGCTGCCGAACAAATGGCGCGTACGCATCAAATGCCGCCTCGACGATCCGCCGCGGGTCCCGTCGGTGACGGGCGTCTGGCGGACCGCCAATTGGCATGAGCGCGAAGCCTGGGACATGTACGGGATAAGGTTCGAGGGCCACCCCGACTTGCGGCGGATCTACATGTGGGAAGGGTTCGAGGGCTTCCCTCAGCGCAAAGACTTTCCGCTCCGGGGCTACAAGGACGAGCTGAACCCGTTTGGCGCCGAAGGCCCGCCGCCGACACAGCCCGACCTCGCGACCAAGGACATTCCATAAGGGGGGCCGCTCCACGTCGGGAATTTGAGATGACCGAAGTCACGGAACTGAGCAGGCCGGAAGGCGAGGCGCTCGACACCAAGGAGGTGCTCCTCAATCTCGGCCCACAACATCCCAGCACGCATGGGGTGCTGCGGCTCGTCCTTGAGCTGGACGGCGAATATGTCGCTCGCGTGGACCCGCATATCGGCTACCTCCATCGCGGCACGGAAAAACTGGCCGAGAGCTTCACCTACACCCAGATTTTTCCGCTGACCGATCGGCTCGACTACGTCTGCCCACCGTCAAACAACCTGGCATTCGCGCTCGCGGTGGAGAAGCTCCTGGGCATCAAAGCGCCGATCCGCGCGCAGTATATCCGCGTGCTGATGGCCGAACTGGCGCGGATCTCCGGTCATCTCCTGATCACCGGCGCGCTGCCGCTGGATCTGGGGGCAATGACCGCGTTGCTCTACGCCATGCGCGAGCGCGAAATGATCATGGACTTGCTGGAGATGATCAGCGGCGCGCGGATGCACACCTCCTTCTGCCGGGTCGGCGGTGTGCGCGAGGACCTGCCCGACGGTTTTTTCCCCAAGATCAGGGAGTTCTGCGACATCTTCCCGAACCGGATCCGCGACTATGAACGGCTGATCGAGAACAACCGGGTGTTCCTGAAGCGAACGCAGGGAATCGGCGTGATCACCGCCGAAGACGGCATCGATTTGGGCCTGAGCGGCCCCAACCTGCGCGCCTCCGGCGTCGACTGGGACATCCGCCGCGACGAGCCTTACGAGATCTACGATCGTCTCGACTTCAACGTCATCACCCGCGAAGAGGGCGATTGTTACGCGCGCTGGCAATGTCGGGTAGAGGAGATGCGCGAGAGTATGCGCATCATCGAACAATGCCTCGAGCAGATGCCCGAGGGGCCGTTCCAGATCGACATGCCGACGATCGCTTTCCCGGTGGACAAGGACAAGGTGCATTGCTCGATGGAGGCCCTGATCCAGCACTTCGACCTGTCGGCGTATGGCTTCAAGGTGCCGAAGGGCGAGGTCTATTCGGCGATCGAGGCGCCAAAGGGCGAACTCGGGTTTTACATCATCAGCGACGGCTCGGAAAAACCGTTCCGCATGAAGGTGCGGGCACCGTCGTTCGTCAACCTCCAGGGCCTGTTCGGGACGAGCAATGCGCATTACCTGGCCGACATGATCGCCGTTCTGGGCAGCCTCGACCCGGTGATGGCCGAGGTGGACAAGTAACGGGAGATTTGGACGCGATGAACATGCGCGAAAAGATCGAAGTGGCGGCGGCGCGCTATCCGAACCAGCGCTCGGCGATCATGCCCGCGCTTCTGATCGCGCAAAAGGAGCATGGCCATCTGCCGGGCCCCGTGTTGGAAGAGGTCGCCGACATCCTCGGCGTCGAGCGGATCTGGGTTTACGAGCTGGCGACGTTCTACACGCTCTTCCGCACCGAGCCGGTGGGGATGTTCCACTTGCAACTCTGCGACAATGTCTCCTGCATGCTGCGTGGATCCGAGGAATTGCTGAGGCACCTGGAAGCGGTGCTGGGGATCAAAAAGGACGGCACGACCCTGGATGGGCTATTCACGCTCTCGACCGTCGAATGCCTCGGTGCTTGCGAGATGGCCCCGGTGATGCAGGTCGGCGACGACTATTGCGGCGGCCTCGACATTGCGCGGATCGACGCGCTGTTGGAACGGCTGCGGGCGATGGCGGGGCAGGCGATCGGCGCCGATCCCGCCGCCACAGCACCGCCGGGAGAGTAGTGTCATGATGGAACCCGTCCTTCTCAGGAATGTGGGCGTGCCGGACGGCCATCAGCTCGCGACCTACGAGGCCGGCGGTGGCTACCAAGCGCTGTCGAAGGCGCTTCGCGAACACACGCCCGACGAGATCATCGATCTTGTCAAAGAATCCAACCTGCGTGGTCGCGGCGGGGCCGGATTCCCAACCGGAATGAAATGGAGCTTCGTTCCGAAGCGCGTCGGCAAGCCGAAATACCTGTGCTGCAACGCTGATGAGGGCGAGCCGGGCACCTTCAAGGACCGGATCATCATGGAGCGCGATCCGCACCAGTTGATCGAGGGGATGGCCATCGGCGCCTACGCGATCGGAGCTGAAACCGCCTATGTCTACATCCGCGGGGAATACGCGCTGGCGATCCGGCGGCTCGAGGAGGCGCTCGCCGAGGCGCATGCGAAGGGATATCTGGGAAAACGCATTCTCGGCTCGGATTTCAATTTCGCCGTGCATATCCATTGCGGTGCCGGTGCCTATATCTGCGGCGAGGAGACAGCGATGCTCGACTCGCTTGAAGGCAAGCGGGCGCAGCCGCGCTTGAAACCGCCGTTTCCGGCGGTCGAAGGCCTCTACGCCAGCCCGACCGTCATCAACAACGTCGAAACATTGGCCTGCGTTCCGCATATCGTGGCGCGAGGGCCGAACTGGTTCCGCAGCATCGGTCCGGACAAAAGTCCCGGTCCGAAGCTCTACTGCCTCAGTGGCCAGGTGCGGAAACCGGGCCTTTACGAGCTGCCGATGGGCATACCACTGCGCGAACTGGTCGAGGACCGCGCCGGCGGGCCGCTGCCTGGACGCAAGATCAAGGCGGTGATCCCAGGCGGCGTCTCGGCGCCAGTGATCCCGGAGCATGGGCTCGACGTTGGGATGGATTTCGACTCGCTGGCGGCTGCCGGCTCAATGCTCGGTTCGGCCGGGGTCATCGTAATCGACGACTCGACCTGCATGGTCAAGGTCGCCACCCGCATCATCGAATTCTTCCACCATGAGTCCTGTGGCAAGTGCACCCCGTGCCGCGAAGGGCTCAACTGGGTTGTAAAAGTGCTACGCCGGGTCGAGGCGGGGCAGGGGGCGCCGGGCGACCTCGAACAACTGCAGGCACTCTGCAAGGGCATTTTCGGCAACACGTTCTGTGCTCTGGGCGATGGTGCGGCCATGGGGCTGCGGGCGGCGCTGACGCATTTCGAGCATGAATTCGTCGCCCATATCGAAGCGGGCAGGTGCCCGTTTCACTGAGGAGCGCAAATAGAAGGCCGCAGGAAGGCAATGGTTAGCATCACGATAGACGAACAAACACTGGAAGTGGAGGCAGGCTCGACCGTGCTGCAGGCCGCCGAGCGTTTGGGCATCGACATCCCGACCTTCTGCTACCTGAAGCGGCTGCCGGCGCTGGCCTCCTGCCGCATGTGCCTGGTGGAGATCGAAGGGCAGCGGCGGCTGCAACCCGCATGCGCGACCGCGGTCACAGACGGCATGGTGGTGCGGGCAAACACGCCGCTGATCGAGGAAACACGCTCTTCCATGCTCGACATGCTGCTCGCCAACCATCCCCTCGATTGCCCGATCTGCGACAAGGGCGGCGAATGCGAGCTTCAGGACCTGGTGATGGCGTACGGCCCCCGCGAAAGCCAGTTCCGTGATGCCAAACGTGTGTTTCACTCCAAGGACATCCGCCTCAGCCCGGTCATCATCATGAACGTCAACCGCTGTATCCAGTGCCAGCGTTGTGTCCGGATGTGCGAGGAAGTGGTCGGCGCCGTCGCCTTGGGCACGGTTGAAAAAGGCATGGATACCGCCGTGACCGGCTTCGAGGGCAGCCTCGCGAGTTGCGACCAATGCGGCAATTGCGTCGAGGTCTGTCCGGTCGGTGCGCTGATGAGCTTTCCCTATCGCTACAAGGCGCGGCCCTGGGATCTGGCCGAGACCGACACGATCTGCCCGCATTGCGGCACTGGCTGCCAGCTGACCGTCGGCACGCGCAAGGGCGAGTTCATGCGGGTCCGCTCGAAGCAGGAGCATGGGGTCAACCGCGAAACCCTTTGCGTGCGGGGGCGCTTCGGCCTCGATTTCGTCGGGAGCCGGGACCGGATCAAACGGCCGATGGTCCGTCGTGATGGCGCCCTCGTCCCGGTTTCCTGGGAAGAAGCGGGGAACTATCTGCAGCGGCGGTTCTCGGCCGTCGAGGGAAAGGTCGCGGGCGGGCTGGCCTCGCCGCGCCTTCCCAACGAGGTTCTTTACCAGTTCCAGAAAGTGATGCGCACGGTGTTCCGCACCAACAACATAGACTGCGGGTCGCGTTGGGCCACACCTTCCGATGCGCTTGGCCCATTGCTGGCGAGTTTCTACACACGGGCGCCATTGCAGGACGTGATCGGCAACGACTCCGTGCTTGTTGTCGGTGGCAACGTGACCGAGGAAAACCCGGTCACCGAATATCTGTTGCGCGACTGCGCGCGGCGACGGCAGACCGACTTGCTTATGCTCTCGGCGCGGCCATCCCGTCTGGACGCCGATGCCCGGGCGGTCATTCGCGTTCCTCCCGGCGGTGAGGCGGCCGGCCTTGCCGCGGTCGTGGACGGTCTCGTTGCGGCGGCCGGTCAGGCCGTGCCGGGCGAAGTTCCCGCGGATATCGGCACACCAACCGGCAGGCTGGGCGCAACCGATGGTGACGGGGCGGACCGCCTCGCTGCTGCGCTGCTGGACAGTGGCAGCGTCACCGTTCTGGTCAGCGTCGACCTCCTGAGATCAACGCTTGCGCGCGCAGCATTACAACAGATCAACAAGCTGCTGCGGCTCCTCCGTGCCCTTGGCAAGGACCTGGCGATGCAATTCCTGTTCGACCGTGCCAACCAGCTGGGCGCCTGGGACATGGGGGTTCTGCCGGCAGCGCTACCAGGACTGCGTGCCGTCACCGATGCTGCTGCGCGCGCAACTCTCGAACGGGCCTGGGGCACCGCGATCCCGCCTGAGCCAGGCGCAGATTTCGGGGCCATGCTTGAGATCTGCGATGGCGGGCGGATGGGCGCGCTCTATATCGTTGGAAGCGACCCAGTGATGAGCTACCCCGACCGGAAACGCGTGACGCGGGCGCTTGGCGCCGCTGACCTGCTGATCGTACAGGACGCATTCCTCACAGATACGGTGGGGCTTGCCGATGTGGTGCTGCCCGCAGCGAGTTACGGCGAAGAATCCGGTACCTTCACCAGCAATGAGGGCCGGACCCAGAAAGTCTGCAAGTTCCGCGAAGCCGCCTTCGAGACGCGGGGCAATCTGGCGATCCTCGACTTCGTCGCGGCGCTTCGAAATCAGCAGTTGCGGTCGTCAACGCAAGCCGAAATCTTCGACGAGATGACCCAACTGGTACCGGCCTATCAGGGGCTGACGCTGAACGGGCTTGGCATTGACGGAGCATTTACCCGATCGGTGCCGACACCGCCGGCTGATGAGTTCCTCGCGCCGCCGCCTGCCATTCCGAATGCCGGCGACCGGCTCATGCTGATTACCGGCAACTGCCTGTTCCACAACGGATATCTTTCTGAACGCTCCGCGATCCTGAATACGGTTGCTGCCGAGCCATATGTCGAGATGAGCGAGCGCGATGCGGCGCAACTTGGTGTTGCGGATGGCGATCACGTGGTCGTGCGATCCACCCAGGGCGAACTGACAGCGCAGCTCAAGATCAACAGGCACTTTCCCAGCGGGCTCGTGTTCGTGCCGGAAAATTACCGAGACCTGCGTCTCAACAGCCTGATGCGGCAGGGCGAATACCCTTGTCCGGTGGAGGTTGAAAAGGTGCGCGCCGCCTTCGATTCGGCGGCGGGAGCCGGGGCAGCAACTGAAAATCCCGGCCGAGGCATTGCCGAGCTTCCGGGCAGTCCACCCTAATTCCCGCTCCCCGGTTTGCGCCCTCAGTGATAGGCGGTGCCGGCAATGTAGTCGTGCAGTGCCTGTTCATTGCGCAGCGCTTCTTCGAGCCGGTGCTTGACTACGTCGCCGATGCTCACCACGCCGGCAGGCGCGCCTCCGTCCATGACCAACACATGGCGCGTGCGCCAATTGGTCATGATGGCCATCACATAGGGCAGCAAATCCTCTGTTGAGCACGTCGCCACATTGCGGTTCATGATGTCGGCGACCCGCATAGTGGGCGCCCCGGTTCCGTATTCAGCCACTGCATAGCAGCAGTCCCGCTCTGACACTGTGCCCAGGCATTCCCCGGGAGAACGGCTGACGACTACGAAGCCGATATTGTTCGCCCGAAACAGCCGCAGGACTTCTTCCATCGTCTGATCCGGCGTAACCGAGATGAGGTTGGGAGACTTGGTTTTCAAAATTTGGCAGATATGCATCTGAGCCTCCTGTCTACGCGTTCCGGCTTGGCGGCGGACGCGCGTTCACGTTCGCCGGATATTCCGCCACCAGTTGTACCCCTGCAGTTCGCTCGTCTCGACCAGAACGTCCCCGTCGGTGTTCAGGTGCGCCGCGACCACACCGCCGCCGGTCATCGCTTTGCCCGGCTTGGCAAGCAGATCGTCACGCCCGATCACCAGGTCGGGCGAGGAAAAACTCGAGAATTCGTATTGCTGGCCAAGCGCGATCGCGTCCGCTGGGCAAGCGTCCTCGCACAACCCGCAGAATAGGCATCGGGCCGTGTCGATCTCAAATTTTGCTGGCCGACGGTTGCCCTTCTCGTCTTCGTAGGGAACGACTTCGATGCAGTAGCAGGGACAGATCCGCGCGCAGAGTTCACAGGCCACGCATTTAATCTCGCCCTGGTCGTCGCGCTTCAGGAAATGGTGCCCGCGGTAACGCGCATAAGGCAACCATTTTTCCTTGTCCGGATACTGCATGGTCACGGATTTGGAGAACATGTAGCCGAATGTCAGAGCCAAAGCGTTCGCTAGATCGGCGAAGAACACCCAGCCGATCCAAGTTCCAACTCTGTTTCCTGCGTGCGACATCGCCGCCCCGCTACGGAGCCGCTGCGGCTCCCAAAAGAACACCGGTTATAATTATGTTCGCCATCGAAAGAGGAAGCAAGACTTTCCATCCGATCGCCATCAACTGGTCGTAGCGATAGCGTGGGAAAGTGAAGCGGAACCATATGAATACATAGATGAAGAAGGCGACCTTGAGCGCAAACCAGAGAAGCGGCGGCAAGGGAAGCAGCACGCCGTTCCAACCGCCGAAGAACAGGATCACCACCAGCACCGACACCAGCAACACAATGGCGTATTCGCTGACCATGAAGAATGCAAAGCGGATGCCGCTGTACTCGGTGTGGAACCCGGCCCCCAAATCGCCTTCCGCTTCCGCCAAGTCGAAGGGAATGCGCTGCGCTTCGGCCAGGCCGGCGACGAAGAACACGAAGAAACCGACGGGTTGGTAGACGATGTTCCAGACATCGGCTTGCGCCCGGACGATCTCGAGCAGGCTCATGGATTGCGCCAGCATGACCACGCCGATGACCGCGAACCCCATCGGGATCTCGTAGCTGATCATCTGCGCGCAGGTCCTGAGGCTGCCCAGGACAGCATATTTGCTGTTGGCGGCCCAGCCGCCGAAGATGACGCCGTAGACCTCGATCCCGATCACCGCGAAAACGAAAAGCAGCCCCACATTTATATTGGAGACGTAGAGCGTAATTTCGGTGCCGAGAACCGAGACGGTTTCGCCGAAGGGGATCGCGACGAACACCACGAAGGGTGGGGCAAGCGCCAGGATCGGCGCCAGTTTGAAGAGGAAGCGATCGGCCTCGGCCGGGATATGATCCTCTTTGGTTAGCAGCTTGATACCGTCCGCCAGCGGCTGTAGCAGCCCGTGCCAACCCACGCGCATTGGCCCCATACGCTGCTGGATGTGACCCGCGACCTTGCGCTCCACCCAGGTCAGCGGCAAGGGCAGCAGTAGCAGGATCGCAATTAGAAATGCGACCTTGAAGACGATCAGGCCAAGAGCGACGATAAGTTCCATGATCGGCGGCTACTTATTCATCGGGTTGAAACGACGCCCGGACGTTGGCTCCAGCTATACGTTGAATGCCAGTATTACGGTACAGCGGTGATGCATTACTTGCAAAGCGAAAATCATTTCCGCATCTATTGCGCGTTTGGCGCAAACGACTTCATTCAAAACTTGAACTCAGCTGATTCTTATAAGTCTCAGCGCAAGCATGCCCACGCGACCAAATCGCGAGGCCGCCATTGCCGTGGGCGAACCTTTCGTTGTCGATCTCAGGGCTTGCACAGTGTCCAGTCGCCCGGCTCAAAACGAGCGTGGGGCCGGATCCAGGAGCTTCACGCTTCCGCCCGTAACTTGATGGATTGCGCAGGTCCGCCGCACGGTGCCGTTCTTTTCGAAGCGGAATGCCGCCGCTGCGCCGATGAAGCCGTTCGGAGAACGGATGTTCTCCTGGTTGATGGCGTCTTCACCCTGGGTACGGACGAGACCGGCTGCAAGCGCAATGATGTCGAAGCCATAGGCCGCGTCGGGGCTGGCAGCACGCTCGTAGCGGTCGAGATAGCGCGACGTCATCCGCGAACCGTTCTCCGGACCGAAGAGACAGAGATGACTTCCGGAAAGCTCTGGGCGCCTGTAGGCGGCAGCGCTCCAGCCGGAGCTTCCAACGACCATCGCGTTTGGTTTCAGATAACCGTTGGCCTTGAGTTGCGACAACGCGCCGACGTCGGAGTCTCCAGCACCGACCAGGATCACTGCATCGACGTCCTTCAGCTTGGCCTTGGTGGCCGCGTCGGCGGAAAACGCGGTCCCTCCTGTCAAAGCAACGAGGATCGGCTTGATGCCATAGCCGGCAAGCTCGCGCTCGAGCCTTTGCCGCTCGGCGGCAGAGACATCGCTCGGCAAAAGCACGACAAACCGCTTATGGCCGGAAGCCACCGCGTATGACGCGCCCTCGACGGCGCTGTCGATGCGGTCGGATACGAAGGCGAAGGTGCCTGTCGGCCGCTCGGCGCCGTTGTCGCGTAACACCAGCAGTGGGGCCCGGGCATTGCCGAGGCCCTGGCGGACGGTGCTGACAGGCACATCGGCGACGGATACGGCAACGAGCGCGACGTTTTGGCTGGCGAGCCGTTTCGCCGCGTCCTGGGTCTGCTGTGGTGAGCCGTCGGTATTCTCGACCAGTAGCGAGAGCTGGCCACCGCCAACCTCATCCACGGCGAGCGACGCGCCATCCCGGATGTCACGTTCGCGCACCGTTTCTCCGGTCGGCGACATGAGGGCCGTGATGAGGGCGATCCGGGTCGCGCCGCTGCCGAAGGTTTCCTGCGGTTTCGCCGCATGTTCTGCCGCGCGCCGGGCATGCATCGCCTGCGGTGATTCCACGTCGAGCACGTCTTGAGGGGTGGGGGTGCCCTGGCAGCCGGCAAGCACCCCGAGCGCGAACATGCAAAGGGTTAGCCATTGCCGACGAGGCGACACACACGTTGCTGATGAAATGACAGCGCGAGACATTGACGATCAAACCGCCTGTTTCAGTTCATGAAGCGACGCATTTTGGCGTGGAAGCAATCGCACTTGGTGAGATAGTCCTCGTCGCGCCAATTGGCTCGAAGGTAACCGTAGGCCTTGCCACAAGCGACCTTGGTTTCGGACGCCCAAACGAAAGCGGGGCGCGTCGAGAAAATCCAGCGCGGATCGTCGGCAACAGCGATCGCCTCGTCCATGCGCGACACGACCTCCTTCGTCAACGTGGCGACGTTCTCCTCGACTGTCAGCGAGGATTGGCTAAGCTCGGTGCACTGTCTGGCAACCGGCGCATAGTCGACGATGAGATCGGCCGCGAACCCTGAAAAGGGCATTAGAGCGACAATCGCGCCCGCCAGCATGCTTCTGATCATGAAAAAGATTCCCCCTGGAAACTGCGGTTCCCGGATGATTGCCGAGAACCGCGGAACTGTCGAGATCGACTTTGCGTTTAAGGAACGTCTTGTGTCTTCGGCGCACCGTTTTCGTTGAACAGGACCTTCACCACCTCGGTTGACACCTGGAAATCTTCCAGTACGGCGACCGTGTGCCAACCCGAAGCATTGCCTGCACTGCCGTCCGTGTCGACCTGCAGGTTGGCACTCTGGCCATCCTGAACGACCTGGACAAAATTGCCGTCGAGGTTCGTTCCCGATGGTAGGTTGCCCAGCAGGTCGGACAGGTCGACGGTGTCGCCCTCGCCGTAGTAGTAGTCGGTTATGACGTCGTCGATACTAAGCTGCACGGAGTCGGAGCCAATCACGAAGGTATCGCCGCCGGCGCCGCCAGTCATGGTGTCTGAACCGGTGCCACCACGTATCGTATCTAAGCCTCCGCCGCCATAGAGTTGGTCGTTGGAGGTGCTGCCGGTGATACTGTCATTGAAGTCCGAGCCGATCAGACCCTCGATATTCCTGCAAATGTCGGTTCCTAGGCCCGCACTCGTTAGGTTCATGGTCGTGTTGCTGCTGCTTTGCACGAGTGTAAGGGTCAGGCCCCCTGTAGCATCAGACAAGTCGAGCAGATCGGTGCCAGCGCCGCCATCGATCGTATCGTTGCCCGCACCGCCCTTCAGTGTGTCGTGGCCGCCGCCGCCGCTGAGCACGTCGTTTCCGCCACGGCCGATGATGGTGTCGTCGAGAGCCCCGCCTGTCAGGTTGTCGTTGCCCGAGGTGCCGTAGATGAGGTTTTCCTTGGCATTGTCGCCTACCACTACGATGCCAGCGTCGCCGGGGTCGTTGTAGTAAAACTCAAACTTGGCGAACCGCGCCTGGAAGTTGCCCCCCGTGCTGTCGAAGTAACTCACTGTCCATTGATCGTTCGCGTGGGCAGGATTGAGTGCAAGGAAATCCGCCAGGGTCGTTGCCGTCGGAACGCCGGAGCTATTGAGTAGATAGATACTCGAATAGTTTGCGGTCGCCGCCATGCTGCCGGTTGCCGAGTCGAAAGACCAACTCTGCTCGAATTTCGCGGTCGTTGTGTCGGCTTCGACTACGACGAACTTGTTAGTGCCGATCCACAGTTCGACCTGCAGCTCCCTCTCGCGCGCGGTTCCGGCACTGTTCCCATTAAATCCGTCAGGATTCTGCTCAGTCGTCGGTATCGGCGAGTCGAAGGGGGCCCGTTGAAAATCAGTCAGAACTCGGATCGTCGAACCAGACAGATTTGCATTGATGCCGTCGGCCACACCTTGAGACAACACGAGTTGCGAGGTGAAGGTGTTCCCCGAGTTCAATGGGCCGCTGCCGTCACCGACGGTCACGTCGGTGGCTGGAAGTCGGTTCGGTGGCACCTCGTTGATCGACACGGAATAGGTCGTCGTTGCGGTCCCGTCGCTCGCCGCCAAATTCAAGATGTTGGTGACGGTGTCGTTTGCCGTAGAAGTTGGCCTGTAGACGAGATCATCAAGCAGATTGACGCCCGCTGCGGAGTTGTAGAGCACCGTGCTGCTTGTGACGGCGACATAGCTGCTGCCGTTGAAGTAATAGACGCCAGCAGGGGCGTTGGTCGCGGTGACGGTTACATTTTCACCATCGACATCCGTCGGCACGGACACCTGCAGCGGATAGCCGTTGGTAAATCCGGGCGTCTGCTGAGCAGGGTCACTCGGCAGCCATACGCTTGTGCTGGCGACCACCGGTGCGTCGTTGGCCCCGTTGATGGTGATCGTCACTGTCTCGGTGTCGGCCGCGCCTTTGTCGTCGGTAACGGCGACATTGTAGGAGAACGTGATCGTTTCGCCGCTGTCGAGGAACTGCACCAGCGCATTCGAGACGTTGTAGTTCCAGGCAGAACCGGAGGTCGTGAAATTACTCGTCAGCTCGGCGATCTGGGCCGCGCTCAGGACTGTCGAAAGATTGCCAGCTGACCACACGGGTGCTCCGACAAGCGTATTCGTCACCGTATGCGTGTCGCCGATGTCCACGTCCGTATAGTTCAAGCTGCCGCTATCGCTGAGCTTTCCGGCAACAACGCTTACGTCTTCCGTTACGGAACCGGCACCATCGGCAGTGAGAATAGGTGCATCGTTGGTGCCGTTGATGGTGATCGTCACSGTCTCGGTGTCGATCGCGCCCTTGTCGTCGGTGACGGTGACGACAAAGCTCTCGGTGCGGGTCTCGCCTTCGGCCAGGCTGTTGGCCACCGCATCATTGAGCGTGTAGGTCCAGACCCCGGCCGCGGTGATCGCGAAGCCGCCGAAGGTGCCGCCGGCACTGCCGCTCCAGGTCGCCGTCGCGCCGGTGTCGACATCGCTCGATACCATCGTGCCCGTCGCCGTCAGCGGACCGGTCACCGGTGTCGTGTCGTCGGTTGCAAGACCCGTCTCGGTCACCGAACCGGTGATCGTCGAGGCCGCACCGATACCCCGGCCGCGGTGATCGCGAAGCCGCCGAARGTGCCGCCGGCACTGCCGCTCCAGGTCGCCGTCGCGCCGGTGTCGACGTCGCTCGATACCATCGTGCCCGTCGCCGTCAGCGGACCGGTCACCGGTGTCGTGTCGTCGGTTGCAAGACCCGTCTCGGTCACCGAACCGGTGATCGTCGAGGCCGCACCGATTACCGGTGCATCGTTGGTGCCGTTGATGGTGATCGTCACSGTCTCGGTGTCGATCGCGCCCTTGTCGTCGGTRACGGTGACGACAAAGCTCTCGGTGCGGGTCTCGCCYTCGGCCAGGCTGTTGGCCACCGCATCATTGAGCGTGTAGGTCCAGACCCCGGCCGCGGTGATCGCGAAGCCGCCGAARGTGCCGCCGGCACTGCCGCTCCAGGTCGCCGTCGCGCCGGTGTCGACRTCGCTCGATACCATCGTGCCCGTCGCCGTCAGCGGACCGGTCACCGGTGTCGTGTCGTCGGTTGCAAGACCCGTCTCGGTCACCGAACCGGTGATCGTCGAGGCCGCACCGAT
>NZ_LMFK01000023.1:0-421433 GCF_001426785.1 Ensifer sp. Root142
GATATTCGGCTTTGCGTTTCAGCGTTGACCATTGTGGATTGCGGTGCTGCGCTTCTGACTGATGGTAAAATGAGGTCATGTCTTTCAACAGCCTCAAACATCAGAGGGAGAAGCGCAGTGAAACACTATTGTGCACTGGATGTATCGGTGAAAGAGACCGCGGTCTGCATTGTTGATGAGACAGGCAAGATTTGCCGGGAGACGAAAGTTGCCACTCACCCTGAGGATTTGATCTCGGTGATCAAGGATTCGAAGTGGCAGATTGAGCGGATCGGTCTTGAAGCCGGACCACTGTCGCAATGGCTTTATGAAGGGCTCGCCAAGGCAGGATTGCCGGTGATCTGCATCGAGACCAGGCATGCCAAGGCATTTTTGAAAGCCCAACCGAATAAGACGGACCGCAACGATGCGCGTGGCATGGCCCAGATGATGCGCGTCAATCTCTATCGGCCTGTGCATGTGAAGACATTGACGAGCCAGAAGCACCGAGCATTGCTGACCGCGCGCAAACTCTTGCAGGAAAAAGCCATCGCCATCGCGAATGACATTCGCGGATTGTTGCGCAACTTCGGTCTGAAAGTCGGATTGGTCGGCAAGATCAAATTCGAGGAGCGGATCAATGAGCTCGTCGAAGACAGGCCTGATCTACACGACATCATGCAGCCATTGTTGGCTGCACGCAAACTACTGCGCGCCGAGTTCACCAAGCTGCACAAGAAGGTTTTGGATTTGGTCCGCGAGGATGAAGTCTGTCGCCGATTGACGACGATCCCTGGTGTCGGCCCTGTTGTCGCTCTCACCTACACGGCAACCATCGATATTCCTGGCCGGTTTGCACATTCAAAGGCGGTCGGTTCTGTGCTCGGGCTGACGCCGAAACTGAACGAGTCTGGTGAAAGCAAACGGGTCGGGCGAGTATCCTGTTGCGGTGACGCGATGATGCGATCCCTGCTGTACGAAGCAGCGCAAGTCCTGCTTGTAAACGTTAAGAAATGGTCGTGGCTAAAAGCGTGGGCGATGAATATCGCCAGACGCCGCGGGAGGCAAAAGGCGGTTGTAGCGTTGGCCCGACGGCTTGCTGTGATCATGCATCGCATGTGGAGTGACGGAACCGAATTCTGTTGGACACGGGAGAGCTTGCCTGTTGCTGCGTAATTAGCAACCAAGGTGACAAGAACAAAAGGAGACAAGAAGATTCCGCCGACGGTGGAAAGATGTCCTTCGCAGGACGACGGATGGGGTGAGTTCGCTGGTTGTCTTGGTACGGTCGTCTATTGCGATCAGGTCGCCGATTAGATTGTTCCGCCTCATTCTTCTGGTCCCATAGTGGGAGGGCCACGCAGGCCGATCCCGGAGAGAAGCGCGATACTGCGAAGACATCAATCAACCATAGCTACGGACAGTCAGAAGGTGCTTGACCTCACCACGCCGAATAGAGAAGACAACNCCCGGAGAGAAGCGCGATACTGCGAAGACATCAATCAACCATAGCTACGGACAGTCAGAAGGTGCTTGACCTCACCACGCCGAATAGAGAAGACAACCAGCGATGCTCGGAACCGTCGATCTGAACCAGCTCGCCGTAGGCCTCGCGCCGCAGCCGCGGCTGATGGAACGTCCGTCGCTGCTTGCGCGACAGCCACAGGCCGGCCTCCGACATCCATTGGCGCAAGGTCTCGCGCGACACCGTCAGACCATCACGCTCCGCAAGCTTCTCGGCCGCCAGCGTCGGACCAAAGTCCGCATAGCGCTCGCGCACGATCGCCATGGCGTAATCGCGTACGCCGTCGCAGATCCGGTTGTTCGATGGCCGGCCGATCGCCTGGTGCCGGATCGACGCCGCACCGCCAGCGCCGATCCGGTCCAACAGACGACGCACCTGGCGGGTACNGATCCGGTTGTTCGATGGCCGGCCGATCGCCTGGTGCCGGATCGACGCCGCACCGCCAGCGCCGATCCGGTCCAACAGACGACGCACCTGGCGGGTACTCAAGCCAAGCACATGGGCCGCCGACACCAGCGTCATCCGCCCGGCAATCACTTTCGACAAGACCTCAATCCGCTGCAGGTCACGCTCGCTCATCGCAATCAATCCCATCCGCAATCTCCCAGGTCATCAAAACCCGGGGAGAGTGACATTCTTACTTTGCAGGATCAGGACACTTCAACTTTGCGGCTACANCAATCAATCCCATCCGCAATCTCCCAGGTCATCAAAACCCGGGGAGAGTGACATTCTTACTTTGCAGGATCAGGACACTTCAACTTTGCGGCTACACGAGAAAATCAGATAAGATAGATTATGGAACATATAGATGTGCCGAAATGCCCGTTTCCGGGCGTATTGCACCTACTCTTGGCTTGACCCAGCCGTTCGCGGCTGCTTATTCGTTCGCCACGAAACCTCGTTTTGCAAGGCCCGATGCGATGAGCGAATTGCGCGTTCTTTCAGATGCTTTCATTCCAGAACTGCCAAACCGCTACAATGGCAAAGTGCGCGAAAACTATGATCTGCCCGGCGGCGAACGCATCATCATCGCGACCGACCGGCTGAGCGCCTTCGACATCATCCTGACGTCCATTCCGCACAAGGGTCACGTGCTGACGCAGACGGCGCGCTACTGGTTCGAGGAAACCGCCGACATCTGCCCGAACCATGTGATCAGTTATCCCGACCCGAATGTCGTCATCGGCAAGCGGCTCGACATCCTGCCGGTCGAAATCGTCGTCCGCGGCTATCTCGCCGGCACCACCAGCACGTCGATCCTGACGAAATATCGCAACGGCGAGCGCGACATGTATGGCATTCGTTTGCCCGACGGTCTGCGCGACAATCAAAAGCTTCCGCAAGCAATCATCACGCCCACCAGCAAGGCCTTCGACGGAGGCCATGATGAACCGCTGTCGGAAGACGAAATTCTAGAGCAAGGCCTCCTGACGAAGCAACAGCTCGATACCGTGTGGAGCTATGCGCTGGCGCTGTTTGCGCGGGGCCAGGCGCGAGCCGCCGAACGTGGCCTGATCCTTGTCGATACGAAGTACGAGTTCGGCACCGACAAGGATGGAACCATCATCCTTGCCGACGAGATCCACACGCCCGACAGCAGTCGATACTGGATCGCCGACAGCTATCAGCAGAGCTTTGAAAACGGCGAGCGGCCGAAAAGCTTCGACAAGGATTTCGTGCGCGCCTGGGTCACCGAGCGCTGCGATCCCTACAGGGATCCGGTCCCGGAAATCCCGAGAGAACTGGTCGAGCAAACGTCAGCTGTCTATATCGAAGCCTATGAGAAGATCACCGGGCGCACCTTCGTTCCGAATCTTTCGGGTGGCACCGTGCTGGAGCGCATCCGCAAGAACCTGGCGCCGTATTTTTCGAAATAGGCCTGAATATTAGATATTTCGAACACGTGAAGTTCAGGCGTCTCCGAGCACGGGGACGTCGACTTCGAATTCGAGACGCATCAGGTCATAAGCCGGCTCGACATGATCAGGCGTTTCACCTTGGACGGTGTCGTAGTCGAGCGGCACATGCATATGCGTCAGAACGGCTTTCTTCGGACGAAGCCGATCGATCCAGCCAAGTGACTGCACCAGCGACAGATGGCTCGGATGAAATTTGTACTGGAGGGTATCGAGCACCAGAAGCTCGAGACCATAAAGGTTTGCGATCGTTTCCGGCGGAAAGTCGCTGACATCGCTGCAATAGGCGAAATCGCCGACGCGAAATCCGAGCGAGTGGATATTGCCGTGAAACTGCATCAAGGGCTGGAAGGTGATCGGGCCACCTGCCCCTGTTATGATCACGGATGAAAGATCGTCGGCGATGATATGTGCGTCGACGATGGGCGGATAGCCGCTTCCGGGCGGCGATTCCAGGCAGTAATGAAACCCTTCGCGAATCCGGCCCATAGTGAAAGCGTCCGCCCAGATCGGTACTCTCTTCTTATTTTCAATGACATAGCCGCGCAAGTCATCGATGCCATGCAGATGGTCCGCATGGGCATGGGTATAGAGCACCGCGTCGATGTGGCGGACATTTGCCGCCACCATCTGGGCGCGAAAATCCGGACCGGTATCGATGACCACAGTCGTCTTGCCGCCATCCGGCGCGATCTGCTCCACCAGCAGAGCGGCGCGCATGCGGCGGTTCTTCGGATTTTTGGGATCGCAGGCGCCCCAGTCCCCGGTGATACGCGGCACGCCAGGCGACGAACCACAGCCGAGAATGGTGAAAGCGCGCCTGAATGCCACGTTAGAGCCTCGGCATCTTGGAGAAGATGCGGAAAGCGTTTTCCGTCGTATGCGTTGCAATCTCGTCCTTCGTCACACCGATCGTATCGGCCAGAACATCGGCCGTGTGCGCCACATAGGCAGGCTCGTTGCGCTTGCCGCGAAACGGCTTGGGCGCAAGATAAGGTGCGTCGGTCTCAACAATCATGCGATCATGCGGAACCGTCTTCGCGATCTCGCGCAGTTCTTCCGATTTCGGGAAGGTCAGGATGCCGGAGAACGACACGTAGCCGCCGAGCTCGACGCCAATTCGCGCCAGATCCGGACCCGACGAGAAGCAATGCAGAAGGAAGGGGAAGGCGCCCTTCCCTGTCTCTTCGGTCAGGATCGCCGCCATGTCGTCGTCTGCCGAACGGCTATGAATGACGAGCGGCAAACCGGTTTCGCGCGCCGCAGCGATATGCCGGCGCAGACCCTCGGCCTGAGCGTCGCGCGGCGCGTTGTCGTAGAAATAATCGAGACCCGCCTCGCCGATCGCCACCACCTTCGGGTGGGCCGAAAGCCGGATGAGATCGTCTGCAGTGATATCAAGCTCTTCATCCGCGTTGTGCGGATGGGTGCCGACGGAACAGAAGACGTTCGGATAAGCTTCCGCAATCGCAAGGATCGTGTCGAACCGCTTCACGCGTGTCGAGATCGTGATCATCTGGCCGACGCCTGCTGCGCGCGCGCGCTCGATGATAGCGTCGCGCTCAGCCTCGAAGTCGGGAAAATCCAGATGGCAATGCGTATCGATAAGCATGCTGATCGTGCCTTATTACGCTTCCGGGGCGACATAGCGTGGGAAGACCGGCTTCGGCGCTTCAAGCGGCGTTCCGGAGACAAGACGGCCGGTCTCGCCGAGTGCCGCAAAGTCGCGCTTGTCGGCTGGGGCTGCCACCAGGTCGAGCAGTTTTCCTGACGATTCCGGCATGAAGGGCTGCAACAGGATGGCAATCTGGCGAACGACCTCGGCGGTGACGTAGAGCACGGTTGCCATACGCGCCGGATCGGTCTTTTTCAGGGCCCAAGGCTCCTGGCCGGCGAAATAGCGATCGGTCTCCGAAACGACCGCAATGATCGCCGCAAGCGCGCGGTGGATCATCTGCTTGCCCATCTCGTCGCGGGTGATCTCGAGCAGCGCATCGGCGGCCGCCAACATCGCCTTGTCTTCGTCGGTCAACGCACCGCAGACAGGAATATGGCCATCGCAATTCTTGACGATCATCGACAACGAACGGCTCGCCAAGTTGCCGATGCCATTGGCAAGGTCGGAGTTGATGCGGGTTGCAATCCCCTCCTCGCTGTAGCTTCCGTCCTGGCCGAAGGAAACCTCGCGCAGGAAGAAGTAGCGGATCTGGTCGAGACCGAAATGCTCGACGAGATTGAACGGATCGACGACGTTGCCGAGCGACTTCGACATCTTCTCGCCCTTGTTGAGCAGGAAGCCGTGGGCGAAGACGCGCTTGGGCAGCGGCAGGCCGGCCGACATCAGGAAAGCGGGCCAGTAGACCGCGTGAAAGCGGATGATGTCCTTGCCGATGATATGGATGTTCGCCGGCCAGAATTTCGCCCGCGGTCCCTGCGGATTGTCGAGATAGCCGGTCGCGGTGATGTAGTTGGTGAGCGCGTCGACCCAGACATACATGACATGACCAGGATCGTTCGGCACCTTGATGCCCCAATCGAAGGTGGTGCGCGAAACAGACAGGTCCTTGAGGCCTGACTTCACGAAGGAGATCACTTCGTTGCGGCGCTCAGCCGGGCCGATGAAGTCAGGGTTCTCTTCGTAGTGCTTCAGCAGCTTGTCCTGATACTCCGACAGCTTGAAGAAGTAGCTCTGCTCCTCGACCCATTCGACCGGCGTGCCCTGCGGACCGTAACGCACGCCGTCGGCGCGCAGCTCGGTCTCGTTCTCCTGGTAATAGGCTTCGTCGCGCACGGAGTACCAGCCGGCGTAGGAATCCTTGTAGAGGTCGCCCGCCTCGCCCATGCGGTTCCAGATGTCCTGCGACGCCTCGTGGTGGCGCTTCTCGGTGGTGCGGATGAAGTCGTCATTCGACGCGTTCAGGAGAACCGCCATCTTCTGGAATTCCGAGGAGTTCCGGTCGGCGAGTTCCTGAGGCGTCACGCCTTCGCGGCGCGCCGTCTGCTGCATCTTCTGGCCGTGTTCGTCCGTGCCCGTCAGGAAGAATACGTCGCGTCCGTCCAGGCGCTGGTAGCGCGCCATTGCATCCGTTGCGATCAACTCATAGGCGTGGCCGATATGCGGCTTGCCGTTCGGGTAGGAAATCGCGGTGGTGATGTAAAAGGGGGACGTGTCTCTCATAAGCGGATTCAATCTATCTCGGATAAAGCTACCGACGCTCTTAGCGCATACGCCGCGCGGAAGGAACCGGGAGATGGCAGAAAAGCCCGCACCGAAGCCGCTGATCGACATCCATTCCCGCTTGTGTGGACGCAAACGAAACAATAGAACAAATAGGAAACAAACGCGAAGGGATCGTCATGTTGCGCCAGCTTGAACGTCAATTCGAAGCGGCATCGGCCCACTACGCCGAAGACAACGGCATCGAGCGGGATGCAGATTGGTTCATGCTCAAGATGCAGGAGGAAATCGGCGAACTGACCCAGGCCTGGAACAAGCACACCGGCCGCGGCAGGCGGCATGGAAAATCAGAGGACGAGATCCAGACCGATATGGCGGACGAGGCCGCAGATCTGCTGGGTCACGTGCTGCTTTTCGCCCACCATCACGACCTGGATCTGGTCGCTGCGATCAAGCGCAAATGGAAGTTTCAGGTCCAGCTATAGCGCCGCCTTGACGTCGTCCAGCAGCGAAAGAATGGTTTGCTTGCGATCGAGATTATAGGCGTCGCTGATGGTGAGGCGTTCCCCGGTCGTGGCCGAAAGCCGGGCGAAACGCTCGGCGCGCATGATGTCGCCGGCAACGGCCGCATCGCGGGCTTCGCGCATCAGCCGGCCTGTCAGCAGCGACGTGAAGAAATCGAAGATCGTTTCGCTGTCCTTGGCCGAAAGCACGTCGGCAAGTTTGTGCATGTCCTTGCGGATCCCCGGCCCTTGCCCCGCGAGGATCGCCTCGAAGGTCGCGGTGATTTCCAGACCGCCGTAGTTGATGAGCTTCAGCGCCTCCGCCACGCTGCCATTGGCAGCGGCCAGAACGCGCGCGGCATTTTCGCTCTCAAGATCGAAGCCGAGATGACCGAGCGCCTGGCGCAGCGCCAAAGGCTCCAACGGCTTCAGCCGCAGCGGCAGGCAGCGCGAACGGATGGTTGGTAATAGCTTACCCGGCGCGTGGGTCAGCACCAGGAACAGCGACCGACGCGGCGGTTCCTCGAGAATTTTCAGGATGGCGTTGGCGGCGTTCCGGTTGAGATCGTCGGCCGGGTCGATGATGACGATGCGCCAGTTGCCGGTGCCGGATGTCTGCGAAAAGAACTTGCCGGCCCTTCGCACCTCGTCGACGGTGATGGCACCCTTGACCCTGCCCGTCTTCTCGTCGACCGGCCGCGTCAGATGCAGAAGATTGTGCGATGCGCCGGAGGCCAATTGCCGGCCGACGATCGAGGCCGGGTCGGGATCCTCAAGCCTTTCGGGCGCAGTCGCGGGATCCGGGTGATTGAGGATGTGGCTGGCGAAGCGAAACGCAAGCGTCGCCTTACCGATACCCTCCGGCCCTTCGATCAGAATGGCGTGGTGTCCCTTGCCCGAACGGTAGCTCTGGGCCAGAAACGCTTCCGCCTGCTCATGACCAAACAGCCGGTCGTTCTGGACCGGCGCGATTGCCCCTTCAAGTACACCTGGCGCTTCCGACGTCATGGTGCGGACCCCGCATTCGAAGGCCCGGAGACTTCAGCGTTCGCAAGCAAGCTCTCTAGCAGGCCGAGCACCTCTGCGGCAATCGCCTCGGCGGATTGCGTCGCATCGATAACCCGGCACCTGTCCGGATCCGCCCGTGCGATATCGAGGAAGGCCTCGCGGCGCTTTTCATGCGTCTCAAGCTCTTCCTTCTCGAAACGATCCGGGCTGTCATCGCCGGCGCGGCGTTGGGCGCGCTCGAGACCGATAGTCGCCGGCAGATCGAAAATCACGGTCCGGTCCGGGACTACGCCATTGATGGCAACCCGCTCCAGCGTCTCGACAAAGGCCGGCTCCAGATTGCCGGTGATGCCCTGGTAGACGCGCGACGAGTCCATGAAACGGTCGCAAAGCACGATCGTTCCCCCAGTCAGCGCCGGCCGGATGACCTCTTCGACATGATCGCTGCGCGCCGCAGCAAACAGAATGGCTTCCATTCGGACGCCGAAGGCTTCGGCCGCCCCCGAAAGCAGCACATGGCGCACCGCTTCGGCCCCGACCGATCCGCCCGGCTCGCGCGTCGTCAGCACCTTGTGGCCGAGCGCGCGCAGAGAATCGGCGAGCAGGCGCAACTGGGTCGATTTGCCGGCCCCTTCCCCGCCCTCGAATGTTACAAACAGACCTTTTGCCAGCGGCACAATGCTTTCCTATATCGGCATGCGATTTGGCTCTGTTTAGCCGATTGGCCCACCCGATGAAACCGCCAGAACCGGTTTTGTTACAGCCAGAAGAAGAAGAGTTCCTGCAGAGCGTCGAGCGCGCGGCTCGCCAGTGTCCCTTGGCCCACTGCTCCCGCCGTCTTGACCGGAACCTCGCGTAGCAGCTTTTCGCCGTTCCACAGTCGGACGACACCGACCTCGGCGCCGGCTTCCACGGGAGCGCGCAACGGCCATTTGTAGACGACACGGGCCGTCAGGCGTTCCGGGTTGTTGACCGGCAGCAGCACATCAACCGGCCCACCAGCGACAAGCGCGACATGGGAGGCCGCACCGCCGTAGATACTGGCCTCGCCGATCGCCTCGCCATCAGCAAAAATTCGCCGCTTTTCGAACGCCGTCATCGCCCAGTCAAGCACCTTGCGGCTTTCCTCCGTACGCTCCTTATCGGTATCGAGCCCGCCCATCGCGAGATAGACACGCCGGTCGCCACGCTGCATCGATGCGGCCAGCGAAAAACCGTAGCCTTCGGCAAAACCCGTGGCGACACCATCGACCCCGAGTTTGGCCGCGATCAACGGGTTCTTGTTGCGCTGAAGGATCTTGTTCCACTCGAACTCAGGCTGGGCGTAGAGCCGATAGAGATCGGGGTGCGCCTCGTGCAGATGACGGGTCAGCGTCACCAGTTCGGTCATAGTGATCCGGTTCTGGGGATCCGGCAGACCTGTGGCGTTACCGAACGTGGCGATAGGCATGCCGAGTTCGCGAGCGCGGGCCGTCATCTTTTCGGCAAAGGCGGTTTCGCTACCGGCCATCCCCTCTCCGAGGATGATGCAGGCATCATTGGCAAGCTGAACGGCCACCCCTTGCAACAGATCGGCCACGCGAATGCGCGACTTCAGCGCAGCAAACATCGTCGAAGTGCCGGATGGGGCGCCGCCCGTGCGCCACGCGTGTTCGGAAACGTCGAAGGCCGTTTCGGCCGAAAGCTCACCCTTGGCGATGGCCTCGGCCACCACTTCCATCGTCATCAACTTGGCAAGAGAGGCGGGCGGAACCGGTTCGTTCTCGGCGCGGGAAAACAGAACGGTGCCGGTTTCGGCATCCACCAGCAGGATCTGCTTTGCCTTGGTGTCAAACGCCACCGGCGGCGTCTGAGCCGCTGCCGCACTCGCGAGCAACGCCGCAAGGCCGAACGTGACCGTAAGCATCATCAAGCGCATGGGAAACTCCGGTTTCCCATTGGGCATAGCAGCGTCATCAGAATGGTACAACGCCCCAGGTTACCTGAGCGAACCGGTTCTGCCTTGGCGCTTCGCATGGGCAACGATGGATTCAGGCGTAAGCGGATTGGTCTCGACCATGATCGCTTCAAACGGCGATTCCGCATCGCTTACCCGCACTTCCACATAGGCGGCCGCATAGGCCATGTTGCCGTCAGGCATCGGAATGTATTCCGGTCGCTCGCGCGGGATCGGCCCGATTTCCGGAAGCATGACGAACTCGCTCAGCGACGGCGGTGCTGCAAATTGCGGGACAGGTGCAGCCAACGCCGTTACCGTACCGGCGGTATCAAGGGACGATTTCGGCGGAATGACCAGCGTTCCCAACTGGTTGCGCATCGGCTCATTCGAGGCGACCATCACGCCGGTTGCGATCTGGCCCTCCGGCATGACGCCCGGACTGCGGTCGCCCTTCGTGACATAGGACGCCATGAGATAGGGCATGTCGTTGCCTTCAAGCGGTGCGCGGCCGACATATTGCACCCGAACCTTGGCACTGCCCTTCTGCTTGATATCGAGCAAATCGGCTGTCTTCGACGAAACGTCGATGATGCGGCCATATTCATAGGGACCGCGATCGTTCACACGAACGATGACGGAAGTGCCGTTTTCGGTGTTGGTGACACGCGCATAGCTCGGCAGCGGAAAGGTCGGATGCGCGGCGGACAGATGAAGCTTGTCGTAGACTTCGCCATTGGCCGTCAGGCGACCATGAAAGGCCGAGCCGTACCAGGACGCGACACCGGTCTTGTTGTAACCGAAATCTTCCTTCGGCTGGTACCACTTGCCCTTGACCTGATAGGCTTTGCCGACCTGAAAGCGGCCGCCGCCCTTCGGAATATTCTTGCCGGTAGCGACACGGGGGCTCGCCTTCACGCCATAAACGGACTCAGCAAAGTATTCTTTGCTTCTCGACTTGCTCTTCTTGATACTGGACGTCGATCCGCAAGCCGCAAGCGTTGCGCAAAGCACAGGGACCGCCGCAAGGCGCAGTCCCTTGATCAGATATGCCGCATTTTTACTGGATGTCATCTGTCCCACAACATCATTCGAATAAGCCGTACTCGAAACCTTCCACTCGTGCCCCCAGCGGAAATCTCGGCGTCCCGAAACGGAACAGTCGATTAATCATGACAGCAACAAGGCAAAATTGCGAACCGACGAATGGCTGACGGCTCGAAATCTCCAGTTATGGTTTACGAATGGTTACCCGGACAAAATGGGCAGCGGATGCGCCAAGAAAATCTTTCCGCCCACGCATGTTAAATCTTGCAAAGCAGCAAGGCTTCGCGCAATAACGCCCTGCCCGGAGGAGTGGCCGAGCGGTTTAAGGCACCGGTCTTGAAAACCGGCGTGCGTGAAAGCGCACCGTGGGTTCGAATCCCACCTCCTCCGCCATGGCTGTCTCATTTTTCGCCACCCATTATTGCGCTCGGTCGCCAAGTGAATGCTTTGGCGGCGAACGCATACAAGTTTTGCGAGTATTCCCCGATCATAGCCGCAGCATTGACGGCGCTTGCAAGGCGGTGGCTCGACCCGCTTGCCATCCCAGATAATTTGAGGGAAAGTCTGATTCCGGCCCATCGAGCCCTGGGCGATCTCCCAGAACTAGAGAAAACCATGCCTCTTAAATATTTGACGACAGCCGCTTTTCTCGCGCTTCTTGCACTTGCCGGATGCGCAAGCACCGGCGGCAGCAACACGACCTATGCGCAGTGGCAAGGTCCAACACCTGTACCCGATCCGTCTGCGGCGAGTCCCGGCGGTTTCCGGCTCAGCTACTAACTTGCGCTAGTATACGCGTGTCGGACGGAGCGCATCGCGCGCTCCCATCCCCGGCCGCGCGATTTCAGTCGCATAGAGCTATTGGCCGCGAGATATTGTGATCGCGGGGCGATACAGGCGCCCATCGTTTGATCGGACGCCAGTCCCGGTGGAGCCCCTTCCGCTGCTTGATCCTATACTTCCAGGGAAATCGTCGTGAATCGCCGCATCACCGGTGGAAAGTATTGACTTCAATTATATTAGATATTCTTGATATTCAGTCCTCCAACAACCGAGGAACTGAACGATGCCCACCTACATCATTGAACGCGACGTCCCAGGGGCCGACAAGCTCAACCAGGACGACCTTTGCGCATTATCGGCAAAATCCAATGCTGTCGTCGCCGATCTTGGCGTACCATATACATGGATCACCAGTTATGTCGCCGGCGACAAGATTTACTGCGTCCACGAGGCATCAAGCGCCGACGTCATTCGCGAACATTCGGAACGCGCCGGATTTCCGGCGAACAAGATAACCGAAGTTGCTGCCGTCATAGGGCCTGCGACAGCATCCCAGGGGCGCAACGGTAAGTGACCGAAGCGACGTTATCATCGCAGTGCCCGGACACCGGGCACGAATGCGCGACGCAACGCCGGCAAAACAGTGATCCACCGGCACCGTCATTGACTTACGGCGGTATCAATGCAGGCTGGTTTGCCGGCATTCGGCGCCCATGCAGGGTTCCCCGGCACACCTTCCAAGGAGACGATCATGGCAAAAGGTCAAGTGCGAAGTAACCGCGAGGTTAGAAAGCCAAAGAAGGACAAGACTGTCAAAGCCGCCGTTGTGACGGAAGGCTCACAGGTGAAGCTGGCCGGCAGCAGTTTCTCCCTGGGCAAGAAAGACAAGAAGTAAGACGGTCGGCTTTAACCTCTCGAACTAACGACACGAGAGAGATATCCGTCAGTGGCCAGTCGAACTGGGGTGCGCAACGTCTCCGCGACATCCCGGCGCGACTGGTCGAGCACCCGCGGTCAGATGCCGGTTTCGTAGCGCGTTTGAACATCGTATGTATTTGGCTGGAGATGCGAAGATCGCTACAGGCGGATGCCGCTGGCCACTCGCACTCCATTACGGCGTCCAACATCATCGGAAGCATTTGCGGCGGGTATTGTTGATCAGCTGCCAGCGCCACGCTTTGAGGCGGGCGCCGGAAAATCGAAAACGCCAACGCACCTCACGCCAATCTTTGTGCCTTCATTGCCACAGCTTGAGCACCAGTGCTCGCCTTTCGCAAAGAACTGTTGAACACGGCACAGTGCCCGGCATGCTTGCTGGACTTCGGAACGAAAGCACGGTTCACATCGTTAACCAAACCATCGCCGCCACCTCTGATCTAGTGGACGTTCACCGTGCTTGCAGCCTTGCTTATCGCCTCGATTATCGCATCGCCTAACATCGCCCTCAGCGCTGCCACGGTCGACGACCTGCAAGCCGACTTCGAAACGGCCGTGCCCTGCCAGCAGATAGACGGCCGGAACGTTTGGAAGGGAACGATCGCCTACTACATCCAGTCCTTCGTCTATCAAGGCGACACGCCGGTCGCGACCGAAGCGGCCGACGCTGTGCTGCCGGAGGACAACTCCGCGGAAACCGTCAAGGAATTCGAGGACGCCTGCTCCGCGACGCAGCCGGCCTGATTCAGGCCTCCTCTAGCAGATCGCCCATCGATATTTCTGCTGATCCCTTGATGGCAGGCTATTTCCACTGCGTCCCATCGGCCGCGGCGCAACCGTGCGGCGGGTGTCCGTTGCCAAATGTCAGCTTCAGCCGGTCACAACCCCATTGATTGAGCGGCCCGGGCATCGCCGCATTCAACGCGATACCAACTTCGTCAAACGGGCTCTGCTTGTTATCCACGTATTGATACCAGCGAAACCCAAGGATCGCGGTCGCGGCGACAACGATGGTCAGCAAGATTTGAATCAGCTTCGTCATTAAACCCTCATTCCATAAACGGAAGGAGGCATATCAGCCTCGCGCGGCGCGTGCAGCGACGAGTTGGTCAATCTGCGCTTGATTGAACCAACATTCACAGAATTTTAGGCACTTGCGGAACACATATGGAACAGATAGTGTCTGTTCTTGATTTGTTTCACGCCTCTGGAGCGACTTGCCATGCTGACCCGCAAGCAACAGGAATTGCTTCTTTTCATCCATGAACGAATGAAGGAGTCCGGTGTACCGCCGTCCTTCGACGAGATGAAGGATGCACTCGACCTGGCATCCAAGTCGGGTATTCACCGGCTGATCACAGCGCTCGAGGAACGCGGCTTCATACGCCGGCTTCCCAACCGCGCCCGAGCGCTCGAAGTCATCAAACTGCCGGAAGCCTATGCTGCGAGCGCGCAGCCCCGTCGCGGGTTTTCGCCGAGCGTCATCGAGGGTAGCCTTGGCAAACCGCCCGCCCCTGCCCCCGCGGCGAAAACGCTGCCGGTTGCCGACAACAGCTCCGTGTCGGTTCCAGTGATGGGCCGCATTGCCGCCGGCGTGCCGATCTCGGCGATACAGAACAACACCCACGACATTACCGTGCCGCTCGATATGATCGGCAGCGGCGAGCACTACGCCCTTGAAGTGAAGGGTGATTCGATGATCGAGGCCGGCATTTTCGATGGCGATACGGTGATCATCCGCAATGCCACCACGGCCAATCCCGGCGATATCATCGTGGCACTAGTCGATGACGAGGAAGCAACGTTGAAACGCTTCCGGCGCAAGGGCGCTTCAATTGCTCTAGAGGCCGCCAACCCGGCCTATGAGACGCGCATCTTCGGGCCTGACCGGGTCAAGATTCAGGGCAAGCTCGTCGGCTTGATCCGCCGCTACCACTAAGCCCGTCTCACGCCAGCGCAATTCGAGGAAAAGTGCGGAGCGGTTTTCCGCCAGGAAATGCGTAAAAACAAATAGATAGAGCGCCTAGTGACTCCGTTTAAACCGGAAACGCTCTAGCCGCCTTCATGCCGGCCAGCCGCTCTCTTACTTCAACGTCTCGCCACATAGGGTAGCGAGACGGAGATTTTCGGATCGAGTGTTTTTCACGCTCGACGGATTTTACTCGTGAATCGAGTACTCGCCCAACTCGCAGAGATCCTGCTTGTCTTCAGTCGTGTCGAGACCGGAACCTTCTTCGAATTCAAAGCGCATGTCGTATTTGCAGACATCACGTCCGTCGGCGATGGTAATTTCCATGCTTTCGCCCGGATTAAGCACCTGCCGCCCGAAGACGTCGTCTTCCCACTGATCAACACCGACCGGCGATGTGTAGAAGTTCGTCAAAACGGCATTCGTCTTGTTCTTAAGCTGAAAGACGAGATCCTCAGCGCTTGCGGTGGCCGTCGTTACGGCAAGAATGGCAAGAGCAGTCAGGGCGATCTTATATTTCATTTTATGTCTTTTCCTCCATTGTTGGCTTTGTTTGACACTACCTATACGGGTCGCGCTGTTGGGATATTCATTCCCAGTTCTGTCTAGAGACAATATTTTCAGCACTGACAATAGTGACCGAATCACCATTTCGGGGCGCGTCCTCGCAAGGCCATGTCGTTGGCGACTGCGGACGTTCGCAAACTGGCGGGCAAGCGCAGCCCGGTCGAATTGCGCTTTGAAAACAGTGGTTGGCTGCGATGCGGGCAGCCTCGCTGCGCGTGTTGGACGCGCCGCATTGGCCCATGTTCCTTGCCCCCCGAAAACCGTACCTGCGTGCCGGCAGCATGTCCTTTGCGCAGGCACGCACAGCGTTTCACTTTCGACAATCGGGCTGCTATTGACGGAGAACCGCTTTAGCCAATCGCGCAGGCGCTGGGTGACTTGTTGCTTTCATCGTGCGAGGGGCTGAATCACGCGCTCGCCCGCCCTATCTACGTCACACTTTCGTTGACGCTCGCAACGAGCACGCGGCCGCTTACGCCACCGATGGCCGGTATTTCGACCGCCTTCGGATCTGCGTTCGCCTTGAACCTCGCGTGGGGCGTCGACCGCCAGCGGCATTCGCCGCTGCCAAACCTGTTGAGCGTGTGGCCGATGGCGCTCAATTCTCCTGAACGGAAACCCCGTCCTGGCCAATCTTGATCTCTACGCCGGTCGGTTTTGTTTCCTCGCGGTAGACATAGGCGCCGAGACCAATGACGGCGACGGCGAGCATGGCAATGATCAGATAGAGCCCATTACGGTTCATTCAGCAATTCCTCGCTTGGGTACGGTATGGGTAACTAGGTTCGTACCCAAGAAAGGCAACGGTGCGACGCGGACTGTTCGCTCCTCGCGCGGATGATGCAGGACGGATGCGAACGGCCGTAGGCTTTTTCTCCGCACGATCCGTTGGCCGAGCGCTCTTGCGACGCATCGGCTCGGGCCGCGGAACGTCCCCGACGTGGAGCACGAAAGCGTGCTGGCGCACGTATCGGGCACTTGGTCTGAATATGTGCCCGATGCGCGACGAGACGCCTCGTACCCCGCGCCTGAGCCCAATCGGCTGATGGCCCTACAACGAACGGCCTCAACGGGAGTGCGGTCCTCTGGATTGAGACTGCCCCCGAATGCGCTTGAGCACAAGCAACCCACCTCATAAGAAAGCTCATCAAATGCGCTTCAAAATCAGATGGATGATTGGATGAATCTCGATGTTCAGAACCTTGACGGAGCCTGCCACTGCGGAACGGTTCGCTTCAATGTGAAACTGAAGAGCGGCCTCCGCACCGCCCGCCGTTGCACTTGCTCCTATTGCCAGTTGAAGGGCGCGGTTGCCGTCTCTGCCGCCAAGGACGGGGTCACGGTTCTCTCCGGCGGCGAGGCACTCACCAAATATCAGTTCAACACGAAGGCTGCAGAGCATTACTTCTGCTCGAAGTGCGGCATCTACACATTCCACAAGCCGCGCGCGAACCCGGATTTCTACGGCGTCAACGCCGCGTGCCTTGAAGGCATAAGCCCATTCGATTTCGAGGAGCTACCGGTGAACGACGGCATCAACCACCCGATGGACACGAAGGGATCGACCGGCCCAAGGCTCGCAGGAACGCTCAAGTTTATCCCGGCGGAGTGACGACAGGCGCGGCTGGCAGGACGCCGGCCGCAGCCGTTCAAACTGCTGCACCCTGAATGAGGGGGGCGTTCGTTGCGCCGCCAAGACGTCGAAGATCTACTCGCGGAACGCGAACGGGCGCGCTTGACGAGGCAGAGTGTTGCCAGAAGCAATGGGGATGGAATCGGCAATCTGCTGCTTGGATCGAACGTCGAAGAGGGAGATAACGGGAACCAATTGCCACACCAAGAGGAATGTGTGGCAGCAGATGAAATCCTGCAGTCCAAATAGCGAAACTAATTCAACTACTTAGGAGTGGCTTTGGAGGCCTCGCCCGGAATTGAACCGGGGTACAAGGATTTGCAGTCCTCTGCGTCACCACTCCGCCACGAGGCCTCATCGACTGAGATTATCAAGTCGTGGCGAGCGTTTAGAATGAATATAGAAAGAGCGCAAGAGGGGATTTCTGAAAAACGTCCTCAGGCATTTCTGAAATTCCATCTTTCTCCAACTCTTCCACAGGCTTACCGATCCGGCCCCATAACGGATCGCCGCGAACCCCTTCGACGACAGGCGGCGGGCGCTATACGGCAGCGTCCGACACGAGGCAATTGGATGGATTTACCATTTCGACAGACGGCCCGAATCTTCCGTCCAACCCTTCTTCCGACGTCGCGGGGCGCTGCTACCTTGTACACCGTTTCACGGTAAAGCTACCTTGCACCAAGATTCTTCAGGGAATTGGACGTTGAATCCAGAGTTGATCATCTACCCAAGCTCATACTGACGGTAGTTTTCTGTGGAATGTGCATTGCGGTCGCAATCTGGCGTCTATTCCAGCTCGCGGTGACCGGCCGATTGGACATGTCGCCAATTTTCCCGAACCTTAAGGCAGATTTCCGAGCCAATCCCATCAAGCTGCTTCTAGCAAGCTCTCTTGTTGTGTTCTTTCTGGCACTATCGGCTCTGGGGTTGATAATCGGTATTGATATCGCGCTCGGTGGATAACTTAGACGGCTACACGCTTCCGGCCCTCATCATTCTCTCTGATGACGCCGAGCACCGTCTAACACCAGGGCTTGGGCTGTCCCTTCCAGGGCCGAACCAAGCCCTCCGATACGAGCACGGCGCCGAGAGAGCGGCCGTCGCGCATCACCACGCGCAGCTTTTCGCTGTTCTTGTCGTCGCTCCTGCCGATGGCCTCGATCAGCCTGAACTCGCCGGCGTTCAGCAACTCGCGCAATCGCTGCTTGGCGTAGAAGCCGCGGGCACGTTCGCTATCGCAACTCGCCTGCTTGATTCGCGGTGCATCGACGTCGGCGACACGGATCTCCTCGCCCTGGTAGCGGAATGTTCCGCCGTCGACGACGCAATTGTCGTTGCGGGTACCGCAGAAATAGAACTGATTCGCCTGGGGCTCGACGGCCGTGGGCTGCGCGATCGGGCGCTCGACGGGTGTCGGTGCGGCCAACCCGACATTGACTGCGGGTATCGGTCCGTCGACAGGCTTCGTCTTGTGCGTAGCCGAGGGCATGGCGACACGGGCCTGCGCCTTCGGCCGATCGTCCGACCTGGATGTGGATGTCGACTTGGGCGCCGATGCGAACACATCCGAAACGCCCGGCAGATCCCGCAACTGTCCACGGTGGTCGTACGCAACAACGCCGCCGACTGTCAGCACCGCGGCGAGATACCAGGGCAGCATTCCGCCCTTTTTCTTTGTCCGGCTGCCGCGGCGACGCCCGCGGCTTGTCGTGGTCTTAGCCATTCCGCCCCATCCTTAATCCGGGCGGCATTATGCTGCCGATCCGTTGCCGAATGGTTTTCAACGACAGCCCGAATGCGGGAGTTTGCGCACAAGTCGGTCGGGAGGACGCGGCGGTCCATGACTTTCATTCGATTGGAGCCGCCGCCACATCGTCGCCGACGAAGGAGCCGAATAGGCTCGGCTTCCGTGTAGCGTGAGCTTGTGGCGCCCTGTCGAAGCGAGGATCGCCCTCGCGAACGAATCATCGTTCCTTCGAAGACCCCGTCCCGTTGCGTCGGCGCGCCCACCAGACTGCGAACCTTCGGCGGCGGCGGCGTACTGAAGGAATATCGTGCGAGAGGATGAGTAAGCCCAAGGGCACCATCCAGAATCCGAGCACGGGCAGAAAGCCGAGAAAGCCGCCGAATATCAGCAGCCCGCCAACCAGCATGCGCAGCAGTGGTGATTCCGGCAGCCTCAGGCGCCATTTGCCAAGCACGATCTGCCGTGTGTGCGGGTCTATGCCGAAATGCGTCTGTTTTCTGTTTTTATGCATCATTCCCTATCCGGCTGCCTTTCCCACAATTGGGGGCTTCTCCACAGGCTCGCAACAAAACTTCTCACTTTTTTTAAAAAAACAGCTTGGCAAATCGGAAAAGCATTTGTATTAGCAGCCTCACTTCTGCAGGACACGCCGCGCAGATGATCCCTGGTAGCTCAGCGGTAGAGCATTCGACTGTTAATCGACAGGTCGCCGGTTCGAATCCGGCCCGGGGAGCCAGTTTTTAAAGAGCCATTCGCGGTAACGCCCGAATGGCTCTTTTTCATTTTGCGGCTATGGTGCCGGCGACGCCTTCCTCCTTCCTCGCCCCCGGGAATGTCATGAGCGCAAATCCCACAACGCCGATTCTGGTCTGGTTTCGTCGAGATTTGCGCCTTCAAGACAATCAGGCACTTGCCACCGCGGCGCAGACGGGTGGACCGGTGATTCCGATCTACATCAATGAACCGGAGGAAAGCGGCAATGGGCCGCTTGGTGGCGCGCAGCGTTGGTGGCTGCACCATTCGCTCCAGGCATTGCGGGCATCGCTGCGGGCACACGGCTCCGACTTTATCCTGCGGACCGGTGCGCCGTTGGATGTGATCGCCGAGATAGCGCGGGAATCGGGCGCGACGACCGTGTTCTGGAATCGCCGCTACGACCCGAGCGGAATAGGAACCGATGCGCCGCTGAAGAAAGCGCTCGTTGAACGCGGCTTCACCGTCAGCAGCTTTGCAGGGCAACTGTTGCATGAGCCGACACGGCTCCTCACGAAGGGTGGCGGCCCTTATCGCGTGTTCACGCCGTTCTGGCGTGCGTTTGAGGCCAGCGGCGAGCCGGCGGCGCCGATTGAGACGCCGGAAATGATCAGAGCGCCTGTGAGGTGGCCGGCATCCGAGGAGCTTGAACGGTGGAAGCTCTTGCCGACGCGGCCGGACTGGGCATCGACGTTCGCCGAAATCTGGACGCCGGGCGAGCAGGCCGCTGCCGAACGCCTGCACAAATTCGTTGAACATGCCCTTGCCGGCTACAAGGCTGAGCGGGACGTCCCTGCAGCGCAAGGTACGTCCATGCTCTCTGCGCATCTTGCCTTCGGCGAAATCTCTCCGGCGCAGATCTGGCAGGTCACGCGTGGCCTGACGGAAACGCCGGTGGACGATGTCGTCACTTTCCGCAAGGAACTCGCCTGGCGCGAGTTCTCTTACAATCTGCTGTTTCACAATCCGGATCTCGGCCGTCAAAACCTCGATCGTCGTTTTGATGGCTTTCGCTGGCTGGACAATGACGAACAGTTCCACCGCTGGACAAGGGGCCTGACCGGCTATCCGATTGTCGACGCCGGCATGCGGCAGCTCTGGCGCCACGGCTACATGCACAATCGCGTCAGGATGATCGTCGCCTCCTTCCTGATCAAGGACCTGCTGATCGACTGGCGACGCGGAGAGGCGTGGTTCCGCGACACGCTGGTCGATGCAGATCCGGCCTCGAACGCAGCAAGCTGGCAATGGGTGGCGGGGTCCGGCGCCGATGCCTCGCCTTTCTTCCGCATTTTCAACCCGGTGCTCCAGGGCGAGAAATTCGATCCGGAGGGGCTTTATGTGAAGCGTTTCGTTCCGGAGCTCGCTGATCTCGAGGCGCGTTATATCCATCGACCATTCTCGGCCCCCTCGGCAGTACTGGCTGCCGCCGGCATCGAGCTTGGAGTCTCCTACCCCACCCCCATCGTCGACCACGCCTTCGCGCGCGACCGCGCGTTGGCCGCGTTTCAGGAAATCAGAACCTAAAAAATCGCTACAACCGCGCCGCCACCGGTACAAATCCATGGTTGGCCTCTCGCAGGATTATCGCTAGGCTCACGTTACGGATGCAACGATTGCCGGAGGGTGGTTTATGCATGATACAGAAGCCTGCTTTGCCGAATTCGACAACGCCGAGCACCTTTCGACTGAAAATCTCTCGCAGGTGCTGAAGGACTTTCCGCTCAAGGCCCAGATGGTCCTGCGCGGCCTCGTTCACCTTGAGGCCGGCGCGCTGGCGCTCGCTTTGCCCAACGGTCGGCGGCTGCTGGTCAAGGGAAAGGTGCCGGGGCCATGCGCCGCCGTGACACTTCACAACTGGAATCTTCCGCACCGGGCAATCACCGGTGGCACCATCGGCGCCGCGGAAAGTTATATAGACGGCGATTGGGACAGCCCCGATGTCGGCGCCTTTCTCGAGCTTTTCCTTGTCAACGCAGACATCGGCAACAGATTCCCTAACCGGGCGCGCGGGTTGATGCGGCTGGTGGAAAAATTCCTCCACTGGGGCAATGCCAACACCAGGACGGGCGCACAGCGCAATATCTCTGCCCACTACGACCTCGGCAACGCCTTCTACCGTGAATGGCTCGATCCGAGCATGACCTATTCGTCGGCACTTTACGCTAGCGGCGCCAACGATCTGCAGTCGGCCCAGACTGCCAAATACCGGGCACTGGCCGAGGCGACGAATCTACGGCCCGGTGACCATGTGCTTGAGATCGGCTGCGGCTGGGGCGGTTTTGCAGAATTTGCGGCGACCGAGATCGGCTGCAAGGTCACCGGCCTGACCATCAGTCGCGAACAACTCGCGTTTGCCCGGGAACGCATGCACAGGGCCGGCGTCGCCGACCGCGTCGAGCTGAAATTCCAGGACTATCGCGAGGAGAAGGGCCTCTATGACCGAATCGTCTCGATCGAAATGTTCGAGGCGGTCGGGGAAAAATTCTGGTCGACCTATTTCTCGCAGCTGAAGCGCTGCCTGAAACCCGGCGGCAAGGCCGGCCTGCAGATCATCACGATCAAGCCGGAAGCCTACGAGGAGTACCGCTCCAATCCGGACTTCATCCAAAAGTACGTTTTCCCCGGCGGCATGCTGCCGACGCGCGAGCATCTGGTCGATCTCGGGCGCAACGTCGGTCTGCGAATGATCAACGATTTCGGCTTCGGTGGCGACTACGCCCGAACGCTCGGCGAGTGGCGGCAGCGCTTCTGGTCGGTGTGGAGCCGGATCGAGCCGCTCGGTTTCGATCTGCGCTTCAAGCGCCTGTGGGAGTTCTATTTCTACTACTGCGAAGCCGGTTTCCGCGCCCGCAACATCGATGTCCGTCAGATCGTCTTCGAATGAGGCTCGCCGCCGCTACAGCGCCGCGCGTCTTATTAGACGCGCAAAGGTCGCTGTAGCACTTTGAATGGCTGCAAGTTTTTATCCTTAAATCGAATAGGATTTAAGGAAACATGCAGTAGGCTTTACCGATCGTCCGACAACGCCTATGAGGCAACCGATCCAGATCTTTTCTTGAAGGTTCCTCATGCGGCTTGCATGGTTTTTCCTGGCGCTCGCGATCGCGACTGAGGTGGCGGGCCTGACGGCGATGAAGGCCGCATCCGCCAATGGCTCCTATCTCGGCCACGTAGTGATGTATGTCTCCATTGCGCTTTCCTACGTCTTCCTGGCAAAGGCCGTGAAGACCATTTCCGTCGGCGTTGCCTATGCCATCTGGGAGGGGTCCGGGGTCGCGATCATTACGCTCGTTTCGGTGTTCGTGTTCGGCCATGTGCTGACCGGCCGGGAAATGCTGGGCCTGTCGATGGCGGTGGCCGGTATCCTGCTCGTCAATGCAGGCGAACACCGCGAAGAGGACGCTCCGGCCACGGAGGGAGCCATCGATGAGCGCACCTAGTCTCTATTTCGTCTTTGCCGTCATCGCCGGCATCCTCGACATCGCTGCCAATCTCGCTTCGACCAAATCGAATGGCTTCGCGCGCCGCGGCTGGGGCGCGCTTTCCATCGTTCTCGTGCTCGCCGCCTTTGCCTTCCTTGCCGAAGCGGTCAAGGGCATGGAACTTGCGATCGCCTACGCGGTTCTCGGCGCGACCGGGATTTTCGGCACGGCCATTTGCGGCCGCCTGCTCTTCGGCCAGAAGCTCAAGCCGATCGGCTGGGTCGGCCTCGCCCTGATCTTCGGCGCAGTACTGGTGCTTCACACGGCCTGATGTGGCCGCCCCTTGGCGCTCGTGCGGGTGTTCGTCGCTTTTGGCGGCGTCGCGCCTTGCCGGGTCAGCCGGTCAACGAGCGCGAAGTAGGCACCATATGGCAGCAGGCGTGACAACTTTGCGATAGTGATAGAGCGCTTCGGGAAGCTGACTTCGAAATGCTTCGACTTCAGGCCCTCGACGACGTGCTGAGCGGCCTCGTCTGCACTGACCATGCCGGACCTTGCAAATCCAAGCCGCGGCGAACCGGTCGTGTCGACAGGCCCCGGATTGATCAACTGCAGGCGAATGCCGATCCGGTCCAGATCGAGCTTCAAGCTCTCGGCCAGATTGATCAGGGCCGCCTTCGTGGCGCCATGGGCGGCGTTGCCCGGCAAACCGCCATAACCTGCAGCCCCCGACACGATGGCGATGTGGCCCTGCCCCCTTGCCTTCATGTGGGCCACTGCCGGCAGCAGACAATTGACGACACCGTTCACATTGACCGCAAAGCTCCGCTCAAAAGCGTCGCGATGCAGATCGTCGCCCCTCACCGGGATTGTCACCCCCGCATTGAACACGGCCAGAGACAGGTCGCCGTGATCATATTCGATCGATGCCAACACACGTTCCATATCCTGAGGGTCGGTGACATCGCCATCGAGAACGATGATGCGGCCGTCGGCGGCAGCTTCCTGTTGCAGGGCCACCAGTTTTTCGTGATTTCTGGAGGTGACGACCACCGAATAGCCGTCTCGCACCAGCCGCAATGCCAGCGCTCGGCCTATTCCCGAACTCGCTCCCGTTACCCATGCCAACCCATGCTCGGAATTCGTCTTGTGCATACTCATTGCCCATACCTCGGCACGCACCCGCCCGGTGCACGCTCAACTCAAGGGGCCGGCGAATGACACGCCCGGCCCAGACCAATCCCCCTCCAATATCCGGCGCGCACCCAGAGCGGCCTCGACCCTAAGCTTTCCCCTCGAAGACGTTTTTTGTTCGGGACAGGGCAGCGGTGAAACGCTATTTCTTGCCTGGGAAACAGGCTGAGCCGAAAACACGCCAATATTTCGGCGATCCGGTGTCGTTCTCAACGTTCGCCGGCCACTCGGCGTTTTTCTTCGGTAACGCGGCTCGCTTCAGCGGCCGTTCTCAAGCACGAGGTTCTGCAATGGCCATTCTTCCGTCCGTTCTTGAAGCAATCGGCAACACGCCCCTGATCCGGCTGAAATCCGTATCCGAGGCAACCGGCTGCACGATCCTCGGCAAGGCGGAGTTTCTCAATCCGGGACAGTCGGTGAAGGATCGCGCCGCGCTCTGGATCATCCGGGAGGCGGAGAAGGCCGGGCAGTTGAAGCCGGGGGGCGTGATCGTCGAAGGGACTGCCGGCAATACCGGCATTGGCCTTGCCCTCGTCGGGCAGGCACTCGGCTATCGGACCGTCATCGTCATTCCGGAAACCCAGAGCCAGGAAAAGAAGGATGCGCTGCGTCTTCTTGGAGCAGAGCTCGTCGAAGTGCCGGCTGTGCCGTACAAGAACCCGAACAACTACGTGAAGATCTCCGGTCGCCTGGCCGCTGAACTCGCAAAGACCGAACCGAACGGCGCCATCTGGGCAAACCAGTTCGACAATGTCGCCAATCGTGACGCCCATGTCGCCACCACGGCGCCTGAAATCTGGCGCGATACGGACGGCAAGGTCGACGGCTTCATCTGCTCTGTCGGCTCCGGCGGTACGCTTGCGGGCGTTGCAGAGGGCCTGCGCGCCAAGAACCCTGCGATCAAGATCGGCCTTGCCGACCCTGATGGTGCGGCGCTCTACAATTACTACGCGCACGGGGAGTTGAAGGCGAGCGGAAGCTCCATCACCGAGGGCATCGGCCAGGGCCGCATCACCGCCAACCTCGAAGGCTTCAGTCCAGACTTTTCCTACCAGATCTCCGATGCCGAGGCCGTGCCGCTGGTCTTCGACCTGATCGAACGCGAAGGCATTTGCGTCGGCGGATCAACGGGCATCAATATTGCCGGCGCCGTCCGGCTCGCCAAGGAGCTCGGTCCGGGACATACGATCGTGACGATCCTTTGCGACTATGGTAACCGCTATCAATCGAAACTCTTCAACCCGGACTTCCTGGCCTCGAAGGGCCTGCCTGTTCCGGCCTGGTTGAAGGGCCCCTCAAGCATCACCGTTCCATACGAATCAGTCGGATAAGATTTGCGATGACAAAGACCGTGACTGCCCTCTTCCGCGAAGATTTCTATCTCTCGACTTGCGAAGCAAGTGTCACCGGAATTCTGGAGGATGGCGGGATCGAGCTTGATCAGACCTGCTTCTACGCCACGTCAGGCGGACAGCCGGGCGATAGCGGCTTCCTGGAGCGCAGCGACGGCAGCCGCATCGACGTTGCCGTTGCCCGTCATGGCGCGACGAAGGACATCATCATCCATGTCCCGGCGGAAGGACAGCCAGCGCCTGATATCGGCGAGAAGCTGGTCGTGCATATCGACTGGCCGCGCCGCTACCGGCTGATGCGCATGCACACGGCTTGCCATCTGCTCTCCGTCGTTTGTCCCTTCCCGATCACGGGCGCAGCCGTAGGCGAAGATGAAAGCCGGGTCGATTTCGACATGAGCGAAACGATCGATAAGGACGAGGTGACGGCAGCGCTGAGGAAGCTCGTCGACGAGAACCACCCGGTCTATCTGCAGTGGATCACCGACGAGGAACTCGCAGCCAACCCCGGTATCGTCAAATCCAAGAATGTACGCCCGCCCGTCGGGCTTGGTCGCGTCAGCCTTGTCTGCATCGGTGAAAACTCGGCGATCGACAGCCAGCCCTGCGGCGGTACACATGTGTCGGAAACCCAGGAAGTCGGCGCGATCCACATCGCCAAGATCGAGAAGAAGGGCAAGGAAAACCGCCGTTTCCGCATCCGCTTCGGCACGGCAGACGACCGCCAGACAATCTGAACAGGAGATACGACCATGACCAACAACAAAAGCGCTTACGTCGTTTCTCCGGACTGGTTGCAGCAGCGGCTCAACAATCCCACCATTCGCATTCTCGATGCCGCCTGGTATCTGCCAGCCCAGAACAGAGACCCGAAAGCGGAGTACGACGTGGGCCACATTCCCGGTGCCGTGTTCTTCGACCAGGATGCGATCGCCGATCACACGAGCGGACTGCCGCATACGCTGCCGACGCCGGAAGCCTTCGCCACGGCCGTTGGTGCGCTCGGTGTCAGCGAGACCGATACGATCGTCGTCTATGACGGCCCGGGCATCATGACCGCGCCGCGCGTGTGGTGGATGCTGCGCATCATGGGCGCAAAGGACGTCTATGTGCTCGATGGCGGCATGGACGGCTGGAAGAAGGACGGACGCCCGGTGACGACGGACGTTCCCTCGCCCACGCCCGTCACGTTCAACGTTACTTTCACGCCTTCGGCGGTAACCTCGCTTGAGCGCATGAAGGACATCGTGCAATCAGGCAAGGTCCAAATTGCCGATGCGCGGGGCGCCGGGCGCTTCCTCGGCGAAGAGCCAGAGCCGCGTGCCGGAATGCGCTCCGGCCACATGCCGGGCGCGCACAGCCTGCCTTCCACCACCTTTTCCGAGAACGGCAAGTTCAAAGATCTCGACACGCTGCGCAAGACATTTGCCGAGGCGGGCGTCGACCTTTCCAAGCCCGTGGTGACAACCTGCGGCTCAGGCGTCACGGCAGCCATCATCACGCTGGCGCTGCAATCCCTCGGCCACACCGACAATACGCTTTACGACGGCTCCTGGTCCGAATGGGGTGGCCGCGCGGATACCTCCGTTGTGACCGGCAGCGAGTGACATCATGCGCCCTCCCAAGCTCGCCTCACTGACTGCCCACGTCACCGAACTGGAAATGACGGCACCGCCCAAGCAGAGCTTGCCGATGCCGGTCAACATCCAGACGGCAATCCTGCGCGTGTCCGACATCCCGCTGAATTACTATCGGTTCCTCTATCTGCGGGTTGGCAAACGCTGGCACTGGGCCGATCGTATCCGCATGAGCGACGAAAAGCTGGCTGCGTTACTCGCCGACAAACGCACGAGCGTTACCGTGCTCTATGTCAACGGCGCACCTGCCGGCTTCTTCGAGCTTCACCAGGCCGATGACAACGTCGTCGAGCTGACGCATTTCGGCTTGATGGAGCACGCGCTCGGGCTTGGCCTCGGCAAATGGTTCCTGCTGCAAACGCTGTTTGCTGCGTGGACCTTGAACCCGAGCAAGGTTACGGTCACGACCAACAATCTCGACCACCCACGGGCGCTCCAGCTCTATCAGCAATTCGGCTTCTCGCCCGTCGCCACCCGCGAAGCGACCATCGAGCCGCTGACGGACGAAGAACTGCTGGCCTTCGCTAAGAATCTCTGACGTCCGCACGGCCGCAAGTTTCGGGTGTCGCCGCCGCACCAGGCGGGGCACAGTGCGCATCAAATGATCCCTATTGATCTGGAGATGCACGATGGCCCTGCGCTACATACCGATGTCCACCGATCAGGCCGAGCGCCTAAGACAGGGTGGCAACGATGCTTATGGCAACCCGCCGGAACGCCAGATATCCGATGGCGACGGCGTTCCCTGTCGGCATTGCCTTGGCAACGTCGATGCCGGCGACACCTATCTGATCTTCGCGCTGCGGCCTTTTACGTCGCTGCAGCCCTATGCCGAGACCGGTCCGGTTTTCATGCATGCCGACGAATGCCCGGCATATAGCGACGAAGTTCGGCCGCCCATCCTGACGTCGAGCAAAGACTATCTGCTGCGCGGCTACGGCAGCAATGAGCGCATCATCTATGGGACCGGCGGCGTGGTTCCCGCCGAGCAGCTCGAATCTCGCGCTGAAGCTCTGCTCTCCATGCCTGAGGTCGCAAGTGTGCATGTCCGATCGGCCAAGAACAATTGTTATCAATGCAGGATAGAGCGCCCCTGAAGCGTCGGTCCGGCCATGGCCGGACCGACTTCGTTAGGGTTCAGGCGACGTTGAGCACCGCTTCCGGCGCGTAGGCGTCGTAACCGAGTGCCTCGGCAACGGGGGCGTTGGTCACCCGTCCGCGGTGAACGTTGAGACCGGCACGCAGGTGCCGATCTTCCGCGACTGCCTTCAGACCACGATCAGCCAGTTGCAGACCGTAGTGCAGCGTGGCGTTGTTGAGCGCATGGGCTGACGTCACCGGGACGGCGCCAGGCATATTCGCGACGCAATAGTGGACGATCCCGTCGACCTCGTAAGTCGGGTCCGAATGGGTGGTCGCGTGCGATGTCTCGAAGCAGCCGCCCTGGTCGATGGCGACATCGACGATGACGGCACCCTTCTTCATCCCGGTCAGCATTTCCCGCGTCACAAGCTTAGGTGCGGCAGCGCCTGGAATGAGAACGGCTCCGATGACCAGATCGGCAGAGAAAACCTCATCCTCGAGGGCATCGATGGTGGAGTAGCGCGTGTGTATACGACCGCCGAAGATGTCGTCGAGCTGGCGCAGACGAGGAATAGAGCGATCGAGGATGCTGACATCAGCGCCAAGTCCAGCTGCCATTCTGGCGGCATGGAGGCCGACGACGCCGCCGCCGATAATCGCGACCTTGGCGGGAAGCACACCGGGCACACCGCCGAGCAGAATGCCGCGGCCACCGTTGGCCTTCTGCAGCGATGTCGCACCGGCCTGAATGGCCAGGCGACCCGCGACTTCCGACATCGGCGCCAGAAGCGGCAAGCCGCCGCGCTCGTCCGTGACGGTTTCATAGGCGATGGCCGTGACGCCCGAATTGAGCAGACCCTTGGTCTGTTCCGGATCCGGCGCGAGATGCAGGTAGGTATAGAGAATTTGGCCCTCGCGCAGCTGTGCCCATTCGGAAGGCTGCGGCTCCTTGACCTTGACGATCATGTCCGATTTTTCGAACACATCCTTTGCCGTCGCGACTATCTTCGCGCCAGCGGCACGGTAGGTATCGTCATCCGCGCCGATCCCCGCTCCTGCCTTGGTTTCAATGATAACCTCGTGGCCGTGAGCGACATATTCACGTACCGACCCGGGGGTCAGGCCGACTCGGTATTCATGGTTTTTGATTTCCTTCGGGCAACCGACACGCATCGCGCGTTCCTCTCCTGTTGTGGGCAATTTTGCCTCATTGACACGCCCTCAGCAAAACACGCGGCGAAACGAATGTCCTTGCAAAGATGTCTCCGCGGAGGCATCAATTTCGAAGAATATTGCGTCATTGTCCGAGCTATTGGTGGAAATCGCGAATGAGTGAACTTGATGCCATCGATCATGCGATTCTGCGCATTCTTCAGCAGAACGGCAGGATTTCGAACGCCGATCTGGCGGCCAAGGTAGGGCTGTCGCCATCGGCCTGTTCGCGCCGGGTCGATATCCTGGAGAAATCAGGCACCATCAGCGGCTACCACGCCCGCCTCGCCCACAAGGCGCTCGACTACCAGATCATGGTGATCGTGCATATTTCCCTGTCCGGGCAGTTCGCCAAGACGCTGGCCGAGTTCGAGGCAGCGGTAAAGCTCTGCCCCAATGTTCTCGTCTGTTACCTGATGTCGGGCGAATACGACTACATTCTGCGGGTCGCGGCCAAGGACCTGCAGGACTACGAACGCATCCACCGAGACTGGCTTTCCGCCCTGCCCCATGTGGTCAAGATCAACTCGAGCTTTTCCTTGCGGGAAGTGATCGACCGGCCGAACGTCGGCATATAACGAGCTGCGATAGCGTTAGCGGCCGACGACGCAATCGCGACCACGCGCTTTCGCTGAATAGAGCCTGAGATCAGCCTCAGACAGCAGATGCGCAATCGCGACACCATCGTCAGGCGTGGACGACAATCCGATGCTGACGGTCACGGCTTTGCCATCGGGGGTGAAAACACCAGCGGACACCGCTAGCCGGATGGTCTCGGCATGCCTCAGCGCATCGGCATGCGACAATCCCGGGCACAGCACGACGAACTCTTCACCGCCATAACGAAAGAGCCGATCTCCCTGGCGCAAGCGTGCTTTCATCACTTCCACAAGCTTCTGCAGGATGCGGTCACCCTCCTGGTGGCCGAAGCGATCGTTGACGCCCTTGAAGTGATCGACGTCGATGATCAACAGACTGACCGCAGCTTTTGAGGCTACGGCAGCGCGCAGCATCTGCGGCCCTTCGATATCGAAGCGGCTGCGGTCGAGACATCCCGTCAGCGTGTCCTGGCCGGACCGTGAAAGCAGGTCTTCATAGCGTTCGCGGAAAGTCAGATCGTTGAAGATGTCGCCGAGAGGCCGGTCCGACATCGCCAGGAACGGATGGCGCGAAACATTGAGATAGAGGCCGATAGCGATGGCGTAGAAAGTCGCGGCCAGCATTTTCGCGATCCATCCGCCCCACAGCACCTCCATAGGCGCATCGTTCAGCCAGTGCAGAGCCGCGTAAAATGCCAATTGATCGAAGCTCAGGATCACGACACCGCAGATCAGGAAGCGGACGGTTACGAAGCGGCGCAACCATTTGCCGAGACGCTCGTAGAGCAGGATGATCAGGAGCGTATCGAGGTAGAGAACCAACGTCCCCCACACCATCAGCCCGCCCATTTCATCGATGAAGGCGATGTCGGCCGAACGGCCCGGAACAATCGAAACAGTCTCGTGCTGGCGCAGCAGCAGGCTGAGGATGACCGTGAGCAAGTTTCCCGCGAGCAGACCATAGATCGGCTGACGGACGGTCGCGGCATCCTCCTTCACGTAAAGCAAGAGGATGATCATCAGCTTGCCGGAGAAAAGCACGACCGATCCCGGAGAGACGATCCCGAACGGCAATTGCACGTAAAAGACCGCCGCCAGATAGGTTTCGATGAAATGCATCACGCCCAGGGCCGCGACAAAAACGCCGAGACCCAGCCGGGCACGAAGCTGCAACAACCAGATCATCGCCGTGACGTAGACCAGTGCTTCGCCGACGAAAATAATGAGATTGGCGTTGGGCATGCTGTTGAAAAGGTTCCGGTTTCGCCAGACAAACCGTTAGGTGGAAAGCTTAAAGAAAACTTTAGCTCGGTTGCAGACGGACCGGAATTGCAATGCGAGAATCAACTGCTTTGCGAAGTGTTGCCTTTCCGGCATAGTCGCGACCAACCCACCGTGGTTCGCATGTCAAATCAGAAACCGCGGATTGCACACGCAATGGCATTCATCAATGGAGGGCAAGCATGCAATCGACGACATCCCCGTTCCACCTCTCGCGCCGCTCGCTTCTGTCCGGCGTCGCCGCCGCCTCGGCGCTGGTAATGCTTCACCCCTTCTCCGCACGTGCTGCCGCCAACCAGGCGCATCTGCGCATCATGGAAACGACCGACCTGCACGTTCACGTCTTTCCCTACGACTACTACGGCGACAAGCCGAACGACACGCTGGGGCTAGCACGCACGGCCTCGATCGTCGACGCCATCCGGGCGGAGGCAACCAACTCGATCCTCGTCGATAACGGCGACTTCCTGCAGGGAAACCCGATGGGCGACTACATCGCCTATCAGCGTGGCATGAAGGATGGTGACATCCATCCTGTTATCGCTGCAATGAACGTGCTTGGCTACGATTGCGGCACGCTCGGCAACCACGAATTCAACTATGGCCTTGATTTCATGTTCAAGGTGCTGAACGGCGCCAACTTCCCGCTGGTCTGCGCCAACCTGACCAAGGGCGCGCTCGCCGCCGATGCCCGACAGGACCAGCTGTTCCTCAAGCCCTACGTCATTCTCGACCGCAAGGTGAAGGACGGTGCCGGCGCCGAGCATGCGATCCGGGTCGGGCTCATCGGTTTCGTGCCTCCGCAGATCATGTCCTGGGACGCAAAGCACCTTGAGGGCAAGGCCAATGCCCGCGATATCGTCACGGCGGCCCAAGCCTGGGTTCCGCAGATGCGCGAGGAAGGTGCCGATATCGTCATCGCGCTTTCCCACTCCGGCATCGGTCAGCAGGACTACGCCGAAAACCTCGAAAACGCATCGGTTCCGCTGGCCGCGGTCGAAGGCATCGACGCCATCGTGACCGGGCATAGCCATCTCGATTTCCCCGGTCCGAAGTTCGCCAAAATCGCCGGCGTCGACAATGCCAAGGGGCTGATTTCGGGCAAGCCCGGCGTCATGGGCGGGTTCTGGGGTTCGCATCTCGGCCTGATCGATCTGCTGATCGAACGCGAAGGCGGCGCCTGGCGCGTCATCAGCTCCACCAGCGAAGCGCGGCCGATCTACCGGCGCGAGGACAAGAAGGTGATCGCCGAGGTCGCCGAAAAGCCGGAAGTGCTGGCGGCGGCACAAAAGGAACACGAGGCAACACTTGCCTATGTTCGCACGCCGGTCGGCAAAAGCGCGGTGCCGCTCTATTCCTACTTCGCCCTGGTCGCCGACGATCCGTCTGTCCAGATCGTCAGCCAGGCGCAGACCTGGTACATCAAGGACATGCTGAAGGATACGGAGCACAAGGATCTGCCTGTGCTCTCCGCTGCGGCTCCATTCAAGGCCGGCGGTCGCGGCGGCGCCGACTACTACACCGACGTTCCGGCCGGCGACATCGCCATCAAGAACGTCGCCGATCTCTATCTCTACCCCAACACGGTCCAGGCCGTCGTCATCACCGGCGAGCAGGTGCGCAACTGGCTGGAAATGTCCGCAGGCATCTTCAACCAGGTGAAGGCTGGAGCCTCGGATGCAGCCCTGATCAACGGTGACTTTCCGTCCTACAACTTCGATGTCATCGACGGCGTCACTTACCAGATCGACCTGTCCGAGCCGCCGAAGTTCGACAAGGACGGCAATGCCATCAACCCGTCAGCCAATCGTATCAAGAACCTGAACTTCAATGGACAACCGATTGACCCGGCGCAGAAATTTGTCGTCGCGACGAACAACTACCGCGCCGGTGGCGGCGGCCATTTCCCTGATATCGCTGCCGACAAGGTGGTCTTCGTGGCACCCGACACCAACCGCGACGTAGTGGTTCGCTACATCATTGACCAGGGAACCATAAATCCGGCGGCCGATGCCAACTGGACCTTCGCGCCACTCGCGAACACCAGCGTCACGTTCGACAGCGGCCCGAAGGCAAGGCAGTTCCTGTCGCAGGTCAAAGGCGTGACGATCGAGGATGCGGGTGAAGCCGCAGAAGGATTCGCCCGTTTCCGCATCAAGCTGTGATGCCGAGTGCCCCCGCAAGGCGGGGGTACGTCCCCTGGCGTGGAGAACGGAAGTGCCGCTACCAGCAAATGCCAAAAGCGGCAATGCGGATGCTGAAGCAGCCATCAATCTGGACGTGAGTGAGCCGCTTGCGCTTACGATGGACACGAGCTCTTGACGCCAAGTCACTGCAATATTTTTATAAATCGGACGTCGCGGCTTGCCGCCAACAATCAGACTTGCCGCGACGGGGCGTCGTCAGAAAACAACGACGGTCCGGTCTGGTCGATGATCTGGCGGCCCTTGCGGAAAGCGGCATCGATCGCGTCTTGTTCGGACGTGAACAGATCGGCCCGGATGAAGCTGCGCACCCGCACGTCGCCTTCGGCGATCGTCTTCTCGATGCTGCCAGCCAGACGGAACTGCGAGCCTTCGCGCATCGGTGTCGCGCGGATCGTGCACTCTGCATAGGCTTCGGTTTTTCCCGATGCGCCTTGAGCCTCGTTTTCGGTGGAGCCGGAGCGGCCGAACAGTTTTGAGAAAAATGATGCCATGAGCAAGACTTAGACGCGACGGCGAAAGCTGTCAAAGCCAAAGTGTCGATGTCGACCCTCTGCCATTACGTCTCCGCCCACCAGCCGTCAGATGATCAGATTGGACAGGATCTCGTTCTCGGTGATGTCCTGATACCGCAGGCCGGCAGCGTCGAACCGCGACTTCAGGATCGGGAAATTCTCCGCGTGCTTGGTCTCTATGCCGATGAGGATCGAACCGAAATTGCGCGCGGACTTCTTCAAATATTCGAAGCGCGAGATATCGTCCTCGTCGCCGAGCAGGTTGAGGAAGTCGCGCAAGGCACCAGGGCGCTGCGCCATGCGCAGGATGAAATACTTCTTGAGCCCCGCATGCCGCATCGCCCGCTCCTTGACGTCAGGAAGACGCTCGAAGTCGAAGTTGCCGCCGGAGACGACGGCGATGACGGTCTTGCCTTCAAGCTTTTCGCGACCGATCGCGTCCAGCGCCGTGATCGACAATGCGCCTGCGGGCTCGAGCACAACGCCCTCGACATTCAACATGTCGATGATCGTCATGCAGATCGCGTTTTCCGGAAGCAGCATGACCTGGTCGGCAGAGAAGCGGCGAAGAGCCGCAAAATTCAGATCGCCGATCCGCCCGACAGCTGCGCCATCGACGAAGTTGTCGACTTGGTCGAGCGTGACAAGACTGCCGGTCTCGAGGCTCTGCCGGAGGCTCGGCGCGCCTGATGGTTCGCAGAAGACGAAATGGTCGGCGGCGACATCATCCTTCAGATAGCCGGTGACGCCGGCCGACAGGCCACCGCCACCGACCGGAAGCACGACGAGATCGGGCCTGACGCCCTCGGGCAATTGCTCGGCGATTTCAGCGGCAACAGTCGCCTGCCCTTCGATGATGTCGAGATGATCGAACGGCGGCACCATGACGCCATCGATCGTTTCCACATGCTCGCGCGCAGCCTTGTAGCATTGGTCGAAGATGTCGCCGACAAGGCGGATCGTGATGAACTCGCCGCCGAACATGCGGGTCTTGTCAATCTTCTGCTGCGGCGTGGTCACCGGCATGAAGACGACGCCAGGAACACTGAAATGCCGGCAGACGAAGGCGAAGCCCTGCGCGTGGTTGCCTGCCGAGGCGCACACGAAGGTCTTGCCCGTCGCGCCGGCACCAAGCACCTTGCGGAAGAAATTGAACGCGCCTCTGATCTTGTAGGAGCGAACCGGCGAAAGGTCCTCGCGCTTGAGGAAGATGTTGGCGCCGTACCTGGCGCTCAGATGTTCGTTCAATTGCAGCGGCGTGGCCGGAAAAATATCACGCATCGCCGTGGTTGCGTTGTCAACATCCTGCTTCGTCACGTGAGGTCATCCATTGAGTTTGCCGATGGCAGCCGCTATTGCACATTGCAGCGCTCGAGGCCATCGCTTTGACTCGAATCGACCGGCGGTGGACAATGTAACCGCTTCGCGCCTCGCCAGATCACGTAGTTTCATTTCCAGGAAATCGAACGTTTGAACGCAACCCTGATCCGGCATGCTGTGCACATCGCAGCGATCCTCGGCCTCTACCTGTCGGTGGCGATGCTCGTGCCGGCGATGGTCGACCTCTATTACGGCCATCGCGATTGGCAGATCTTTGCTGTATCCGCCTTCATGATCGGCGGCCTTTCGGCAGCGACGTTCATGGCGACGCGCATGGGACCGCCGCCGTTTTCGAAGAAGTTCGGCTTTCTGCTGGTCAACCTGCTCTGGGCGGTATTTTCAGTCGTCGGCGCCATCCCGCTGTGGCTGTCTTCATTGAAGCTCGACTTCGCGCAGGCGCTGTTCGAATCCGTCTCCGCCATCACGACAACCGGATCGACCGTCATCGTCGGGCTCGACGATGCGCCGCCGGGACTGCTCGTCTGGCGCTCGCTCTTGTGCTGGCTCGGCGGCATCGGCATCGTCGTCCTTGGCCTGTTCATCATCCCCTATCTCCGGGTTGGCGGCATGTCGTTCTTCAAGATGGAATCCTCCGATACGAGCGACAAGCCGTTCGCTCGCGTCGCAAGCTTCAGCCGCGCATTCCTTCTCATCTATATCTCGATCACGGTTCTCTGCACGATCGGGTACAACATGACGGGCATGAACCGGTTCGACGCGATCAATCATGCGATGTCGACGGTGGCGACGGGCGGTTTCTCGACGCATGATGCGTCATTCGGCTATTTCGGCAGTATCCCGCTGCTCTGGACGGCGACCTTCTTCATGGCGCTCTGCAGCCTGCCGTTCTCGATCCTGATCGTGCTTGTCGTGCGCGGCCGCCTCGACGCGCTTCGCGACCCGCAGATCATCGTCTTCCTCGGCTATCTCTCGGCCTTCTCGATCGCCGTGGCGATCTATCATCGCCTCGTCAGTGGCGTCGAGTTTCACCTGGCGCTTGCACATTCCTTCTTCAACATCACCTCGATCCTTTCGACCAGCGGCTATGCGAGCGAGGACTACAGCCTGTGGGGTCCCTTCGTGGTGATGGTCGCTTTCATCGCAACCTTCATGGGCGGCTGTTCCGGATCGACTGCCGGCGGCATCAAGGCCTATCGCTTCGTGGTGCTCTTCAACGCCATCCGCTCGGGCCTCAACAAGCTCATCTACCCCAATGCGATCTATGCCGTACGTTACGGTAACAACACTGTTGATGCCGATACGCAGCGCGCGATCTTCCTGTTCTTCACCACCTATATCCTGCTGTGGGTGCTGGGCAGCCTCGGCATGGGCGCGCTCGGCTATGATTTCATAACCGCGACCTCAGCGGTCATCACCTGCCTTTCCAATGTCGGTCCCGGCCTCGGCAGTCTCATTGGCCCGGCGGGCAACTTCTCGACACTCCAGGACCCGGAGCTTTATCTCCTGTCGCTGATGATGTTGCTGGGTCGTCTGGAAGTGCTGACCGTTCTGGTGATTCTGACGCCGATCTTCTGGAAACATTGACCATTGCCGCGCCGGCCCTATCGTCTTGACTCGATGCGGCAAATGCCGAAAGTCGCATCCAAGGGACAAAGGGGAACGTCATGGCGAAACATCGGTCACTGCTGGCGGTGCTAACCGCCGCAAGCATGCTCTGCATAAGCGTCGAGGCAAAGGCCGGGCCGCTCGTCGACGCCGCGACCAAGGCGGAACAATTGGCGACCTCCGGCGACCCGGCCAAAGCACGGGAACTCCTGCGGCAAGCGGTCGGTGATTTTTCGCAAACCCTGCCGTTCTCCATCGGCAAGGCCGTCTTCATCACCAAGGAACCGGCTGGCTATGCCATGTACGAGCCCAAGGACGGGACCGTCTTCAAGACCGGGGAAGCGCTCGTATCCTACGTCGAACCGGTCGGCCTCACCTGGAAGGACGCGGCCACCAAGGGCAAGTTGGAAACGCACTTCACCGTCGATTTCGACATCCTCAATCCCAAGGGCGATATCCTTGCCGGGCAGAAGGCATTTGGCGACTTCACCTTCACCGGTTACCTCAAGAACCAGGAGATCTATTCGACCCTGACGATCGACGTTTCCGGGGCTCCGGTCGGTGACTACGTGCTGCGCTTCCATTTCAACGATATCAACAGCGGCAAGACAGCGACGATCGATCAGCCGTTCAAGATAGCCGGACCGTGAGACAATGCCTGACATGATTACGACGATCGGCTTCGATGCCGATGATACGCTTTGGCAAAACGAACAGTTCTATCGCCTGACCGAGGCGCGCTTCGCCGAACTGCTCAAGGACCATGCCGACACGGAAAGCCTGCCCGCACGGCTGCTGGCCGCCGAAAAGCGCAACCTCGGCCTGTACGGTTTTGGCATCAAGGGCTTCGTGCTGTCGATGGTGGAGACCGCTGTCGACGTGACGGACGGGCGCGTCCCGTCATCGGTGATCGCAGAAATCCTTGCGGCCGGACGCGAGATGCTGGTCCACCCGGTCGAGCCGCTGCCACATGTCAAGGAAACGCTCGAGACGCTTCATGGCACCTTCCGGTTGGTGATGATTACCAAGGGCGACCTCTTCGACCAGGAGCGCAAGCTCGCCGCCTCTGGATTGGGCGATTACTTCAACGCCGTCGAAATCGTCAGCGACAAAACGGCCGCCACATACGATCGCATCTTCACACGCCACGGCGACGGCCCGGCGAAAAGCCTGATGGTCGGCAACTCGTTGAAGTCCGACATCGTCCCTGCCCTCGAGGCCGGCAGTTGGGGCATCTATGTGCCGCATGCCCTCACCTGGGCATTCGAGCATCACGACAAACCCGACAGCCATCCGCGCTTCCGCGAGATCGCCGATCTCGGTGGTCTGTCGGATGCACTGCAAACGTTGCCCGACGACAGCGCCGCGCGTCTAAATAAGACGCGCTAAGGTCGCTGTAGCCCTTTGAATTGCTGCCTGTTTTTATCCTTAAATCGAATAGGATTTAAGGAACCATGCAGTAGGGCTCTCGCCTGGACCAGAGCGGCTTTGACATCGTAAGTTGCGATGACGAGGCTTGTGGTCCTGCGCTTTAGGGCGACCCGAAAAGAGCTATGAAATCCGAACGAATCGGAGAAAGCTGCGGGAAACCGAAAGGCACGTTGAGGGAGAAACAGTTTGGCGGAGCTATTCGGGGCCACTGTCGCCATGGCGTTCACCAGCATGCTGATCGGGTGGATTGTCAGGAAGCTTTCCTCCACGGGCGTCTTTGCATCTCGCCTTGTCGGCTTGGCAATAATGCTGTTCATCGCACCGCCGATCTACATTTTCGCGTCAGGCGGCCCGTATTTCCAGGCATTCTTCGCCTATAGCCTTGGAGCACTGCTTGCTGGCGCGATCTTCTATTGTCTGCGCCAGAAGGAAAAGGACGCATAAACTCCGCCCGATCCAAAGCGCCTTCCGCTTTGCGGCCGTCGAAATAGCCCGGTCCACGGCCCGGCAGCGGGCCCGAAATTGCAATGCAGAGCGTATGTGCGCGTGCAGACGACCGGGTATCGCAGAGACGCTGGCAGCCATCGCACCGCTCGCGGAATCGGCCAGATCTGTGTTATGTGCCGCCATCAATCGAAATCGAGGTGATCGACATGGCCGAAAATTGGGAAAAGCCCGTAGCTTTGGCCCTGGAGGGACCGGAGAAATACACGACCATTACGAACACGACCGAAGCGTCCTGGGCGATGATCGAGGACTGGCCGCTCGAAGACAGCGCGCTGCTGACACTGGCACTCGATACGTGTGCTGCCGTGATCGAGGGCAAGCAACCGGCAGAGGCCGCCCGCAAAGCCTTCATCGATGCTGCGCGCGAAGCGGGCATTCCCGTCCGGGAGTAACCTTGCGCCCCGGGATAGAGCCCGGCTTACCCCTGTTACAAATGTACCTAAAGCGACGCGCGTCTTATTAGACGCGCAAGGTCGCTGTAGCACTTTGAATTACTGCAGGTTTCCTTAAATCGAATACGATTTAAGGAAAGTAGGTCGCCCTCCGGTGGATCGGCACTACCGGCTTCAAAGGCAAATTGGTCGCGCCCAATATAAAGCGACGCCTAAAACATGCCGAACGAGGCGCGAACATCCACAGTACGAACCCGGCCTACCCTTCCCCAATAACCCATTTGAGGGAGGAACAATTGGTGAAAGCGCCGGCAGCGGCTGAGGTCGTCCGGCTGCTCCAAACTCACCGTGAGGCTCACGCTATCGGCCAGCAAGAACGCGACAATCAAGTTTGGATGCAGAACCGCTTCGCCTTCGGACGATCCGCAACAATAAAGACTTCTGAAGACGCCATTTTTCGTTTCTCGACAGCCATTCGACAGCTGCCGTTCAGCTTCAATTAAGCCTAACTCCCAAATAGTGGGGACGATCATAAATCGAGGAAATCTGTGGTGGCGCTTCCCGGACCGGCTTTCATTCTCGCTCTCGTCGCCTTCATCGTCGTGGTACCTCTTGCGGCCAAGAAGGCTGAAGAGGGCCGGATTTACAGCCACAGCATCGCCACGAACTTCTAAACTGACGCCGCAGGTCTGCAACACGCCCCGGCGCACATCTCCTAAAGCTTGCCGTAACCATTCCTAGGTTTCGCCACCTCGACCGCGGTCGAAATACGGCATCTGCCGTATGTCACTGATCTCCCTGCCGATCTACGCCAAGGTTCCCCGTTTGCTAACCGTAGTGCGCCGGGTTCGAACCAAGGAGACTATCAATGAAGATCATCATTGCCGCAGTGGCATCGCTCGCGTTTGCCGGCTCGGCCTTCGCCGCTGTGTCGTCCGCGCCTGTCGAAAAGCAGACAGCCGTCAAGACCCACATCGGTCTTGAACTGGCCTATGGCCGGAATCGCATGAACGCTATAAGTCGTGATGGACCTCCAGCCTCGGAAAAAAAAGGCACAGGATAAACGTGGGGCTGCATCGAGTAACGGTAAGTCTTTTTACAACGGCAACTGAATTTTAGGAAAGGGCGGCCTCGGTCGCCCTGATTTCCGGATATTTTCACCCATGGTCGGGCGCACGCCCTTGGCGTATTTGCCCTGGCCCGAAACCCTATGTAGCGCATCGAACACCGGCGCGCGTTCCGCGGGCGTTGTTTCAAACCAGTGAGGGCAACACGGGCACATGAACTGGGCAACGAAAAATCCGCTGTTAGCCCTTCCAAAACGATAACGCCCAAGGTACTGAAAACGCCCAGTGCGGGCGTGGCGAAACTGGTAGACGCAAGAGACTTAAAATCTCTCGGCCTCGGCTGTGCGGGTTCGATCCCCGCCGCCCGCACCAGATGGCTGTTGCGGAAAGTGCTTCACGCGCAACACAGCGCGCCTACCCGCTCACCGGATGGCCCTACGTAAGTCCGCCTTTAGTTGGTGTGCCGCTTAGTGGTAGTAGAAGCAATCGCATTCGGCCCGCTGAGCATCATCGTGCCAGACCCTGACCGCCAGTTTCGTGCAGGCTCCCTTGTCCTCTAACCGCAGGCCAAGCAGGGAAACCGCTGCCGCCTTAGGGTTGAGTGCATCGACTTCAATTGCCGACCCTACCTGTTGCACGCCATTGCGGGCGGTCCAGGTGAAGATCTGAACGCTGTAGTGTTGCATTGAAAATCCTCCGCTATGCAGATGCAGTGGACGCAATACTCTTGCAGAAGCTTACGTGGAACGGACCGATCAAATTGTCCGAAAAGTCTGTCAACCGTCTTCGACGGTTGCCTCGGGTCGGTCACCGCCATCGGTATGCTCGAAGTGCCAGTCGCCTTTTTCGTCCTGGAAACTGATATCCTCGTCGTCGCCGCCGACCTGCTGTTCAGCCGCTGCGGCCTTGGCGGCCGCCAGCGCCATTTCTCGGCTGGGAAAGGGTTCCGAAAAAGCGTCGGCTGCCTTGTAGGCCCAACCGCCGTCGTGGGGAACGATGGAGTACGTGATGCGCGCCATGCTTCTCTCCCTGCACTCCGAAAGGCAATCCCGCCTTTCGCGGGCCGTTACCGCCCGGCCCAATATTCCTCCTCGTCAATGGCATTCTCATGCCGAACGGGGCGGATATTAACACAGGAATAGGCCGATAGGCCACTTTCGCGAATCAGAATGTGACAGGCCGTGCAACAACGAAAAAGCGGCCCTTTGCGGGGGCCGCTTTCCTTGTGATCTTTCAAGTCTTTTCCGTGGCTTAGGCTGACAGCTTCGTCGCAATCTTGGCGACATGCGCACCCTGATAGCGAGCGGCATCGAGCTCGACCGCCGAAGGCTGGCGCGCGCCGTCAGCGCCGGTGATGGTCGAAGCGCCGTAGGGCGAACCGCCCTTGATCTCTTCAAGACCCATCTGTCCCTGGAAGGCATAGGGAAGGCCGACGACGACCATGCCGTGGTGCATCAGGGTCGGAATGAAGCCGAGAATGGTTGTTTCCTGGCCGCCATGCTGCGTTGCCGATGACGTGAAGGCCGAGCCTACCTTGCCGACCAGCTTGCCCTGCGCCCAGAGAGACCCGGTCTGGTCGATGAAGTTGCGCATCTGCGAGGCAACGGTGCCGTAGCGTGTGCCGGCGCCAAAGATGATGGCGTCATAGTCCGCCAGTTCGTCGATAGTTGCGATCGGTGCGGCCTGATCCACCTTGTAGTACGATGCCTTGGCAACGTCTTCCGAGACCAGTTCGGGAACGCGCTTGACGACGACGTCGGCACCTGCCGATTTGGCGCCTTCCGCAACCGCGTTGGCCATCGTTTCGATGTGTCCATATGCCGAATAGTAGAGAACGAGAACCTTGGCCATAAATGCTCCTTTGGATTCAGGCAATTCCGCTTGATTACCGTCGCCTGCAGGATTTATCAAAATGCGTCCGGTTGCCAGGAGCCGTACGGTCAACAGAGCGTCCTCAATTCTCGAACAATCACCTGATGCTACTGAACAATCATCTCACATAAGCAGGATCGCCAATGAGCAGCCCTAAGATCGTTACTGCCGCCATGGTCGCCATTGGCGACGAGCTGCTGTCCGGCAGGACCAAGGACAAGAACATCGGCCATCTCGCCGACATGATGACGATGGTCGGGATCGATCTGCGCGAGGTCCGCATCGTTCCCGACGAGGAAGCCTCGATCGTCGACGCCATCAACGCCGTGCGCGAGCGCTATGACTACGTCTTTACGTCTGGTGGGATCGGGCCGACCCATGACGACATCACGGCCGACGCGGTCTCGAAGGCTTTCGCTGTAGACTGCATCTATGACGAACGAGCCATGACACTGCTCGGCGCGATGTACGAACGCCGCGGCATGGAATTCTCGGACGCGCGCAAGCGCATGGCGCGCATGCCGGAGGGTTCCCGATTGATCCCCAACCCGGTCTCCACCGCACCGGGCTTTGCCATTGGCAACGTGCACGTGATGGCCGGCGTGCCACAGGTGTTCCAGGCGATGCTCGACGCGATCATGCCGGATCTGCAGACCGGTACGCCGTTGCTCTCGCAATCGGTCCGCTCGCCCTATGGGGAAGGCGACATCGGCACGCCGCTGACCGAAGTGCAGAAGAACCATCCGGAGACGAGCATCGGCTCCTACCCCAAATTCGACGGCAAGGTCTTCTCCACCGACATCGTCGTGCGGGCGCGCGATCCGCAGGCTTTGTCGGCGGCCGCTGCCGATGTGCAGGCAATGATCGATACGATCACCGCCTCCCGCGCCAAAGTCTGACGGCCGGCGGGAGGAGCCGGCAGATGTGGAAGGATGCGAAGCTCTTGCGCACCGGCCGTCATTGCCGCTATTGCATGTCGGCAAATCAGGATGAAGCGTCAGCGCCTGCCCGATCTGCCGGATGCTTCGCCTTTACCTCGTCCAGACAAGCCGGAGCCCAGAAATGTCCCTGCCCGATAAAGCCTTCCCCGTTTCCTGGGATCAGTTCCACCGCGACGCGCGCGCGCTTGCCTGGCGGCTGGCCGACCAGGGGCAGGAATGGCGTGCCATGGTCTGCATCACGCGCGGCGGACTCGTGCCGGCGGCCATTATCTGCCGTGAGCTCAATATCCGCATGATCGAGACGGTGTGCATCGCTTCCTACCACGACTACGACACGCAGGGACAGATGAAGGTGCTGAAGGGCATCGCGCCTGAGATTGCCAAGGATGGCGGCGAAGGCGTGCTGATCATCGACGACCTGACCGATACCGGCAAGACGGCAGCCGAAGTTCGAGCCATGCTGCCGAAGGCACATTTTGCCGCCGTTTACGCCAAGCCCAAGGGCCGGCCGATGGTTGACACGTTCGTGACCGAAGTGAGCCAGGACACCTGGATCTACTTTCCGTGGGATCTGGGCTTCACCTATCAGGAGCCGATCGCCAAGGGAACGCGCGGCTAATAATCAGCTAATGCCAACATGTACGCCCTCGGCTCGCGCCAGCGAACCGAGGGCTTTTTTTACAACGCCGAACGCTTCAGCCAAGCGGCGGGATCGACGTCACCAAGGTTTCGGCCGTCAACCCCGGTCCGGCACGCGCACCGGCAGCACCATGGCGCCAGACACCGGCCGCGGCAGCCTCGAAGGCCGGCATGCCCTGCGCCAGATGCGCACCGACAATGCCTGCGAGAACATCGCCGGATCCCGCCGTTGCCAGTGACGGCGGGGCGTTGGCGTTCACGGCAACCTTCCCATCCGCCCCCGCGATGACGGTATCGGCTCCCTTGTAGACAATTGTGGCGTGGCTGATCCGCGCCGCCGCCTGGGCCTTCTCGATCTTCGACAGCTTTTCGTCGCGAGCGATCTCGGGGAAGAGCCTGGCAAACTCGCCCTCATGCGGAGTCATCACCACCCTGCCGGCCGCAACCGCCAGCCGCTCGAACAATTCTGACCTGCGCTCCTGAAACGACGTGATGCCGTCCGCATCGAGAACCAGCGCGCGGTCGCAAAGTTGTAGCGCAAAGTCGCACGCTCGGTCGCCAACGCCGAACCCGGGCCCGAGAACAAAAGCGCCGAGCCTTGTGTCCCGCAACCAATGCTCCAGGTCCTGCCGATCATCGATCTCCCTCAGCATCACCGCCGTCAGTTGTGCCGCATTGATATCAAGAGCCGATTTCGGTGACGCCACCGTCACCAGACCGGCCCCGGCGGCAAGACCGGCCGCTGCCGACAGCCGCGCGGCACCAGTCGCCTGAGCTCCTCCCGAGAAGACAACCAGATGGCCACGGCGGAACTTGTGGGTCGACGCGTCAAGCCTTGACGCCTGATCTGACCAGAGCGCCGGCGTGTTGAGGCGCCAGCCGCCGCCTTGCGCCTGCACGATGCGAGCCGGTATGCCGATATCGACTACGTCAAGCGCGCCGGACAGGGAGCGGCCGGGAAGCAGCAGATGACCCGGCTTCCTCGCCATGAAGGTGATCGTGTGGCTTGCCGCGAATGCCGCCCCCCGGATTTGCCCGGTTCGACCGTCAACGCCGCTCGGCAGGTCGACGGCAATGACGGGCACGCCCTTAGCGTTGATCCTTTCAATTACTTGCACCACCTGTTCCGGCAGATCGCGCGAGAGCCCTGCGCCGAAGAGTGCATCGACGACAACATCTCCAAGATGCGGCACGAGCGAAGCAAGCGGATCTATCGCGCCATCCCACAGTTGCCGTGCACGGTCCGCATCGCCAGAAAGGGCGGCGGCCGGGTCGCCGAAGGCGAAAACGGCAACGTTCGCACCGCACTCGGCAAGCGCTGATGCCGCGACATAGCCGTCGCCACCATTGTTGCCGGGGCCGCACAGCACGACATAGCGTTGTGCCTGCGGAAACAACCTGAGCACTGCGGCAGCCACTGCCAACCCGGCGCTGCGCATCAGCAGGAAGCTGTCGATCCCCGATTGCGCGGCTGCCAGGTCTATAGCCGCCATTTCGGCCGGCGTAATCAACACGTCATGAAGCGAAGAGTGCATGCCTCAGACTTAACGCTCTGCGCCGGCCAACGGCAAGTGGCACGCACAAAATGCTATCTGCTCATCTTTGATGCATCTGCACATATTTATTGCTTAAATAACGTGCTTTGATGCCTTCCACGACCAGACCATCGTCGCAAATCCGAGGACACCGGTGGAAAACTTATAAAAAATAGGCAGACCTCCTGGCGGCAAAGGCATGGAAAGCAGCCACCGCTCGTCACCCAAAAGAAATTTTGCCACTCGGCAATCATTTTGCAGAAAAACTGGCATGCAACGTGCATATTGAGCGGCGAGCGGGCATGATCCTGCTTTAAAGGGAGAAGCGGAGAGACATTTTCTCATGAAAAAGATCGAAGCGATCATAAAACCCTTCAAGCTCGACGAAGTGAAGGAAGCCCTTCAGGAAGTCGGCCTGCAGGGCATTACCGTCACGGAAGCAAAGGGCTTCGGTCGACAGAAGGGTCACACGGAGCTGTATCGCGGCGCCGAATACGTCGTGGACTTCCTGCCGAAGGTAAAGGTCGAAGTGGTGCTGGCGGACGAAAACGCGGAGGCTGTCATCGAGGCAATCCGCAATGCTGCACAAACCGGCCGGATTGGCGACGGAAAGATTTTCGTTTCCAACATTGAGGAAGTCATCCGAATTCGTACCGGCGAAACCGGCCTCGACGCCATCTGATCCTCAGGGGCCACTCGGCCCTGCACTTTTCAAACCTCGTCATCTCACACAGGGAATTACTGACAATGACGACTGCAAGCGATATTCTGAAGCAAATCAAGGACAACGACGTCAAGTTCGTCGACCTGCGCTTTACCGACCCCAAGGGCAAGCTGCAGCATGTAACGATGGATGTCGTCTGCGTCGACGAAGACATGTTCGCCGACGGCGTCATGTTCGACGGTTCCTCGATTGGCGGCTGGAAGGCCATCAACGAGTCCGACATGGTGCTGATGCCCGATCCGGAAACAGCGCATATGGACCCGTTCTTCGCGCAGTCGACGATGGTCATCATCTGCGACATTCTCGATCCGGTTTCGGGCGAAGCCTACAACCGCGACCCGCGCGGCACGGCAAAGAAGGCCGAAGCCTACCTGAAGGCCTCCGGTATCGGCGACACCGTCTTCGTTGGCCCGGAAGCCGAATTCTTCGTCTTCGACGACGTCAAGTACAAGGCCGATCCTTATAACACCGGCTTCAAGCTCGACTCCTCGGAACTGCCGTCCAACGACGACACTGACTACGAGACCGGCAACCTCGGCCACCGTCCGCGCGTCAAGGGCGGCTATTTCCCGGTCCCGCCGATCGACAGCTGCCAGGACATGCGCTCCGAAATGCTGACGGTTCTGTCCGAAATGGGCGTCACCGTCGAAAAGCATCACCATGAGGTGGCCGCTGCGCAGCACGAACTCGGCGTCAAGTTCGATGCTCTGGTTCGCAACGCCGACAAGATGCAGATCTACAAGTACGTCGTGCATCAGGTCGCAAACGCCTATGGCAAGACCGCAACCTTCATGCCGAAGCCGATCTTCGGCGACAACGGCTCGGGCATGCACGTGCACCTGTCGATCTGGAAGGACGGCAAGCCGACCTTCGCAGGCGACGAATATGCCGGCCTGTCGGAAAGCTGCCTCTACTTCATCGGCGGCATCATCAAGCATGCAAAATCGCTGAACGCCTTCACCAACCCGTCGACGAATTCCTACAAGCGTCTCGTCCCCGGCTACGAAGCCCCGGTTCTGCTTGCCTATTCCGCCCGCAACCGCTCGGCATCGTGCCGCATTCCGTTCGGCACCAACCCGAAGGCCAAGCGCGTCGAAGTCCGCTTCCCGGATCCGACCGCCAACCCCTACCTCGCCTTCGCAGCGATGCTGATGGCCGGCCTCGACGGCATCAAGAACAAGCTGCATCCGGGCAAGGCCATGGACAAGGACCTCTATGACCTGCCGCCGAAGGAACTGAAGAAGATCCCGACCGTTTGCGGCTCGCTGCGCGAAGCGCTCGAAAGCCTCGACAAGGATCGCAAGTACCTGACCGCCGGCGGCGTCTTCGACGACGATCAGATCGATTCCTTCATCGAACTGAAGATGCAGGAAGTCATGCGTTACGAAATGACCCCGCACCCGGTTGAGTACGACATGTACTACTCGGTCTAAGACCGACGGGTCGGACGGCGGATGCCGCACCCGGCCCGAAACGACGTGGCAAGCCGGCGGGGTTCAAGGGACCCCGTCGGCTTGTTTTTTAGGGGCAACCTGCCGCGGAGGTGTAAGAAGGCAGGGAAGACGTACACGAAGCCGTGCATGGCACCCTATTGATGTTTTGGGTTTGGCAACCCAGATAATCCCTTGAAAGGATGTGTTGCGTCATGAAACAGAGAAACGCGAAATTCGAGATCGGACAGGTGGTTCGCCATCGGGTTTTCCCGTTCCGCGGCGTCGTCTTCGACGTCGACCCGGAATACGCAAACACCGAGGAATGGTGGAATGCCATCCCGCAGGAGATCCGCCCAAGCAAGGATCAACCCTTCTACCACCTGTTCGCCGAAAACGACGACAGCGAGTATGTCGCCTACGTGTCCGAACAGAACCTGGTTTCCGACGAGAGCGATCGGCCGATACGCCACGCTCAGGTCGACGCCCTGTTCGAGAAGGATGACATCGGGCATTACAAGCCCAAGGTGACGTTCCGCCACTAGCGGCCGATACTGCCGCCTCGCCCAAATGAAAAACGCCCGGATTTCGTCCGGGCGTTTCTTTATTCCTGGCGTGGGCCGAAGCGCTTAGTTCTGCTTGGCCGCCTTCTGGGCGTCTTCAAGCTTCTTGCGCGCGTCTTCAGCCTTCTTCTGCATTTCTTCCTGCAGCAGGCGCTGGCGCTCTTCGAGCTGCGACTGTTCGATCGGCTCGCCGTCGAAAATGCCGGTAAAGCCTTCGAGACCCATCTTGATCGGGTTCGGTGCGCGCTGGAAGTTGACGGAGGTGAAGACCACCTCGTTGCCCTTCTTCAGGCTTGCGATCAGCTGGTCGGACAGCGGGGCTTCAGCCACGCACTTGTCGGGCATGCAGATGGCGTAGTCGAGCTTCACCGGCTTGCCGCCGTCGATCTGCATCTGGACGCCGGTCGGGATCAGTCGCGCTGACGGCACCGAAATCTGCAGGACCTTGCGGTTGACCTTGCCGGTTACGGTGATGAGGCCAACTGCGGTGACGAGCTGACCGTTGTTTGCTGTCAGCAGATTCTGAACGATGCAGACATCGTTGTCTTCCTGCTTGGTGCAGACCTTGAACCAACCCTGCGGGGGCTTGCCACCTGCCTGCTGGGCAGATGCAACGCCCGGAACGCCCGCAGCTGCTACAGAAAGCGCCAGCGTTGCCAGTCCCGCACGTTTGGTGAAGTTCGACTTGAAGATCATTGTGATTCCGTCTCCTGAAATCCGGTAACGGAACAATTCGTTCCGCAGGTGAGTATCGTCAGCCGCCGTTGTCCTGTTGGCCAAATAAGGCAAATGCATGACCCCGTTTCCGGAAACACCTGTTACATTGGCTCGTGCGGTTTATCCAGTGTTTCTTGCTTTTTTTTGACCTCTTGCCCGCCGGAATTTGCGTATAGCTTCGGTTGGAATTGTCGACCGGCATTGGTAACGTGCCGGGAATCGGCCTAATGCCACTTCACTGGAGATAACGTTGCGCACAATTCTTTCCGGTCTGGCCATCCTGCTGGCCGCAACCGCATTCGGTGGCGCCGCGACGGCCGCTCCCGTGCATGCCATCTCAATGCACGGCGAGCCTGCCCTGCCCGCGGACTTCAAAAGTTTCCCCTACGTCAACCCCGATGTAAAGAAGGGCGGCAAGATTTCCTACGGCGTGGTCGGGACCTTCGACAGCGTCAATCCCTTCATCCTGAAGAGCATGCGCACGACAGCGCGCGGCATGTGGGATCCAGAATACGGCAATCTCGTCTACGAATCGCTGATGCAACGCTCCCGCGACGAGCCGTTCACGATGTACGGCTTGCTCGCCCAGACGGTGGAATGGGACGACGACCGGACGTTCATTCAATTTAACATCAACCCGGATGCCCGCTGGGCGGACGGGCAGCCCGTAACGGCTGATGATGTCATCTTCACCTTCGAACTGATGCGCGACAAGGGCCGCGTTCCCTTCAGCAACCGAATGGCGAAGGTGGCGAAACTAGAGAAGGTCGGCGACCTCAGCGTCCGCTTCACCTTCACCGAAGATGCTGACCGCGAGCTGCCGCTGCTGCTCGGGCTTTCTCCGGTTCTGCCGAAACATGCAACCGATGTGGCGACCTTCGACCAGACAACGCTCAAGGCCCCGCTTGGCTCGGGCCCCTATCGCGTTGCTGAAGTCAAGCCGGGCGAACGGATCGTCTATCGCCGCAACCCGGATTATTGGGCCAAGAACCTTCCTTCCAAGGTCGGATTCGACAATTACGACGAGATCTCCGTCGAGTATTTCCTGCAGGAAAATTCCCTCTTCGAAGCCTTCAAGAAGGGCGAAATCGACATCTACCCGGAAGGCAGCGCCACAAAATGGGCGCGCGGCTACGATTTTCCGGCCGTGCGCTCTGGCGATGTCGTCAAGGAGACGTTCACACCGAAGACGCCTTCGGGCATGCTGGGCATCGTCTTCAACACCCGCAAGCCGATGTTCGACAACCTCAAGCTCCGCCAAGGCTTGGCGCTCGTCTTCGACTTCGAGTGGGTCAACAAGAACCTGTTCGACAGCGCATACACCCGCACCCAGAGCTACTGGCAGAACTCGACGCTTTCGTTCCTAGGCGCGGCAGCCGATGACCGCGAACTCGGGCTGATCGGCGATGCGCGCGAACAGATCAACCCGGCGATCCTCGACGGCACCTACCGCCTGCCGGTGACGGATGCCTCCGGCCGCGACCGCAATGTGCTGCGCGTTGCCGTCTCGCTGCTGCGCGAGGCCGGCTATCAGATCAAGGACGGCAAGATGGTCGACGCCAAGGGCGCACCGCTTGCCTTCGAAATCATGAGCCAGAATGCCGGCCAGGAGAAGATCGCCCTTGCCTACCAGCGCTTCCTGGCGCCGCTCGGCATCAAGGCCTCCGTGCGCACGGTCGACGATTCGCAGTATCAGCAACGCAGCCAGTCGTTCGACTACGACGTCATTATCAAGTCCTTCCCGTCCACGCTCTCGCCGGGCATCGAGCAGGTGGGGCGCTGGACCTCGCAGTCGCGCGATCGCCAAGGAAGCGACAACTTTGCCGGCGTTGCCGACAAGGACGTCGACCGGATGGTCGAGAACATCCTGCAGGCCAGAACGACAGAAGATTTCACCGCGGCCGTTCGTGCCCATGACAGGTTGCTGGTCAACAATTCCTACCTCGTGCCGCTCTACCACTTGGATGCCCAGTGGGTTGCACGGCGCAAGCATATTGCCCGGCCGGCCACCGTGCCGCTCTATGGCTACCAGTTGCCCGCCTGGTGGGACGCGAACGCCCAATAAAAGGGTCGCTTCCCTCTACAGCGCCGCGCGTCTTCTCAGACGCGCCAGGGTCGCTGCGGCACTTTGAATTGCTGCATGTTTTATCCTTAAATCGAATGCGATTTAAGGATAAAACATGCAGCAGGAACGCATTGAAAGCCCGATGGAACCGGCTTATCTCGCAGCTTTGTCCAAGAGGAAAGGCATCTCACATCATGCAAACCGTCAGCATCGATATCGTCTCCGACGTCGTCTGCCCGTGGTGCTATCTCGGCAAGGCTAGGCTCGACCAGGCGATCGCCGATGTCGCCTCGGAGTTGCAGGTCGCAGTGCAGTGGCGTCCCTATCAGCTCAATCCCGACCTTCCGCCTGAAGGCGTCGATCACAAGCAGCATCTTGCCGCCAAGCTCGGTGGCCAGGCAGCGGTCGACAAGGCGCATGAGACGTTGAAAGCACTCGGCAATGCCGATGGCATCGCCTTCGATTTCGATGCGGTGAAGATCAGCCCCAATACGCTCGACGCGCACCGGCTCATTCGCTGGGCGGCGACCAATGGCGAAGTGGCGCAATCGGCCGTCGTCAGCCTGCTCTTCAAGGCGAACTTCGAGGACGGCCGCAATGTCGGCGATCAGGCTGTTCTGCTCGATATCGCCGCTGAGGCCGGCCTCGACCGGCCCGTTATCGCAGCGCTCCTCAACTCGGATGCCGACAAGGATGCAGTCAAAGAAGAGATCGGCATGGCACGCGAGATGGGCGTCACCGGCGTCCCCTGCTTCATCCTCGACGGGCAATATGCCGTCATGGGTGCGCAATCGGTCGAAGTGCTCAGCAACGCGCTTCGCGAAATCGCGCAGATGAAGGCTACCGCTTGATTCCCTTAAATCGGAAGCGATTCAAGGAAGTACGCAGAAAAGCTAAAGCAATGGCAAGTCCTCTCGCGCCGCCAAAGGAACAGCGGCGCGAAGGCGATTAAACCTGTTTCGCCAACCCTGCGAGCTGCGTCATCACCATCGCCGCGCCCGAGAGGCGCTTTTCCGGCGTAACCAGCTCGCGCTGGAAGAAGATGCTGTGATCCGGCCTGATCTTCGCCAGCGTGCCCTGCTTGGCGATGTAGCCGACCAGCGCTGCCGGGTTCGGGAATTCCTTGTTGCGGAGCTGCACGACGACGCCCTTCGGGCCGGCATCGAGCTTTTCGACATTGGCCGTGCGGCAGAGCGACTTGATATAGACGATCTTCAGGAGGTGCTGCACCTCGATCGGCAGCGGGCCGAAGCGGTCGATCATCTCCGCGCCGAAACCGTCGATCTCCTTGAGGTCCGTCAGCTCGCCAAGGCGGCGGTAAAGGCCAAGCCGCAGATGCAGATCCGGCACATAATGTTCCGGGATCATCACCGGCGTGCCAACAGAGATTTGCGGCGACCAGCCGGTATCGTGGACCTCTTCCTCACCCTTGAGCTCAGCGACCGCTTCCTCGAGCATCTGCTGATAGAGTTCGAAGCCAACTTCCTTGATATGGCCGGACTGTTCTTCGCCGAGCAGGTTGCCGGCGCCGCGAATGTCGAGGTCGTGGCTTGCCAGCTGGAAGCCGGCGCCGAGCGTGTCCAGCGACTGCAACACCTTCAACCGCCGCTCGGCCGTTGCCGTCAGCGTCTTGTTGACCGGTAGCGTGAACAGCGCGAAGGCGCGCACCTTCGAACGACCGACGCGGCCGCGAAGCTGGTAGAGCTGCGCCAGGCCGAACATGTCGGCACGATGCACGATCAAGGTATTGGCCGTTGGCACATCGAGGCCGGATTCGACGATGGTCGTCGACAGCAGAACGTCATACTGCCCTTCATAGAAGGCGTTCATGATGTCTTCGAGTTCGGTTGCCGGCATCTGGCCGTGGGCGACGGCGACCTTCAGGTCCGGTACATCGGATTTCAGGAAGTCATGGATCTCCGAGAGATCGCTGAGGCGTGGGCAGACATAGAAGCTCTGGCCGCCGCGATAATGCTCGCGCATCAAGGTCTCACGGATCACCAGCGCGTCGAACGGCGAAATGAAGGTGCGCACCGCCATGCGGTCGACAGGCGCCGTGGTAATGAGCGACAGTTCGCGCACCCCGGTCAATGCCAGTTGCAGCGTGCGCGGGATCGGTGTCGCCGACAGCGTCAGCACATGCACGTCCGACTTCAGCTCCTTCAGCCGTTCCTTGTGCTTGACGCCGAAATGCTGCTCCTCGTCGATGATCAGCAAGCCAAGGTTGGCGAAATTGACCGTCGTTCCGAGCAGGGCATGGGTGCCGACCACGACATCGGTCTTGCCATCAGCTACTTCCTTCTTGGTCAGCGCCAGTTCCTTGGAGCCAACAAGGCGCGACGCCTGCTGGATGCGGATCGGCAGGCCGCGAAAACGTTCGGTGAATGTCTTGAAATGCTGCCGCGCAAGCAGCGTCGTCGGCACGACGACAGCAACTTGAACCCCATTCATTGCCGCGATGAAGGCCGCCCGCAGCGCAACCTCCGTCTTGCCAAAGCCGACGTCGCCGCAGACAAGGCGGTCCATCGGCCGCCCGCTGCCAAGATCCTCGCGCACGGCATCGATCGAACTCAGCTGGTCCTCGGTTTCGTCATAGGGGAAGCGCGCGACGAATTCGTCATAGGCTCCATCCTGGGCCACCAGCACGTGCGCATGCCGGGTGTGGCGCTCGGCGGCGATGCGGATGAGACCGCCCGCCATATCGAGCAGACGCTTCTTGAGCTTCGCCTTGCGAGCCTGCCAAGCGACGCCACCGAGCTTGTCGAGAATCGCATCGGTCCCTTCGGACCCGTAGCGGGACAGGAGCTCGATGTTTTCGACCGGGAGAAAGAGCTTGGCGTTGTCGGCATAGACGAGTTCGAGGCAATCGTGCGGCGCGCCGACCGCTTCGATCGTGCGCAGTCCGACGAAACGGCCGATACCGTGTTCGGCGTGCACCACGTAGCTGCCTTCATCAAGGCCCGCGACCTCGGCAATGAAGTCGGCACCGCGCTTGCGCCGCTTGGAGCGGCGGACCATGCGATCGCCGAGAATGTCCTGCTCGCCGATAACAACGAGATCACCCGTTTCAAAACCCGCTTCAAGGCTGAGGACCGCCGCTGCGGCTTCGCCTGACTTCAGCGTGTTGACGTCGGCCAGCGCCTTGATCTGGCGAATATTGCCAAGGCCATGTTCCACGAGAACCTGCAGCAGGCGGTCGAGAGACCCCTCGCTCCAGCCTGATACGACGACCTTGAAGCCTTTGGAGCGCTTCTCAGCGATGTATTTCACCGCCTGGTCGAAGACGTTGACGCGATCGCTCTCCGCCTCGCCTTCGCCGGCGCTCTTTGCCCAGCGCGCACCTTGCCGCGCATCGACGGTGACGACCTGGCGGACCTCGCCTTCCTGCTCGTTGAAGGGCGTGAGCCGGACGGCGCTGCGCTCGACTAGCGCCGCCGTAAATCCTTCCGCGTTCAGATAGAGGAACTCAGGCGGCACCGGCTTGTAGGGCGTGCCCTGAGTGGCCAGCGACCTGCCCGGCGACGCTGCCGTGTGGCGGGCATCGTAGTAGTCGAGAATGAGCTTCGACCGTTCGGCTGCGGCTTCCCGCGCCACATGGTCGGTGACGATGCGAAAGCCTTCGAGATAATCGAAGACGGTCTCGAGGCGATCGTAGAAGAGCGGCAGCCAATGCTCCATGCCGGCGTAACGACGCCCCTCGGAAACGGCCTGGTAGAGCGCATCATCGCGGGTCGTGGCACCGAAGAGCGACAGATATTGCTTGCGGAAATGGCTGATGGTTTCCGGCGTCAGCGACACCTCGCTCATCGGGTTGAGGTCGAGGGAGCGGACCTGGCCGGTCGTGCGCTGGCTGGCCGGATCGAAGGAGCGGATGGTTTCGAGCGTGTCGCCGAAGAAATCGAGCCGCAGCGGATCGCCACTGCCGGGAACGAAGACGTCGAGAATGCCGCCGCGCACGGCATATTCGCCGACTTCGCGAACGGTCGCCACGCGCTCGAAGCCGTTGCGTTCCAGACGCGCCGCGACATCGTCCATGCGCACCTGGTTGCCGGGACGCGCGGAGAAAGCGAGGCTTTCGATCACATCCTGCGGCGAAATCTTCTGCAGCGCGGCATTGACCGTCACCAGCACGATCGCCGCATGCGGCTTCTTGCGGTGGGCGATCAGAGCGCTGAGGGCCGCAAGCCTGCGCGCCGAGGTATCGGCACTCGGAGATACCCGGTCATAGGGAAGGCAGTCCCACCCAGGCAGGGTCAGGACCGGTATATCGGGGGCAACGAACCCGAGGACCTGCTCCAGGTCGGCTATGCGCTGGCCATCGGAAAGAATGTAGGCGATCGGCGCACCGGCGCGGGCCAGATCGGCAAGCACCAGCGCTTCGGCGCCGGATGGAACCGGGCCAATCGTGACTTCACGGGTCGCGGCGACAATCTTCTTCGGGTCAAGGCCAGCCAGCATCGATCTACTTCATCTCTTCGGGGAGCCGCTCGAAATTGGGGCGGTAGGCCGCGATGCGCGTAAACATCGGCGTCTGGTAGCGTTCGGGCACCGGCTTTTCGCCGATGATCCACCTAACGAGATCGTTGTCTTCCTCGCCCATGATGATCTCAAGCTCGTCCAGTTCAATGTCGGACAAGGCGGAAAGCTCGGCTTCTGCAAACTGCCCGAGGATCAGGTCCATTTCGCGTATGCCGCGATGCCAGGCACGAAACAGGATCCGGCGGCGACGCGGATCGAGATCGGCGCTGGTGCGTGAAATGCCAGTCATGGAGATTCCTTCCTGCCGTCCGCGGAGGTACGGTTTGTCGTCATTGGGCTCTATAAACGCTGAATAGATGATTGTCAGCCTTGCAAAACCCCGAATTGTCGTCGCAATTTCATTGCCATGCGCCCTGCCCTGCTCGACCCGCTCTTTTCACCGCTCAACACCCTACCCGGCATCGGCCCGAAGATCGGCGAGCTATATGCCCGACTTCTCGGCCGCGAAAGCATCGAAGACTGCCGCGTCGTCGACCTGGTTTTCCATGCGCCGCATTCGCTGATCGATCGACGGCAGCAGCCAGGAATCGCCAATGCGCCGCAAGGCGTCGTCGTCACGATCACCGGCCGCGTCGATCGCCATCAGCCTCCACCGCCGGGCAAGCAAAACCTGCCCTACCGTATCTTCCTGCATGACGACACCGGTGAACTGGCGCTCACCTTTTTCCGCGTCAAAGGCAACTGGCTGGAAAAATCGCTGCCGGTCGACGAAACCGTGATTGTCAGCGGCAAGGTCGACTGGTTCAATGGGCGGCCGTCGATGGTTCACCCGGACTATATGGTAAAGGCCAGCGAGGCGGACAACCTGCCGCTGGTCGAACCGGTTTATGGCCTGACGGCCGGTCTCTCCGCCCGCATCTTGCGCAAGTCGATCGAGGCGGCCGTCGCCCGCGTGCCTGACATGCCCGAGTGGATCGACGGTGCGCTTGCGGACAAGCAGGGCTTTCAAAGTGCCGCCGACAGCTTCCGCGCTCTGCATGAACCTCGCGACGCCACCGATATCGACCCGCAGGCGCCGGCGCGCCGACGGCTCGCCTATGACGAATTCCTGGCCGGCCAACTCTCCCTGGCCCTTGTTCGCCAGCGCCTGCGCAAGGTTACCGGGACGCCGGTGCATGCGACAGGCAAGCTGTCAGGCCCTGTCACCGCCGCACTGCCCTTCTCGCTGACCACGAGCCAATCGACTGCGATTGACGATATCCTCAAGGACATGGCCGGAAACGACCGGATGTTGCGGCTGCTGCAGGGCGACGTCGGCTCCGGCAAGACCATGGTTGCACTGATGGCGATGCTGGCGGCGGTCGAATCGGGCGGCCAGGCCGTGTTGATGGCTCCGACGGAAATCCTCGCCCGGCAGCATTTCGCGACGCTGTCGAAAATGGCTGCACCCGCAGGCATTACGATGGATGTTCTGACGGGACGCACCAAAGGCAAGGAGCGCGACGCGATCCTGGAGCGCATTGCCTCCGGCGAGACGCGGATCGTGGTCGGCACACACGCCCTGTTCCAGGATACGGTCAACTACGACCGGCTGACGCTTGCGGTCGTCGACGAACAGCACCGCTTCGGCGTCCACCAGCGCCTGCGCCTGACCGCCAAAGGCATCTCACCCCATATGCTGGTGATGACGGCCACGCCGATCCCCCGCACGTTGGTGCTAGCGGCCTTCGGCGACATGGATGTCTCCAAGCTGACGGAGAAGCCGGCGGGTCGAAAACCCATTCAGACGGTTACCATCCCGACCGAGCGGACCGACGAGATCGTCGACCGCCTCGCTGCAGCCCTCAAGGAGGGCAAGAAAGCCTATTGGATCTGCCCACTCGTCGAAGAATCCGAAGCGATCGACGTCATGTCAGCGGATGAACGTTATCAGGGTCTCTCCAAGCGCTTCGGCCGGGATGTCGGTCTCGTGCACGGCCGGATGAACGGCGCGGAAAAAGACACCGTCATGCTCGCCTTCAAGAACGGTGAAATCCGCCTGCTCGTGGCCACGACCGTCGTTGAAGTCGGCGTCGACGTGCCGGATGCCACCATCATGGTGATTGAACATGCGGAACGCTTCGGCCTGGCGCAATTGCATCAGTTGCGCGGCCGCGTCGGCCGTGGCGACGAAGCATCGACCTGTATCCTGCTCTACAAGAGCCCGCTGGGTGAAACCGGCCGGGCAAGGCTTTCGATCCTGCGCGACAGCGAAGATGGCTTTCTGATCGCCGAGGAAGATCTGAAGCTGCGCGGCGAAGGCGAACTGCTGGGAACGCGCCAATCCGGCACGCCCGGCTTTCGTATCGCCAGCCTCGAAGCGCATGGCGATCTGCTCGAAATCGCCCGCAAGGACGCGGCCTATCTGATCGAGCGGGATCCTGATCTTACATCGCCCCGTGGGGAGGCGCTTCGAACCCTGCTCTATCTCCACCGCCGCGACGAAGCGATCCGCTTCCTGCGCGCCGGCTGAAGCCTCAGGCGCTCTTCTGCTGGGCGATCTGGAGCGGTGGAGCGTTGGCGAGCGGCTTGTAGTCCGGTGCGACGAGACCGCCAGAAATCAAGAGCTTGGCCGCATCCTCGGCGCTCATTTCAAGCGGAATGATCTTGTCGCGGGGTACGAACAAAAGGAAGCCAGCGGTCGGGATCGGTGTCGGTGGCAGGAACACGGTCACCATATCCATGCCACGCTCGGAGAATTTGGCGGCGACTTCGCCTTTGACATCCGTGGCGATGAAGACCAGCGACCAGAGGCCGGGGCTCGGATATTCGATCAAGCCCGCCTTCTTGAACGAGGACGACTGCTCCTGCAGCACCGTCTGGAAGATCTGCTTCAACGACTTGTAGATGGTGCGAACGAGCGGCGTCCGGCTGACGAGCGATTCGCCGAAGGCAACGATCGAGCGACCGACCAGATTGGCTGTGAGGAAGCCCACCAAGGTGATGACGATGAGTGCGACCAGAAGCCCGAATCCGGGAATAGCCACAGGCGAATAGGTATCCGGATTATAGAAATTCGGCAGGTAGGGCTTCACCCATCCATCGGCCCACTCGATGAAGGTGCGCACCAACCAGACGGTGATGGCCAGCGGCGCGCAGATAATCAGCCCCGTCAGGAAATAGTTCCGCAACCGGGTCGCAATATAGCCGCTCTTCGAATTTTCGCCCATGCCTCTTCCGTTTAAACCTCACTCAGTGCCGAAAGCCGGATGATAGGCAACCGTACCTGTCGGTACCGCGCCGGAGAAGGCCAGCGCCATGAAGTATTGCGGCGCACAACCTGGGAATACAAGTGAAGATTCGTGTCGGAATCTGAACTTTTGGTAATAGTCGGGATCGCCCACGACCACACAGCCCAAGGCGCCGTCAGCGGCAAGCATCGCTAGCCCTTCGCGGATGAGCCGACTGCCAATCCCGTTTGCCTGGCGCTCCCGCATGACGGCCACCGGGCCAAGCCCAAACCAGCCTGCTGCCGGCGGCGTAAGGGTCACCGGCGAGAAGGCAACGTGGCCGACGATCTGACCTTCCTCTTCGGCGACGAGCGAGAGCATCAACGCGCCCTCGCCCCGAAGGCGTTCGATGATGAAGGGTTCGCTCTGGTCGCTGTGCGGGTGCCCCTCGAATGCGGCGGCCGTCACGTCGTGGATCGCCTGTTCGTCGCCCGCTCGCTCCGGCCGTATGATGATCATTCGACCGTCACCGATTTTGCCAGGTTGCGCGGCTGGTCGACGTCGGTGCCCATGAACACGGCCGTGTGATAGGCGAGCAGCTGGATCGGCAGCGAGAAGATCATCGGCGCAATGATCTCGTCGACATTCGGCAGAACGATCGTCGCCATCGTCTCGAGCTTCGAGGCGGCCGCCCCCTTTTCGTCGGTGATCAGGATGATGCGTCCACCGCGGGCTGCCACCTCCTGCATGTTCGACACGGTCTTTTCATAGAAGCGGTCGTGCGGGGCGATGACGATAACAGGCATGTTTTCGTCGATGAGCGCGATCGGACCATGCTTCAATTCACCGGCGGCATACCCCTCGGCGTGGATATAGGAGATTTCCTTGAGCTTCAGCGCGCCTTCCATCGCCAGCGGGAAGCTGGTGCCGCGACCGAGATAGAGCACGTCGCGGCACTTCGACAGTTCGCGCGACAGCATCTCGATCTTTGGCTGGATGGCGTTCAGCACCTGGCCCATGATGCGCGGCATTTCCGCGAGGTGGCGAACGAGTGTCTGTTCTTCATCGGCCGAGACAGTGCCACGGGCGCGGCCGGCGCCGATCGAAAGGGCGGCGAGCACCGCCAGCTGGCAGGTAAAGGCCTTGGTCGAGGCAACACCGATCTCAGGACCGGCCAGGATCGGGAACACGGCATCGGATTCGCGCGCAATGGTCGATTCGCGGGTGTTGACGACCGCGCCGATCGTCAGGCCATGGTCCTTGCAGTACCGAAGCGATGCCAACGTATCGGCGGTTTCGCCGGACTGCGAGATGAACAGCGCGGCCGACTGCGGCGACAGCGGGATTTCCCGGTAGCGGAACTCGGAGGCGACGTCGATTTCGACCGGCAGGCGGGCGTAACGCTCGAACCAGTATTTGCCGACGAGGCCGGCGAGATAGGCGGTGCCACAGGCGGAGATCGCCAAACTTGGTACACCGGCAAAATCGATTGAAGCCGTTGTGGCCTTCACCCGGTTTGCGGCAAAATCGATATAGTGGCCGAGCGCATGCGAGATCACCTCCGGCTGCTCATAGATTTCCTTTTCCATGAAGTGCCGGTGGTTGCCCTTGTCGATCATGTAGGCGGCAGCCATCGAGACCTGCCGCGGGCGGTCGACGGCATTGCCGGCGAGATCGAAGATATGGGCGCCGTTGGCGCCGATCACGGCCCAGTCGCCATCGATCAGATAGGTGATCTCATTGGTAAACGGCGAGAGCGCGATGGCGTCGGAACCCAGGAACATCTCGCCCTTGCCGTGGCCGATCGCCAGCGGCGGGCCGTTGCGGGCCGCCATGATGGTAGACGGGTCGTCCTGAAACAGAATGGCAAGCGCATAGGCACCTGTTACACGCTTTAGCATCGCATGCATGGCTTCACGCCGGCCGAGGCCGTCGCGACGGAACTTTGCCAGAAGATGCGCCACGACTTCCGTGTCGGTCTGCGTCTCGAATGTCGCACCGTCGGCGATCAGTTCGTCCTTCAGCTCGGAGAAGTTCTCGATGATGCCGTTGTGGACCACGGCAACGCCATCGGTGAAATGCGGATGGGCATTGCGCTCGGTCGGGGCGCCGTGCGTCGCCCAGCGGGTGTGGGCGATGCCGATCATGCCGGCCAGCGGCTCCTCGCGCAGCCGGGCCTCCAGATTGACCAGCTTGCCTTCCGCCCGGCGGCGCTCAAGCGTACCGGCATTGATGGTCGCAACGCCGGCCGAATCGTAGCCACGGTACTCCAGGCGCTTCAACGCATCGACAAGTCGCTCCGAGACCGGCTGGTTTCCAACGATGCCAACAATTCCGCACATAGTCGTCTCCAAATTCGTCCCGCGCCGTTTCGACGCCCCAATCGACAGCGCGGAAGTCCCGCCCGGCGCGTTGCCTTGGTAACGCATTTGCCGGACGAGGCAATCCGCCCCCGATTTCACTTTCGGTTTCAGTATTTAACGCGAACCTACTCGGCTGCCTTGGCCGCCTTTTTCGCGGCCTTCTGTGCCTCGTAGCGTTCGCGCAGGATACGCGCCCTGCCCGGCTTGATCTCCTGTCGTGCGCGGCCGAAGGCCACGGCATCGGCCGGCACATCCTCGGTGATGACACTGCCGGAAGCAACCAGCGCTCCGTCACCGATCGTCACCGGTGCAACCAGCGAGGAATTCGAGCCGACGAAGGCATTCTCGCCGATGCGGGTCTCGTGCTTGTTCACGCCATCATAATTGCAGGTGATCGTGCCTGCACCGATGTTGGACCCGGCCCCGACGAAGGCATCGCCGATATAGGTCAGATGGTTGACCTTGGCGCCGGCGCCGATTTCCGCCTTCTTGACCTCGCAGAAATTGCCGACCTTCGACTTTTCGCCGAGATCAGCCCCGGGGCGCAGACGTGCATAGGGTCCGACCGTTGCGCCGGCGCGCACCGTCGCTCCCTCGATATGCGAGAACGCATGGATGATGGCGCCGCTCTCGACGCGAACGCCCGGGCCAAACACGACATTCGGCTCGATCAGCACGTCCTGCTGCAGTTCCGTGTCCCAGGCGAGGAAAACGGTCTCCGGCGCGATCATCGACACACCGGACAGCATCAGCTCATGCCGGCGGCGCTGCTGCCAGAGCCGCTCGATATAGGCGAGTTCCGCCCGGGTGTTGCAGCCGGTCAGCTCTTCCTCTGGCGCCTCGACGGCGATGGCGCGGCCGCCGATCGCCCGCACGATCTCGACGAGGTCGGTCAGGTAGTACTCGCCCTTGACGTTGGCATTGCCAATACGATCGAGCAGATCGAGCGCCTTGTGCCCATCGATCGCCATCAGGCCGCCATTGCAATAGGTGATGCGGCGTTCTTCTTCGGTTGCGTCCTTGTGCTCGCGGATCGCGATCAGCGCGCCGTCCTCGACGATCAGCCGGCCATAGCCCGAAGGATCGGCGGCCTCAAAGCCGATGACCACCACATCGTTGCCGGCGGCCAGGCCGTCGCGCGCCGCCTTGAGAGGCTCAGGCGTGATCAGCGGCGTATCGCCAAAAACCACCAGGATGTCATCAAACCCCTTTGATATCGCCTCGCGCGCCGCCAAAACCGCATGTCCCGTTCCGAGCCGCTCCTTTTGCAGGAACGAAGCGATCGATACGCCGTCGATGCCGGCAGCACCTGAAACAGTTTCGGCGTCGCGCCCGACGACGAGAGCGACGTCGGAGATCGATGCACTCGACAGGGCGGCAACCACATGGGCGATCATCGGCCGGCCGGCCACCGGATGCAGCACCTTCGACATCGACGATTTCATCCGCGTGCTTTCACCCGCAGCCAGAACAATCGCCAGGCAACTCCGTTCCATCCAATGATCTCCTTGGTCTTTTTCTTGAGAACCAGATCCGGTCGCCCGATTCGGCCCCTTCCTATCAGCAACATATTGCGGGAAGCATAATTCACACAATCACGTCACGTTAACCCGCTTAAAACCCGATGATGGCATAAGGAGAAGCGGAGCCTGCCTCGGCAACCCATGCGCGTGCCTCGCTCCCCCGGGGAGAGAAGCAGTAATGCATGCCAGCACCGATCTCGACGCAGCGGCAAAGCCGTTCAACATTGCTCGGGCTGCAATCCGGTCGCCGCTTGCAGCGCTCGTTCTGGCGCTCATCCTCCTGTCGCTGCTTCTCACGGTCACGATCCCGCAGCCGATCGGCCCGATGTTCTGGGATCATTATCTTTATCTCGACGCCGCCAATCGCCTTGCTGACGCGCAGATCCCCTCGGTCGACTTCTTCGCACCGGTCGGGGCGCTCGGCTACTATCTCTTTGCAATCTTGCTGTCGGTTTTCCCGAACGGCCATCCCTTGCTGCTGGCCAGCTGGTGCCTTCTCATCGTCACCGGGCCATTGATCGGCCTGGTGGTGCTCGACATCCAAAAGCGTTCGCGCGCGCTGGCCTACACCATCCTGTTGCCGTTCCTTCTCTTTTCCATTCTCCCGTTCAACACCGGCGACTTCTACCCCTATCCGGGATCCGACGGCTTCGGCATCTACAACCGTCAGGTCTGCCAACTGCTTTACGTGCTCGCAGCGGCGCTGATCTATGTCCGCAATCCACGTACCCTCGCTGTTGTTGCCGCGGGAGCGATGATCGCACTTTTTTTCGTGAAGATCACCGGCGCAATCGCCGGTGTCATCCTGTGCTTGATGGCATTCGCGGCCGGACGGCTCGGCCTGCGCTCGGCGGTCACCGCGGCCCTGATCTTCTTCGGCATTCTTGCCGCTATCGAACTGTCGCTCGGCGCGGTATCGGCCTATGTCGCCGACATTCTGGCTTTGGTCGACGTCAATGACGGGATCCTGTTGGCGCGCCTGCTTCAGGCTGCATCGCTCAACGCCGGACTGCTTCTGCCCGCAGGCATTCTCTGCCTCGCCCTCTTCTTTTCCGCGTTGCCGGCCTATTCCATGTCAATGCGGGACGCTTGCCGACGGCCTTCGATCGCTGCCATTCGCAAAGTCTTCGATCAGAATTTCTTGTGGCTCGGTGCCTTTGTCGTTGCCGGCATCCTGTTTGAGAGCCAGAACACCGGCAGCCAGGCCTTCATCTTCCTCTACCCGCTGCTTCTCAAGATCACACTCGATTGTGTCGCGAATGGCTCATCCAGGCGGCAGACCATTGCGGTTTTTATCCTCGCCATCGCGGCGGCGCTGCCACCTATGACAACTGTCGTCCAGAAGAGCGCGCGCGCGTGGATCGGCGCCGTCAACAATATCCGGATCGAGAGCCGCAATCTGAAAACCATGGGGGCTGTCAATGTCCGCCCGATCCTCTCGCTGCGGGCCGAACGGATGCGAGACACCTATCTTGCCGAGCCAGGCGCCTTTGAGGCACTGGCCGACATGGGCGAATTGCCGTCATTCCTGCTTTACAGCGATTTCGACTTCCAGACCGGCTGGCTGACGAATGTCGATGATGCCATCGATGCATTGCGTACCTATGAGCACGCCAATGGCGTTCGCTTCGACACGATCCTCAATATCGATTTCGCCAATCCGTTTCCGTGGCTGATGGATCGCCACGCGCCGAAACGCGTCGCCATCGGCGCAGATCCGTTCCGCGCAATCCCGCCACCGGACTTGGAGGTGCGCGCGGCAGTCGCTGCCGTGGACATCGCACTCGTGCCGACCTGCCCGAGCACAAACGTCAACAGGACGCTGCTGTCGCTCTACCTGCCGAGCCTCGAGGCTGGCCACACGCGCATCACGCTGACGCCATGCTACGACGCATTCGTCCGCAACGGCCTGCGCCCCGGCGAAACGGCCGCCGGTTCATAACGATCACGCCTGCGGCCTCAGTCTGCTCTCGGTCAGAAGCCCGCTTTCCTCCAGGATGGGATAGGCGACCGAGGCTATATGGGCGTTGATGCGCTTCAAATCACGCAGCATGTCGAGATGCAGCGAGCTAGTCTGAAGACTTTCCAGCAGTCCGTCCCGCAGCCGCTCGATATGCCGTTCGGCCGACCGCTTCTCCATGTGGCGGACATTGACCTTTACCTCGATCAATTGCCGGGCGAGATCGGCGTTGCGGGTGACGAAAATGGTCTGAGCAACCCTGAGATTGTCGATCGTCAGGTTGAAGAGGCTCTTCAGCTCCTGATAGCCGTCCTCGGAGAATTTCAGGCCGTTGTTGACCTTCTTGCCGATTTGCTCACAGAGCCCCTTCTCGATGATATCGCCCATATGCTCGAGGTTGATGGCGTAGTCGATGATAACGATCGAGCGGCGGCCATCTTCCGGGCTCAGGCCATCGCGCCCCAGGCGCGATAGGAAAATCTTCACTTCCTGCTGCAGCAGATCGACCTGCTTTTCGAACTTGCCGACATCGCGGATCTCGGACAGATCGTTGTTGTTGAAGGCGGTCTGGGCGCGGATCAGCATCATCTCGATCAGGTCGCCGACCCGCAGCACTTCACGCGTCGCGCCTGAAAGCGCCATGACCGGCGTATGGAGCACGTTCTCGTCGAGGTAGCGCGGCCCGGTTTCGTCCGTTTCGTTATCGGGGATGAAGCGGATCATCAGCCGCGACAGCAGGCCGGCAAACGGCCAGGCAAGGATCGCCACGGCTAGATTGAATGCCAGGTGGATGTCCACCGGCAGGTTCTGCTTCGGCAAAGGCAGGCTTTGCAAGAGCTCGACGCTGACACCGGTCAGAGGCAGCGCGATCAGACATCCGATGGCGCGGACCACGAGATTGCCGAGCGTGACCCGTCGTGCTGACGGCGCCGAAGACAGCGTCGCCATGACAGGCGGGATCGCCCCGCCAAGATTGGCGCCGAGCACCAGCGCAACCGTCAAGCCGACGGAGAGAATGCCGGCCGTAGAAAGGGAAAGCACCAGCATCACCACGGCAAGGCTGGAGGACGAGGCGAAGGCAAGGCCCGCGGAGATGATCAATGCCACAGGCCAGGCGCTATCGAGCATGCCGAGAAACGCGGCCAGCGCCTCGGATTCGCGCATCGGCTCGGTCGCCAGGCCAAGCAGATGCAGCGACAGCAACATCAGGCCAATCCCGACAAAGGCCGCACCAAGACCCTGCCGGGCGTTCGAGCGGCTGACGCGATGCAGCACGACGCCCACCAGAATGATCATCGGCGACAGCCATTCGATGCCGGTGGCGACGATCCAGGCGGTGATCGCCGTGCCGACATTGGCGCCAAGCAACACGATCTGCGCCATGCGCGAGCGAATGAGCCCCTTTTCCACGAAGGATGAGGTCATCAATGCCGTCGCAGTCGAGCTTTGCAGAGCAATCGTGGCGACGAGACCGGTCAGGAACGATCGGGTCGGGCCGCTCGTTCCCTGTGCGAGGCCAGCCCGCAGCTTCGCCCCGAAGGCGCGCGTGACCCCTTCCTTGACCAGGGAAAGGCCGAACAGCAGCAGTGCTACCGCTCCGAACAGGTTGACCATCACGATTGTCGATTGCATGGCATGTCTTTCCGCAGGGCCGCATGAATCGCCTCGCCCCGATACGCGCAACCATAGTTCCTAAGTGTTTTCGATCTCAATCCAACACCGGCAAATTCGTCGTTTTTTCGGTCAAATTTCTGTTGCCGGCTAATAAATCCGACATCCGTTTTGTCAGCAACGTCTTCCCGTCGATGGCCATCGACGTCGCAGACAGCGATCTCGGCTCTCAAATTCGTCAGCGGCCCGAAGTCCCTGCGAATCACATGATTGCCCGCGATCTTCGGCTGGCGCGCAATTTGCGGCATTGCGCCCTTCATTTCCTGTTTCGTTTGTTTTAAGGAACGAACTCGTTTGGCTCACAGCCACCGCACTGCAACGAGGTTTCTGCCCCATGCTCGAATTCCTGAGAAAAGCCGCCCAGACCTGGGTCGTCAAAGGCCTGCTCGTCATTCTCGTGCTGTCTTTCATGGTGTGGGGCGCATCGACATCGATGATCGCGAACCAGTCGGATGCCGTGGTCGTCGTCGGTGACGTCAAGGTCAAGGCTCCGGACTTCCGGCTCGCCTACGAGCGCCAACTTGCGCTCGTTTCCCGCCAGCTCGGCACGCGCCTGACGCCGCAGCAGGCCAAGGCATTCGGCATCGAGCAGCAGGTTTATTCCCAGCTCGTCGCGGGTGCTGCCCTCGATCAGCTAGCCGGCGATATGAACCTTGGCCTTTCGGAAGACCGGCTGGCCAAGCTCATCGCCGAAGACCCGGCTTTCCACAGCGTCAACGGTCAGTTCGACCGCCTGACGTTCTCGAGCGTGCTGCGCAATGCCGGCCTTCGCGAACAGGATTACATCAACAACCGCAGCCAGGTCGCCGTGCGCTCGCAGATCGTCGATGCCCTGTCTGACGGTTATATCGCGCCAAAGGTGCTGAGCGACGCGATCGGCTCCTATCGCCACGAAAAGCGCTCGATCGACTACGTCCTGCTGTCGAACGCCAACATCGATCCGGTAAAGGCACCGGGCGACGACGTTCTCGCCCCCTGGTACGACAGCCGCAAGGCAAACTACCGCGCGCCGGAATACCGCAAGATCACCTACCTGAAGCTTGCACCCGAGGATCTTGCCGATGCGACGGCGGTGGTCGATGCGGACGTTCGTGCCGACTACGACAAGCGCAAGGACAGCTTCCGCACCGAGGCGACGCGCACGATCGAACAGCTCGCCTTCTCCTCGCGTGAGGCGGCAGACGCCGCGGCAGCCAAGCTCGCAGCCGGCACGTCCTACGACGACATCGTGAAAGCCGAAGGCAAGACGTCTGCCGACGTTCTGCTGGGTGACTTCACCACCGCAAGCGCTCCGGACGCAAAGATCGGCGAAGCCGCGTTTGCGATTGCTGCCGATGGCGGCACGTCGCCCGTTATCGATGGTGCCTTCGGACCGGTGATCCTGCGCGTGACGAACATCCGCCCGGAGACGGTTCGCAGCTTCGACGAGGTCAAGGAAGAACTCCGCAAGGAGATTGCCCTCTCCAACGCGCAGAACGAGATCATCGGCCTTCATGACAAGATCGAGGACGAGCGCGCGACCGGTGCTTCGCTCAAGGACATCGCCGAACTGCTCAAGCTGAAGGTCGCGACCGTCGACGGCATCGATGCGACCGGCAAGGACATGAATGGCGATGAAGTCGCCGGCCTGCCGGAGCCGAAGGCTCTGCTGCCGGACGCCTTCAAGGCTGAAGTAGGCGGAGAAACCCTGCCTGTTAACATCGGCCGCGACGGCTACGTCTGGTTCGACCTCGACGAAGTGGTTCCGGCTCGCGACCGCACGCTCGACGAAGCACGTGACGAAGTCGCCGCAGACTGGACTGCAGAACAGCAGCGCACGGCTCTCGCCACCAAGGCGACCGAACTGAAGCAGCGGATCGAAAAAGGCGCGACGCTCGCCGATATCGCAACCGAGCTTGGCCTTGCCGTCGAAACAAAGACGGGATTGACCCGGTCGACGTCTGATGCGGCGCTGAGCCCGGCCGCCGTCGCTGCTGCCTTCAGCGGCCCGGACGGCCACGTCGCCAATGCCGCCGGTATCGGTGGCGATGGTCAGATCCTGCTGCGGGTCACCTCGATCGAGAACAACGGCCCGACCGATGCCCTGGAAGACGACAGCCGTCAGATCCAGGCCATGGCCCGTGCCAGCGGCGACGACATTCTCGACCAAATGGTATCGACCCTGCAGTCGGCCTACGGTGTTTCGATCAATCAGACGCTTGCCGAAACGGCTTTGGCACAGAGATAAGCGGCAAGGAAAGCAACCGATGAGTGATCTGAAACCGTTCGTCGCCAAAGTCGCCGCCGGCGAGGCTCTCAACCGCGAAGACGCACGAGCGGCTTTCGAGATCATCATGTCGGGTGCGGCCACGCCATCGCAGATCGGCGGCTTCCTGATGGCCCTGCGCGTCCGTGGCGAAACTGTCGACGAGATCGTCGGCGCCGTTGCCGCCATGCGCGGCCGCATGCTCCCCGTCGACGCGCCGGCCGATGCTGTCGACATCGTCGGGACCGGCGGTGATGGCGCCGGTACCTACAATATCTCGACACTCGCCTCGCTGATCGTTGCGGGCGCGGGTGTCCCGGTCGCCAAGCATGGCAACCGTGCGCTGAGCTCCAAGTCCGGCACGGCCGATGCCCTGTCCTGCCTCGGCGTCAAGCTCGATATCGGCCCCGAGGCGATTTCACGCTGCATCAGGGAAGCCGGTGTCGGCTTCATGTTCGCCCAGCAGCACCATTCCGCCATGCGCCACGTCGGCCCGACGCGTGTCGAGCTCGGCACACGCACGATCTTCAACCTGCTCGGCCCGCTATCCAATCCTGCCGGCGTCAAGCGGCAACTTGTCGGCGTCTACGCACCGCAGTGGGTCCAGCCGCTGGCGGAAGTATTGCGCGACCTCGGCTCCGAGAATGTCTGGGTCGTGCATGGCGAAGGCCTCGACGAGATCACGACGACCGGCACGACGCAGGTCGCCGCTCTCGATAACGGCAAGATCACCGCTTTCACCTTGACGCCTGAAGATTTCGGCCTGCCAACGGTCACCCTCGACGCCCTGAAGGGCGGCGATGGCGCACACAATGCCGTTGCGCTCTTGGCCGTCCTCGACGGTGCAGAAAACGCCTACCGGGACATTTCGCTTGCCAATGCGGCTGCATCGCTGATGATTGCCGGCAAGGCCGCAGATCTTGGTCAGGGCATGACGCTCGCCCGCCAGTCGCTTTCCAGCGGTGGCGCCAAGGCGGCACTGCAGCGCCTGATCAGCGTTTCGAACGCTGCCTGAGACAACGCTGCTTGAGACAAGGAACCGCGCCATGACCGATATCCTGCGCAAGATCGAAGCCTACAAGCGCGACGAGATCGCTGCGGCCAAATCGCAAACGTCAATCGATGAGCTGAAGGCTCGCATCGCCGATCAATCCGCTCCGCGCGGTTTCCATGCGGCGTTGGCAGCGCGCCAACAGCAAGGCCGCTTCGGCCTGATCGCCGAGATCAAGAAGGCGAGCCCGTCGAAAGGCCTGATTCGACCCGACTTCGATCCACCGGCGCTGGCCAAGGCCTACGAGGCCGGCGGTGCGGCCTGTCTTTCCGTGCTGACGGATGGACCGAGCTTCCAGGGCGCGCCGGCGTTTCTTGAGGCGGCCCGCGCAGCCTGCGTGCTTCCGGCTTTGCGCAAGGACTTCATGTTCGACACCTACCAAGTGTTCGAGGCCCGCGCCTGGGGTGCAGACTGCATCCTGCTGATCATGGCATCGCTCAGCGACGACGATGCCCGGCGTCTGGAAGATTCTGCCTTTTCTCTCGGAATGGATGTACTGATCGAAGTGCATGACGCTGAAGAGATGGAGCGGGCGCTCAAGCTTGCCTCGCCACTTGTTGGCATCAACAATCGCAACCTGAGAACATTCGACGTCGATCTCGCCGTATCCGAGCAACTGGCGTCGATGGTTCCGTCTGATCGGCTGCTCGTCGGCGAGAGCGGTATCTTTACCCATGACGATTGCCAGCGTCTGGAAAGGAGCGGCATCACCACTTTCCTGGTCGGCGAGAGCCTGATGCGCAAGAGCGATGTCGAGACGGCAACACGTGTGCTCCTCACCGGCTCCGAAAGCGTGCTGGCGGCCGAGTGATGGGCAAGACCACACTCACGCATCTCGACAACAGCGGCGAAGCGAACATGGTCGACGTCGGCGCCAAGACCGAAACCGTCCGCATCGCCACTGCGGAGGGTCATGTCCGCATGCGTCCGGAGACACTTGCGCTGATCCTGGAGGGCGATGCCAAGAAGGGCGACGTTATCGGTACGGCGCGGCTGGCCGGCATCATGGCCGCCAAGCAGACGTCGAATCTGATCCCCCTTTGTCATCCGTTGATGCTGACCAAGGTGTCGGTCGACATCACACCCGATCCAGCATTGCCGGGCTTGCGGGTCGAAGCGCTTGCCAAACTGACCGGCAAGACCGGCGTCGAGATGGAAGCGCTGACGGCCGTCAGCATCGCCTGCCTGACGATCTACGACATGGCGAAGGCTGCGGATCGAGAAATGGAAATCGGCGGCATCCAGCTCGTCAGCAAATCCGGTGGACGCTCCGGCGATTATCGGCGCCAGGGAGACTGACCGACGATGTCGTTGCTTTCCGTTGAAGACGCGCTCAACAGGATCCTCGGCAGCGCCAGACCCCGCCACGCAATCGAACATGTGAGCCTGCATGAAGGCCTCGACCGTGTGCTGGCGCAAGATGTAACTGCACGCGTCACCCATCCCGCCTTCGACAATTCAGCGATGGATGGCTATGCGGTTCGCCATGAGGATGTCCACGCCATCGGTGCCGAACTTACGGTCATCGGCCAGTCCGCGGCCGGGCATGGCTTCGATGGCGAGGTAAAGTCCGGGCAGGCTGTCCGCATCTTTACCGGAGCCCCGCTTCCCGCGGGCGCCGATACCGTCATCATCCAAGAAGACACCGAACGGCTTGCCGACAACAAGATCCGCACCTCGTTCGCGCCGGGCAAAGGGCGGCATATCAGACTTTCCGGCCAGGATTTTGCAGCCGGCGAAACGGTGCTGCGCGCGGGAGACGTTCTGGATGCCGGTCGCCTGACGGTCGCCGCCGGCATGAACCATGCGGTGCTGCCAGTGTTCAAGAAACCGACGGTCGCGATCCTTGCAACCGGCGATGAACTGCTGACACCCGGAAGCATACCCGGTGCTGACCAGATCATTGCCTCCAACACATTCGGTGTTGCTGCCATTGCGCGTGACAACGGTGCCGACATCCTCGACCTCGGTATCGTCCCGGACAACCGCCAGGCGATCTCGGCGGCCGTCGAGCGTGCAAGGGCAGCGAGAGCCGATGTGCTCGTGACGCTCGGTGGCGCCTCGGTCGGCGATCATGACCTTGTGCAGTCGACATTGCTTGCGAGCGGGATGACGCTCGATTTCTGGCGGATCGCCATGCGGCCCGGAAAACCACTCATGGTCGGACAGCTCGGCGACATGGCGGTGCTCGGCCTGCCTGGCAATCCTGTATCGAGCCTCGTCTGTGCACTCTTGTTCCTTGAGCCGCTGGTCCGCAAACTGGCGAGACTACCTGATAGAGATCGGCTGACGACGGCCTGCCTCGCCTCGCCGCTGCCTGCCAACGACAAGCGCCAGGATTATGTGCGTGCACGGCTTTCGAGCGATGCGGACGGTTCGCTCGTCGCCCACCCCTTCCCGCGGCAGGACTCGTCGATGATGAAGGTGTTCGCGCAGTCCGATTGTCTGATCGTTCGCGCGCCGAACGCTGAAGAGGCGCCCGCCGGTACACCCTGCGAAATCGTCCGGCTCAGATAGCTTCCGGCGAAATCATCGGGATAAAACAGGCACCCCTTTTGGTCGACCGGACCCGGCGTCAGCAGAAACAAAGAATATTTGCTGTTCCATTGTCATATGCCCGACATGGAGACCCATTAATAACAGGATCATTCAATCATCGCTCAAGGCGGATGACTACGGATGTACTAGCAGGCGCCGTGATGATTTGAGGGAAAGGTCGGGTATTGCCCGACCTTTTGCTTTTCTACGGTTATTTGCTTTCCGGAACGATCATCGTTGCTGCTGCGACGGTGGCAGAGGGGGCGATCAGCGACGCCTACTGCATGTTTCCTAAATCGTATTCGATTTAAGGATAAAACATGACGCAATTCAAAGTGCTACAGCGACCTTTGCGCGCCTAGTAAGACGCGCGGCCCTGTAGGCAGCGTCGCGTCCCCAGCAAGGTTTCAGGCGGCAGTGTTCTCGCAACGGCTGACGAGGATCTTGTCGATGCGGCGGGAATCCATATCGATGACCTCGAAACGGTAACCGTGGGCGATCGCGATGTCGCCCTCTTCCGGCGTCTTGCGCAACTGCTGAACGAGAAAGCCCGCGATCGTTTCAAAATTTCCGTCGGCATCGATGCCTTCGATACCGATGGTCAGGTGGATCTCATCGATCGGCGTGCGTCCGTCGACCAGGTAGGTTCCATCCTCGCGCTGGCGGATCAGTGCGTGCTCGAGATCGTCATAGTTCGACGGCAGCACGCCGACGATCGCCTCTAGAATATCGGCGATGGTGATGATGCCTTCGGTGCTGCCGTATTCGTCGACGATCATCGCCATGTTGATACTCGACGACTTGAAAGCATCGAGCGCCTTCAGGCAGGACGCGGTTTCCGGCAAGGTATGGATCTCGCGCACATACTTGCGAACGTCGAGCGGAACGGACGTCGGGGCATTGAGGATTTCCTTCGCCAGAACCGCGCCAAGCACATCGCCGCTCGGCCCGTCGACCACGGGATAACGGGAGTGGCCGTATTGGCGGATCTTCTCGCCGATGGTCTCCAGGCTGTCGTTGATATCGATGAAGCTCATTTCGGTACGATGCGTCATGATCGATTTCACGTTGCGGTCACCGAGGCGGATGATGCGACGAAGCATCTCGTGCTCCGACTTTTCGATCGCGCCGCTCTCGACGCCTTCCGCCATGATCGCGTGCACTTCCTCTTCGGTAACATGGTCCGGATCATCCGGACGTATGCCCAGCAGCCGCATCATCAACGCGGCCGAGGTCTCGAAGAGATAGACGACCGGCGCCACGATGCGCGAAAGAAGCGTCATCGGCCGCGCCACGAACATCGCGAAGCCCTCGGAGTTCTTCAACGCCAGCTGCTTGGGGATCAACTCGCCGATAACGACGGAGAGGAAGGTGATGAGCGTTACCACGATCGCCACCGCCACCGGATGACCGTAGGGGCTGATCCAGGCGATGCTGTCGAAGAAGGGGGCGAACTTGGCCGCGATCGTCGCGCCACCATAGGCGCCGGCGAGCGTGCCGACCAGCGTGATGCCAACCTGAACGGTGGAAAGAAACTTGCCGGGGTCTTCCGCCAGCTTCAGTGCCGCTTCGGCGCGGAGATTTCCCTGTCTTGCCATCTGGCGAAGCAATGGCTTGCTTGCCGAGACGATTGCCATTTCCGAAAGAGCAAAAAATGCGTTGATCAAAAGCAGGACGAAAATGACAAAAAATTCGGACATGGTCTCCAAGTCACCGTTGACGAAAAGTCGCCCAATCGAGAGCGACCGTTCACCAGATAAGGCCAGCAGGCGATCCGAGCAAGCGCAGTTCTCGAAATCCGTGTCACCAAATGCGCTTCGCCCGTATTTCGCGAGGCGAGAGCGGACCGAAACTCGGACACGTCCGACGAAGGTGGCTCAGTTTTCGCCCGACCTGAGGGCGCCGCGCACGCGCTCGCGCCCGATCTTGATGACATTTTCCATCGCTGCGCGCGCGCCCGCTTCGTCGCGCCTGCCGATTTCCTCGACGATGCGGATGTGATTGCGGGCGACCTCGTCGACGCCGCCCTTTTCTTCGACGGGTGAACTCAGTTTGAAAATGCCGACCAGCGCCGCCTCGATCAGCCCACCGACCGTCCGCATGAACGGGTTGCCCGAAGCTTCCGCAATCGACAGATGGAATTTCAGATCGGCAAAGGCGAGGCTCTCGGCAGTATGGCCGGCCTCACCCATGGCGACCGCGAGGCGCATCATGCGGCTGATCTCGGCCTCAGAAGCGTTGCGCGCAGCAAGAGCCGCAGCGTGCGGCTCGAAGGCGAGACGCACTTCGGAGAGGTGGTAGAGGAACTCCTCGTCCACACCACATTCAAAATGCCAGGTCAGGATGTCGTTGTCGAAGAGGTTCCAATCATTTCTGGGCGTGACGCGCGTGCCAATGCGAGCCCGTGGCACGACCAGACCCTTTGCGGCAAGCGTCTTCATCGCTTCGCGAAGAACCGTGCGCGACACCTTAAAGCGCGCTGCAAGCTCCGGATCGCCGGGCAGGATCGACCCGATCGGGAACTCGCCTGAAACGATCGCCTTGCCAAGCTGGTCGACCACATGCGCATGACTGGTGCGCTTCCGCGTCCCGGAAAGGACAGTCTCCAGCAAGCTCCTGTTCAACCCACCTCCTCCAGGCACTCCCTTGCCTGACAGCGCCAAATGCAGCGCCTCAAAATGCCATATCTCGCCGGTCCACCCATCCCCACGAACAGGATGAGCAGGCCCAGGAATGGCCAACCGATTCCTCAAGCATTACACGAAATGCAGCCAAGCTGCACTATGGCTGAAACCGGCCCGCACGACCGTTGATTGCATCAATCTCGGCTGATTGGGTCATGCCGCAATAATGCGCCACCAAGCCTCGGCCCAATATATCGATAACGACAAACCCCGCCGTAACGGCGGGGTTTGAACATTTTCTGCGTTCTTCCGTTGTGCTTACTTCGGCAGCTGGTCGTCGACGCCTTCGACGTAGAAGTTCATGCCGAGCAGTGTGCCGTCATCCGACGATGCGCCTGCGGCCAGCCACTCGCTGCCATCCTGCTTCTTCAGCGGACCGGTGAACGGCTTCAGCTCGCCCGACTTGATCTTGGCTTCCGCTTCTTCGGCCAGCTTCTTCACGTCGTCAGGCATGTTGGTGTAGGGCGCCATAGTCAGGATGCCGTCCTTCAGGCCGTCCCAGCTCGACGTTGTTTCCCATTTGCCGTCGAGGAAAGCCTCGGTGCGCTTGATGTAGTAGGCGCCCCAGGTGTCGACGATCGCGGTCAGCTGGGTCTTCGGGCCGGCAGCGATCATGTCGGATGCCTGGCCAAAGGCCTTGATGCCGCGTTCTGCGGCCACCTGCATCGGCGCCGTCGTATCGGTGTGCTGGGTCAGGATATCGACGCCCTGGTCGACGAGCGCCTTGGCGGCATCGGCTTCCTTGCCCGGGTCAAACCAGGTGTTGGCCCATACGACCTTGATCTTGAAGTCCGGGTTGACCGAGCGCGCGCCGACGACGAAAGCGTTGATGCCCATCACCACTTCGGGGATCGGGAACGAGGCGATGTAACCGGCAACCCCCTTCTCGGACATCTTGGCAGCGATCACGCCCTGGATGTAGCGGCCCTCGTAGAAGCGGCTGTTATAGGTCGCCACATTCGGGGCGGTCTTGTAGCCGGTGGCGTGCTCGAACTTCACGTCCGGGAACTTCTGGGCGATCTTGATCGTCGCATCCATAAAGCCGAAGGACGTCGTGAAAATCAGGCCGCAGCCGGAACGTGCCATGCGCTCGATCGCGCGCTCGGCATCCGGGCCTTCCGGCACACTTTCGAGGAATTGCGTCTCGATCTTGTCACCGAGCTTCTTTTCCAGTTCCAGGCGACCGATATCGTGTGCCTGGGTCCAGCCGCCGTCGGTCTTGGAACCGACATAGACGAAGCAGACCTTCGCCTTGTCCTGAGCGGCAGCGGCGCTGGCAAAGCCGATGACGGCAGCGGTACTTGCGAGAGCGAGCAGTAGTTTTTTCATTTTCTTGACCTCTGTCGGTTTGAGAAACGTCCGTCTGGGTTGTTATTGTCACCGATCTGGCACAAACGGCTTACCGAGCGATGCCGGCGTATTGATCAGGGTCGTGCGCCGGTTATGTGAAATGAGGATGAGCACGACGATCGTCGCGAGATAGGGAAGCGACGACAGGAATTGCGACGGAATGCCGATGCCGAAGGCCTGCGCATGAAGCTGGCTGATGGAAACGGCACCGAACAGATAGCCGCCGGCAACGAGACGCCACGGACGCCAGGACGAAAACACCACCAGCGCAAGCGCGATCCAGCCACGGCCGGCAGACATGTTTTCCACCCATTGCGGAGTGTAGACCAGCGACAACTGCGCGCCGGCAAGGCCCGCGCAGGCACCGCCGAACATCACCGCGAGATAGCGCGTCCTGATGACGTTGACGCCAAGGGCATGGGCGGAGGCATGGCTGTCGCCGACCGCGCGCAGCTTCAAACCCGCGCGGCTCCTGAACAGGAACCAGTGAACGCCCGCGACCAGGGCAATCGACAGATAGAAGATGATGTCCTGCCGGAACAACAGCGGCCCGAGGACCGGAATATCAGCCAGCACCGGGATGACGATGGGTTGCAGCTTGATGCCCTGCATGCCGAGAAAGCTCTCTCCGAGCATACCGGAAACGCCAAGACCAAGCAGCGTCAACGCCAGGCCGGTCGCCACCTGGTTGGCAACCAGCGTCAACGTCAGGAATGCGAAGAGCTGTGAGAACACAGCGCCGCAGACGACCCCGGCCAGAATCCCGAGGTAGGGCGACCCGGTGATCCGGGTTGCGGCAAAGGCGCAGACGGCGCCCATGACCAGCATGCCCTCAACACCGAGATTGAGCACGCCAGAGCGCTCCGTCACCAGTTCGCCGAGGGCGGCAATGACAAGCGGTGTTGCGGCGGTGATGACGCTCAACAGTATGGCTTCGACGATCCCCATCAACGGCTCCCGTCCGTGTTTGTCTCGGCAAACCGATACCAGACCAGCCGGATGCGATAATGAATGAGCGTGTCGCAGGAGAGCACGAAGAACAGCAGCAGGCCCTGGAAGACGCGCGTGACCTTGTCCGACACGCCAATCGAGAGCTGCGCCGCTTCGCCGCCGAGATAGGTCAGCGCCAGAACGAGGCCGGCGGCGATGATGCCGAGCGGATTGAGCCGCCCGAGAAACGCGACGATGATCGCGGTGAAGCCATAGCCGGGCGAAATCACCGGGCGCAGCTGCTGGATCGCGCCGCTGACCTCGGAGATCCCGGCCAGACCGGCAAGCGCACCCGAGAGCAGCATCGAAAACCAGATCATCCGCCGCGACGAGAAACCGGCAAAGCGTCCTGCCCGCTCCGACTGACCGAGAACCGCGATCTCGAAGCCCTTCAGCGTATAACGCATCATGAACCAGACGAGGATCGCCGCGATGATGGCGAAGGCAAAACCCCAGTGGGTGCGCCCCGACGCGATCAGTTCCGGCAGGATGGCGTCAGCCGCAAAGCTGCGCGTCTCCGGGAAGTTCATGCCCTGCGGATTGCGCCAGGGGCCGCGCACGATCCAGTCGAGAAAGAGCTGGGCGACGTAGACCAGCATCAAGCTCGTCAGGATCTCGTTGGTGTTCATGTGCGCCTTGAGGAAGGCGGGAATGGCGGCAAACAGCGCGCCACCGAGCATGCCCATCAGCATCATCAGCGGCAGCACGAGCGGCGACTGCCACTCGTAAAACACCACCGGCAGGATCGAGCCGGCGATCGCTCCCATGATGAACTGCCCCTCGGCGCCGATGTTCCAGTTGTTCGAGCGGAAACAGACCGAAAGGCCGACGGCGATCAGGATCAGCGGCGCGGCCTTGATCGCCAGTTCGTGCAGCGACCAGACCTCGCTCAGCGGCTCGACGAAGAAGCTGTAGAGCGCCATGACCGGGTTCTTGCCCAGTAGTGCAAACATGATGCCGCCGAAGATGATCGTCAGTAGAAAGGCGATGAATGGGGACAGGATCGAGAACAGCGCCGATATCTTGGCGCGCTTTTCCAGTTCAATGCGCATGCACAGCCCCCGTGTCTTCCGTCTTGCCGTACATGCCACCCATCAGCAGGCCGATCTTCTCGCGCGAAAGCTCGCGCGCCGGATATGGATCGGAAAGCCGTCCTTCACTGATCACCGCGATCTCGGTCGCCACCTCGAAGATCTCGTCAAGGTCCTGGCTGATCACCAGCACCGCGGAGCCCGCCTTGGCGAGATCGACAAGCGCTTGACGGATCCGGCTCGCAGCGCCCGCGTCGACGCCCCAGGTCGGCTGGTTGACGACCAGGACGGCGGGCTGGCGGTCGAGCTCGCGACCGACGATGAATTTCTGCAAATTTCCGCCGGAAAGCGATCCGGCCGGAGGATCTTCCCCGCTCTTGCGCACGTCCATCGCTTCGGAGATGCGCTTGGTCGCCGTGGTCACCGCGTCCCGGCGGATGATCTTGAGAAAGCCGCCGCCGAGGAAGGCCCTGGCGTCGGACCGGCTTCTGGCCAGCACGAGATTGTCCGAGAGCGGCATCGCCGAAACCGCAGCGTGGCCATGGCGCTCTTCCGGAACGAAGCCGGCGCCCATCAGCCGTCGCGCGTTGATGTTCCTGTTGCCGACCGGCCTTTGCCTGATCTGCACCGCAGCATCGTCTGCAACCGGATACTCGCCGGACAGCGCGTCGAAGAGTTCGCCCTGGCCGTTGCCGGCCACACCGGCGATCGCCAGCACTTCGCCGGCACGCACCTTGAGACAGATGTTCTTCAGCGAAACGGCAAACGGCGTGCGTGCGGAAACGGAAAGGTGGCGCGCTTCCAGCTGCACCTCGCCCTTGGTGCTGGTGCCCTCGGCGGTCACCGCCGCAACGTCGCTTCCGACCATCATACGCGCCAGCGACGCCGGCGTTTCCACCTTGGGGTCACAGGCGCCCGTGACCTTGCCGTGGCGCAGCACGGTGGCGCGGTCGCAGATGCGCTGCACTTCCTCCAGCCGGTGGCTGATATAGAGAACCGAACGTCCCTCCGCCTTGAGCTTGTTGAGCGTCTCGAACAGTCGATCGGCCTCCTGCGGCGTCAGCACCGATGTCGGTTCGTCAAGAATGATCAGACGCGGGTTCTGCAAGAGGGCGCGGACGATCTCGATGCGCTGGCGTTCGCCGACGGAAAGGTCGGCCACATGCGCCTTCGGATCGAGCGGCAGGCCATAGGCGTGCGACAGGCGTGAAGCTTCCTCCGCGACCTCGGCCAGCGAAATGTTGCCGTCCATCGACAGCGCTATGTTTTCCGCTACCGTCAGCGCCTCGAACAGCGAAAAGTGCTGGAAAACCATGCCGATGCCGAGCTTGCGGGCCGCGGCCGGGCTGGCGATGCGCACGCTGCGCCCTTGCCACACGATCTCGCCTACCGTCGGCGCGAGAACGCCGAACAGCATTTTCACCAGCGTCGATTTTCCGGCACCGTTTTCGCCGAGAAGGGCGTGGATTTCGCCCTGGTCTATCTGCAGGTTGATTTCATTGCAGGCCGCAAACGAGCCAAACAATTTCGTCAGGTTGCTCACAGTCAACAACGGACCGTTCGCAGTTGCTCCCTCAACAGGCACGCTGCCCTCTTTTCCCCTCTGTCGATCCCCGTCCGCCTTAAGGCTTCGATCAAGGAATCAGCAGTGTTGTTCCACTCGTTTTTCTTGTCTCAAGATCCGTATGCGCGCGACCGGCGTCGGCAAGCGGATAAGTCTGATTGATATTGATACGCACTTTGTTGCTTTGCACAATATCAAAGAGGGAATTTGCACACGCTTCAAGCGCAGGCCGCGTCTGCACATACCCGAAGAGTGTCGGACGCGTCGCAAACAGCGAACCCTTCTGTGCCAGAATGCCGATGCTGAAGGCATCGACAGGACCGGACGAATTGCCGAAGCTCACCCAGAGGCCGCGCGATTTCAGGCAATCGAGCGAGGCCGGATAGGTGTCCTTGCCGACCGAATCATAAACGACATCAACACCCTTGCCGTCGGTCAGTTCCTTGACCCGGGCAACGAAATCGTCCGTGCGGTAGTTGATGACGTGGTCATAGCCATGGGCAAGCGCCAGATCGATCTTGTCCTGCGATCCGGCCGTACCAATGACGGTTGCACCCAGAGCCTTTGCCCATTGGCCGGCAATCAAGCCGACGCCGCCGGCAGCAGCATGGAAGAGCAGCGTCGTTTCAGGCCCAACCTGGAATGTCTGATTGAGCAGATATTGCGCGGTCATACCTTTCAGCATCATCGCCGCCGCCGTCTCAAGCGAGATGCCGTCCGGCACCTTGACCAGTTGCGAGGCTTCGACGTTTCGCTCGCTGGCATAGGCGCCATCCGACGAGGCGTAGGCCACCCGGTCGCCAACACCGAAGAGGCTGACGCCATCACCGACAGCCGTCACGATCCCCGCACCTTCCTTGCCCGGGACAAAGGGCAGGCCCGAGGCGGACTTGTAGAGCCCGGTGCGGAAATAGACGTCGATGAAATTCAACCCGACAGCCACCTGGCGGATCTGCACCTCACCCGGCCCCGGCGGCGAGAGCGTAACGCCCTCCAGCTTCAGGACTTCAGGTCCACCGAGTTCGCGTACGACAATTGCCTGTGCCATCGAAGAGCTCCTAGGTCCGGCCGAGCTTGGGGAGGATCTGCAGGACGAAACCAATCACGTAGAGATAGATGCCTGTTGCAAGAACACCGGTCACCACCCAGGCCGGTGTCACGAAATGCAGAAGCAGGGCGTACATGCTGAGCGCCGACCAGAGGAAAAAGACACCGAGGTTGAGCGGTCTTAACCGCTGGACGCGCACCGGATGCAGGAAGTTGATCGGCAGGAAGGTCAACACTACCGATACGAAGACGACGATCGAGGCGGTCAGCTCGCTCGCCTGGATGACGAACAGCGTAAAGACGACCATGTTCCAGACGACGGGAAAGCCCGAGAAAAAGTATTCGTCGGTCTTCATGCCCATGTCGGCATAGTAGATCGCGCTTGAGACAACGATGGCGCCGGCCGCAACGAAGGACCATGGCTCGCCGATCATGCCGCTCTGGTAGAGCGCAAACGCCGGCAGGAGCACGTAAGTCACATAGTCGATGACGTTGTCGAGCGTGTCGCCCGACCAATTGGGAAGCACTTCCTTGACCCGCACCTTGCGGGCGATCGGACCATCGATGCCATCCACCAGCAAGGCCAGGCCGAGCCACCAGAACATATCGACGAAGCGGTGTTCGGCCGCGGCGACGACGCCAAGAAAAGCGAGGAATGACCCGGAGGCGGTCAATATGTGCACGGAGAAGGCGCGGATCTCGGCGTAGGGGACTCGTTTGTAGTTGAAAAACTTCATCTGCGGACGCCGCCTATCCCCTTCTGCATTTCCCCAGACAGAGTTTTACTCTCTGCCTCAACCGCTGTGGCGGCGCATTGCGCGTAATATGCACCCTTTGCAACGCATCGCCAGCAAAATTCAAGCACGACTTTGTCCGGCGAAGATTGTTCTGTGGACACTTTCAAATTGCTTCTGCGCTGATTCAACCCATTTATTTCGCCTCTGCCCAAGACTAGAAGTAAGATGAGATGAAAGCAGCAGGCGCTTGATGGCGCGAGCGAAAGGGTTCTTTCCATCATGGATCATTACGACATCGCCGTCGTCGGCGCTGGCCTCGCGGGTTCTCTGGCAGCGATCGCTCTCGCGGAGAGCGGCTACCGCGTCGCGCTGATCGGACCGGAACCGGCATCATCAGACGGACGGACGACCGCGTTGATGGACCAGTCGATCGACTATCTGAAGAAATTGAACCTCTGGGAGAAGGTGCAGCCGCTGACGGCGCCGCTATCAACGATGCGCATTCTGGATGGGACAAACCGCCTGCTGCGCGCGCCGACAGTGAACTTCCGCGCGTCGGAAGTCGGCCTTGCGGCCTTCGGCTACAACATTCCGAACGCCCCCTTCCTCGACATTCTGCGGGAGCGGGCATCCGAGACGGAGACGCTCGATCGCATGACGATGTCAGCGTCCGATTTCGACCTCTCCGGCGACAAGGTGCGGATCTCGCTCGATGACGGGCGCGACATCACCGCCGATCTGGTCGTCGGTGCCGACGGCCGTCGGTCGCCGGTGCGGGAAGCCGCCAAGATTTCGGTCAGCACCTGGTCCTATCCGCAGACGGCCGTCGTCCTCAACTTTTCGCACGAGCTTTCCCACCAGGACACCTCGACGGAGTTTCACACCGAGAGCGGGCCCTTCACCCAGGTGCCCCTGCCCGGCAACCGCTCGAGCCTCGTCTGGGTGCGCAAGCCCGACGATGCCGCAGCCACGCTGGCGCTCGATCTCGCCGCACTCTCGCGCGCCGTCGAAGACCGGATGCAGTCGATCCTCGGCAAGGTCACGGTCGAAGGCAGCCCACAGTCCTTCCCGCTGTCGGGCATGAGCGCTCATCGCTTCGGCAAGGGCCGGGTCGCGCTCGTCGGCGAAGCGGCGCACGCCTTTCCGCCAATCGGCGCCCAGGGTCTCAACTTGAGCCTTCGCGACGCGATGACGCTGGTCGATCTGATCGGCGCAAAGACGGACGACAATCTCGCGGGCGACATCGGCGACCGGTTCGACAGTCGGCGCCGCCTCGATATCGTTAGCCGCACGGCGAGCGTCGATCTGTTGAACCGATCGCTGCTGTCGAGTTTCCTGCCGGTTCAGGCGCTGCGCGCCGTCGGCCTGCACATCCTCTCGGCTGCCGGACCGCTGCGCAGCCTGCTGATGCGCGAAGGCGTGCACCCCGGCAGCGCGTTTCACGCGTTGAAGGACAGCTTACGGGAAAAGATCGGCCGGAAGAGCGCCTGAGCGGATCAGATAGAGCAGCCCGGTCACGGTTGCGACCGAAAGCAGCGTCGTGATCAGGATCGTCGCAGAGGCCCGCTCCTGCCAGACGCCATATTGGTGGCCGATGACAAAGACATTGGTCGCTGTCGGCAGCGCCGCCAGCAGCACGGCCGTCTGCACCCACACCGGATCATAGTTGCCCGTCAGGCCGAGCGCCGTGAACACCAGCACCGGATGCAGGATAAGCTTGGCCGGCACGATATAGCCGATCTCGACCGGGATGCGTTTGATCGGCCGGAGCGCCAGCGTCACACCCATCGCAAACAACGCGCAAGGAGCGGCGGCCTGCGCCAGATAGTCGATCAACCGCTGCGCCGGCAGCGGAGGCTGGACCGCGAAAACGCCGCGATGACGCCGGCAAGGGTCGACAGAATGAACGGATGCAGGATGATCTTGCGGGCGATGCCAAGGGCCAGAACCGCAGGCTTTTCCTTTCGCCCACCGGAAAGCGCCATCATCGCCGGCGCCACGGTAAAGTGCGCCGCATTCTCGAAGCAGAAAATCAGTGCGACCGGCACCGCCGCCGCGTCACCCAGCGCCAGCAAGGCGAGGCCCGGCCCCATATAGCCGATATTGCCATAGGCCGCGGCAAAACCCTGGATCGTCGCTTCGCCAACGGTATTGCGCCGGACGTAGAGCCCGATGATGAAGATCAGCGAAAAGACCACATAGGTCGCACCGACGCTCGTCAGGATAAAATCTGCTCGTGTCAGTTGCTCGATCGGCGTTCGCGACACCAGCTTGAAGAACAGCGCCGGCAAGGCGAGATAGATGATGAAGGTGTTCAGCCACCCCATCGCTTCGCCTGGATGCTCGACGAAGCGGGCGGTGAGATAGCCGAGAAAGATCAACCCGAAGAACGGCAATACCAGGCCAGCAATTTCCGTCATGCCTCTCCCCGACCATGCTCATGCGACACATTGAGCGGGCACGTAATCCCCGCTCATAACCCGGTCGCTGTCGCGGTACCCACGCGTTGGGCACGATGCACACGCCCCTCACGCAATCGGGCCTGTTCAACCCAATATCATCAACCCGATCGATTCCAATAGGTTGAGGCGCACTTGGCTAGGGCCAACCCCGTCCATTGACCCGCTGATGACCTAGCCGATTTTCATCAGAATCGGGAAGGTCTGCTGGAACCAGATGGCGACGGAGCTGATGAAGCCGAAGAGGAAGGCAAGGCCGGCCAGCACCAGAAGCGCGCCCATCAGCTTTTCGACGAGACCGAGATGGCGACGGAACCGCAGGAGAAAGCGCATGAACGCACCGGAAAAACCGGCGGCGATCCAGAACGGGATCGCAAGCCCGAGCGAATAGACGGCCAGAAGCATGGCGCCGTCCGTGACCGTATCGCGCGCAGCTGCAACGCCGAGAATCGTGCCGAGCACCGGACCAATACACGGCGTCCAGCCAAAGGCGAAGGCAAGGCCCATGATATAGGCGCCCGACAGCGTCGCCGGCTTGCCGCCGCCTTGAAACCGCGCCTCGCGGGCAAGCAGGCCGATCTTGAACACGCCAAGGAAATGCAGGCCCATGATGATGATCACCACGCCGCCGATACGCGACAGGAGATCCATGTGCTGGCGCAACAGCAGGCCGATCGAGGATGCGCCGGCACCGAGCGACACGAACACGGTCGCAAAGCCGAGCGTAAACAGAAGCGCCGCCGGCAGAACGGCGCGCCGGGTGCTGCGGGCAGAAACCACCTCGCCGCTGCGGAACTGGTCGACCGACACCCCGGCCATATAGCAGAGATAGGGCGGGACAAGCGGCAGAACACAGGGCGAAAGAAAGGACAGAGCGCCAGCGAGAATGGCGGTCCAGATCGAAATATCGGCAATCGACAACGGCAAGAACTCCGGCATGCGGTATTTGGGCCATTCCTTAGCCGCATGACCGTGACGATACCAATCACCTTTTGGCGATCATTGCGCCATGCACCATTTCTTCACGAAAGCCGTAATTTTTGGGTTGACCGGCGGGAAGCTCAAGTGCATATGTCCGCCCACTTCCGCCGGGCTTCACCGCCGCGGCCAGGGAGCGCGTAGCTCAGCCGGTAGAGCAACTGACTTTTAATCAGTAGGTCCAGGGTTCGAATCCCTGCGCGCTCACCACTTAAATTCAAGCGCTTAGCTAAAAATCACTTGATCGCTGCTCCTTAGTGAGTCGCCACCGTACATCGAAATCCCTCAAAATCGCCGTGCCCTAACTGGAACGCCCTTGCCTTCCGCGTTGCTAAGATATGGGAATGCTTCGCCAGAAACACAGGTCACCGTACCGGCCGGCGCTGCTTGTACAGACGCAGGTGGTGACCGTGCCAGCCATTGGCATTCGGTAGCGGGCAGGAAAGTCGACAACCTCGTGGATCTTCTGAACTGGCTGTACGTCCGCCGACAGGCGGGATCGGTGCATTGGTCAGAAATGCAACTTTCTTGCCGGCGTAGTTGGAGCTTTCCCAGCGGCCGCGCGGATGAGAGGCCAAGCAGCGCGCCGGCCGCCTTTGAGAATCGGCACTATCGACAATTGCAAGCATTGCGTAGATGCTGAACCTCACGCCGTGGATGCAAAGACGTGCACCAGGCCCCGGGTTGATATCGAGCAAAGGGATGAAAGCATGAGAAAGCTTGTCATTGCGGTTGGAATGATTGGTACCCTCGCGTCCTGCACTCAGACAGAGCGAGGGACTGCAATCGGTGCAGGAACCGGCGCAATCATCGGAGGCGTGGTGAGCGACAGCTGGGGCGGCGCGGCTATCGGCGCTGTGGCCGGCGGCATTATGGGCAACCTGATTGGTCGTTCCCGGGAGCGTGACGGCTATTGTATCTATCGGGATCGCTATGGCCGCCGCTTCGAAGCACGCTGCCAATAGCAGCAGCCCAGGCGTCCGATAGCGCGACCGCCAAACATAATAATGGCTGGCAAAGGTTCGGTGCGCTCACAACCTTCAGATCCCCTCGCCACCTTCCGACGTCGCACCCGCGCCGCGGTGCCTGCTACGCATCTTCAGCGGGCTCGTCCCATATTCGCGGCTATAGGCGCGGGAAAAAGCCGACAGGCTGTCGAAGCCACAGCGCAGCGCGATCTCGCGGATCGGGCTGCCCGAATCGCGCACCAGTCGATGCGCCACCTGCAGGCGCAGGCGCAGGTAATAGGCGCCGGGGCTGGTCGATAATCCCTTTGTAAACAGCAGTTCCAGCTTCCGCTGCGAAATGGACAGCCGGCGTGCAAGCGCCGACACCGTCAGCGGCCGTTCGAGCGTTCGCTCCATCAGGCGGATCGCCTCAGCCAAACCGGGATCGCGGGTCTCGATCCGCCCGAGAGACACCACGGGCTGGATGTCCGTCGCGCTGTGGGTCTGGTCGTAGACGAAGATGCTGGCGACATCGAGCGCCAGCGCCGAGCCGAGGCGCTGGGTGATGAGGTGCAGCATCATGTCGAAGGTCGGTGACGCACCACCGGAGGTCCAGAACTTTCCATCGGTGACGAACCGATCCCCCAGCACCGTCAATGCTGGAAATGCCTGGCTGAAATCCTCCAGCTCCTCCCAGTGGGCGGTTGCCTTGCGGCCGTTGAGCAGACCGCTGCGGCCGAGCAGCCAGCAGCCCGATTCGATGCCGGCCACGATGCCAAAATGGCGGGCGCATTCCTGAAGCGTGGCGATGAACCGGCGCCCGACATGCCGATCGAGATTGAAGCCACCGATCGCCAGCAGGACATCGCCTTCAAGCGGCAGCGAGAACGTGCCGTCGACCGCGATCGGTATACCGCATGTCAGGATGACCGGCTCACCGTCGGCCGAAAGCAACCGCCAACGAAAGACCTGGCGGCCCGAGACGCGGTTGGCAGCGCGCATCGGATCCAGCACGGAGGCCAGCGACATGATCGACGATTCCGGCAGCACGACCACCACGACATCGATCATAGATTGTATTTTCTCAGTGCCAGACATGCGAGAAATGTCAAATTTCTGGCGTAAAATGTCAATTGGGCGGACCGCATTCAGGCATTATCAGGTGGCAATCGATCTCCCTTCGCGCGGTGCTGCAGCCCCGCGCAGAGACGTTCCCCTTTCCGCGATATTGCCGGAACGGGCCGGCCGGACCTAGATCCGACCGGCCCGTTTTTTTATCCAAGGTTCTTAAGGAGACAAAAGGCCAGCGATGTGCCGGCTCCCGAAATAGCGACGCGCAAGGGCGGACAGCCAGATCATCGACTGCCTCGCGTCAAACTCAACCTGTCCGTGCGATTGGTATGCCAATTGCGAACGAAGCCGGTGGCGGGGCATAGGCGACTATGCAGTTACGGCCAGCATCCTTGGCCTGATAGAGTGCGGCATCTGCCATACTGAAGAGCTCTTCCCAGCTGCTTTTCGCATCCTGTCCGACGACAAACCCGATGCTGACACTGACGGCAATGCGCTGGCCGTCGCAATGGATGTGCAATTGTTCGGTGGCAAGCCGCAACCGCTCGACGATCGCTCGCGCCTGCACCTCGTTCGTTTTCGGAAGGTAGAGCCCGAACTCCTCGCCGCCGAGCCTTGCGAAACAATCGGTCGCGCGCAGGTTTGCCCGCACCAGTTCGGCAAAGGCGATCAGCACCTGGTCGCCCGCCTGATGGCCGTAGCGATCATTGATGCGTTTGAAGAAATCGAGATCCATGACTGCAAGGGCGTCGCCCTTCCAGCCGAAACGCGGCAGTTGCGACAGGAACCACCGACGGTTTCCCACACCGGTCAGCATGTCCGTGTCGGCCGTTCGCCGCAATGCCGCCTCCGCCCGCTCCTTGACCAGCACCAGTGCAAAGAGCGCAATGGCGAAGTGGCTGATGATCAGCAGGAAGAAGGCGTAGGTCGTGGTGATCGGCAGGATATCCGGCTTGAGCAGGCCAACCACGACGGCAAGGCAGAGCGTGGCGCCGATTGCGAGTGAAGCCGCGAAGATGGTCCTGACCGGCAGCGGCTCGCTTTTCCGATCTGCGACGACTGCAAAGGCGGACGCGGCGAGAAACAGGAAGGCACCGGTATTGAATGCACTTGCGCGTATAGAATTGATGACGTGGAAGTGCGTGATCAGGCCGGCAATCGCGCCGGTCAAAGGAATGGCAAGCGCCAACCAATCCGCCCGGTGGCGCCTTTGGCCGCTCAGCCGGCGCAAACCGATCCAGAACAGGGCGTAGCCGCCAAGACCAAGTGTAAAACTGGAAAGCGTCCATAGAATAGCGGGTAGCAGCTTCTGCTCGCCATACCCTGAGAGCGTCGAGGCCAGAGCGAGAAAAAGAAACCCGGCTGCCAGAATGCCGAGCCCCTCGTTCCGGGGTGACTGCCACCGGAGATAAAGAAAGCACAACGCACCGACCAGAAACGACGATTTGTGAAGCAGCAGCACAGTTGCGAGGTCAAGTTGGGCGGTCATCGATCCGGCTCGGCGTGTTTGTTTGTCGCTGCGCCTCTATCGCATGGAGTTTAGGGAGTACTAAATGAAAATGAGAAATCGGCACCAGAGCCTGAAATTCCGGCATATTGGCCGCCAAGGCGCCCTCTCATCGCATCACATTTGGCCTCCCGTGTCGGTCAACGTGAAATTTCATGTTGCAGGGCGTGGGTGAAGCGTGTATCTCCGGCGCCGTTGGCACGGAGTGTAGCGCAGCCTGGTAGCGCATCTGGTTTGGGACCAGAGGGTCGGGAGTTCGAATCTCTCCACTCCGACCAACGAAATCCCTTGAAAATCTTATGTTATTAGTTGCCCTCGATGTTGGTTGCCGCCAATATGTGGGCATATCGGGCATTTTGTGCCCCGGATCGCAGGATGCGGTGATGCCATTGCCACCTCATGGTAAATCGACCACTCACCTTGCACTGACAAAATACGGACGAAAAGCCAGATTTATCCGTCTGAAAGTCATTCCGTTTTAAATCATTCTGCGCTATGGGAAGACGCATGTTGGGGCCGCAAAATGCTCCACCAGCGAAATAACGGAGCCGTTCGAGACAATGTCCGCAAAGATCTATCGTCCAGCAAAGACCGCCATGCAGTCTGGTAAAGCCAAGACGAATCTGTGGTTGCTGGAGTTCGATCAGGAAAAGCCGCGCACCATCGATCCGATCATGGGCTACACCAGCTCCGGCGACACGTTGCAGCAACTGCGACTGACTTTCGAAAGTGCGGAACAGGCAATCGCCTACGCTGAACGCAACGGCATCGAATACCGCGTGATCGCGCCGAAAGAGGCGACGCGCAAGACTGTGTCCTACCCGGACAATTTCCGTTTCAGCCGGATGCAGCCCTGGACCCATTGAGGTCCTGCCGTTTTCGACGGGCCCTGCCCGGAACGGCCCCTTAGCTCAGTTGGATAGAGCACCTGCCTTCTAAGCAGGTTGTCGCAGGTTCGAATCCTGCAGGGGTCGCCACCACTTATGCAGCGCCAGATACGTCTGGACGATCTCCAAAATTCCTGGACTCTGCGCCTCATATGTCTGGACTTAGGGTGATGCAAAGCTACGGAGCGCGCCGGAAGGACCCCGGTTACATAGCCGGCGGGAAAGCCCAACCATGTTTGTGCAAGAGCGCGTGGTCCGTGGAGATAAACTCTGGCTGTATGCCAAACGCTCGCCAAATTGCAACGAACAGTCCGTGCGGGACCGTAATGCGCATTTGATCGCATATGTCGTCCAAGGCGCTGTTCAGGTCGAGTGTCCGCTCATGAGCGACGATCCAGTTCTGCGGCGTTTCTGCCTCTAGCGCCGCTCTCACACTGTCATACACGAGCTGCGGGTCGGCCCAGGGAATTGATGGTGACCCTCTGGACCGAAGTCGTTTCAGAAGGAACGTTTTGCCCAGTTGTTGGAGGCCGTGGGTGAATTGCGTTCCCTCGCCAACGAGTGTGCCAACCCTTAAAACAGTCTGTGACTGTGGCGGGAAGCAGTCTCGAAAGCGCCGCTCGAAGGTGCGCTGCAATTGTGGCAAAGACTTCTCCGCACCTTCCTCGGCCGCCGTGGTGGAACTGATCAGTATCACCCGATCTATGGCGAGGGCGGCCAGTATCTCCAAGGGTTGAACTCTCGAGTAGAGAATTTCGTCGAACCTCTGCCTGAAGTCACGTACATTAACGGACTGACCGTGAGCAAAGATAACTGTCTGGAGTGTCACACCAATCCGATCAATGATTTTAGGCTGGGCGATCAATTCCCGAGCTGAGACCAAACTGATCTCCGTGACGCTCGAGAGGTGCGCCGCCAAAAGCCTACCGATGTAGCCCGAACCAATAATGGTAATTTTTCTCGGCAGCAGCGCGCTCATTGAATACGATCAAACTTCAGCAACATGCCGCCGGCGGGCGTCGCTGAAACCCGGTTTCGGGCGATGTATGATCGAGTCTTGTCGGTAGTGCCGATCAGGTACTTCGCCAATAGAAGCGACACGATAATACGGCACTGTTGCACCGCGATGGCGCGGCCTGGGCATATTTTTGCACCTCCGCCAAATGTGGCCAGCTTCGGGAGATTGGTGGCTGTTTGATATCGTGATGGATCGAACCGTGTACCTCCGTCGAAGCCCCGGCGGTGCATCTCCTCGATGGAAAGGACGGCATAGTCGGAGGCACGTAGGGCGACACCCCCTATGGTGATCGGAGCTTTCACTTCCCTTATGATAAACGGTATCGATGGGTGCAGTCGCAGCGTTTCCTGGACGGTTCTCGCCAGCAATGTCTTGTCGTCTGCGAAATAATCTAAGGGGTTCTCTCTGATCCGTTCGCTGACCTCCGATCTCAGATCGGCCTGCAGGTCGTTGTTCGAAGCCAGCTCGTACAACAACCAGGCGATGGTCGTCGAGGTCGTCTCAAAGCCAGCGATCAGCAATGTCATGAGGTTGTCGATAATCTCTGTCCTAGCGGCTTCAGGCGTCTCGTCGACCCAGTTGTGGGCTACAAGCATGCCCTGCAACTGGTCCATGATAAAATGGCGCAAGTGGAGCCTCTGACGACGGATCGCCAACCCCACGCCCCACCGACGCGTCCATCTGACGAGATCGGGCAAAATTAGAAATGTGCCGGAAGCGTTCCCAGCAGCAGCTATTGCATGTTCGATGGTTGTGGTCGCAGCAGACCCTTGGACATCGAAAACAGTCCGCAACAGAAACGCAGCTGTTACTTCCTGAATCGGCTTGAGTGCGGGATAGACCCCCGTCGGAAACCGTTCGAGGACTGAATAGCTGAAAAACATGAGATCGTCCGCCTCGATCGTCATGTGCTGGCGAATTGTCCGATAAACCGCTTGTTTGGCGGGGGCGTGGCCAGAGCCGCTCGTAACGAATACCGACTCGTCCCCAAAATAGGGTTTGAGGAAGCCGTAAGACGAGCTGACGTCGATCTCCTCAGGCCGCGCCTTGTGAAATTCCGCGAAGTGTTCCGGGTTCCAGAAGAAGGCAACTCTACGCTTTGAAAAACGGACCTGATGGTTGCTACCGCGTTCATTGTAACTTGGAAGAATGAGCTCAACCTGAAAGGTCTCGGCAGAATCAAAGCCCGTGCGGATAAGTTCGCGCTGATTGTAAGCCACCCATTTCAGTGTCCTAACCAGAGCATCCAGCATCGTCCCCTCCGCCATTGCCGGTCGTTTCGTGGCGAAGTTCGGTCCCACCCTTTGTCGCCACGCACTAGTTTTAAGCCGACCGCAATCCAAGTGCAATGTGTGATTGCGCGTCGCCGAAGGGCGTAGTTGGCCAAGTTCAGCGGTTGACACATGCGCCTTGACAGGAGAACGGAAAGTGAACATATTTCACCCGTCCATCCCGTCGGAAAAATCCGGAGATCGATAAAAGTCTACTGATCGGTTTAACCTTCGATAACGAGCTCCCGCGTACAAGCGGAGCTCAATGGGCCACGGAGTAGTCTTATGACTTCGACAGCGACACGAATAGGCATACGGGAAACCCGGTAGATCGTTCGCTGAGTCCTCTCGGCAGCGATCGCCGAGGTCACCCCCGTATGTCGGGTTCAACAAGGTGGCGGATCATGGGTCGCAAATACCTCAATACGCATAAGCAACCGGATCGCTCCCCTGCGACGATGATAGTCGCAGCGCGGTAGCGCGCGTCGGTCGGTTCATCACGAGCCGTCAACGATAACCTCCTGAACATTTCGATCAATGTTTCCCGCGGCCGCGAGGCGGTCAGCGAAGGGAGAAGTCTGTCATGCGTATTCCCCCTTCCGGGTTCACCGAACCCGTCATTGCCCTGTCGACCGATGAAACGGTGACGCTTGGCGTGCCTGTCGAGCTTTTGCAGACGCTGTCTGCAAAATTGGAAATCGGCCGCCACGCTGCTTCGCTCGGCACTCTGAACAAGGGAGCTTCCAAGTGAGCGAGTTCTCTTCTTATCAACTGGCCGCCCTCCAGGACTACATCTTCGGACCGAACCACGCTCCGGCCTGGGAGCCTAAGATTGGCGCGTGGAACCCCACGATCCCGACGATCTTCCCGACGGCCAAGAACCCGCGCCGCTTGGTCTACGCACGGCTTCCGCTGATGCGCCAGGGCCTGATGCAGTTCGACGTCGATCCAGAGGTCGTGTCGATCTCTGCCTGCCCGTTCGAGACGGAATACTGGTCAACCAGCTCGGAGGGCGAAGCCATCAAGCGCGTCCACATCCCCGATGTCGCGATCCTCATGCGGGACGCCCGCGTGATCTGCATCGATTATGTCCCCGTCGGCATCCAGAAGGACAAGCCGTGGCACGAGGCGAAGACGGCACAGCTCGAGACTCACTATGAAGAGGAGTTCGGCTGGCCCTATGTCGTCCACGACGAGCGCCGTGTCCTCGCGCAGCCAATGGCATCGAACGCAGCACTTCTGTGGCGCTACAAGCCGTGTGCCGCCGACCACCCCGCCTTGCCGGCCGTGCGCCGTGCCGTGATGGGAGTCGTACTCCCGGCAGGCATCGCTGCCATCACCCGCATGCTGGCGTCAAGCCATCCCGAAGTCGTCAAGCTTGGGGTAGATGCCGCGGCTTTCGTGTTCACCGCCGTCATGCAGCTGATTATCGCCGGCCGCGTGGTCGTCGATCTCTCCCTGCCTATCACCACAGCGTCGACCGTCATGAAGGGAGCGTCCGAATGAACATGAGCGTCAATCGCATGGAGTTCATGTATCCGCAGATGACGGTCATGACGCCCGCTGACCTCGGTATTCCGCCCTCGCCACGGGACTACAAGGCTGGCCAGCACTACGACATCGTGCCTGGCGACCACTTCCTGATCTACGACGCCGACAAAACCAAGGGCGCGCCGTTCGCCGTCCAACGCTGGCACGAGACGCCCGACGGGAAGAAGCATATCGAGCTTCAGAACGTGAAGGCGAACACGCCGCTCTATCTCGACACCTGGCAGATCGGCCACCTTGAACGCAACGGCCTGATCCGTCCGCTGGTGGCGGCCGCCGGCCGTGGCAAGAATGAGCGTTTGCCCGGATCGGCGCTGTGCCTGACGAAGGAACAGAAGGCCAAAGCCGAATACTGGCAGAGATACCTGCAGGTAGCCCTCGACGAGTGCGTTGAGTTCAACGACGGCAAGCCCTCGAAGCAGCTGATGAAGCAGGCGATCGAGCGTCTGGCCGCCGAGCGTGGCGACCGACCGCCTGGCATCTCGACCATCTACGAGAAGCTCTCGAAGTCGCGGCTCCTCGTAAACTTCGACCCCCTGGTCGCTCTCGCGCCGAACGTCTCGTCAGGCAACGACGACCCGCGCTACTGCGAACGGACCGAAGAGGCCATCAAGAAGGCCGTCGAACTCGCCTGGATGGACCCCAAGGGAACCTGGAAGAGCGTCCGATCCAAGCTGATCGAATGGACGGCCGAGGGTGGCGAGTACTACGATCTCGCCAATCTGGTAATCGACATCGGCGAAACCAAGCGCATGATGTCGCGCCGAACGATCCAGCGTCGCTTCTGGGCCGTGGATGGCTTCACTCGCGACGGTCTGCGCTACGGCTACGATCATGCCGCCCGTGTCCACGCCCGCCGTATCCGCCAGATCAGACCGGAGCGCCCGCTCGATGTAGTGGACGTCGATCATACGACGCTTGGCATCGTTGTCTACGACGACGTCCGCGGTATCGGATTCGGCCGTCCCGATCTCGTCCTCTTTCGCGACCGCCATTCTGGCATCGTCATCGGCTGGGCGATCAGCTTCGGGCCGCCTTCGTTGGAGACGTTCCTCGAAGGCCTCCTGCACGCGATCCTCCCCAAGGATGCGGGCGACCTGCCTTCTGGCATTTCCTATCCCTGGCACGGCCGCCCCGTCATGCTCGGCGTGGACAACGCCAAGCACCTGATCGGCATGCCGGTGCGCGAGGCGGCGATCGAGCTTGGCTTCCAGATCACGCCGTATCGTCCGGGCCATCCGTGGGAAAAGGGCGCGCTCGAGCATCTCTTCCACATCATGAACATCCAGCTGATCGACCGCCTTCCTGGCGCGACGACGATGTCGCCCAACGAGCGCAAGAAGTTCGATGCCGAGAAGATGAAGGCGGTGCCGCAGATTTCGCTCTCGGAGCTGAACGGCTTCCTCGCCTACTACTTTGCCACCGTCCACCACGCGCGCAGCCACGAGGGCCTCGGCGAACTGCACACCATGCACGGCGTTCCTGCGGACCTGTGGGAGAAGGGTATCGTCAACGCCCAGCATCGGCCGCTCGTGGATCGCGACATCATGGTTCGGTTGGCGGGTGACACGACGCCCGTCACGATCCAGGCCGACGGCGTGCGGTGGGAATACCTCGTCTACCAGTGCGCAGAACTCGAACAGTTGACGCTGAACCCGGCCCACAAGTTCGGGACGAAGCACCACAAGGCGACGGAGTACAAGGCCGTTCGCGATCCGGCCGACCTGTCCCGCATCTGGGTCCACAATCCCTATAACGGCCAGATGATCGAAGTGCCGATCTGCGCCGAGATGGCCTCCTACGCGAAAGGCATGCGCCTTTACCAGCACCGCCGGATCGTCGCCCATAACCGCGAGAAGAACCGCGCGGCCGACGACATCGAGATGCTGACACTGTCGATGACCGAGCTGGAAAACGAGCTTCTCGAAATCCACGCCAAGCGCCGCAAGCACGACACGGCCACCAAGCTCGCCCGGTTCATCTCCGGACAGCGCCAGCGCATCCGCCGCACGCAGGCAGTCGTGGTCGCGACATCCGGCGTCGGGCGGGTAGACTACGCCGCCCCGATGCCGGCCACAGAGCCAGACCCGCTCAATCGCCCAGCGTTGCCTGCTCCGGACACCGAGGCAATCTCGGCCGAGCAGCCCGCCGTTACGGCCGATACCACCGACATCGAAACGATCCGCTCCAAGTTCGAAGGATGGGAATGAACGCCATGTTCCACACTGAAGCCTTTCTCGCCCCCGAAGCCCGTGCCGCCGCGGCAGCACTCCCCAAGTCCCGTCGCCAGGAGATGATCAAAAACCTCCTCTACAGATACCCCGTCTTCAATCAGGGCGTGGCCTTCATCGGAAGCTTTCACCGCCCGACGGGCGAAGAACATGACAGTGGAGCCCTTGGCGCACTGATGGGCGAGAGCCACGCAGGCAAGTCCATGATCTGCCGCTACTACGCTTCGCTGTTCCCTAAGGGCGTCGGAGAAGGCGGCGAGACCTACCCTGTCGTCTATCTCGAGGCGACCGAAACCATGACGCCTGTGCATATGGCGGAGCGGCTCTACTATCTCACGGGCGCGCGCTCGATCCCCAAGATCAAAACCGGGGCGCTGATCGACAATTCCATCCTGCGTCTGGCGGCCGCCACCACACAGCTCGTCATCCTGGATGAATCCCAGCTCATTCTGACCGGCCGTCCGATGCCGCAGATCAAGGCATTTCGTGGCTTCATCAAACAGATGGTGGACGCGAGACTGTTCAACGTTCTGCTTGTCGGCGAGGAGACGCTTCACGAGACTGTCCACTCCATGAAGGCGCTCGCCAACCGCGGCTTCTACACCGAGACCGTCGAACCTATGGGCGACAGCGGCACCGAGTTCGAGATGTTCCGGCTGCTCATCGACAAGATCGACGAGCGCCTGCCGTTCCTGTCGAAGTCGGGTCTGGAGGTTTGGGCCAAGGACTTCCATCACTACAGCGGCGGCAAGATCGGCCGCCTGATGGGCCTGCTCGCCCGCGCCGGCCAGTTGGCAATCGGTCAGGACACCGCCTGCATCATGGTCGAGCAATTGCGGGAAACCGTGAACCGCATGCGCGCGCCTGGCGACCGCTATCCCTACTTCGAGAAAGGCTGACCCATGCTTATTGAGAACGCATTGGCGCGGCCGTTTTCCCGCTGGGATGTAGCGCTCGCCGAAGGCGAGCCTGCCTATGGCTACTTCGCGCGGCTGGTGGCGAACGAAGGCCACTCCAGCATGCGGGTGTATGCCAACGAGATCGGTCTGAACGGTCGCAACCTCGTCCCGCAGGAGTTTCTGGCGGCGATCCGACGGCTGCCGTTGTCGGCGGAGACCTTCCAGGCCATGGATCGCTGGACCCCGATCCGCGACGGCAACCTGTATCGGCTCGGTGCCGAGACCGCGCGGTTGAAGCAGATGTCTATGTCGAAGCGGCGCTGGTGCCGCTCGTGTGTGCGGGAGGCGCGCTACCATCGCGTCTGGTGGGACTTCGTGAGCTATCGGACTTGCCCCACCCACGGAGAGGAACTCGTCGATCGGACCGTACGTGAAGAAGTCGTGCGGTGGCACTGGCCGCATTTCGATGTCGGCCCTGACGGTATGGACCTGGCGGACGGTGCGGCACCGGGGACATCGTCTGCTTCGACCTACCTCGAGAGCTTCATCGAAGGCCGATTGCTCGGTCTGAAAGGACTGCCGATGTCCGGGGTCGCCATGCACCACGTTATCGATGCTTGCGAGACACTCGGCACCTTCTTGGCGGAAGACGGCTATGCGGCACTGACGATGCCTGAGGCGGACCTTCGGGATCGGCTGGCCGAGCGTATCCGGGATACGGTGCCGGAAGAGACGAGGCGGAGAGGTGTTCATGGATCACTGGGTCGGCTGGTCGATGGTGACGAGGAACCTGGGTCGCTGCGGCCTTGGCTCGAGCGCCAGTTTATCGAGGCTTTCGCTCTGGTCGGACGGATCGGGCGAAAGCGCTTCAGCCGAATGGAAATCGAGAAGCGGGACTTCACGCTGGCCGAGGCCGCCACCGAACTCGGCGTGAACCCCAAAGGTCTTTCTCGTTTCGCGAAGCATTTCGGGATCGGCCACACGCCATGGAAGGACGTTCACTCGTTCTCCAAGGACGATGTCGAGACGCTGCGCCACAAGCTGGCCGATCTCATCACACTGCCGGAGACGATCCCGATCACGGGAGTGCCTGGCCATGAGTTCCGGTTCCTCGAGAGGGCGGGATTCATCGTCAGCCATCCGAACCTGTTCACGGCATCGCCTGCTGTCCGATACCTCCGGGATGATGTCGTCAATCTGGTGGATCAGGCCGTCGCCAGGGCGGGCATGGAGACGAGCGCCGCGGCGAGCGTGTCTTCCTATGCGCGGCGGACCAATCAAGCGCTCGGCAGCGTCCTGGTGCAGGTTCTGAAAGGCAAGCTTGCATTGGTCGGCCTGTCGCCTGATGGGACGGGGCTTCGGCGTCTTCGGCTGGCGCTGCCGAAATCGGTGACAGTCAAAGCCGGTATGACACTAGGAGAGGCGGCAGCGCTGACGAAGCTCCAGCCGGCGTCAATCAGCGAGCTGGTCTCTTTGGGCGTGATCCAGCGGATCGAGGGATCGCCACGGCTGTCGGAGGCGTCGGTGCTGGAGTTCCATGCGACTTATGTGAACGCTGCGTTGCTGGCCGCCGATTTGGGATGTGCGGCCAGCTGGGCGAAAGCGAGATTGCAGGCGGTTGGTGCGGAACTGGCGTTCCAACTCCGCACCAACACAGTCCTCACCAGAGAAGAAGCATGGCGACTGCGAGATGCCTTACGCCCCCGTCGCCCCAGAGAATGAGCTCCGGATAATTGCTATGGGCGGCGCTTCAAGAGCTCAAGTGTTAGGTACTACAGATCGCGGATAAACACCGCCCCACTGGAGCAACTTCGCAATATTCGCTCAGCCCTAGTTCAGGAATTGCAAGTCTTTCAGAAATAGCCGGCGCTCGCCTCTGTGGCTTCGCTATGTGATGATCGGATTATCAACGTACGCTGGAGCGATTGTGACAACTGCATTTTACGATACTGATTTCTTTATCCGCGGCGGAAGCGCTGACCTTGAAGAGGTTGGTCATCGACGGCCGGCAAACAACAATAGTTCTGATCATGCTTACGTATCCGCATATTTCAGGAACATTAAGGAAGCGATTATCCAGCGGATCAATGAGTACGACGCAGTTTTCGGATGTGTCGCGTGGTTGAGCGATACTGAGGTATTGGACGCGCTTGCTTCAGGCGAAAAAGACGTGTGTATCATCGTTCAGAAAGAAGATTTCTTGAGGCCAGATGGTGACCGAGCAAATTATCGAGATTGGCTGCGTCGTAGTTATGCACGAGTGAAGCAACGGTTTTGGTATCAGGGCTTCCCCGATTACACATCTATAAGCTATCGACGTGAAAAAATGACTGTTATGGCGTACGAGTCCAGCGACAACCTCTGGCCAGGCGCAGACTCAATGACTATTGAGCCGTTCAGGTGTGCAGGGCGGCTGGTAAAACAGGGAGAGTTTATTCCTCGTATGCATAATAAATTCCTCGTTTTCTGCGACAAGGACGAGGAAGGAAATTACCACCCGATCGAAGTTTGGACTGGCAGTTACAACATGAGTAAGACCGCGACGCTCGGGTTTGAGAACGGGGTCGGAATCATCTCGACGGAGATTGGTAAAGCTTACCTCAGCGAATTCAGCGACATTCTTTTGCTCTCTGAGCCCCTTGATTGGCACAGTGAATGGATAGCGCCACAGCTCGCGATAGGGATTAGCTAATACTATTCGTTGACGAAAAAATACCCGTCGACCATCTTCTCCCGCACTTGGCCGAAGGGGTTGCCTCGCTCAATGTGGGCCTCGAACTGCGGATCGAGTTCCCAAGGATGGTCAAGCAGGCACCAGTCCAGGTGCAGGTGATCACCGTCCTTAGAGACGAGAACACCGACACCCTTGGCAGTACGTGTGACCCATGGGAGCGGAAATGGGAATCTGAAGACTTACCCGCGGGGTCGATATTCGGACGCGACAGCATCACGCTGCCAAGTCCTTTCTCGAAGTGGCGAGTAGCCGTGGCGGCTTTGGCCCCGCCAGCAGCCATCCTAATCCTTGGTTGGCTACTGGCGTGGATCGCAGCCGGCGGACGCCTTCGCGGAAGTGATCGCCGGGCTTATGGTTGGGCGACAACCTGGGGGTATTTCATCGTGAAGCCCATTCGCTCCAGTTCCCTGAACATGGTGTCGACGCGCTCGGCGGTAAACCAACCACCTTCGACCCGATCCGTGAATGCTTCTGATGCCTTGTTGAGAAGGCGAACGAGAGTGGCAGGATAGTCGTTGAGGATTTCCTCGCGCGTAAATACGACACGCGTCGTGTAGCGATCACCGCTGACGCCGTGTCCCAAAACGCTAGAGTCACCGCCAACCCCAGTGAGCAGCGGACGTCCCTCGAGACCACAGGGTTCTACGAACACGGCTACCCTCTCTGCCGTGGGGACCATTTCCATGATCGAATGCGCATGGGCAAGAAGGAAGTGCGTCCTGATCAATGTCATCCTCGTGGTCAGGTAGGGACCACGGCTATCCATCACCCGACCGTGGTCTTCATCATAGCTTTGGCAGATGGAGAAGACGCCGTCCGAATATGCCCGCCAATAGTCGAGGGTCGCGCCCAGGACTCTTCTGTTGGCCAAGCGCATACCTTCAATGCCTGTGAAGAGGTCTCCCTCGATATCCCACTGTCGGGCTTTCGGCGACACGTCTTGGCTGGTAAGCGTCAAGAAGTCGGACCAGCCGGAGTATGCAACGGACTTCATTCGGCGGCTTGCGGCCGTCAGAAGCGGCCGCAACTCATCGACGGCCACAAGGCGTCCTTCTTCGGTCAGCAGGGCATAAGCGCTCAGGACGTTATTGCTCGACATGAGCGCCAACAGTTCTTTGTTGACGTCGAGGACGTCACCGTCGCCCTCAAGCTGAACTTCATCGACCTGCAGGGCAAAGTCCTTCCGGGTGTCCTGTGCGAGAGTGGCGATTTTTTTCCAGTCAGGAAGCTCGGGCGGCTTGCCTGCGAGCGCAGCCGCCACCGCAGCCATAAGCTTTGCCTCGAGCTGTTCGGTCACCTTGCGCGCAATCTGGTCAACCTTGATGAGGTCGATCTCCTCGTTCTTCTCTGCGCGACGCCTGGCCCGTACATCCATGCAGGCTTCCAGAAGGTCGTTCCACTGATCGACCGTTTGGGCTGGGATGACCTCCGGCTTTGTGCTTCGGACGAAGACGTCGTAGTCACCCTTATCGGACTTCGCGACAACCGGAATTTCTCCGTGCCGCGGCACGTGGACGACGGGATACCTTCCGTCATGGTAATCCACCATACGAACTTCGCACTCGAATTCGGGGTGGAGGTGCCGTTTCATAATCCGGTGAACCACCTCGGCGGAGAACATCGAGAGCGGGAAGTTCTCGTCTGTCGGCAGCGGTCTGCCTTCGTCCGAGACGCCGAAGTAAATGCGGCCGCCGCCGCGGTTCGCCATCGCCGCGATACTTCTGACAATTTTGATCGCCGGCGGTCCGTCTGCGATGTTCATCCAAGACTTGAATTCAACCTCTCGAGTCTCGCAGCCGCGTCGAAGGTCATCTTCTATCAGTTGGGCATCAGTTTTCATCGGCATTCCCTGTTACTTTCGAGCAGGTTGCCGGATGCTCGTCAGTCGAGCAATCCCTCGGCGTCAGCAGTTGGTTCGGCCTCCCAGCCCCGTCAAGGAAGCGTGATTGTGTCCATGTAGTAATTGTCAGCCTGATCACGTTGGACGCCAAGATTCTGAGCCTCGAATTGGCGTACCTGACCTTCAAAAACGGAGGTTCCACTGACGCTAACTGAAATGACGTTGCGGGATTGGGAGTCCCCTTGCGGGTTGAAAAAGATTGCGCGCTCTGGAAGGCGTACGGTCTGCGCAACCTTTATCCCGATCCCCCTCAGTTCATCGATAGCCTCGACGCCTTGGTTCCACTCACGTTGTTCGGGATAAAGCCGAATTGCGAATGAAATCGGTTCGCCGCTAGGCATGTCGAATTTGCGGGTCAATTTTTTGTAGGCGTAGGCACTCCTTTGGACCCCGTCTGGGTCCACTAACATCGTGAACCCCATCGTTTGCCAGAAGGGAATGGATGTATGCGGGGCGCATTCAATTCGCACCACGGCGTTCCCGCGGTCATAAGCCCTTTGAAGCGCGTGTTCCGCCGCGCGGCGGCCGAGGCCTTTGCCGCGGAGATCAGGACGGACTTCAACGATGTCCGGTCCTCTCCGGCCGTCAGCGACGAAAGCGACCGTCTCGCTGCCGATCGCCAAGACGTCGAGCATGTCCTCCTCGTAGATTGCTTCGATGACGCCCCAGTTACAGAAGAAGCCCTCACCTGTTTCGCGCCGCTCACGTTCGAGCCAACGCTTTACATCTGCCAAGTCTTCCGCAGTGGCCTTCCGAGTAACGATACCTTGCATGTCGCCCCACGATTTCAACGCATTAATCAGACTGCTCGTCTGTATATAGAGGCGAGGACGGTCGTGCTCAATCGCACATTGATCGCTTCAGAGTTTTGGCCTGCCTATCTCGATCAGAATTCCATAAGCGGAATTTCCCGCAATGACTGCGACAATGAGCATCGCTATTATGAAGGCAACTACAAACCAGCCACGGTTTTCCCAAGCGCTATGGGCGACTGGTCTCCATCGTTCAGGAAGAATGGTGTCAATCAAAAGGTCCATCAGGGGTGAGCCTCGAACATTGACAGCTCCAGTGCGAAACCAAAATAGAATGCACGTAGGATAGTGCCGGCGCAAAGCCGACATGAGGTGACTCGTCTCCTAGCGCGCTCCCCGACTTCGTAGATATCAACCCACTGGCACAGCCGCAGTGAGAGTCCAGACGTATGAGGTGATTGGGCCATTGAGTCCGAGGGTATGAGGCACGGAGTCTGGTTTTAATTGGTCCGGCGGCTTGAAACCGTCAATGAAAACAGCGTTTCCGAGTCCAGAGGTATCTGGCGAGGCTCACCACTTTTCCATCTAGTTGATACTCTTGGTCTTACCTGAAATTGGGTGCGACCAAAGACTGTGCGCCAACTGTTCTCACCTCGCCGCATGCTGTCGGCATAGGGCTAAGCTGGCGCGCCGCCAGGCGAGACAATCGATGAGGCCGACACGGCCGTCCCAATCAGCTGGGCGTCGACTACAGCGCACACGTTATCGAGGCGACCCTACATCGCGTCGCACCGACTCTCGGCTGGCGCTGAGCCGCAGCTGCTCGTTTCCTCATGCTGAACGATCGGGCGCTCAGGGAACTGGTGGCGGGTGCGCGATCCCCTGGTAGTAATCACCTTCACCGGGCCCCATGAACTCATTCGTATAGCGTTCGCGTTCGTCACCCAACGTCCGGGCCGGCGGACGGTAGTAACCGTAAGCGCCGTACATCGGCATCGGCTCCACATACACATTGCCCGTCGGCATGGGATCAACATAGACGCCGCCGGGTGCAGGCTCGTAATAGTAGTTGTCGGCAAAAGCCGGTGCGGTGTTCCCGGCCAAGGTGACGACAAATGCGACGCATGACATTTTCGTAGAAATTCTCATGGCGCTGCTCCTATCTCCGGTCGGGATTCAGTCCCACCTGACGAGATACCAGGCAGCCTCTGCCTGCGGGCTTACGCTGCCTGGTAAGAATAACGCTTGATCGCTGCAACCGTTCCACCAGGCAGTCGGTTTCGACACGCAGTCGGTCGACTTGAAGCCTGGATCGGCGATCCTAGAGCGTTTCCGATTTATGCGGAACCGCACAAACGCTCTATCTCTTTGTTTTTACGCATATCCTGACGGAAAACCCGCTTCGCACTTTTCCTGGAAATGCTCTAGACGAAGCGGCCGAATAAAGGCGACCGACGCACGACCCAATTGCTCCCTGGACGACCTTAGGCTGACTGGGCATGAGGTCGTCCAGTATCAGCGGCAAACCGTGACGAAAGAACGAACGTGAAGCGTTAAGCCGGTCGGGGCAGTCCGGCAGGACCCTGCACGACTGCAACGATGGCTAAGAATGCCACCACCCCGGCTATGCCAATAGCCACAGTCATCCAGATGGACGGCACGACGCCGATCCCGGCCATCGACATGGACATGGCGAGCGGCGCAATCGCCGACATCATCTGTTTGGCCGACGTGGCCCAGCCGAGACGACTGCCGTATCCCTTTGGTCCGAACAGTTCGAGCGGCAATGTCCCGCCGACAATGCTTGTCAGACCGGAGCCTAATCCGAAGCAGATAGCGAACATTACCGCTCCGGCCACCCACGGTGTCGTCATCAGGAGGATCGTCAAACCGATTGGCAGGAGCCCGGTCGCGATAACAGCCAGCCATTTCTGCGACAGTTCACGGCCGAAGAGCAGGTTGATCAAGCGACTTGCGACCTGAGCCGGACCGAACAGCGAGGCTACCAGGAGACCTGCGGCACCAAACCCGAGCGCCTGTGTGAGCGGAACCATATGAACCAGGATCGCCGACAGCGCATAGCCTTCGATGGCAAAGCCAAGCAGCATGAGGGAGAATACAAGCGTTCCGTTCGCAAGTGGCCGGTGTTCGCCAACGGCCGCGACGGTACCCCTGGAAGCGAACACCGCAGTCGTCGTCAGCCGCGCCAGCGCCAAATGCACTGGAAGACAGACGAGGAGGTTCAACGCGGCAAAGAGCAGGTAGACTTCTCTCCAAGACAGAAAACCATGCAGCCAGGATGTCAGCGGCCAGAACAGCGAAGAGGCGAAACCAGCGATCAGTGTCAGGTGAACAATCGACTTCTGGGCTTTGTGTCCTCCAGTCTGAACGATAGCCGTGAAGGCAGTGGCATAGAGGACAGCGACAGAGACGATTTCGGTCAGCGCCAGTGCGACAGCGAAGGTGATTGGCCCGGTGGATACCGCCATCAAGACGAGTGTCGCGGAGGCTAACAGCGATCCTGCCGCCATCAATCGCCCCGCACCGATCCGGTCGGCAAGGTAGCCTGAGAGGGGTGCGGCAAGGCTGCCAACGAGCAGAGCCACCGAAAAGGCTCCGAAGACCCATTGCTGCGATTTGCCGATGTCTTCGGCGATTTCTGGCACCAGGATGCTGAAGGCATAATAGAGCGTGCCGTATCCGATAATTTGTGATGCGCCGAGGCCCGCCAGCGCCCATGTAGGAAGCTTCCGTCCTTCCATGATCACGCTCGCTCTTCTTCAACGACCGACGCCGAGCAACCACATCCGGACTTTCCCTCGGATTTGGCGGTCGCGTCGGCGACACAACAGGCATCCGTTTCTAAGGGCGCAGGTCCCCCACAGCATCCGGATGATGTGGCATTCACTGCGAGGTCGACAGAGCACACTCCTGTCTCGGGAAGGACAAGTTCGACCCGTCTGGCGGCGAGATGATCCCCTGCAAGCTCGGCGACCACGGAACGAACCTGTTCGTAGCCGGTCTTCATCAGGAATGTTGGAGCGCGGCCATAGGACTTCGAGCCGACGATGTAGAAATCCTTCTCCGGATGGGCCAATTCATCGACGCTGTGGGGCGGGACGGTACCGCAGGAATGAAGGTTCGGATCGATCAGTGGAGCCAGGGCTGGCGGGGCCTCCACGGCAGGATCGAGATCAATGCGGAGTTCTCGAAGAAACGATAGGTCAGGCCGGAAACCAGTCGTGACCACCACATGGTCGAGCGCCAGTGTGATAGGCTCTCCATTTGACACGGCTTCGACCACCACCCCTTCGCCTTCTGATTTCACACTTCTGGCAGCAAAGGACGTCAGCATTTTGAGGCGACCCTCGTCCATGGCCTTCTTCGCAGCCAACCCGAGGGCACCGCGCTCGGGTAGCTGGTCATTGAGACCGCCGCCAAGAAGGCGAGCTACACCATGGTGACGGAGCGCCCAGAAGATTTCAGTCGCAGGATCACTTTCCTGAAGTTCCAATAAGGCCAAGGCGACATTGATTGCGGAGTGACCACTTCCGACGACCAATGTTCGCTTGCCAACGAAGTCAGCCCGCCTGGTCCCGGCAACATCTGGAATGCCATAGGAGAGCCTGCCGGAGGCAATTTCACCAACAACAGGCAGCCCGTTGATCCCCATCGGGTTCGGTTGCGTCCATGTGCCGGATGCGTCGATAACGGCCTGTGCCTGGACGTCGTGCTCACCCGTTGCATCTTTGTAGCGGACCACGAAGGGCGCAGCCTCACGACCATTTGATGAGACCTTGTCAAACCCCGCACGCGTAATCGCCTTGACCGTAGCACTGAGTTTCAGGTTGTCAGCGATCTGAGGGATAGCAGATAGTGGAAGCAGATAGTTTTGAACGATCTCCCGACCCGTCGGCACACCATCTGCTCGTGGAGCGCTCCAGCCGTGGTCATCGAGCAATCGCCGCGCGGCATCGTCGATGTTGTATTTCCAGGGTGAGAACACGCGGACATGGCCCCAGTCAACAAGTGCTGAGCCGACGGAAGCCCCCCGTTCCAGGATAAGCGGTGTGATGCCTGCCTCGACCAGTCTCGCGGCAGCTGCGAGGCCAACAGGACCAGCACCAATCACTGCCACAGGAAGGTTACTATCTAAAGCCATCTGCATATCCTTTCGTATTTCTGGAAGTTTCGAAATTAGAGTGCGAAAAAAAGCCCTCAGGCTACGGTTTCGTCGGTCTGCTTTGAGCAAGCTGCGTCGGCGCAGCACTCATCGGCAAGGTAGCCAATCAGCGCGTTCATGTGCTTGTAGTTCGCGGTACAAATCAGTGTCGTCGCCTGACGATCCTGGATAACAAGGCCTGTATCGACGAGCCGCTTGAGGTGGTGTGAAAGGGTCGATGCCGGAATTTCCAGCTTCTCCTGCAGCTTCCCGACCGGCAGGCCATCTTCACCGGCACGCACAAGCGCACGGTAAATCTGAAGGCGGGTAACGTTGCCAATCGCTTCGAGCTGCGATGCTGCTTTTTCGATAATCATGGAAATAAGCTATGGCGAAAACCGCCTCCGGTCAAAGAGTATTTCGGCATTTGTGGAAATACGGTGCGCGTAGAAGTATACCGTCAATCTGGGTGCTCGTACCGCCCGCACCGGGCATGATGTTTTTAGGGTCCGGACCCAATAAGTGGGTTTCCTTGCGCACTGCGACGTGATTCACTCGCCTCAGCGAGGAGGCGGTTGCATGTCTGATTTCTTTTGGTTTTCCGACGCGCAGTGGGAGCGGATAGAGCCGCTTTTGCCGACAGATGTGCGAGGCAAGCCGCGCGTGGATGACCGCCGGGTCTTGAGCGGGATCGTCCATGCGCTGCGCTGTGGTGGCCGCTGGGCGGATTGCGCAGATGTCTATGGACCGAAGAAGACACTCTACAACCGCTTCGTCCGCTGGTCCGAACGCGGCATCTGGGAAGGCATCTTCAGTGCGCTCGCAGGGGCCGATGATGCGCCGGATCGACTGTTCATCGACAGCAGTTGCATCAAGGTCCACCGCTGTGCGGGTGGAGGAAAAGGGGGGCCTTGGCTCATGGTATCGGCCGCACCAAAGGTGGACGGAACACCAAGCTCCATGCTGTCTGCGATGCCAAAGGCCGCCCTCACGTCCTGCTCCTGACGCCCGGCAACGTCCACGATTGCAAGGTGGCGAGGCTCTGTATCGAAGCTCTGCCACCCTCCGCCGAACTCGTCGCCGACAAAGGCTATGACAGCCAGGCTCTGCGCGAGTGGCTCGACGAGCGTGGTACCCAAGCCGTCATCCCGCCGCGCAAGAACCGCAAAATCCAATATGAATACGACAAGGCCATCTACAAGCAGCGCAACGTCATCGAGCGCATGTTCTGTCGCCTCAAGGACTGGCGTCGCCTCGCGACCCGCTTCGACCGCAACATCAAAAACTTCATGGGGGCAATCGCACTCGCAGCCGCCGTCATCTGGTGGTTGTGAGTCCGGACCCTAGTTGTTGGGCTCACGTGCCGTGCCAAGTAGAATCACCCTGTCTACTAAAGCAAGGAACGATGGTGCAGCTTCAATCGACCCTTACCTGTCCGCACTGCGGGCAAACGGCAACGGAAACGATGCCCGTCGACGCTTGCCAGTTTTTCTATGAATGTATCGGATGTGGCACGATGCTCCGGCCAAAAGCTGGTGACTGTTGTGTGTTCTGCTCCTACGGTGACGTACCTTGCCCGCCGGTCCAAGAAGACAGGCAAAATAGAACAGGATCGTGTTGCTCCGCCTCCTGATAGGTCTTCATCCCCTGGTGGAGCTTCGAACAAGGCGTTTGTTCAGATGGCCTTGAGCTGAACCCGCTTCTCCAGCTTCTCCGCATCCTCTTTCCGCTCACTGTAGCGGTCAGTGAGGTACGACGACGCATCTCGGGTAAGCCACGTAAACTTCACCAGCTCTTCGCAGACGTCGACGACGCGGTCGTAGTAGGACGACGGCCTCATCCGGCCATCGCCGTCAAACTCCTGGTAGGCCTTGGCAAATGAAGACTGGTTCGGGATCGTGATCATCCGCATCCAGCGACCGAGAATGCGCATCTGGTTGACCGCATTGAACGACTGGCTGCCGCCGGACACTTCCATGACCGCCAGCGTCTTGCCCTGAGTCGGTCGAACGGAGCCGAGGGAAAGCGGGATCCAGTCAATCTGGGCCTTCATGATGCCGGTCATCGCGCCATGTCGCTCCGGGCTGACCCAGACCTGGCCCTCGGACCACTCGGAAAGGTCGCGCAGTTCTTTCACCTTGGGATGGCTGATCGGCGCTTCATCGGGGAGTGGTAAGCCCTTGGGATCGAACACCTGTACCTCGCAGCCGAAGCGCTCCAGCAGGCGGCGAGCTTCGTGTGCCAGAAGACGGCTGTAGGAGATTTCCCGGAGTGAACCGTACAGGATCAGGATGCGCGGCTTGCGTGTCGAGAACGCGGGATGCAGCGCATCGAGATCGAGCATACACAAGTGTTCACTGGCGGCGGCAGGAAGTGTTTCAGACAATGCGCCGTCCCTTCTCATCGAGGACGCGCTCGCCATCCTCCTTCGTGAACGCACCCTTGTGAGTGTCTGGAAGGATATCGAGGACGAGTTCGGACGGACGGGAAAGACGGGTACCCATCGGCGTGATGACGAACGGACGGTTGATCAGGATCGGGTCCTTCAGCATGGCATCGAGCAACTGATCATCGGTCAGCTCCGGATTATCGAGGCCCAGTTCCGCATAGGGCGTGCCTTTCTCGCGGATCGCCTCACGGACCGTAAGCCCCGCATCGGTGATCGTCTGCGCGAGCCGGTCGCGTGTTGGAGGCGTGTTCACGTAGTCGATGACAGTCGGCTCGATACCCGCGTTGCGGATCATTTCCAGCGTGTTGCGCGACGTGCCGCAGGCCGGGTTGTGATAGATAGTGACGTCCATGATCATGCCCTTTCGGCAACGGCTTTTTCGACGATGGTGTTCTTGGCGACGGCAGTGCCTGCTTCGTACCAGCCCTTCGAGCGGTTCACGATCCAGACGACGGACAGCATCACCGGGACCTCGATGAGGACCCCAACGACGGTTGCCAGCGCAGCACCCGACTGGAAGCCGAACAGGCTGATGGCCGCCGCGACCGCGAGTTCGAAGAAGTTTGATGCCCCAATCAGTGCGGACGGTCCCGCAACGCAATGCTGTTCGCCAGTCATCCGGTTCAAAAGGTATGCCAGGCCGGAATTGAAGTAGACCTGAATCAGGATCGGAACTGCAAGCAGTGCGATAATCGTCGGCTGGGCGGTAATCTGTTCACCCTGGAAGCCGAACAGCAGGACCAAGGTTGCCAGAAGCGCCAAGAGCGACAGAGGCTGCAGCTTGGTGAGAAGCCCATCGAGAGCCCTCGTCGTGCCGTCGGCCATCAACATCTTGCGAAGGACCTGCGAGATCGCCACAGGGATCAGGATGTAGAGCGCGACCGAGATCGTCAGCGTGTCCCAAGGGACCGTGATTGCCGACAGTCCGAGGAGTAGGCCGACAATCGGCGCGAACGCGACAATCATGATGGCGTCGTTGAGTGCGACCTGGGAAAGCGTGAAATGCGGCTCACCCTTTGTCAGGTTCGACCAGACGAAGACCATGGCCGTGCACGGCGCTGCGGCGAGAATGATCAGGCCCGCGATATAGGAGTCGATCTGGTCTTCGGGCAGCCACGAACGAAACAGGTAGCCTACGAACAGCCAACCGAGCAGCGCCATTGAGAACGGCTTGACCGCCCAGTTGATGAACAGGGTGACGCCGATCCCGCGCCAGTAGCTGCCGACCTTAGACAATGATCCGAAGTCGATCCTCAGCAGCATGGGGATAACCATCAACCATATCAGGACGGCGACGGGGATGTTCACCTTGGCGATTTCCGCTGCCCCGACGACCAGGAAGACGCCTGGCATCAGATGACCAAGCGCGATGCCGACAACAATGCAGAGAAACACCCAGACGGTAAGGTAACGTTCAAACGTCGACATCAGCTTGCCTTTTCCTGAGGCTGCGTGGAGCCTTCCATCCTGCCGATCTGGCGCAGGTGCTGTTCGAGGGCGAGCTTGTCGATGGAGGAATGCGGCAGGCTGAGAAACGCCGATATGCGGTTCTTGACGAACCTTGCAGCTTGAGCGAAGGCCTTTTGCACCTCGACTTCTGTCCCTTCGACGGCTGCCGGGTCTTCGACACCCCAATGTGCGGTCATGGGATGGCCAATCCACACAGGGCACGCTTCGCCTGCTGCGCTGTCGCAGACGGTGAAGATGAAGTCCATCTGCGGTGCGCCTGGCTCAGCGAAGACGTCCCAGCTTTTCGAGGAAAACCCCGTGGACGGATAACCGAGTGCGTCTAGCTCCCTGATGGCGTGAGGATTGACCTCGCCCTTTGGATTGCTGCCCGCGGAGTAGGCGCGGAAGCTGCCCTTGCCCTCGGCGTTGAGGATGGACTCGGCAAGAATAGAGCGATCGGAATTGCCCGTGCACAAGAAGAGCACGTTATAAACACGTTCAGACATTGGAGTTGTCCCTAGTGGTGTTGGTCCGACTTTAGAAAAATAAAGCCAGTCATGCGCTCACTCCCACGGGTGGGCAGCACGGCATGAGTTCGGCAATCAAAGGGGTGCAAATCTCCGCATTGCCGCCACAGCAGTCCTTGATCAGGAACAGTGTCAGTTCGCGGAACACATCGAGCTTTGCACGGTAGATGATTGAACGGCTGTGGCGCTCACCGGAGATCAAGCCAGCCTGTGTCAGCGTTTTGAGATGCGCAGACATGGTGTTTTGCGGCACGTCGACGATCTTCGCCAACTCGCCAACGGGCAGCCCGTCAGGCTCATGTTTGACGAGCAGCCGGAACGTGTCCAGACGAGTGCTCTGTGCGAGTGCGCCCAGCGCAGTGATGGCTTCCAAGTTATCCATATATCCAACCTATTGGATATATGGATACGAGTCAACGCGTTCTTCGAACTTTGAGCGCCTAGTACCTCTTAACAAGAATTTCTATGCCGGCACGACAGCCCGGCCTTCCCGACTGGGTCATCCGGTGTCCGACGGCACATAGAAAAACTCAATCAGAGAAACTCGTCCTCACACGCCCACGACAAATCCAAAAACGCGACTATCACAAATACTACTACTTCCCGTAGCAACAATATTCGGCTAGGACGGTTGCGCAACAAATTGCGCTGCCTTTTCCTGGAGTTCCGCTTTGCCTTTGTAAACCCCGGTCTCGCTTGTTTCACCACGTACGCCCGATAGCGATCGTCGCTGTCGGATCGCAACTCAATGCGTTCGTCGAGGTGACGGTTCGAGACCGGAATGGCATTGCCGACCTGTCGCCGCACAATTGCTTGTGCGGATCGAACCATCACCAACAACGCTGCCAGACCGCGTCCCCTGAACGGGTGCTCAAACCGTCGTCTTGATGGACTTCCAATCGGAAGAACCAGACGACATGTCTCACACATACCTGGTCCAGTGGACCATCAAACCCAAAATCGCGCCGCGTCCCTGGCTCGCCTGCAACCGTTGCCGAGCAGCACGTCCATTCGAGCCGAGCGGCAAGACACGGCTCAATGCCAATGGTCGGCGGCTGGATGCCTGGCTGATCTATCGCTGCTGCAGTTGCGACAGCACCTGGAACCGCCCCATCTTCGAACGCCGCCACATCCGCGATATCGATCCGCACACGCTCAACGCGCTTCAGACCAATGACGAAGCCTGGATCGAGAAGGTCTCTTTCGATCTCGACGGGTTGCGCCGGGATGCGGGGCAGATCGAGGAGTTTTCCGAGGTTCATGTGCAAAAGACGATTCTGAACCCGGCCGCCGAATCATCCCCGCCTCTGGAGATCGTTCTTGACCTGGCGATGAAAACATCGCTGCGAACGGAGCGGTTGCTATCCATGGAACTCGGCCTATCACGCAAGCGTATCGCCATACTTGAAGAGGCAGGCCGCCTCTCCACAGCACCATCGGGCAAGAACGCTCTACGGCGACCGGTGAAGGATGAAATGCGCATCACCATCGATCTTGCCGGCGAAGCCGATCGTAATGCAATCCTCAGCCGCGCCGGGCCTTAGCCGAAGATTGGCTGGGGTCTCGGCCCCGATCAAAGCGTGAAGAGCACGATGACGACAGCAAAGAGGGCTCCGTGCCATCGGCGCCCTCTCCTCGCATTCACAATCTTTAGAACTTTACGCCGATGCCGACGGTGAATTGATGCTGGTCGAAATCGACGTTGTAGCCGCCGACATCCTTGTCGCCATAGTCGTTGTAGCGATATTCGGCCCGACCGAACAGGCTGTCGGTGAAGGCGTAGTCGACACCGGCACCGATCGTCCAGCCATTGAAGGTTTCCTTTTCCTTGGAAGCCCCAGGCACATCGACAAAGCCGCGCGTAATCGCCCAGCCGCTGGTCGCATAGACAAGTGCCTTGTCGTTGACGACGTAACCCAGACGGCCGCGGACGGAACCGGATACATCGGTTCCGGCTTCCGGAGAGGCGCCGAAGATATCGAAGGTCTTGTCGTTCCAGTTATAGCTGACATCGCCTTCGATACCGTAGACCCAATCGCCTTGTTGGTAGTTGAAGCCGGCGAAGGCACCGAGAAGGCCGCCATTGAAATCCTGTGAAGCGCTTCCGCCCGGCGTACTGAAATCGCCATTAAGCCAGCCGCCACCACCCTGTAGACCGACATAACCGCCGGTCCAGACAAAGGTAGGCGCTGCTTCCACGAGGGGCGCCGGCTCGAGGTTTTCGGTCAGATCGGCGGCCGATGCCGCGGGCGCGAAGGCGGCCGCAGCAATGATTGCAACAAGCACATGCCTGATCATCACAGATGCCTCCTGTTGGTCCGATAGAAAGACTACCAACTTATGTAGGGCGCGTCTGCCGAAAAGGCTCGCTGCAGTGCAAGAATAATGAATTGCGCTTTTAAATCAGCTGGTTGGAAACCGTCAACCGGGCCACGTCGGACACCGTGCCCTGCATCATCAGTTACCGACGATACGAGCGCCTTCCAGCCGATCACCCGGCTTGATGCCGAGCCGTTTGACGGTTCCGGCATTGAGTTCCAGCACATAGGCCACCGGCTCACGCGAATCGATGATCGCCTCGGAAAACGGCACGGCATCCTGATGGATCGTCCGCACAGTACCGCTCTTGTCGATGAACAGCATGTCGAGCGCCAGATAGGTGTTCTTCATCCACATCATCACCCGACGGGTATCACCGAAATCGAACAACATTCCGTGATCGGGTGCCATTGAGCGCCGAAACATCAGCCCCTGCTCCCGCTGATCGGCATCGATGGCAAGCTCGACCGTGAACTCATGGATCTTGTTGTCGGCCGTCACCAGCCGCATCCGGTCGCTGGTGAATTGCGCTTCCGCTAGCGCAAAGGCTGCAAACAGTAGCGCCGACAAAAAAAGCGCCGTGGCGGCGCTTCTTGCAGAAAAGGTTCGAGCCATCGACATCAGTGCGAACGGCTTGTCGGTGTTGGGCCATCGGGATGGATCTCGGCCGCCATCAAGCCCTTTTCACCGTCGCCGAAGCGCACGAGAACCACTTGGCCGGGGCGCAGTTCCGTCAGACCGAAACGGCGCAACGTTTCCATATGAACGAAGATATCCTCCGTGCCCTCGCCGCGCGTCAAGAAGCCGAAGCCCTTGGTCCGGTTGAACCACTTGACCAAGACACGTTCGAGGCCGCTCGTCGGCGTTACCTGCACGTGGGTTCTGATCGGCGGCAGTTGCGAGGGATGAATGGCCGTCGACTGATCCATCGACAGAATGCGGAAGGCCTGGTAGCCACGGTCGCGCTTCTGGATGAGAGCCACGACGCGGGCCCCTTCGAGCACCGTCTGATAGCCGTCGCGCCGCAGGCAGGTCACGTGCACCAGCACATCCTGCATGCCGTTATCAGGCACGATGAAGCCAAACCCCTTGGCGACATCGAACCATTTGATCACGCCGGTGATTTCGACGAGGTCGAGGGCGTCGCTGCCAAAGTCGTCATCATGCATGACGTCTTTTGAAGATGTCCTATCCGCCATTCTCTCCCAGCCCCTCGTTTACGCGCGACTACCGACTACGGTTAACTGATTCTTATTGACCAGAATAACATCGTCCCGCCGCTGGTGCGCAAGACCCTCGGCGTATTTTGGCCTGGATCCAATGTAGGGACGCAGCCTTGCCTCTGGCTTGCTGGCAGATAAGTATACGCCATCTTCTTCGAAACAGGGACATTGCAATGCGTTATCTGCACACGATGGTTCGCGTCAAAAATCTGGACGAGGCCTTGAACTTCTATTGCACGCTTTTCGGCCTCAGCGAAATCCGTCGCTACGAGAACGAGAAGGGCCGCTTCACGCTTGTCTTCCTGGCCGCCCCAGGCGATCTCGACCGGGCAAAGGGCGAACTCTCGCCGTGCCTCGAACTCACCTACAATTGGGACAGCGAAGATTATACAGGCGGTCGCAACTTCGGTCACCTGGCCTATGAGGTGGATGACATTTATGGCTTCTGCCAGCACCTGATGGACAACGGCGTAACCATTAACCGCCCGCCACGCGATGGGCACATGGCCTTTGTGCGCTCACCCGACGGTATTTCGATCGAGATCCTGCAGAAGGGCGAGAACCTGGCGGCGCAGGAGCCCTGGGCGTCCATGGCCAACACCGGCGCCTGGTAAGCCTCGCGCAATTCTGGCCGCCGATGATTGACGTCTGCAGCCGGGAGTTTCGGCTTGGCACAGTCGAGTCGCGGATCCGTTGAATTGACGAATGATCCGGGGCCCGGCATCGACACCGGGCCTTCGCATGCTTGGCGCATGTGGGCTCAAGGTTAGCGCCAGTTTACAAATCACGTATCGTTCAGTAACTTTCCGCGCGAAACGTTGATACGGGGTTCTATCCGCGATGTCTCGTGGCGACGCCCCTAACTGTATTTGGCCTAATCCTTCCCGCGGCGATCCGATTGGTCGCCGCGCGAAATTCGTGTTTGTTTGTTCTGGGCGATGTTTCGGAACTGAGACTTAATGCATGGAAAGGCGACGATCTCGCCGATCATGCACGGAGAGCGGGGATAGGACGTTGCAACATCGGGAAACAAGGGGAGCGCTGCTGGCAACTTTCAGCCGCGCAGCCGCGATATCCGTTTCGCTGTTCGCGTTGAGCGGCTGCGTGTCTGCCGTCGCTGATAGCGAAGCAGCAAATGCGTTGAAGGTAGAGGAAGCGCAAGACGCTCTGCAGGTCGCCGATTCGCCCCAGACCGGCGCGACCGTTCGCGACGCTCAAGTGTCGGCGGTTGGCAGCAACCCGCAGGCATCCCAAGGCAATAGCGCTCTCGCGCCGGGTCAGGCCCCCGCGCAACAGGGTGGGCCGCTGACCATGCAGAGCACGGGCCTGCGTGCGGCCTCATCGAGCATCTATGGCCAGGCTCCGGCCGCGGCCGGTCAAGCGGCGATGGCGGGCGCACAGCCGCAGGCGACGGGCTCCGTCCCGGCCACAGGCGCTGCCCAGCCGAGCATGAACGCAACGACGAACAGCCTCTTCAGCGGCAGCCAAGGACAGGGGCAAATCCAGCCTCAGCCTCAGCCTCAGCCTCAGCCGCAACCCCAGCCGATCATCCAGCCGCAGCAAGGCGCATCGAATGAGACTTCCGGCGCCCCGTCCGATACAGCAGTGATGGCCTATGCCGCCCCGGAAGGCGCTACTCTTCCCGCCTCGGTACCGCTGCCCTTGAGCGCGCAAGCCGCCCTCGGCGGCAAGACATCGCGCGTGCTTCAGCCCGTACAAGCTGTTGAGCAGGCGCAGGCGGCAACAGACGTGGCGACCCAGGCCGCCACGGCCACGCCGAACGCCAAGGCCAGCGAAAGCGGCTCCAAGGAAGTACCGAAGACCTGGACGCTTGCGAGCCTGTTTGCGGGAAAACGCAAGGAGAAACAGCAGCAGGAAACGGCGCGCGCAGCGCAGCCGGCTGAGAAAAAAACCATCACCACCAGCAACGCCAGCCAGCCGCAGATGGCCTCGCTCGCCTATCAGGGCCTGCCCGGCGTCAAGATGAGCCCGCTGTTCAGCGTGGCGCATGAAGACCACGCGGCGGACGAAGAGGACGCACCGGTTCAGGTCGCCTCCCTTTCCGGCTTGGCCCGTCTGGCACCAAGCGGCCTTATCCTGCAGACCGAAAAGGTCGAGGCCGGCTGCTTCAAGCCGGAGCTGATGCAGATGCTCAAACAGGTTGAAACGCATTACGGCCGCCAAGTGATGGTGACTTCGGGCCTGCGCCCGATCAAGGTCAACCGCGCAAAGCAATCCCTCCATACGCGCTGCGAGGCGGCAGACATCCAGGTGAAGGGCGTCAGCAAGTGGGAGTTGGCAGATTTCCTGCGCAGCATTCCCGGGCGCGGTGGCGTTGGAACCTACTGCCACACGGAATCGGTTCATATCGACATCGGCGCCCAGCGCGATTGGAACTGGCGCTGCCGCCGCGGCAAGGGCTGAAGGCAAGCCCTTGTTTCCATGAGCTAATCCGCAGGATCCGTCCATCTTTTCCGGCTTTTGCATTTTTTACAGAAAAATGAAAATTGCCGCTTGCGGTAATCAAATCGCCTGACTATAAGACGCCCACACAGCAAGTGCGCCCTTCGTCTATCGGTTAGGACACCAGATTTTCATTCTGGGAAGAGGGGTTCGACTCCCCTAGGGCGNCGCCCACACAGCAAGTGCGCCCTTCGTCTATCGGTTAGGACACCAGATTTTCATTCTGGGAAGAGGGGTTCGACTCCCCTAGGGCGTGCCACTGTGACCCTCCCCTTCAGATGATTTTGTTATTGGTGATCGGCAGTTTCTTGCCGAGAATTCAGCGTGCGCTCGAATATGCGATGCGCACATGCACGCCGAACGGGTGCAGATTTTTCCGTTTCTTTTTCACGGGAAAAGCACACGAATTTTCAGATTCACGCTTGCAGTCTGCAAAGGCGCTGCCTATAAGGCGCCCACACAGCAAGTGCGCCCTTCGTCTATCGGTTAGGACACCAGATTTTCATTCTGGGAAGAGGGGTTCGACTCCCCTAGGGCGTGCCACTGTGACCNCTGACTATAAGACGCCCACACAGCAAGTGCGCCCTTCGTCTATCGGTTAGGACACCAGATTTTCATTCTGGGAAGAGGGGTTCGACTCCCCTAGGGCGTGCCACTGTGATCCCCTCCCCAGCACATTCGTTTCCGTTTTGGCGCCGATTGCATCGACCCATGCCCCTCGGCTTCAGGCATCTGCGCCATGTTCTTAGCCGTTGATTTTTCCTGCATTTTCCCCAGAAAAACCTCAAAAATCCTGACATTAGCGCTTGCAGCCGGCAAAAGCGCTGACTATAAGACGCCCACACAGCAAGTGCGCCCTTCGTCTATCGGTTAGGACACCAGATTTTCATTCTGGGAAGAGGGGTTCGACTCCCCTAGGGCGTGCCACTGTGATCCCCTCCATCGATCCTCCAAAATCAAAATGGTGAGTGGAAGGCGCGTCTCCTCCTGCGACTTCCGTTCGAGGAAGATGGGAATCGGAACATCAGGTGCCGGCAATAGCCGGGCCATNGCTGACTATAAGACGCCCACACAGCAAGTGCGCCCTTCGTCTATCGGTTAGGACACCAGATTTTCATTCTGGGAAGAGGGGTTCGACTCCCCTAGGGCGTGCCACTGTGACCTTCCCCTCGACATTGTTGATGTTCGGCCTGCACGTCTTCGCAGGACCAAAAATAGTCATGCTCCGTCCCGTGGCGCGGAGTACTTCTGCCCCGTCTCTGACGCAGGTTCACAGGAGATGACTGGACTCGATCCCGGCAGATAGTCATGCATTCCAAGCGGCACCGCAGAGCTTGACGGAATATAGATTCAGGCTGCCGGCTACATTGCCTTGGCAGCGTCGCTTACACGCAACTGCACGCGCCGCTGGCCTTGCCAAAGATCGGCCGAAACCGAACCCGCAACATGAATGGATGCGCCACGGCTGGCGAACAGGAAGTCGCCGAGCGGCGTCTCCACGGCCCGAAAGGCGATACCTTCGAGGCGGCTGCCGTCTTGCCCTTCGAGGGTCACCTTGATGTGGTTGGCTCCAACCTGGCGGCAGTCGCGCAGCCGATGCAGGGGGAAGGCGAAGACCGGCTGCGGATGGGCGGAGCCGTAGGGGCCGGCCTGCTCCAGCAGATCGATCAGTTCCAGCGTTGCGCCAGACGCGCCGAGCGCGCCGTCCACCTTCAGCGTCTGCACCGCAACGAGGTCCCGCACGGCTGCTTCAGCCTTCTCCTCAAAGAATTGGCGCAACCGGCCGAGCTTTGCCCGCTCGACCGTCAGGCCTGCGGCCATGGCGTGGCCGCCGCCTTTCACCAACAATCCGCCGTCGACGGCGGCACGAACCATCTTTCCCATGTCGAAACCAGCAATCGACCGACCCGATCCGGTGCCGCGACCATTCGGATCGAAGGCAATGGCAAAGGTCGGGCGACGGAATTTCTCTTTTATTCTCGCCGCGATCAGCCCGACGATACCGGGGTGCCAGTTCTCCCGCGCCGTCACAATGACGGAGGCGCCCTCGCCCGTGCCGTACTCAGCCAGAACCTCGGCCTCGGCCTCGGCCAACATCGCCGCTTCCATCGCCTGCCGCTCGCGGTTGAGCTCGTCGAGCCGTGCCGCAATCGTTTCAGCCGCAGCACTATCGTCCATCGTCAACAGGCGGCTGCCAAGCGCCGCGTCCCCGATGCGCCCGCCCGCATTGATGCGTGGCCCGACCAGAAAGCCGAGATGATATGGCGTCACGGGACCGCCGATCGCCGCCTTGCGCAACAGCGCGGCCAGCCCGACATTGCCCATATGCCGGGCTGCAATCAGCCCCTTGACCACATAGGCGCGATTGAGCCCCTTCAGCGGCACCACATCACAAACGGTTGCGAGTGCCACGAGATCGAGTTGCGCCAGTAGATCGAAAGTCCCAACGCGCGCATCACCAGCGGCGCGCAGCACCCGCACGGCATTGACGAGAACGAGATAGACGACGCCGGCAGCGCAAAGGTGCCCCTGGCCGGAGAGATCGTCCTCGCGGTTGGGATTGACCAGTGCATGGCATGGCGGCAACGTCGAGCCGACCTGGTGATGGTCGATGACGACGACGTCGATACCGCGTTGGGCCGCGACAGCGAGCGATTCATGGCTGGTCGAGCCACAGTCGACGGTGACGATGAGCCTGGCCCCGTTATCGATCAACTGTTCGATCGCCTGTGGGTTGGGGCCATAGCCTTCAAAGATGCGATCGGGGATGTAGATCTCGACCTCGAGCCCGAAATGTTCGAGGAAGCGCGCCATCAGCGCCGAGGATGCAGCGCCATCGACGTCGTAGTCGCCGAAGACCACTACCTTCTCGCGCCTGGATATTGCCAGCGACAGGCGCTCTGCCGCTTTGCGGCAGTCGGTCAAGGTGTCGGGGTCCGGCATCAGCGAGCGAAGCGTCGGGTCGAGGAAGGTCGCGGCATCGTCGAGCGAAACGCCACGGCCGGCCAGCACGCGTCCAATGAGATCGGAATAGCCATGAACCTGGCTGATCGCCAGCGCGCGGTTCTGCCCGGCCTGGTCGAGACGAGAGACCCAGCGCTGACCGCTGATCGATCGCTCGACGCCCAGAAAAGCTCGCTGTATCGGGTCTACCGGTTCTTCCATGCTGTCCACCTGCCTCAATCTCTTCGTTATTAGCGAACAATGCGCGCACGCAAAACCCGGCATGAAAAAGGCCCCACCGACGCCAATGGTCGATGGGGCCCGTTCTCAACAGCTTTGCACCTTGAGCTAGGCTGCCTTCGGCCGCTCGATGCGGATCACCTGCGGCTCGCCGACCAGATAGCCCTCGCTCTTGATCGCGACGATCGCATCGCGCACCGAATGCTCGGCGGTCGCGTGCGTCACCAAAATGATCGTCTGCGGCTCGTCCGATTCCTTCGGGTGCTTGGAATGCTGCATGATCGATTCCAGCGAAATGCCGTTTTCGGCCATGCGCGAAGCAATGCTCGCAAAGACGCCTGTGCGATCGACGACCTTCAGGCGGATGAAGTAGCCGCCTTCGTGGCTCTGGATCTGCGCGCGCTTGTAAGGCAGCAGCGCATTGGTCGGACGACCAAATGCGGGCACATGCTGGGCGCCAGGGCGGCTCTTGGCGATATCGGCGACGTCGCCGAGAACGGCCGACGCCGTCGCGTTGCCGCCGGCACCCGGACCGACCATCAGCAGCTCGCCGAGAATATCGGATTCGATCGCGACCGCATTGGTGACGCCATCGACCTGAGCGATCACCGAATCATAGGGAACCATCGTTGGATGTACGCGCTGCTCGATGCCGCTTTCGGTGCGCTGGGCGACCCCGAGAAGCTTGATCCGGTATCCGAGATCGGCCGCGGCATTGATATCGTCGATGGAGATATTGGTGATGCCTTCGAGATAGATGTCGTCGGCCGCAATCGCCGTGCCGAAGGCAAGGCTCGTCAGGATCGATAGCTTGTGGGCGGTATCGTTGCCTTCGATGTCGAAGGCCGGGTCGGCCTCAGCATAGCCGAGCCTCTGGGCTTCCTTCAGGCAGGCCTCGAAGGACAGACCCTCCTTCTCCATCTTCGTCAGGATGTAGTTGCAGGTGCCGTTCATGATCCCGTAGACGCGCGAGATCGTGTTGCCGGTCATGGATTCGCGCAGCGCCTTGATGACGGGAATGCCGCCAGCAACGGCAGCTTCGTAGTTGAGCAGCGCGCCGTTGTTCTCGGCAATGGCCGCAAGCTCGATGCCATGTGCTGCCAGCAACGCCTTGTTGGCGGTGACGACATGGATACCACGGCCGAGCGCCGTCTTGACCGCAGCATAGGCCGGGTCGCCGGAACCGCCCATCAATTCGATGAAGACATCGATATCGGCATTGGCAGCGAGCGAGACGGCATCGTCGAACCAGGTGGTCTTCGACAGATCGACTCCACGATCCCTGGAGCGGTCACGCGCCGTTACGGCTGTAATTTCGATTGCCCTGCCACATGTCGTTGCCAGCATCTCGTGACGATCCTGGAGGATTCGCACGAGCGAGGCACCGACGGTACCCAAGCCCGCAATGCCAATTTTGAGGGCATCTGCCATAGCCATTTCCTAACATGTGAGGGTCCCCGCCAGAACGGCGGGGCCGTTGCGGTAGGGGCGCGCGCCTGGCACGCCCCCGTCTTTTACCGATGCGCGTTGAGCGAGATGACGTTGTGCATCGTCTCGTCAGCCGTGGACAGGAACTTCTTGATATTGCGTGCCGCCTGACGAATGCGGTGCTCGTTTTCGACGAGCGCCAGACGCACATAGTCGTCACCCTGCTCGCCGAAGCCGATGCCCGGCGCTACGGCCACATCGGCCTTCTCTACAAGCAGCTTTGAGAATTCGAGCGATCCGAGATGACGGAACTTCTCCGGGATCTTGGCCCAGGCAAACATCGTGGCTGCCGGCGGCGGCACGTCGAAGCCGGCCTTGCCGAAGCTTTCGACCATCACGTCGCGACGGCGCTTGTAGATGTTGCGGACCTCGGCGATGTCGCTGCCGTCACCGTTAAGTGCCTGGGTGGCGGCAACCTGGATCGGCGTGAACGCACCATAGTCGAGATAAGACTTCACGCGCGTCAGCGCCGCGATCAACCGCTCGTTGCCGACGGCAAAGCCCATGCGCCAACCGGGCATGGAAAACGTCTTCGACATCGAGGTGAACTCGACCGCGATGTCGATCGCGCCCGGCACCTCGAGCACGGATGGTGGCGGCGCATCGTTGAAGTAGATTTCCGAATAGGCCAGATCCGACAAGACGATGATGTCGTGCTTCTTCGCGAATGCCACGACTTCCTTATAGAAATCGAGCGTCGCAACCTGCGCCGTCGGGTTCGACGGGTAATTGAGGATCAGCGCCAGCGGCTTCGGGATCGAATGGCGAACGGCGCGCTCCAGCGGCCCGAAGAATGTGTCGTCCGGCTCGACCGAGATCGAGCGGATGACGCCACCGGCCATCAGAAAGCCGAAGGCATGGATCGGATAGGTCGGATTAGGGCACAGGATCACGTCGCCCGGCGCGGTGATCGCCTGAGCCATGTTGGCAAAGCCTTCCTTGGAGCCAAGGGTGGCGACGACCTGCGTGTCCGGGTTCAGTTTGACGCCGAAGCGGCGGGCGTAATAGGCGGCCTGGGCACGACGCAGCCCGGGAATGCCCTTCGACGACGAATAACGATGCGTGCGCGGGTCCTGAACGGCCTCGCAGAGCTTGTCGACAATCGACTGCGGAGTGGGAAGATCCGGATTGCCCATGCCGAGGTCGATGATGTCAGCACCGGCCGCTCGCGCGCTTGCTTTCAAACGGTTGACCTGTTCGAAAACATAAGGCGGCAAACGCCGGACTTTGTGAAACTCTTCCATCTCCAAACCTCGTTTGGCGCACGTATCCGCCAGCGGTTGGCCGTCGCGAAAACATGCGCTTTGGTGAACGGCCGTCATTGCGGCCATTGAACGCTTTGCGTCCAAATCACCTGAAACGCAAGTGCTAATTCGTGATCTGTTTCAACGTGTCGGAGCCGTGGTCTTCGGCAAGCTTTCGCATTTCCTTCATGCGACGCTGATACTCCGCTTCGGAGATGGAGCCGGATTTGCGCGCGGCACCGAGCGCGGACAGCCGCGCCTGCATATCGGCGGCTTCCTGATTGGTCATCTGCTGCGTTGCCGCAGGCTTCTGGCCGTAGACGGAGGGATAATTTTCGAAATCGGTCTTCTGGCTGTTGCAGCCCGCAAGCGTGCCGAGGAGAATGATCCCGGCAACCCAGGTGATGGAGCGCTGTTTTCCGACGGCGAGCATACTGGCAAAGACCTCTGTTTTCGTGGCGCGACGATGCGCTAGCCCTTGTAATCATTTTCGGGCAGAATGTAAAAATACAAAACAAACAAGATGCTGTGGAGGAAACCGGGTGACAGCAGACAGGAATGCCGAAGGCAAGGACGGCTTTGCTGGCTTCGACCCGAAGTCCGTTGAACCCTACATCGTCAAGGATCCCGAAGGCCTCGCGGTCAACCTTGCCCGCGCAATGGAGCAGCTCGGCAAGGCGGCCTCAGCCTGGCTTGCGCCGCGCGAAACCGGCGAAAAATCCGACGTCTTCTCCGAACCTGTCACCGACATGGTCAAAACCCTCTCCAGGGTTTCCGAGTATTGGCTTTCCGATCCACGCCGGACGCTCGAAGCCCAGACCCATCTGATGGGCAGTTTCTTCGAGATGTGGTCTCGAACCTTGCATCGCATGTCCGGTGATGTTGTCGCCACCGATCCCGTGAGCTTGCAGCGCACCGACAAGCGCTTCGCCGACGAGGACTGGGTAAAAAACCCGTTCTTCGATTTCGTCCGGCAGGCCTATTTCATCACGTCGGACTGGGCTGACAAGATGGTGCGCGACGCGGAAGGGCTGGACGACCACACCAAACACAAGGCTGCCTTTTACGTCAGGCAGATTTCGAGTGCGCTCTCTCCGACCAATTTCGTCACCACCAACCCTCAGCTCTACCGGGAAACGGTTGCGACGAGCGGCGCCAATCTCGTCAAGGGCATGCAAATGTTTGCCGAGGACGTGGTGGCCGGTCGCGGCGATCTCAGGATGCGCCAGACCGATACCAGCAAATTCGCGATCGGCGAAAACATCGCGATCACCCCCGGCAAGGTGGTCGCGCAGAGCGACGTCTGCCAGGTGATCCAGTACGAGGCCTCGACGGAAACGGTGCTCAAGCGTCCGCTGTTGATCTGCCCGCCCTGGATCAACAAGTTCTACGTGCTCGACCTCAACCCGCAGAAATCCTACATCAAGTGGGCGGTCGATCAGGGACACACGGTGTTCGTCATCTCCTGGGTCAATCCGGACGAGCGGCATGCGGCCAAGGATTGGGAAGCCTATGCCCGCGAAGGCATCGGCTTTGCGCTCGACACCGTCGAACAGGCGACCGGCGAACGGGACGTGAATGCCATCGGCTATTGCGTCGGTGGAACGCTATTGGCCGCAACACTGGCGCTCCATGCCGCAGAGGGCGACGAGCGCATCCGCTCGGCAACGCTGTTTACCACCCAGGTCGACTTCACTCACGCCGGTGATCTCAAGGTCTTCGTCGACGAAGACCAGATCAGCCAGATGGAAGCCAACATGCGGGTGGCCGGCTATCTCGACGGCTCGAAAATGGCGACCGCGTTCAACATGCTGCGCGCCTCCGAACTGATCTGGCCCTACTTCGTCAACAACTACCTCAAGGGGCAGGAGCCCCTGCCCTTCGACCTGCTCTACTGGAATTCCGATTCGACCCGGATGCCGGCGGCCAACCATTCGTTCTACCTGCGCAACTGCTACCTGGAAAACCGTCTGTCGAAGGGCGAGATGATGCTGGCCGGCAAGCAGGTATCGCTGGGTGACGTCAAGATCCCGATCTACAACCTGGCAACCAAGGAAGACCATATCGCTCCGCCGCGCTCCGTTTTCCTCGGCAGTTCCTCCTTCGGTGGCAAGGTCACATACGTGCTTTCCGGCTCGGGCCACATCGCCGGCGTCGTGAACCCACCGGACAAGGGCAAGTACCAGTTCTGGACCGGCGGTCCTCCCAAGGGAGAGTTCGACGATTGGGTCAAAACGGCCACGGAGACCCCCGGGTCCTGGTGGCCGCACTGGCATCAGTGGATCGAAAAGCTGGACAAGAAGCGCGTGCCCGCGCGCAAGCCCGGCGGCACGCTCAACACGCTGGAAGAGGCGCCCGGCTCCTATGTGCGCGCCCGCGCCTGACCAAAGTGTGAACAGATCTTGATTTTCGATCGGCCACTCGTGCCCGCCACGCTCGTGCAGCGCTACAAACGCTTTCTATTCGACGCTCTCCTCGCCGATGGTACGGCATTGACCGGCTCATGCCCCAACACCGGGTCGATGCGCGGACTGACGACGCCGGGTTCGCGCATCTGGATGTCGGAGCATGATAGCCCGACGCGCAAGTACCGGCAGATGCTCGAAATCGTCGAGGCGGATGGTACGCTGGTCGGCATCAACACCGGCCTGCCCAACCGTCTGGCGGAAGAGGCCATTCGGCTCGGACTTGTCGCCGACCTTCATCTCTACGAGAACCTCGCCCGCGAGCAGAAATACGGGCGCAATTCGCGAATCGACATTCTCTTGAGCGACAGCCTGCGCGGTCTTGCCTATGTCGAGGTGAAGAATGTGCATTTCAGTCGCAACCCTGGCGTGGCCGAGTTTCCCGACAGCCCGACTGCACGTGGCGCCAAGCACCTCGAAGAACTGGGAGACATGGTCGAAGCCGGCCATCGCGCGATCATGGTCTACCTAGTGCAGCGCAGCGATTGCGATCACCTGCAGATCTGCCGCGACTACGACCCTGTATATGCCGCTGCCTTCGATCGTGCCATGACCAGAGGTGTCGAGGCCTATGCGGTGAAATGCCTGGTATCGCCCTCCGAGATAGCACCGATCGGCTTGATCGCAATCGATGAGGCAGGTGCCAGCGCTATTCGCAACTTCGCCTGAGTTACCGATTTGGCACGCACGGCATCGCCAACCCTTAGCAACCTGCAACATTCTACGGATAGGCGCAGGCATTGATCCGCGTTAGGCTTGCCGATCTGCTTAGCGGAAGATCGCGGCTGCGAAATACTGTGCGCTGCGCCCTATATCAGTCCCTCAAGGTGCACGGCAGTGGACGAGGCTGCCCCTGCTGGATTATGAAATTCGACAGGAAACAACTGAAAGTTCTGGAATGGTGACTTACATCGAGGCAGGGTCCGCGCCCTATAAGAACACCGGCGTCATCCGCCTCTACGGACCGGAGGGGTTCGAAGGTATGCGCAAGGCCTGTCAGGTGACGGCGCGTTGCCTCGACGAACTGGTGTCGCGCGTTCGGCCCGGGGTGACGACCGAGGAGATCGACCGCTTCGTCTTCGAGTTCGGCATGGACAACGGCGCGCTTCCGGCAACGCTGAACTACCGCGGCTATACCAAGTCGTCCTGCACCTCGATCAACCACGTTGTCTGCCACGGTATTCCGAACGACAAGCCGCTTCGCGACGGCGATATCGTCAATATCGACGTGACCTATGTGATCGATGGCTGGCACGGCGATTCCAGCCGCATGTATCCGGTCGGCGAGATCAAACGTGCCGCCGAGCGGCTTCTCGACGTGACGCATGAGTGCCTGATGCGCGGCATTGCCGCCGTGCGTCCTGGCGCCCGCACCGGCGCGATCGGCGAAGCCATCCAGGCCTATGCCGAAGCCGAACGGTGCTCGGTCGTACGCGACTTCTGCGGACACGGCGTCGGCCGGCTTTTCCACGACGCTCCCAACATCCTGCATTACGGCCGCGCCAACGAGGGGCCGGAACTGCGCGAAGGCATGATCTTCACCATCGAGCCGATGATCAATCTCGGTCGCCCGCACGTGAAGGTGCTTGCCGATGGCTGGACGGCGGTAACACGCGACCGTTCTCTCTCGGCGCAGTACGAGCATACGGTCGGCGTCACGGCTGATGGCTGCGAGATCTTCACGCTCTCGCCGGCCGGCCTCTTCAAGCCTGACATGGCCGCCATGGGCGCCGCATGAAGAAAAACTCCCGCTCATCCGCAGGCGATGCGACGCAGCCGGCGGACGAACGGTCGTTTTTTGCGGCTCTGCAGCCGCAGGACGCGCATGTCTCAGACGCGGCAGCTCAGGCGGTCGAGGCGCACTATCTTGGCCACCGTGATCGGCTGCGAACACGGTATCGCGAGCACGGCGACGCCGCGCTTGCCGACTACGAACTCCTCGAAATGCTGCTGTTCCGGCTTATCCCGCGCAAGGATACCAAGCCGATTGCCAAGGCGCTGCTGACGCGCTTTGGCACGCTTGCCGGTGTATTCGGCGCACCGCTCCCGTTGCTGCAGGAGGTCAAGGGTGTTGGCGAATCGGTCGCGCTCGACCTGAAGCTCGTCTCGACGATCGGGCACCGAACGCTGAAGAGTGACCTGCGCAAGAAGCACATTCTCTCGTCCTGGTCGGCGGTGATCGAATATTGCCACGCGGCTATGGCCTATGAGACCAAGGAGCAATTCCGGATATTATTCCTCGACAAGCGTAATGCGTTGATTGCCGACGAGGTCCAGCAGACGGGCACGATCGACCACACGCCTGTCTATCCGCGCGAGGTCGTCAAGCGCGCACTCGAATTGTCGGCAACCGCGATCATCCTTGCGCATAATCACCCCTCAGGCGACCCCACGCCGTCGCGGGCGGATATCGACATGACCAAGCTGATCGTCGAGACAGCCAAGCCGCTCGGCATTGCGGTGCACGATCACATCATCATCGGCAAGGACGGCCATGTAAGCCTGAAGGGGCTGCGCCTCTTCTAGAGCGTTTCCGATTTGGACGGAATCGCACAAACGCTTTTTTACGCATTTCCTGATGGAAAACCGCTTCGCACTTTTCCTGGAAATGCTCTAGCCGCCGGGCTTTGCAATCAAAGCCATCGGGCGCGGCGGAAGAAGCGATACAGCGTCAGGCAGAGCCCGATGATCACGGCCAGCACCACGAAATAACCGTAGCGGAATTTAAGCTCCGGCATGTCGTCGAAGTTCATCCCGTAGATACCGGCAATTGCCGTCGGCACTGCAAGGATAGCTGCCCAGGAGGCAAGCTTGCGGGAGATCTCCGTCTGCTCGGATTGGCCGATCATCAAGCTGGCTTCAAAGGTGAAGGCCAGAACCTCGCGCAACGCATCGATATCTTCCTGCACGCGGCGGACATGGTCGGTCACATCGCGAAACAGCGGTTGCAGTGCCGCCTCCATGCCGGGCAGATCGATATGCTCGTGCCGCCGGCAGACATCGACCAGCGGCACGGCGGCATTGCGAAGCCTGAGCAGGTTGCGCCGGAGCAGATAGAGCCGTTCGATATCCGCCTTCTCCAGCCGTTGGCGAAGCAGACGATCCTCGAGCCGTTCGACTTCCTCGTGAATGGCCTCGATTACCGGCATGTAATTGTCGACGATGAAATCGAGGATCGAATACAGGATATAGTTCTCACCATGAGCAAGGGCAGCGGGTGACGCTTCGCATCGCTGCCGCACGGCCATATAGGAGGTCGAGGCGCCGTGGCGAACCGAGACGACGTAGCCGCGCCCGACGAAGAGATGCGTTTCGCCGAACGCGATTTCGACTCCGACCATATGAGCGGTGCGGGCAACGACGAAAATCGAATCGCCATAGATCTCAAGTTTAGGACGTTGATGCGCCTTGCAGGCGTCTTCGATCGCCAGGTCATGCAGATCGAACTCGCGCTGCACCTGGCGAAGCAACGCAGCATCCGGTTCATGGAGACCGATCCAGATGACGGCATTCGGGCGGTTTCGCCATTTGCTCGCATCTTCCACCTGAATGTCCTGGATGCGCACGCCGTTTTCGTAGACCGCAGCGGCGATCACGCCCTGCCTGTCCTCCCCATGCGGCGGTTCCGTGGTGCGCGAATAGTCCGAGCTTGGCTCGTTCATCAGGTCGAACGCCATAGAAGACCTCCCATGCCCGCATGAATTCCATGCACCGGTATGCTATTGGGTCATCGAGCATACGCGTATTTCGTCATATTCGCACCCAACAGGTTTCAAAGACGAAAACCACTTCATCAAACTGTGCGATTGACGATATAGACGCATGCGAGCGAGACTTTTCGCAGCGCACAACGATTCTTCCTTTTTTACGGAAATGCCCATGAACCAGTTCGATCTCATCGTCGTCGGAAGCGGACCCGCCGGCCGCCGTGGCGCCATCCAGGCCGCCAAGCTCGGCAAGAAGGTTCTCGTCATCGAACAGGGCAAACGCGTCGGCGGCGTTTCCGTGCACACGGGCACGATCCCGTCGAAGACCCTGCGCGAAACGGCGCTCAATCTCTCGGGTTGGCGCGAACGCGGCTTTTACGGCCGCTCTTACCGCGTCAAGGAGGAGATCAGCGCCGAGGATCTGCGCCAGCGACTGATCATCACCCTCAATCATGAGGTTGAGGTTCTCGAACACCAGTTTGCCCGCAACCGCGTGCAGCAGATGCGCGGCAAGGCAAGTTTCGTCGATCAGACCACGCTTGAAGTGGTCAAGGACGACGGCGAGACTTTGCTCGTTTCGGCGACCAGCATCATGCTTGCCGTCGGCACGAAGCCATTCCGTCCGGACTACATGCCCTTCGACGGCAAGACCGTGCTCGACAGCGACGAGCTGCTCGATATCTCGCAGTTGCCGCGCTCGCTCGTGGTGATCGGCGCCGGCGTCGTCGGCATCGAATATGCGACGATATTCAGTGCGCTAGACACGCAAGTGACGGTGATCGACCCGAAGACGACGATGCTCGACTTCATCGACAAGGAGATTGTCGAGGACTTCACCTATCAATTGCGCGACCGCAACATGAAACTCCATCTCGGGCAGAAGGCGGAAAAGGTCGAACGGCTCGACGATGGTAAGGTTCTGCTGACGCTCGACAACGGCCGCAGGATCGTGACCGACATGGTGCTCTTTGCCGCCGGCCGCATGGGCGCGACCGACACGCTCAATCTTCCGGCCGCCGGGCTCGAAGCCGACAGCCGCGGTCGGCTCAAGGTCAATCCCGAAACCTTCCAGACCTCAGTGCCCAACATCTACGCCGCCGGCGACGTGGTCGGCTTCCCGAGCCTTGCCTCGACTTCGATGGAACAGGGACGCATTGCTGCTCGCGTCGCAGTCGGCGCCATCGCCATGGAGCCGCAAAAATACTTCCCTTACGGCATCTATGCCGTTCCGGAAATCTCCACCTGCGGCCTTTCAGAAGAGGAGGTCAAGGAGCGCGGCATTGCCTATGAATGCGGCATTGCGCGCTTTCGCGAAACCTCGCGCGGCCACATCATGGGGCTCGACTCCGGTCTTTTGAAGATGATCTTTTCGCTAAAGACGCGCCGCCTGCTCGGCGTGCACATCCTCGGTGAAGGCGCGACCGAGCTGGTTCATATCGGCCAGGCCGTGCTGAACCTCAAGGGCACCGTCGAGTACTTTGTCGAGAACACGTTCAACTATCCGACGCTTGCCGAAGCCTACAAGATTGCCGGCCTCGACGCCTGGAACCGCATGGGCGAGATCAAGCCGACGGCTTAAAATGCCGCGAGGCCGGCCAGGTCGGCCCCGAACAAACCGCCGCGAATCAGATAGCCTCGCCGCCCTGACGTCGCCAAATCCGGCCACTTGAGAACGGCATCAAGTGATCGGCCTGGGCTTCGTTTTCACGCATACGGCCCGAATATGCTGCGCATCGTCGGGCCGTGTTTTGGCGAGCGATTGAGCATGGCACTACGCATCCTCTCCCTGAATGCCTGGGGCGGCAAGCTGCATGCGCCGCTGATACCGTATCTTGTCGAAGTCAACGCAGACATCCTGTGTCTGCAGGAGGTCGTGCGCTCTCCGGAGACGAGGTCAGAGTGGCTCCTTTACCGCGATCGCGATGTCGAGCTGCCGCAGCGCGCCAATCTCTTCGACGAGATCTGCGCAGCCCTGCCTGATCATGACGGGTATTTCTGCCCGACGTCGAGAGGCGAGCTTTCCGATGGCGATCGTATGGTCCATTCCGAATTCGGATTGGCGACATTCGTGCGCAAATCCTTTCCCGTCATCGGCCAGGCGCTCGATTTCGTCCATGGCGAGTTTTCGCCCGACGGTTGGGGCGAACATCCGCGCGCCCGAAATGCCCACTGCCTCCGCCTCTTCAACTATGAGCATGGCTTTTCCATAACCATCGCGCAGATGCACGGCCTGCGGACCACGAACGGCAAGGGCGACACGCCGGAGCGGCAGGCGCAGGCGGATGCGCTGGTACAACTTATCGGCCGCATTTGGCCCGGAAACGAAAGGCTCGTCGTCTGCGGCGATTTCAATGTCCTGCCTGAAAGCGCAACCTTTGCGGCGCTCGGCAGTCTCGGCCTGTCCGATCTCGTCACCGGTCGAGGTCACACGGATACACGCACATCGCACTACGGCAAATCAGGGCGTTACGCCGATTACATGCTGGCCACGCCGGATGTCGATGTCATCAGCTTCGACGTTGTCGAACAACCGGAAGTCTCGGATCACCGGGCGTTGCTGCTCGATCTTCGGTAAAGCAAAACGTCTCTGTGCACCCACCACGCACGACAAACATTTCCCCAACAGAAAAGGCCCCGCCGTAAACGGCAGGGCCTCAATTTGTAAGCAATCGAAGAAGTGATTACTCGGCGCTGTCGTCAGCAGCCTTTTTCTTGGCCGGAGCCTTCTTCTTCGGAGCAGCGGCTTCTTCGCCTTCAGCGGCGTCAGCCTTGGCAGCGGCCTTCTTCTTGGCCGGAGCCTTCTTGGCAGCCTTGCCTTCGGTTTCTTCGTCGTCAGCCGTCAGCTCTTCCTTGGAAACCGTCTTGTCGGTTACCGAGATCTCGGAGAGCAGGTGATCGACAACCTTCTCTTCGAACAGCGGAGCGCGCAGCGAAGCGGCGGCACCAGGCGTGTTCTTGAAGTAGTCGAGGATCTGCTTTTCCTGGCCCGGGAACTGGCGGAGCTGTTCGAACAGCGAACGCTGCAGTTCGTCGTCGCTGACCTGAACGCCGGCCTTTTCGCCGATTTCCGAGAGAACGAGGCCGAGGCGAACGCGACGCTCAGCGAGCTTGCGGTATTCGGCGCGTGCTTCTTCTTCGGTGGTTTCTTCGTCAGCGAAGGTCTTGCCGGCCTGCTGCAGATCGGTGTTGATCTGACGCCAGATGTTTTCGAATTCGGCTTCGACGAGGCGCTCCGGCGTATCGAACTGGTAGAGTTCGTCGAGCTGGTCGAGGATCTGACGCTTCACCTTCTGGCGGGTCAGCGAGCCGTACTGGCTCTCGATCTGGCCGCGAACGATTTCCTTCAGCTTGTCAGCCGATTCGAGGCCGAGCTTGGTGGCCAGTTCGTCGTTGATTTCGATGTCCTGGGCCGAAGCAACGTCCTTGACGGTGATGTCGAAGGTGGCTTCCTTGCCAGCGAGGTTCGCTGCCGGGTAATCGGCCGGGAACGTCACGGTGATGGTCTTCTCGTCGCCAGCCTTGACGCCGACGAGCTGCTCTTCGAAGCCCGGGATGAAGCGGTTGGAGCCGAGAACGAGTTCTGCGTCTTCGTCCTTGCCGCCGTCGAAGGCTTCGCCGTCAACCTTGCCGAGGTAGTCGATGGTGACGCGGTCGCCGTTGGCGGCCTTGCCCTTCTTCGATTCGTAGGTGCGAGCGCTTTCAGCGATACGCAGGATCTGCTCGTTGACTTCGTCTTCGGCGATCTCGACGACTTCGCGCGTCACCTTGATGCCGCTGACGTCCTTGAGTTCGATCGCCGGGATGATTTCGTAAGCGACGGTGAACTCGAGGTCAGCCTCAGCGTTGAGGATCTTGTCGGCTTCGGACTCGTCCTCGGTCATCGCGATTTCCGGCTGGGTCGCCGACTTCTCGCCACGGCCCGAAAGGATCTCGGTCGGCTTTTCGCGGACGATCTCGTTGACGAGATCTGCCATGATCGACTTGCCATAGACCTTCTTCAGATGCGCGAACGGCACCTTGCCCGGCCGGAAGCCGTTGATCTTCACACGGTCCTTCACTTCGGCCAGACGCTCGTTCATCCGAGCTTCCATGTCCTTGGCCGGGATAACGACCTTGAGTTCGCGCTTCAGCCCTTGAGCGAGCGTTTCGATAACCTGCATGTTCAAACCTTCATTTCACGTTGACTGTGCTCTTCCCCTTAGAAAGGTCTGGCGAGCACGTGAGCCGATCCATTTGCCGGGAGTGGCTTTACGCAGTTCCGTAACCGTTTTGCAAGCAAAATGGCACTCCAGCCCCCTTCATCATAGCAGAATCCGGACTTTTGGCGCGATGCTTGTCTTGGTGCGGGTAGAGAGACTTGAACTCCCACGCCTTGCGGCACCAGAACCTAAATCTGGCGTGTCTACCAATTTCACCATACCCGCGTTCAGACAATCGCACCGCCTGATCGTATTCCCGCAAGACCAACCAACGGAAATACCGCAGATAGAATGGGCATGCTGAGGTTCAGGGCTTTCCCGAGCGCGGCGTCTCTATATCACTCGTTTTCGCGGGATCAAAGGGAAAATGCGGTTACCCACGACAGATCGATCCGATCCCGCAGCAAGCGGTCAATAGAGCGTCTCTTCGTAGACAGGCGTGCCTTCGACGGCGATCTGCCTTATCTGTGCGCGCCCCGCATTATTGACGCGAACATTGACCGAAAGCGCCTCGGCATTGCGCGCTTGCTCCAGCACCCGGCCCTCGCCCTCCGGAACATAGAATCGCTCGATGCCATATGCGACGTTTATCGATGACGGGTTTTCACTCGACGAAGGGTAATAGGTGAACGGTTGCGATTGAAGCACGACACTGTCATCCGTCGGCGCAAGGGGCTTGAAGGACGCTTGCGCCGCACCCCAGAAGCCGTCCGGTTGTTTTGCCAGACGCACGAAAACCGTCGCTTCCGCCGGCGCCGTCGGCAATCCGTCCTTGAAAAGTGCCGGCGGCAGCCAGGAAATGTCATAGCTCAGGATGACGTAGTCGCCGCGCAGCAGATCCCTCGGATCAACCGGCACGGTCTTCAGCAGGACTTCCTTGCCGTTGCGCAGGATCGAAGCCCGGCTTTCGACCATGTAGCCAAGCGCTGCCGTCTGAAGGACGGCGGCAATCAGCGCGGCGATGAGCGGCGGCAACCAGCGACGCTTTGGCGAGAGACCAGTCATGGCGAAACCTCCTCGCGTCGCGTCCGCATCAGGCGCCCTTCGATCCGGATCACCAGCCAGGCGATCGCCGCCACCAGCAGGCCGGAAATCAGGAAGAAGCCCGAGGTTCCGAGCATTGAGCCCAGCGTCTCGAATGCGAGATAGAGAAGTTCACCAGCAAACGCCGCATAACCGAGGTAACGCACTGCCCCGTTCTGCGCGCCGGCAAGTGCGATCCCAAGCAGAGCGACGATGAGCACGGCCGCGCCGGCGGCCACTTCACTGGTCAAACCGTCAGCTTCAAACTGCAGCACCGAGAAACCGATGAGTGCCAAGGCGAAGGAATAGAATGCGGGCGCGGAGCCGGCTTCAAGCGCGATGGGGCGAAGCGGCGAGCCCGGCATGGCTGCCGCAAGGAAGGCGACAATGCCGCCGCCTGCCAGCGTGCCGGCAAAACCCAAGGACGAGTTCTCGATATAGAGCCAAATCAGCCATCCCGTGACGAGAAGATAGGCGAGGTGCCGCGCGCGACCTGCATCCGTCACACGCACCAGAATGACCACGAGGATGGCGAGCGCCGGGACGAGCCAGGTCTGCCATTCGACGATATCGCCAAGACCGCCCTCCGACAGCAACGTCAGGAAATAGGCCCAGGCCAGCCCGCCGCACACTGTTGTGACAGCCGCCGATCGAAAGGCGAGCGCCGTCACGCAAGCGCCGGCGATCCAGAGCAGGATCGCATCGGCTGCATCACCCGAGAGATGATACATCTGCCCGACCAGGGCAATGCCGGCACCAAACGACATCGCCGCCAGCACCAGAGCCGCCGCGGCCAGGCCGCCATTGCCTCGCCGGAGAAGCAACGCACCGGCAAGATGAAAGCCCCAGATCAAGGCGACAATACCGATCAGGCGGGCAAGACGCGGCAGTGCTTCCCAATTGGCCGCGACAAGCAGCAGGACGGAGGCCGACAGCAGCAGGGCGGCGAGCACCAGCAGAACACGCCCCGCCCGAAAGGTGGATTCGCGACCATCATACTCCGCAAGCATCTGTCGCGCGGAAGCCTCCGGCAGAAGCCCCATGCCAACCCAATGCTTGAAGTCCTTTTCCAGACGACCGCGATACATGCTGCCCCACCTCCTTCGGCGGCCCTGCCCTTGAAGACAAAAACCGAGGCGCTTACCTAATCACGCAATGGCGGAAAAACACAACCATTCGATCGCTCGGACCAGACGTTGGTCCGCCAGGATCTGACGGCTTGCGCAATGCGCATATCTTCCATGCGGATATTGCACTGCACAAATCGATTTAAACACCCTATATTCAAATCATCAGAAGCGAACGAAGGCAAACAGCCAAGCGGACGCTAGCGGCAATGGTCAACCGCCCCGGAGTGCCGGGAAAGACCCGGACGAAAGTTCGATGGAATTCGGAGCGGCGCACTCCTCCTCCCAGCGCCCCTCCGATACGATTGGCAACACTCCTCCTCCCAGTTGCCAATCACCTTCAATGACGCTCGCTGGACCTCCTCCCCCAGCGGGCGTTATTTCTTTTCAGCCCCCCCGTTTTTCATCCATCGCGACCAAGCGAAGCAATTGCACAATATTTGCGCAGATATCTGTCGACTTCACATCGAGGTATGCGCCGCATGCATAGGTGCCATGAGGTAACTGATCTACCCAAATTCGGCAGACTGAAGTACCTTCAACTCATCGATCGGGGCGGCGCACTCCTCCTCCCAGCGCCCCTCGATTTGGATTGGCAGCACTCCTCCTCCCAGTTGCCGATCAGAATAAAACGACGCTCGCTGGATCTCCTCCCCCAGCGGGCGTTGTTTGATTCAGCCATCTTCTTCTCTCTGCAGTCTCTTACGGTTCTGTCGGCATCCGGCAGCACATTGGTGGTATGGCGTCGACATCCCGGCCACAATGAGACTTGCAATAGCTGCATGGGTGCGATGCAGCATTATCTCTGTAACTTCTGCTAAAATCGATTATATTTCGGGTCATCAGATGACGGCCAGCCGAGAGATAAGCGCTGGCACACGACCCTAGAAAGGATAGGATCATGAACCTCGCACGCTCTTTCAACAATTGGCGCAAGTATCGTCAGACCTGCAACGAACTCGGCCGCATGAGCGACCGGGAACTGAGCGACCTCGGCATCGGCCGCGGCGACATCCAGTACGTTGCACGTCAGGCCATCAAGTAATTCCAGGAGCGCTGCTTCGCGCAGCGCGCCGGACATTACCAACGCCCTCCGGTTCATTCCGGGGGGCGTTTTTCGTTGTCGAAATGCTGCCGCAAAATCACCTTCGCAATTGCGAAAGCGCGTCACCGATGGAGTTCTGCTTATAGCCAAGCAATCGTGCCTGGATTGAAGCTGGGAACCGCGGCGACACCGTCGGGCATCCGCGCAGAAAATAGCGCGATTACAAATCCTTAACGGGCCGCGCACGCACTTTAATCAATCTTTAAGTGATGGCGCGTTTTCGAGCGGGTGCAAATGTTGCCCAGCAATTTGGCGATGCACTGCACAAATGCATAGCAGCTGCATTTTCTTTGCACTCCACCTTCCAATTAGACAAGCGTATAAGAACCTCAACGACGCAGACAGATGGCTGTCGCGACAAACCGATCTTGAGGAAAAAGTCATGAACCCGATTCGTATCGCAAAAAGCTGGATTAACTACCGCCGCACCGTTAGCGAGCTCGGCAACCTGTCGAACCACGCTCTCAATGACATCGGCATCACCCGCTACGATATCCGCAACATCGCATCGCGTTCCTTCCGTTAATCGGAACGAACGACCAGACTTCCAAGACGGCGCCTTCAGGCGCCGTTTTCGTTTGTTCCCGGCGCAACGGCGGTTGGAACGACAGGACGAGCATGGTAGGAAGCCGACCATGAGCAAAGACACCTCCTCCCACTCTCCCATTCATGTCATCGGCGGCGGCCTTGCCGGCTCCGAAGCGGCCTGGCAGATCGCCGAGGCCGGCGTTCCGGTCGTGCTGCACGAGATGCGCGGCGTCCGCGGCACCGATGCACATAAGACGGACGGCCTTGCCGAACTCGTCTGTTCCAACTCGTTCCGCTCCGATGATGCGACCAGCAATGCCGTCGGCGTACTCCACGCCGAAATGCGCCTTGCAGGCTCGCTGATCATGAAGGCGGCCGATGCCAACCAGGTTCCGGCCGGCGGCGCGCTTGCCGTCGACCGCGACGGCTTCTCCGACGCCGTCACCGCGGCGATCGACGGCCATCCGCTGATCACCGTGGTACGCGAAGAAATCCGCGGCCTGCCGCCGAAGGAATGGGACCTTGCAGTAATTGCAACCGGTCCGCTGACAGCGCCTGATCTCGCCGAATCGATCCGCCAGGAAACGGGCGCTGATGCGCTTGCCTTCTTCGACGCCATCGCGCCGATCGTCTATACCGAGACGATCGACATGGACATCTGCTGGTACCAATCACGCTATGACAAGGTCGGCCCCGGCGGTACGGGCAAGGACTATATCAACTGCCCGATGAACGAAGAGCAGTACAACGCCTTCATCGACGCACTCGTGGCCGGCGACAAGACCGGCTTCAAGGAGTGGGAAGGCACGCCTTACTTCGATGGCTGCCTGCCGATCGAGGTGATGGCGGAGCGCGGACGCGAGACGCTTCGCTACGGACCGATGAAACCGATGGGGCTCACCAACGCCCACAATCCGACGGTCAAGGCCTATGCCGTCGTCCAGCTTCGTCAGGACAATGCGCTCGGCACGCTCTACAACATGGTCGGTTTCCAGACGAAGCTGAAGTATGGCGCGCAGGCGGAAGTCTTCCGGATGATCCCCGGTCTCGAGAACGCCGAGTTCGCGCGCCTCGGCGGCCTGCACCGCAACACCTATATCAACTCGCCGACCCTGCTCGACGGCACACTAACTCTCAAGTCGCGGCCAGGCCTGCGCTTTGCCGGTCAGATCACTGGCTGCGAGGGTTATGTCGAGAGCGCAAGCATCGGCTTGCTGGCCGGCAGGTTCGCCGCGGCGGAACGCAAGGGTGAAACTTTGGCTGCACCGCCGGCAACGACGGCCTTCGGCGCGCTGCTCAACCACATCACCGGCGGTCACATCGTTTCCGACGACGAGCCGGGCAAACGTTCGTTCCAGCCAATGAACGTCAACTTCGGCCTGTTCCCGCCGCTGGAACCCGGCGCCATCATCAAGCCCGAAGGCGCCAAGCGCTTCCGCGGCAAGGAAAAGGCCGCAGCGAAGAAACAGGCCACGGCCGCCCGAGCGCTCGGCGACTGCGCCGCCTGGCTGAACGGATGCGCCTGAGAGCCAAACATTTCCTCGCAAACCGGATCCACTCCGGTTTGCGAGGGCTTTCCTTTTACAGAACTAAACTGATGTCATGAATGCCCGCAGCGTTTGCTAGCGGAGCGCCGGCTATTCGCTCGCCTGCGCCGAAGACGGCACATTTGCCTCGTCTGCCGTAAACTCGGACTTCGGGCTGAAACTGCCCAACAGCCACAACGATACCTCGGCCGCCTCGGCAGCGTTGTGAAATTCGAACGCGTTGTCGAGATAGGCGAAATCAGGGAAATGGACAATCAGACCGCGGCCGCTGTCCGAACTGTTGACCCGGACTTTTCCCGGCTGAATGACGTGGCAGACATAATGCGTGCCGTGCGACTGGATGAAACCAGCCTTGCCGTCATGCAGCCGCAGAAAAATTGCCTTGCGGTCCGCCGTCGAATGAAGTGCACGGATCGCTTCGTCCGGAAAGGCGCGCCCGAACTCGACCATTGCCGAGCCAGCATCCGGATCGTCCCAATCCCGCTCGGCCCGTGCGTTCATCCACATGTAGAAGGCGCCGGCGAGAATGGCGATGATGATGAAAAGCAGCCAGAGCATCAGACAGGCCCCCTAAGTCGGTAATGAGTCGATAGGGTGTGTTTATACGATGCGAGCCTTGCGCCAATTTGACCAGCCTCGTGCCGTGGCTAGCTGGCCTACAACATGCCGCGCAGGTCTCGGCACCAAAGCGCGCCGCCATCTTTCGCTAACGTTTGACTTCGCTTCAAGCTCTGGTTTTTGTGCAGGTCGTTATAGCAAAGCCATTGAACACATTTGCGCGGCCGGCTTCAAAACCGCTTGCGCCTGCTCGCCCACCACATCCACCACTGCCGCCGCCATTGCGCCGGCCTTATCGGATTGCGCAGCAACTCTGCGCCGACAGCATCCGCGCGATTGAAGATCGGCTCGGCGAGGGCCAGGGGAACGAAGGCGGCGAAATTGTCGGGTGAGATCGTGTCGAGCCGGGCGCGCGCCTTGGCCAGATGATCGCGGCCGAAACCGGCGAAGGCCCGGATCGCCCGCCCGATTGCTTGCCCGTCTTCTCCGGCGAGCAGCGCTTCGCGGTCAAGCCCGGTTGCTCGCAGAAGCTCGGCCGGCAGATAGACCTGGCCGCGGCGGGAATGTTGCGGCAGGAGCAGAAGCAGGCCTGCGACGGTCTGCGCGACGCCGGCATGACCGGCTGCCTCCGCAGACCTTGCGGCGTTCTGCGGATCGAGGACGAGCGACGACAGCTGAATGAGCGCCGAGGCGGTCTCGCCGGCGTAACCTTCGAACGCCGCCCTGTCCTCCATCGGATCATCGTAGAGGTCGAAGATCCGTGCATCGATCATGTTCTGAAATACAGCGATCGGAAGCCGATGCTTACGAATGCACGCGAGCAACGCCCGCGCGAGCGGATGCCCCTCGCCCGTCGCCGCTTCGTTCTCCAACAGCTCCCGCCACCATTGCATTCGGATTTCACCGGGGATGGGCTCGTGCACGAGTTCGCGAATGCGGGCGAGCTCGGCGTTGAAGGCATAGAGCGGAGCGAGTGACGGCTGGCTGGCCACCGGCGCCAGCAGACAGGCGAGGTAACGGTCGCGATCCGTGTCCCTGAGGTCGGTCAGGATCTGGGCATCAATGTCTTGCACGCAAGTCTTCCCCTGGCCGCTATCAGACGGCAATCAGCGCGACGGCGACCGCACGCGCTTCGGCCAGCATCACGTTGTAGGTTCTGACAGCTGCTCCCGTGCTCATCGGATCGGACGAGATGTTCAATGCACGCAGGGCCGTTTTCAGCTCGGCCGGCAGTTGCCGGATATCGAGGCCGGTGCCGACCAACAGCACCTCGATGTCACTCGCTTCGTCCAGCACGCGCTGGAACTTCTCGACCAACAACGGATCGCCTTCAACAACGTCCCACGCATAGACGCCCGATGGCAGCATCAGCACGGAGCCGCGGTGCGACATATCGGCAAAGCGGAAGCCGCCATTGCCATAGGCATCGATCGGGGCGCGCCCCGGAAAATGCGCTTCGCGGATCTCGATACCCTTGGGCATTTCAGACTGAACCCTTTGCCGTTTGCGCCGCTCCGGCGCCCGGGCCGGAGGAATTCTCCCCGCCCTGGAAATGGTCCGTCCGCTTGCGGAAGAGAATGAGGATCGGACCAGCGATATAGATCGAAGAGATCGTGCCGACGATGACGCCAAACAAGAGGGTAACGCTGAAAGAGCGGATAAGACCGCCACCGAAGAGGTAGAGCGCCGCCAGCGCCAGCACCGTCGTCAGCGCCGTCAGGATCGTGCGCGACAGCGTCTGGTTGATCGAGGCGTCGATCAACACCGACAGCGGCATCTTCTTGTAGCGGCCGAGGTTCTCCCGGATACGATCATAGATGACGACCGTATCGTTCAGGGAGTAACCGACGATGGTCAGAACGGCGGCGATGCTGCCGAGATTGAACTCGATGCCGGTTATCACCAGGAAGCCGATCGTCAGCAGCACGTCGTGCAGGGTTGCGATGATGGCGCCGAGCGCGAAACGCCATTCGAAGCGCAGCCACACGTAAAGCAGGATCGCAGCAAAGGAGACCGCAAGCCCAATAGTGCCGGCGCGCGTCAATTCGCCCGAGACAACCGGACCGACGACTTCGACGCGCTTGAACGCATATTCGTCGCTGAGCTCTGCCCGGATGACGCCGATCGCGGTCTGCTCGGCGTTGTCGCCGGCTTCCTGTGACGGCACGCGCACCAGGACATCGTTACCAGAACCCAGATGCTGTACCTGAACTTCGCCGAGGTTCAACTCATCGAGCCGCACGCGCAGATCGGCGATATCGACATTGCCGGCCTTGCTTTCGAGTTCGATGATCGAGCCACCCTTGAAGTCGACCCCCAGATTGAGACCGAGACTTGCGAGCAGCAGTACGGAAGCAACCGACAAGGCGGCCATGACGATGAAGACCGGGTTGCGGATCGCCATGAAGCGGATGTCGAGATCGCTGAAGCGTCCCGTACGAATACCCTTCGGCAGATGCTGCGCCTTCCAGCCGCGCAGCCAGGCCTTGGCGATCCTGCGGGTGATCGTGTAGGCGGTAAACAAGGTCGTGAAGCTGCCGATCGCAAGCGTGACGGCGAAGCCGCGCACGGGACCAGACCCAAGGTAGAAAAGGATCGCACCGGCAATCAGCATCGTTAGATTGGCATCGAAAAGGCTGCTGAACGCGCGCGCAAAGCCCTTGTTGACCGATTGGACCAGCGGTTGACCACCGCGCGCTTCCTCGCGGATGCGCTCATAGATCAAAACGTTGGAATCGACAGCCACGCCGATGGTCAGAATGATTGCGGCAATACCCGGCAATGTCAGCGTCGCACCGGTGAGTGAAAGTGCGGCGATGATCAAAATGAGATTCACGGCCAGAGCCGCGACGGCGAAGATGCCGAAGACGCCGTAGAAGAAAATCATCGAAACAGCGACTGCAACGGCAGCGATGAAGCCGGCCTTGAGGCCGTCACCGATCGCGTCATCGCCCACGCCCGGCCCGACGGTCCGCTCCTCGACGACAGTCAACGTCGCCGGTAGTGGCCCGGTTCTGACGAGGGCTGCGAGATCGGTGGCACCCTCCTCCGGCAGATCGGCGGTAATGATTGCCGTATCGCCCTTGACGGCAGCCGCAAGTGTCGGCGCAGCGACGACCTGGTCGTCGAGAATGATCGCGACTTTCTGGTCGGCGCCCTTTGCCTGAAGTGCGGCAACACGGCCGGTTGCCGCCGGTGTCAGCTTGATCGCGACCGACGCCTCGGCACTTGTCGCGTCGATATCCGGCTGCGCGGCGGTGAAGTCTTCGCCCGACAGCAGCCGGGTCTTCTCGACGAGATAGGGTATCGGCGGATCGTCGAAGGAATAAAGAACTTCGCTGCCGGCCGGCGGCTGCGCTTCAACAGCCTGCTCAACGGGCACGGCGACATTCAGCATCTGGAAGGAAACGCGGGCGCGCTGGCTAAGCAGGTCCTTCAGGCGCTGCGGATCCGCCAGACCCGGCACCTGGACGATAAGCCGATCATCACCCCGGCGCTGGATCAGGGGGTCTGCCACCCCGACTTCGGCAATCCGGCGCCGAACGACGTCCATGGTCTGTGCCAGAGCCTGCGACATCCTGTAGTCGATGCCTTCGTCGCTCAGGCGAAGGCGGATCAAGTCGTCTGCCTCGGCGCTGTCGAAGGCAAGTTCGGTAACTTCGTCGCTGACCAGACCACCAGTTTCCACCGGTGCCATGAGCGGAGCAAGCGCCGCACGCGCTGTCGGCAACTTGGCTCGGTCACGAACCCGCAGCGAGATCAACTGACCTTCGCCCGACAGGCCGAAATAGGCAATGTCGGCATCGCGCAGCGCTTTGCCGACATCATTTGTCACCGCTTCAAGCCGCTCGGCGAGAATGTCCTCGCGCGAGGCCTGCAGCATGAAATGCGAGCCACCCTGGAGGTCGAGCCCCAACGCCACCTGACGGTGCGGAAGCCACGAAGGCAGCGCATCCGCCTGTTCCTTCGTCAGGAAGTTCGGCATCGCGAGCGCGACACCCAAAAGCACTGCCAGCCAAACAAGAGCGCTCTTCAACGGCTTCAGATTGGACATGCCTCAAACGCTCCGTTTCCCGGACACATCCGGTTGTGGCTGGACTTCGATTATTCCTTTACGGGTTCGCCCTTGACGCGAACTTCCGATACGCCGCTGCGAACGACGCGAATCTTGATGCCTTCGGCAATTTCGACTTCCAGCTCGCTATCGTCGACCACCTTCGTCACCTTGCCGACGATGCCGCCGCCGGTCACGACCTGGTCACCGCGACGGATGTTCTTCAGCAGCTCGTCGCGGCGCTTCATCTGTGCACGCTGCGGGCGAATGATGAGGAAATACATAACAACAAAGATCAGCAGGAAGGGCAGAATGGACATAAGGATGTCCGCGCCGCCGGTCGACGGGGCGCCGGCTGTCTGCGCAAAAGCTTCGGTAATGAACATCGATCACTCCTTGAGTTCAAAATATGCGGCGGTTCCTCCGCGCCAAATCGGCCGGAATATAAGGGCGCGCAGCCGCAATGCAAAGCGACGGCACCCGTATCCGTTCCAGTGCCTCTGACATAATTTGGGCAAGAGGAGAACCCCCTCTCCCACCCAGTGCGGCCTTTTCCAGCGCAAACCTGCGTGCTACCCGGTTAAACCGAAGCCAAGTGACTGATTCAGCAAGCGGAGATGGACCGATGAGTGAAACAAAGATCGACGTTCTCATCAAGGAAATGCAGAAGCTTTCCGCGGCGATCGAACGCATCGCCGGCCCCGCTGCCGCTGCCAACGATTGGGACGCGGCAGAGTGCTTCGTCTGGGCGCCGGCAAGCCACCACTTGCAGCCGGTCAAAAGACCGAACCGGATCGAACTGTCGCTGATCACCGGCGTCGACCACGTGCGTGATATCCTGGTCGACAACACGTTGCGCTTTACCGAAGGTTATCCGGCAAACAACGTGCTTCTGTGGGGCGCGCGCGGCATGGGGAAATCCTCGCTGGTCAAATCGGTTCACGCACAGGTCGCACGCGATACGGGCATCGCCGTGAAGCTGGTGGAGGTTCACCGCGAGGATATCGCGACGCTACCGGCGCTGATGGAAATCCTGAAATCCGCGCCGGTGCCGGTGATCGTTTTCTGCGACGACCTTTCCTTCGACCATGACGACACGTCCTACAAGTCGCTCAAAGCCGTGCTCGACGGTGGCGTCGAGGGGCGTCCGACCAACGTATTGCTCTACGCCACGTCCAACCGGCGTCATCTTCTGCCGCGGCACATGATGGAAAACGAGCAATCGACCGCCATCAACCCATCGGAAGCAGTCGAAGAGAAAGTATCATTGTCGGATCGCTTCGGACTGTGGCTCGGCTTCCACAAATGCAGCCAGGAAGATTATCTGGCGATGATCGACGGCTATGCGGCTCACTACGGCCTTGCGGTGGACAAGGATATTCTGCACGCCGATGCGCTGGAATGGTCGACGACGCGGGGAGCAAGGTCCGGCCGCGTCGCCTGGCAGTTCATTCAGGATCTGGCCGGTCGCCTGCGCCACCGGCTGGAAGGCTAAGCCGCCTATTCCAGGAACGTGGCCGGGTTCACGGCGCTGGCGTTCTTGCGCACTTCGAAGTGGACTTGCGGCTGGCTTGCGCGGCCGGTCATACCGGATGCCGCGAGCGTCTGGCCGCGCTGCACCTTCTGGCCGCGCTGGACTTTCAGTTCGGAAGCATTGCCGTAGACGGTGACCGTGCCGTCGTCGTGACGGATGAGAACGGCGTTGCCCAGTTCCTTCAGGCTGCTGCCGGAGTAGATGACCACACCATTTTCAGCTGCCTTGATCGGCGTGCCCTCGGGCACGGAGATGTTGATGCCGTCGTTGCGGTTGCCATCGACATTGGCGCCGTAGCCGGCAACGACCGCGCCGCGTACCGGCCAGCGATACTTGCTGATACCCGTCGACTTCGGCGATTCCTCGTCAACGTCAGGGGTCTTGCTGGCGACTTCGGACACGCTCTGCTTGGCAACGGGAGGCTGGTACTCGGCGGGCTTGCTCTTGTCGAGCGCGGCGACCTGACCTTCGGCTTTCTTGGGCGGAACCGATGCCGTCTTCACCTGGTCGGTCGCTGCGCCCGGCACCTTCAACGTCTGGCCGACACGGATCGATTCTGCCGTCAGGCCGTTGGCCTGCTTGAGGGCGCCGACCGAAACACCCGTTGCCTTGGCGATACGATTGAGGGAATCACCCGGCTTGACGGTGTACGAGCCGTTGCCGCTGCCCTCGCCCGTCGAAGCGACCTTGCCTGCAGCAACATCCGTCTTGCCTGCACTCTTATCGCGGGACTGCGACTGACCGGGCAGGATTGCGACATCGCGCTGATCGGTCGGCAAGGGCGATGGCTGGCGCTTGCTGCCATCCAGATCGGTCATCGTGTTGGACGCGGCAGCCTTCGCGGCACTGCTCGCAACACCGAAGGTCGGGATCACCAGGCGCTGACCGGGCTCGACCTGTCCAGCGGTCTTCAATCCGTTGGCCTTCAGGATTTCCTTTTCAGGAACACCGAAACGCTTGGAGAGAATGGACACACTGTCGCCCTGGCGAACCATGATCGAGGGAGCATTCTGCGTCGTCCAGCCGCTCTTGCTCGCAGTATCGTTGACGGCAGCGGGCAATGCCTGACGCGTGGCCGTGGAGACCTGCTCGACCTGGCGTGCGGCTGGGAACGGTTGCGGATCAATACGCTGGCTGGAGGCCGCCGTCGGATCGGCGAGGGTCGAACGCTGCACGCTCATCGGCGTCGAGGCGGCGCGGGCGCTGGAGACCGGCGTCGACGCCGTATTGACCGGATCGTAGCCACCGTTCGCCGCGGGATAAGGCTGCCCGAGAGCCGAGTTGCGCGTATCGGCCGGAGAGACAACAGCCATCTGGCCGCTGTCGACATCGCCGCGCGGCACCGGCGTGGTATTTCTCTGAATTGAGCTGGTCGTCAGCGTGTCCGATCGCGAAAACAAGCCGTCGAAACGGCTGGCGTCGGAGCTGCACCCTGTGGCAACGCCTGCCAGCAAAACTGCTGCACACAGGCGGATCGTGGACTTTCCAACCTTGGGAGATACAAACTGACGCATGACGCTTACCCACTCCGAACGCAACTCGATGTGGGATGATTAAAGCGTATTAGAGTTACCGCACGGTTAAGGGCGACACCACCAAAGACCTAGTTTGACAGAATGCTAACCATAGACCGGTGCAAAGGCTCGCCTTAGCGGCGCTGCAAACTTAGATCAGTTCGGAATAGAGGCGTTCGATCTCGGAGACGGCACGCCGCTCGGTTGGCTCGCCCTCATAGCTAATGCTTGTCAGATCCCAGGCAAAAATCTGGCGTCCAGCCGGCGCTGCGGGAGCTTCCGACTGCGCAGTCTTGTCTTCCTCGAGAAGCACGCTCACCAGCGTCTGGAACGTCGTCTCTCCATCAAGGCCGCTTGCCTGATCGTATTCGAGCGAGCGTAGCCCGGCGACAGCCGCCTCACGCGTCCCGAAATAGCGCAGGCTATGCTGGTCCTCGGACCGCAGGCCATCATAGTACTCGATGAAGCCCTTGTAGTAGCCACTGTGATCACCGGTCTCCAGGAACTTTCCGAACGCCTGGTATTCCCGCAAGGCCAATTGCGGCGACAGGCGGTTGTTCCACTCGTCGCGCGTCAGGGCCGGTTGGCCGTCGGAGGATCTTCTGTTCTGACTGAGATAAAGCAGCGCATCGGCGGAAAGCGAAATCCGCGGCGTCGGATCGAAGAACGTGGCCTGCATCGCCTGAGCGGCATTTTCATCCTTACCGCCTGCGCCGGATTGCCCCGCCGCACGGCCGGCAAGGTTGCCCAGTCCATCGCCTGATGCCGCGGCCGTCAGCCTGTTCGCAATCTGCATGTGCCGTCTCCGTCAACCGCACGACCAGATCGCCTTTCCGAACCGCATAGAAATTCAGCGACTCGCAAGGCCAAACCTTTCGTGCAGCCGAAGGCGTATGGCGCGAAGCTTGCGCGAAACTGGAGAGATTAGGATTTTGTTAACCAATAGACGGTCGTCGGGGCGATCCGCCCGCCCTCATCACGTGGCCACGACGAGGATCTCTGCGTCGCACTTTTAAAAGAGCCGCCATGCCTACTGCATGTTTTCTTAAATCGCATTCGATTTAAGGATAAAAACATGCAGCAATTCAAAGTGCTACAGCGACCTTTGCGCGTCTAATAAGACGCGCGGCGCTGTAGTGTCCTGAGACGTCACGATCCGTGAGCACGGCTCTGACGAGCCGCGCCATGCTCCAATTCCCCCACATGAATGTGCATGGTTGGGCTCCAAGCCGTAGCGGGACAGCACAGATCACGCAAGTGGGTTGCTAACCTAGAGGTAAGACGCCAGTTGCGGAACGATCGGAAGGTAAGGCGCGTCGAACAGATCCTCACGATCGAGGCGGCTGCCGGTGCGGCTGACACGAACGATGCGACAATGCGTTTCGCTCATCATGATCGGAACGACCAGCGTTCCGCCGGACACGAGATGGTCGGAGAACATGCGCGGCAGGCTGTTGAACGCAGCGGTAATCAAGATGCGATCGAACGTGCCCTCGCCCGGTACTCCGGCACTGCCATCGGCATGGCGGACGATGACATTGCGCACACCCGACTTTTCCAGGCTTTTCTGCGCAGTGGAGACGAGTGTCTGGTAGCGGTCGATTGTCAGCACGCGCTCGGCGATGCGGCCCATCACTGCAGCGGTAAAGCCGCTGCCGGTTCCCACCTCGAGGATGCGCTGCCCGGACTTGAGGTTAAGGCAGTGCAACAGCCGGACGGCGAAGTCATAGCCTTCCATGAACGAGCCGCAGTCGAGTGGGATCGTCCGCTGCGAATGAGCGTCCGCCTGGAACTGCGGCGGCGCGAAATGGCCGCGCTGCGTCTGCTCGACCGCGTTCAGCAGGCCCTGGTTGCTGATGCCTTCGGCGCGCAGCCGCAAGACCATCGCCGCAAAGCCTTCCTGTTCCGAAACACGTCCGCTCAAGCGACGGTCCCTTCGCTCAAGGCCCGTGCCAGACGGTCCTGCACTGAATAGTCGGTCAGGTCGAGCTTGAGCGGCGTCACCGAGATCCGGTTTTCACGAAGCGCGTGGATATCGGTACCGGCGCGAAAATCACCGAAGCGCTCGCCAAAACGCAGCCAGAAGTAGGGAAAGCCGCGACCGTCGGCACGCTCGTCGATGGAAAGACCGAAGTCGAGCTTGCCTTGCGAAGTCACTTCGGTGCCGGCGACGGCATCGGCGGAGCACTTCGGGAAGTTGAGGTTGAGCAACGTACCATCAGGAAGATCAACTGCCAGCAGGCTGCGGATCAACGCAGGCGCGTGACGCTCGACCACGTCCCAGGCCACCGCCTCGCCGACGACGTGGCTGTAGGCCTGGCTCAACGCCATGGAGCGGATGCCCTGCAGCGTTCCCTCGATCGCACCGGCGACGGTGCCGGAATAGGTGACGTCGTCAGCCATGTTGGCGCCGATATTGACGCCCGATAGGACGAGATCCGGCTTGCTGTCCAGCACCTTGCGCACAGCCATGATCACGCAATCAGTCGGCGTGCCCCTGAGCGCAAAACGCTTCTCGGAGATCTGACGCAAGCGCAGCGGTTCCGACAACGTCAGCGAATGGGCAAGACCGCTCTGATCGGCCTCGGGCGCCACCACCCAGACATCCTCGGAAAGCGTCTTGGCTATCCGCTCGAGGACCGCAAGGCCTTCGGCGTGGATGCCATCGTCGTTTGTCAGCAGGATCCGCATTGCGATTTCTTTCCCGTCAGGCAGCTTTTTCGATACGTTTCTGGCCGCCCATATAGGGAAGCAATACATCCGGCACCGAAACCGAGCCGTCGGCGTTCAGGTAATTTTCGATAACGGCGATCAGGGCGCGGCCGACGGCGACGCCGGAACCGTTCAGCGAGTGAACGAACCTTGTGCCCTTGTCTTCCTTGTTGCGGTAACGCGCATTCATGCGCCGCGCCTGGAAATCGCCGCAGACCGAGCAGGACGAAATCTCGCGATATGTGTCCTGTCCCGGCAACCAGACCTCGAGATCGTAGGTCTTGCGGGCGCCAAAGCCCATGTCGCCGGTGCAAAGCGTCATCACGCGGTAGTGCAGACCCAGACGCTTCAGCACTTCTTCGGCGCAGGCAGTCATGCGCTCATGCTCGGCAACGGACGTCTCGGCATCGGTGATCGACACGAGTTCGACCTTGTTGAACTGGTGCTGGCGCAGCATGCCACGCGTGTCGCGGCCCGAAGAACCGGCCTCCGAACGAAAGGACGGGGTCAACGCGGTAAAGCGCAACGGCAGCTTTTCGCCATCGAGGATCTGCTCGCGCACGATGTTGGTCAATGGCACTTCCGCCGTCGGGATCAACCAGCGATCGTCGGTTGTGCGGAACAGGTCTTCGGCAAATTTCGGCAGTTGGCCGGTGCCGTACATCGCATCGTCACGCACCAATAGCGGCGGCTGTACTTCGGTATAGCCGTGCTCTTGGGTGTGCAGGTCGAGCATGAACTGGCCGAGCGCGCGTTCGAGCCGGGCGAGCTGGCCCTTCAGGATGGTGAAGCGGGATCCGGCAATGCGCGCGGCTCCCTCAAAATCCATCAGCCCGAGCGCCTCGCCGACTTCGAAATGCTCGCGCGGCTGGTGGTTCCAGGTGGGTTTGGCACCGATAACCCGTGTCACGACATTGCCCGCCTCGTCCGAACCAACAGGGACGTCGTCGAGCGGAATATTAGGAAGACGCGACAGGGCGTCGTTCAGTTCGGCTTCGACCTGGCGGCTCTCTTCCTCGAGCGCCGGCATTGAATTCTTCAGTTCGGCAACTTCGGCCTTGAGCTTTTCGGCGAGCTCATTGTTCTTCTGTGCCATGGCCGCGCCGATATCCTTCGACGCCGCGTTGCGGCGCGACTGCATGTCCTGCAGCGACTGAAGGATTGTGCGGCGACGTTCGTCGATGGCGATCAGCGACGCAGACGATGGTTCCGCGCCCCGCTTCGCCAGGGCGGCATCCAGCACATCGGCATTCTCACGGATCCATTTGATATCAAGCATTGTCGTTCCACGCGTTTTGCAGGTCACGGCGCGGAACCGTCGAATGCTCAGCCCTTTGCGGGGCCAACCTCTTCGGAAGTTTCTTCCTGCGACTGGGCAGCCTCACGCTTGAGCGCATCCGCTGCCCGCTGTCTCTCGACGAGTCGCGCCGTATAGATCGAAATTTCGTAGAGAAGGATGGCGGGCAGTGCAAGGCCGATCTGGGAGACTGGGTCCGGCGGTGTCAGGACGGCCGCGACAATGAAGGCAATCACGATCGCGTATTTGCGCTTCTCGGCAAGTCCCTGTGCGCTGACGAAGCCAACGCGGGCCAGAAGCGTGGTGACCACCGGCAGCTGGAACACGAGGCCGAAAGCAAAGACCAGCGACATGATCAGGCTCAGATATTCCGAGACCTTGGGCAGAAGCTGGATTGCAACATGCCCCTCGTCACCGCCCTGCTCCATCGCCAGGAAGAACCACATGACCATCGGCGTGAAGAAGAAATAGACGAGCGCGCCACCGAGCAGGAACAGGAGCGGCGAGGCAATCAGGAACGGCAGGAATGCCGCACGCTCGTTCTTGTAGAGGCCGGGGGCGACGAACTTGTAGATCTGCGACGCGATCACCGGAAAGGCGATCACGAGAGCGCCGAACATCGCCACCTTGATCTGGGTGAAAAAGAACTCCTGCGGAGCAGTGTAGATCAGCTCGACATTGCGTTGATCCATCCCGGCCCAACCGACCGCCCATTTGAACGGCAGCACCAGAAGGTTGAAGAGACCCTTGGCAAAGTAGAAGCAGACGAGAAAGGCGATGAAGAACGCGCCAACGGCCCACATCAGCCGCTTTCTGAGCTCGATCAGATGTTCGATCAGCGGCTGCGGCCGGTCCTCGATATCGCCGCTCATACGTCACCTTTCTTGCGCGTTGCCGCGCGTGTCTTTTGTGTTTTTTCTTTCGGCTGCTCTGCCTCGACCTTGGAAGGCCTCTTTGCAGCCGTCTTGGCGGGTGCAGATTTGGCGGTTGCCGCCTTCGCCGGTGAGGCCTTCTTGGGCGCGGGCGTAGCGTCTGCCTTGGCCTTCGTTACCCGTTTCGGCTTTGCCGCAGGCTCAGAAGCTTCGGCACGCTGCATTTGCCGGCTGGCAGAACCAATCGCCGCGGCCGCAATGCTGTTGGCTGGCTTTGCCTCGGCCGCGCCAACGGCAACCGGTTCCACGGAGGAAACTGGCGGCTCTGCAGCGGATACGGGCGCCTTGTCTGGTGATGCGGCCTTCTGGAGATCGGATTTGATCTCGTTGCCGATCTGGCGCAACGGGTTCATCGCGTCACGTAGCGCATTTGCCGGATTGAGGCTTTGCGCGTCGCTGATCGTTTTACGGACGTCTTCGAGATCCGCCTCACGCAACGCCTCATCGAATTGCTGGCGGAAATCCGACGCCATGCCGCGCAGCTTCGACGTCATGCGGCCAAAGGCGCGCAACATCGGCGGCAAATCCTTCGGTCCGACAACAACGATCAGTACGATGGCAATGACGACTAGCTCGGTCCAGCCGATATCAAGCATTCGATATGTCCTGCAAACCCGTGGTGCGGCCGGCCGGGAGGTAATCCCAGCCTGGCGCTATCGGTGCTCGATCGTTAGCGAACTTCGTCAGACTTGTGATCAACAGTCTTGCCGTCGAGCGGCTTGTCGGCGGAAGCGACGTCGTCGTCGTTCATGCCCTTCTTGAAACTCTTGATGCCCTTGGCAACGTCGCCCATCAGTTCCGGAATCTTGCCGCGACCGAACAACAACAGCACCACGACCAGAACGATCAGCCAGTGCCAGATACTAAAGGAACCCATGCGTTTACTCCCTCTGAGCCTTCCCCGATTTAGGCCCTATTCGCGTGTCAATTTTCAGGCGCGCCACCAGCACAGCCTCTTTTCGCCACAGACCCTAAGATGTCGGAACATCTTTTTCAAACAGCAATATATCCCGCTCGTTAACTGAAAGCATTACATCGCGCAATCCTTGCGGCAATTGGTCCGCGCGGATACGGGCGCGCACGGTTCCATCGCAGCCCGCCACAGCCAGTTCGAGCAGTTCGACAACGCCGATGAAACGGCGCGAGACGATCCGCGCCTGTATGTCGCCTTCGTCCTTGCCGACACGCAGCCCCGAAAGCCGCACGGCCACGGAAAGGCGCTGGCCATCGCGGTACTTGCTGGCATCCACGCCGCCGAGCGGCGTATCGACGCGACCGTTGCGCACCTGGGCGTCGAACACGTTGATTTCCGAAAAGAAACCGGCGGCAAACAGGTCCCGTGGCTCTCGATAAAGCTCGTCGGCGGTGCCGACCTGGACCAGGCGCCCATCCTTGAGCAGAGCGATCCGGTCGGCCATGCGCATCGCTTCCTCGGCATCATGCGTGACGACGATCGCGGTGGCACGCGTCTCTCTGAGGATGGCGAGCGTATCGGCGCGGATCGAATCCTTGAGCCGCGAGTCGAGCCCGGAGAACGGTTCGTCCATCAACAGCACAGCAGGCCGCGGCGCGAGCGCACGGGCGAGCGCCACACGCTGCTGCTCGCCACCCGAAAGCACATGGGGATAACGATCTCCGTAATGCGAAAGACCGACCCGTTCCAGGGCTGCGTCGGCCTGGATCAGCGCTTCTTTCTTCGGAAGCGCCGTCAGCCCAAAGCGAACATTGTCGCGGATCGTCATGTGCGGAAACAGCGCAAAGTCCTGGAACATCAGACCGACACCGCGCTTTTCCGGCGGCAAGAAGACCGACGGGCCAGAAATCTCCTGGCCGTTAAGCAGGAGGCGGCCGGCGCTTTGCATCTCGATGCCGGCGGCGATCCGCAGCAGCGTCGTCTTGCCGGAACCGGAGGGGCCGAGCAGGCAAAGGACCTCGCCGGCCTTGGCCGCCAGGCTGACGCCCTTGATAGTCTCCTTGGAATGGTAGTTGTGGTGGATATCCTCGAATGTCAGGCTCGCCGCGAAAGATACGCCCGCCGTCCGTCGCGTTGCCATGACGGGCCCGTCCTGCGTATCTGAAACCATGCTGCGTATTCCTTGACACCGGTGGCACCGCGGCGACCATGCCGGGTGCAGGCTCGATGGAGAAAGCCGATATCTCCAATCAGGTTTTTTAATCGGCCTCTTCGCCCTTCGGAGTCAAGAGCCCCAGTTCTTCCAGATCGAGCTGGGTGATCGGATCCTCGTTTTCCGCCAGGTCATCTTCGCCGACGGGCACGGGAATATGCAGGTTGGACGGAACGCGGCCGGAGAGAAGCCCCGCTCCCTTCAACTCCTCGATGCCAGGCAGGTCGCGCAGTTCCTCCAGGCCGAAGTGGTCGAGAAAATCGCGTGTCGTTCCGAAGGTGACCGGACGCCCGGGCGTGCGGCGGCGGCCACGGAAGCGGACCCAGCCCGCCTCCATCAGCACATCCAGCGTGCCCTTGGATGTCTGCACACCGCGAATGTCTTCAATTTCGGCGCGGGTAACCGGCTGGTGGTAGGCGATGATCGCCAGAACCTCTAGCGCGGCGCGCGACAACTTGCGAACCTCCTTCTCATCCGTCTGCACGACGAAGGACAGGTCGGCGGCCGTGCGGAACGCCCAGTGATCGGCCACCTGCACCAGATTGACGCCACGGCCTGCATAAAGCGCCTTCAATCGCGCCATGATGCGCGGGACATCGGCACCGCGCGGCAGGCGGGTGGCGATGTAAGCCTCGGAGATTGGCTGCGCGGAGGCAAACACCAGCGCTTCGGCAATTCGCTCGGTTTCCTGCTCCATGCGCGGATCGAACACAAGGCCGTCGTTCTCGCCGTCTTCGTCTGTCACGTCCGGGAGGTATTTCTGCGGCTCAGCCACGGGCTGCCTCCATATCGGCGAGCGTCGCCGCATCGATCGGGTTCGGCCCACGCCGCAGATATATCGGCGCGAACGCTTCTTCCTGGCGGATTTCCAGGCGCCCCTCACGTACCATTTCCAGCGAGGCGGCAAAGGAACTGGCGATGGCCGTCGCCCGCTCCTTCGGCGTCGTCATGTAACGCAACAGGAAGTGATCGAGCGCGGTCCAATCGTCCAGATGGCCGATCATGCGTGCCAGGATCAATCGCGCATCGGCGAGCGACCAGACGTGGCGCTTTTCGATCGTCACTTGCGTGATCGCTGTCCGTTGCCGCAAGCTCGCATACGCGGTCAGCAGATCGTAAAGCGAAGCGTCATAGTCCGACTTCCGCTCGGTGACGATATGCTCCGGCGCACCACGCACGAAAACATCGCGGCCGAGGCGGTTTCGGTTGATCAGCCGGGTGGCGGCCTCGCGCATGGCTTCGAGGCGCTTCAGCCGGAACGCCAGCGCCGATGCCATTTCCTCACCGGAGGGACCATCATCCTTCGCCTGCTGCGGGATCAGCAGCCGCGACTTGAGATAGGCAAGCCAAGCCGCCATGACGAGATAGTCGGCGGCCAGTTCGATGCGGATGCTGCGCGCCCGCTCGACAAAGGCGATGTATTGTTCGGCCAATGCCAGCACCGAGATGCGAGCAAGATCGACCCGCTGGCTGCGAGCAAGATGGAGGAGCAGATCGAGCGGGCCCTCGAAGCCGGCGATGTCGATGACCAGCGCCTCATCGTGCAATCCGCGCTCCGCAGTCTCGTCCTGCCACAAGGGATCCATCGGCGCTTTCGCCCCGGACCTGCCTTGCTTTTCACCCGCGTTGCTCACGACAGCCTGATCCTTTCCCGCCGGCCGTACCCGTCCTCAAACCGTCGCGAACAGGCTGTTGAATTCGGCACGTAGTTCCTGCTCGTTCGCATTATCAGGCTTGCGGAAGGCGGCCTCTGCGGCCCTTGCCCTGCGCAATGTCTCTCCGGCCAGAACCGGGACGACATCCGCTACAGCCTTCATCTCGTCCATTATGCCATGACAATGCAAGACGAGATCAAGTCCGGCGTCGATGATGTTGCGCGCGCGGGTGGACATGTCGCCGGCCAGCGCATTCATCGAAACGTCGTCGGACATCAACAACCCGTCGAAACCGATATGGCCGCGGATGATCTCACGCACAACCTTGGCCGAGGTCGTTGCCGGATTGTCCGGATCGATCGCCGTGAAGACCATGTGCGCCGACATCGCCATGACCTCGTCCTTCATGGCGATGAAGGGCAGGAAATCGCTCTTGGCAAGCTCGTCGAAGGTTTCGCTGACCACCGGCAGGCTGTGGTGGGAATCGACGAAAGTGCGGCCATGGCCGGGCATATGTTTCATTACCGGCAGCATGCCACCGGACTTAAGGCCTTCCGCCATCGCCCGACCGATCGCCGTGACACTCTGCGGATCGTGTCCATAGGCGCGATTGCCGATCACATCGTGACTGCCGGGAACCGGCACGTCGAGCACCGGCAGGCAATCGACGGTGATGCCGAACCGCATCAGATCGAACGCATGCAGCCGCCCCATCAACCAGGCCGCACGCAAACCGCCCTCGGCATCACGGCGGTAGATCTCGCCGATCGCCGCACCATTCGGATACTGCTGAACAAGCGGCGGCCGGATGCGCTGAACACGTCCGCCTTCCTGGTCGATCAGCACGGGTGCCGCGGGATTGCCGATACTGTCACGTAGCGCCGCGACCAGATCGGAAATCTGCTGTTCCTCGCCAATGTTGCGGCCAAAGAGGATGAAGCCCCAGGGCCGCTCGCCATCAAAGAAGCTGCGCTCTTCGCTCGAAAGAGAAAGACCCTTGCAGCCGGAGATAAATGCTTTTGATTCGCTCATGCCAAAAGCATAATGCGCGGCTTGCCCACAGCGAAGCGAGAATAGCTATCGGTGCGCGTCATGCACAGACTACTGTCACTGAAACGTGAAAGGGCGCGGCATCTCTGCCGCGCCCCTCTGGGGATAATATTGCTGCTGTGACTACTTGGTCACGAGGCAGCTGCCACCAGCGCCCTTGTAGCGCGAGCAAAGCGCATTGGCCTCTTCGCGCGAACCGGCCGGGATGCGGACACGATAGTAGGTGCCCTTACCCGCGATCTCCGCCTTGCGGATATCCACGCCGCGACCACCGATAACGCTTCCGAACTTGTTCGAAAGGCTGTTGTAGGACTTCTTCGCTTCGGCCTCGGAGGGCAGCGACGCCACCTGGATGAAGTAGGTGCCAGCCGGCACTGATGCCGTCGAAACCTGCTGGGTATCCGTTGCAGGGTTGGCGGCGGCCTGCGTTTCCGCCGGACGTGCGCTTGCGCTTTCAGGTACGGCGCCAGCCACGTTGCCAGCCTGCCCGGTCGGGCGGGTCTGAGGCAGCGGTGCCTCAACGCCAGCGGCGTTTACCGTGGCGTCGCTCGCGGCAGCAAGTGCGACCTGGTCGGCACCTGCAAGTGCCTCGCCGGCTGCGCGAAGTTCGGAACCGGCGCCCGTGGCTGTCGCCTGGCCCTCAGTGCCCGACGCCGCAACCTGACCCGAAGCCGTTGCCGGAACCGGCTGGGTGTTGCCAGCAACTTCCGTCGCCGGTTCAGCAACCGGCTCTTCGCGGGCGACGAGCGTGCCGTCCGGCTTGACGATCATCGTGCGTACTTTTCGCGGCGCGACTGCGGGAGCCTTGTCCTCTTCCTGATCAGCCGGCACGGCAGCACCGTCACCAGGCAGAAGGCGGGCAGACTCCTCGTCCGCATTCGGTGAAGCACCCAGAGCATCCGCTTCATCGCTGCCGTCATTCGGCAGGTTTTCCGGTGTCAGCGTCCGCTGGACGACGTCCATCGGTTCCTCGGTCGAGGAGACGAGTGCCTCCTGCCGAGGACCCGTGCCCTGAGCACCGGCAACGCGGTCATAGACGGCCTTGTCCTGGTTCGGCACGGTCTTCCCGCCCTTTTCCTCGGGCACGACCTTTACCGGGGACTTGTCGGCGAGAATGATCTTCGGACCCTCGCCGGACGAAACGGCATCGCTGCCACCCATCCAGGCGTAGACGCCTGCACCACCGAGAATGATGATGCCGGCGACGCTTGCAGCGAGCAGCATTGTGCGCTGCGAGCAGCGACCGGAGCCGTATTCGTTATAAACACCGGCGTCGGCCTGGCCGGACATAGGCTGAGCGCGCTCGGATTCGCGCGGCGTGTTCTGACGTTCGACCATCGAGCGACGGAAGTCTTCTTCCATTGCCTTCTCGAACTCGTCGAAATCATCCATCGGTGCTGCGCCGAGCGATGCGGCCGGCTTGGCTGCCGGCGCGGAGCGTGCAGGTTCACGAGCCTCGACGGGGCGAGCCTGCGTCTCCCTGACGGATGGTGCCGGCGTCCCGAAGAGCTGGGCCATTTCCGCGTCGATATCGAGATCGTAGTCGGCGGGATAAGCGACCGGCTTTTCTGTCTCGATGACCGGCAGTTGCGGTACATCCATATCGGCGATCGGTGCGACGCCGGTATCGGCTTCAGCGATCATCGACGGATCGAACGGCAGAACGCTTTCAACCGGCGGCTCTTCGATTTCTAAGGGCGCAGCTGCGACCGACGGTGCTACGAAGGGCTCTTCATGCTGTACCGGCTCCTGCTCGATAGCGGCGAAAACCGGCTGCTGCACTGCGGCGGCGATATCCTCAGAAGCGTCGAATTCCGGAAGCTCCATTTCCATCGCCACATCCGAGAGCTCCATTTCGAAGTTCTCGATGTCGAAGCTCGGCTCGTTCTCCGGCTCGGTAGCCGGAAGAGCGGGCTCGACGACAGCCTCTGGCGCAACCGCTGCGGCCACCGGTGCGGCGGCTACAGGTGCTGCGGCAGCAGGGATCGACGAGACGATCGGACCAGCAAAGGCGCGCTGCTGGCCGGCACCCGAGGGCGAAGCGACCGGGGTGGCGCGACTGAACGTCGGCGTGAAGGGATAGGGGCTCTTCTTGACAGGTGGCGCAGCCACGACAGCCGGCTCGGCCCGCGCATGAATCGCAGGATGAGTGTGAACTGCAGCGGCGACCAGGCCGGTCGCAGCCGGTACCGGAAACCGCTCGATATCGGCAAGAAGCTCATCGACGGCGTTATCTGTTGTCGGCTCTGCCGCAACCGCAGCGACCTGCTCGATCACTGCCGGTTCGTACGAGTAGGCATTGTCCGACGCATAGGCGTTGCTGCCCTCGGCAGCCGGAGCCGGTTCGAAAGCCGGCTCTACGGCAACCGGAGCGACCTGCTCGATCACTGTCGGTTCGTACGAATAGGCATTGTCCGACGCATAGGCGTTGCTGGCCTCGGCGGCCGGAGCCACTTCGAAGGCTGGCTCGACGGACAGCGAGGCCTGCTCTGTTGCCAGTTGATCGGCGAAATCGGAAACGTCGAACGAAATGTCCTCGACCGGCGCATGCCATTCTTCAGGTGCACCAACGTGCTGTTTGATCGGCGCAATCTCGGCCGTCGGAGAAAGATCGACGTCACCGAGCGAGAGCTCGAGTTCGCGTTCCAGATCGAAGGTCGGCTCGACCGCTTCCGAAACCACGTCGTATCCCGTTACGTCAGTGATCGAAGTGGACGTCGCCTCGGGAACCGCAACGAATTCGGCGTGGCCGCGGTCGACTTCTTCAAGAGCGGCCTCTGGCCATGTCTCTGCGAGTTCGACCGGCTGATACTCCGGTTTAATCGCCGGCGCATCTTCGATTGGCGCCGATTCGGCCACAGCAAACTCGGCTGGCGCAAATTCAAGCACCGGCTCGACCTGCTGAAGCTCTTCTGCGGGCGCAGCTACAGTTTCAACTGGATCGTTGTCCGGCTGAACATCTGCCGCGCGCGGCGCATCATAGGTATCGAACTCTCGAAGGAGCTCTTCCTCGAGATCGAACGTCGGATCTTGCCGGACGGCTTCCTGGTGGCGTTGCAATTCCTGCAACTGCTGGACAGCCGGCCGGGCATCGTAGCCGACGATCCGGGCGAGTTCGGCCAACGGATCATCGTCTGCCAATACATCGAATTCAGCCGGCCCGCTTCGTGCGAATTGTTTGTCTGCCATGCTCTCCACTCACAATTGCCTGCATTCACTTGCCAGTGCATTGTGGGAAAATGGTGACAATACTTATCGCATTTCTTCCGGTGCAGAGGTGCCTGTAATGGACAGGCCCGACTTCAGTACGGAAGCGACAGCATGCACCAGCCCGAGTCTGGCAGTACTTAATTCTCTATTTTTATCGTTAACAAAACGTAATTCCGGATTCTCTTTACCTTTGTTCCAGTGTCCATGGAAGGCAGCGGCAAGATCGTAAAGGTAAAACGCGATGCGATGCGGCTCTTGCGCCAGTGCCGCAGCCTCCACGACGCGCGGATATTCTGCGAGCTTGGCGACCAGCTGCAGCTCCGCCGGATCGACGATCAGGCCATTGATTGCGCCGGCAAAATCGACGGTGGACAGGTCGAGTTCGGGGAAAGCGTCCGCAGCCTGACGGAAGACAGACCGGCAACGCGCATGTGCGTACTGCACGTAGAAGACCGGGTTGTCCTTGGACTGCTCTGTCACCTTCGCAAAATCGAAATCCAACGGCTCGGAGTTCTTCCGGTAGATCATCATGAACCGGACCGGATCGCGTCCGACTTCATCAACGACGTCGCGCAACGTCACGAAGTCACCGGAACGCTTGGACATCTTGACCGGCTCACCCTCGCGATAGAGCTTGACCAACTGGCAAAGCAGTACAGTCAGCTTCGACGCACCGCCAGACACCGCGCGTGCCAGCGCCTCAAGCCGCTTGACGTAACCACCGTGGTCGGCGCCGAGCACATAGATCATTTCGTCGAAGCCGCGGTCAAACTTGTCCTTGAAGTAAGCAACGTCGGCAGCGAAGTAGGTATAACTGCCATCCGACTTGATCAAAGGCCGGTCGATATCGTCGCCGACCTCGGTCGAGCGGAACAGCGTTTGCTCCCGGTCTTCCCAGTCCTCCGGCAGCTGGCCCTTCGGCGGTGGCAGCGTGCCCTTGTAGACGTGGCCCTTGAAGGTCAGGTCGTTGATCGCGGTGCGGATCTTGGCAGCGCCATTGGCATGCAGGGTCCGCTCCGAGAAGAAGACATCATGGGTGACGTTCAGGGCGGCAAGATCCTCGCGGATCATGACCATCATCGCATCAATAGTGCGCTCCTTGACCAGCGGCATCCACTTGTCCTCGGGCATCAGCCGCAGGCTCGTGCCGAATTCGTCGGCCAGCGCCTCGCCGACGGGTACGAGATAATCGCCGGGATAGAGGCCCGACGGGATCTCGCCGATCTCCTCGCCAAGCGCCTGCCGGTAGCGAAGGAAGGCCGAACGCGCCAACACATCGATCTGCGAGCCGGCGTCGTTGATGTAATATTCCTTGGTCACCTCGTAGCCGGCAAAGGCTAGCAGGTTCGCAAGCGCGTCGCCGACGACGGCACCGCGGCAATGGCCGACATGCATTGGCCCGGTCGGATTGGCCGACACGTATTCGACGTTGACCTTGCGGCCGGCACCGGTCGTGCTGCGGCCGTAGTCCGCACCGGTGCGAACCATCGCGGTCAACAGCTTCTGCCAGTAGGAGACGGAAAGCCGCACGTTGATGAAGCCTGGACCGGCAACGGAAACATCGGTGACCTCAGGGTCCTGCTTGAGCTTCTCGACGATCAGATCGGCAAGCGCGCGCGGATTCATGCCCAGCGGTTTGGCAAGCACCATCGCGGCATTGGTCGCGACATCGCCATGGCTGGGGTCGCGCGGCGGCTCGACATTGATACGGGCGAAGTCAAGTTCGGATCGCTTTTCTCGAACGACATCAAGCGTTTCGAGAATATCCTTAATTCTTGATTCGAAGTCCGTGAAGAGATTCATCTGATCCGTCCGCTTTTCCCGACAGAATATGGTCGGTGCAAAACTCAAAAGGAGGCCCGGTTCGGTTGAACCAAAAGCCTCCGGGCGGGGCGTCCCTACCGCAAATCGGGCGTATGGTCAAACAAACGGCGGTGGACACTGATGGCGAAGGTATCCGTCATTCCGGCCAGATAGTCGCCGACATGACGCGCCCGCGCCGGCTCGGCCATACCAGGGATCTGGTCGATCCAATAATGTTCGCGCATCAGCAAAGGGTCGGCCATGAAGGCGCGATAGAGATCGCAAACGATCGACGCAGCTCCTTCGCGCACCCGCATCACCTCGGGATGGCGATAGATCCGCGTCATCAGCAGTCTCTTGATCTGTTTGTCGGTCTCGCCCATCTCGTCCGAGAATGTCGCTATGACCCTACCAGCCTGCCTGACATCCATGGCACTTTCGGGCCTGATATCCCGGAGGCGCGTCTGCGCGACCGCAATCACGTCCTCGACCATCGCCGTGATCTGGCGGCGCATAATCTCATGGGTGAAGCGGCTCGCTTCAAGGCCGGGATAACGATCGCTGACCTCGCGCATCAGGCGGGCGAGAAACGGCACGTCCTCCAGCATCTCGAAGGTCAGGTAGCCGGACCTCAGACCGTCATCGATATCATGGGTGTTGTAGGCGATATCATCGGCGATCGCCGCCACCTGTGCTTCGAGGCTCGCAAAGCTTGCAAGCTCAAGGTCGTGAATAGCGCAATAGTCCAGGATCGGCTGCGGCACCGGGCCGTGGGTGCCCTGCCCGTCAAGGCTCAGAAGCGGCCCATTGTGTTTTACCAGCCCCTCCAGGCTTTCCCAGGTGAGGTTCAGGCCGTCAAACTCGGCGTAGCGCCGCTCGAGTTTGGTGACGATACGCAACGATTGGGCGTTGTGATCGAAGCCGCCATAGGGCTTGAGCATCTCATGCAGCGCATCCTCGCCCGTATGCCCGAACGGCGTGTGGCCGAAATCATGGACGAGCGCCACGCCTTCGGCGAGGTCCTCGTCCAGCTTCAGCGCTCGCGCCAGCGCGCGTGCAATCTGCGCCACCTCGATCGTGTGGGTCAGGCGGGTGCGATAGTGGTCGCCGTCGGCGGCGATGAAGACCTGCGTCTTGTGTTTTAGCCGGCGAAAGGCGGTCGTATGCACGATGCGGTCGCGGTCACGTTGAAAATCGGACCGCGTCGGGCTTGTCGCTTCCGGGTAGAGCCTGCCGCGCGTCGCCCAGGGATTCGACGCGAATGGCGCATGTTCACCGTAACCGAAGCCGAGCGCATTTTTGTCGAACGTCATTTCACACCTGCGTGGTCGCCCCATTGACGGGACATTCAAGCCTTCATACCTATAGTGAAAGCTACGGGAAAGCGTCGACCAAACATCGACCGATTCCGGAAGTCAAAGCAACGGTTTGGCGCTCGACATTAAAAGACATGTCGAAACCGGCCAAGTGCCGAATATGCAATGAAAACGAATCTCTCCGGTTCTTGACCCCGGCAGGAGGCAAATATGACACAGGAAACAGTGACCCTTTCCGACGCGGCCGCCAAGCGGATCGCCACCATTCTGCATTCGGACGGCCATAAGAATGCCATGCGGGTTTCCGTCGAGGGCGGTGGCTGCTCGGGCTTCTCGTACAAATTTGATCTGGTCGACGATGCGAACGACGACGACCTCGTGCTTGAAAAGGACGATGCCAAGGTCCTGATCGACAGCTTGTCGCTCGTCTATATGGGTGGCTCGGAGATCGACTTCATCGACAACCTGCTCGGCCAGTCCTTTCAGATAAAGAATCCGAATGCTGTCGCAAGCTGCGGATGCGGAACGAGTTTTTCCATCTGACCCAAGCGGGCGCATTCCCGTGCGCCGCTCATTGCTACAGATATGGCGATCCCAGCCAGAGCAGGCGGTTTGCCAAGCGCGCAGCTAAAGGCTGGGCATTCAAATCCTTTAGCGTCACCTCTTCCGCAGACTCCGCGATTGCGGCGATGCGGCTGCTGACATCGCGTGCGAAGCCGTCATCGAGCACTTCGAGATCGAATTCGAAGTTGAGGCGTAGCGACCGCGGATCGAGGTTCGTCGAGCCGACATAGGCCCAAGTCTCATCAACGGCGAGCAGCTTGGAGTGATTGAAGGCACCCTTTGCGCGCCAGACGCGGCAATGCCCCTTCAACACCTGATCGAACTGCGCTGTCATGGCGCGGTCGACCAGCAGCAGATTGTTGACCGCGGGCACGACAATATCCACCTCTACGCCACGGCGGGCGGCCGTCACAAGCGCGCTGATCAACTCCCGGTCAGGAAGAAAATAGGGCGACATCAGTCGAATGTTCTTTCGCGCCACCGAGAACGCACCCATCAGCATCTTGTGATTGGTTTCATTCGTTTTGTCGGGCCCCGACGGTACAGCGCGCATCAGAATGCCGGGCGCCTTTGCCGCCGGCGAGGTCGGCTCGATTTTCCACGTGTCACTTGCCAGAAGTTCACCCGTCGAAAACTGCCAATCCTCGGCAGAAACCTGGAAGATGTCGGCAACGACAGGCCCGGTGATGCGGAAATGGGTGTCATAGGCCGCTTCGGGACCGGCGATTTCGGTGGTGAAGCCGGCGCGGATGTTCATGCCGCCGGCAAAGGCGACCTTGCCATCGACGACCAGGATCTTCCGGTGCGTGCGCAGATTGGCATAGGGCAATCTGAGCCCCATGATGATGTTGCCGTTGAAGACGGCCGTGGGCACGCTCGCAGCCTTGAGATAACCGACGATGCTCGGTACGGAGTAGCGTGCGCCCACCGCATCGATCAGCACCCGTACCTCGACCCCTCGCCCACGCGCCGCTATCAATGCATCGGCGAAGCGCAAGCCGAGCGCGTCTCGATCGAAGATGTAACTTTCAAGCAGGATGCTGCGGCGCGCGTGGGTGATCTCATGCAGCATGGCGGTATAGGCCGCATCCCCGCCCTCGAGCATGCTTATGCGGTTGCCTGTGGACATCGCATGCCGCGACACCCGGTCACCGAGGATTTTCATTGCCGAGAATCGTTGGCCGAAACGCGTGCCAATCTCGGCATCGGATACATCGAAGCGCCCGAACTGATCGGGGCCGCGGCCGCGCAGCAACGAGCGTTGCATGCCGATGGACGAGCGGCGGATGCGGTTAATGCCGGCAACACCATAGACGACCGCCCCAACAATCGGTGACAGCAGCACGACGCCGACCCAACCGGCTGCCGCCCGAACATCGTCCTTGGTCATGGCGGCATGGATGGCCGCCGGCACGCCCAAGACGAAAGACAGGAAAACGAGGAAATGCGGCCAATAGTTCTGGATGAGGTCGATCATGTGGGGGACTATAGCCTTCGGCGGGTGGGAATCAATTCAACGGCATGCCCGCATACGGCAAGTGCGTGAAAAGCGCTGCCCGTTATTGATGTACGGGGCCTTTCTCCGCGAAAAGACCGCAGGTATCGGATTTGTCAAACGAATCCCGAGTCGTTACAAGAAGCCGTCCGGAAGGATTCACTGACATAGAAGGGCGTTTCGAGCCATGAAGATTGCCACCTGGAACATCAATGGCGTCAAGGCGCGAATCGACGGCCTGCTGGCGTGGTTGAAAGAATCGAACCCGGACATCGTCTGCCTGCAGGAGATCAAGTCGGTCGATGAAAACTTCCCGCGCCTTGAGATCGAAGCGCTCGGCTATCACGTCGAAACGCACGGCCAGAAAGGCTTCAACGGCGTTGCGCTGCTTTCCAAGCTGAAACCTGACGAAGTCAACCGCGGTCTGCCGGGCGACGACGCGGACGAGCAGGCTCGATTTATCGAAGGCGTCTTCTCCGTCTCCGGCGGCGTCATCCGCGTCTGCTCGCTCTACCTGCCAAATGGCAACCCGGTCGATAGCGAGAAGTACCCTTACAAACTGCGCTGGATGGAGCGCCTTTCCGCCTACGCGCAACGTCGGCTGGAACTGGAAGAGCCGCTCATTCTTGCCGGCGACTACAATGTCATCCCCGAGGAACACGACTGCTGGGACGTCAAGGTCTGGCAGAACGATGCGCTGTTCCTGCCTGAGACACGCCAGGCTTTTCGCCAGTTGCGGAATCTCGGCCTGACTGACGCAGTGCGCTCGACCACGGATGACGTTCCCCTCTACTCATTCTGGGACTATCAGGCCGGATGCTGGCCGAAGAATTTCGGGATACGGATCGATCACCTGATGCTATCGCCGGAAGCGGCGGACAGGCTGGTCTCGACGTCGATCGAGAAGCACGTGCGGGCCTGGGAAAAACCATCCGACCACGTACCGGTCGCGGGCTATTTCGCGTTCGAACGTCCGCTTTGAAGCGGAGGTGACGCCAAGGGCAGCGCCTAGTCGTCGTCGCCCTGCGTGTGCATGTTCTGCGACAGGTTGATCGCCTTACGGCGATCATCTTCGGTTGCCAGAGAAAATGCCTGTTCCTGCATCGACTGCAGCCATGGCCGATCCTTCGGCGAACATTGATCGAGTGCCGCGGTCATGTAGGCGAGACCGCGGATGGTCTGACCTTCCTGGAAAATGACATTGCCGAAAACGCCCATGGCGCCGGCATGACCGTTCTTGCGTGCGCGGTTCAGCCACTTCTTGGCCTGCTGGACGTTGACGTTGCCGCCCTCGCCCGAAAGCAACATGCGCGCCAACTGGAACTGCGCCTCCGATACGCCGAAGGTCGATGCAGCCTGAAAGTAAAGCTGACGTGCCTGCGACATGTCGGACTTGATGGGGCTGTCCGGAATACCGCGACGATAGTAGCCGGCAAGCGAGATCAGCGCGTTGACAAAGTAGCCCGTATCCTCGGAGCCAGGTTCGACACCCTGCTGGGCAATCTCGCTGTAAATCTTGAAGGCTTCGAGGTCGTTTTCGGCGACGCCGTCGCCGTAGGCATACATATTGGCAAGCGCCCAGCGGGAGCCGGTATGCCCCTTTTCGGCGGCATAGCGGTAGGCTTCGACCGCTTCGTCCTTGCGGCCGTTCTTGTAGGCGGAGAAGCCGAATTTGAACAGGGCAAACGGACCGGATTCCTTGCTGACACCGGTGCCCGGATCAAAGGCACGTGCCGGACCAGCCGTAGCGCCGCCGACCACCAGCGACACGCCGAGCATCGCAACCTTCAGAGACTTCAGTTCACCCGCAAGCATCACAGTCTAATTCTTCCGTTCCAGCCGGCCACGCCGAACTCATCACCGCTGCAAACACAAACGCCTGAATGACTCTTTGCCATTCACTTGTTCACCGAAACCGCCGAAAACACCGGCTCACTCAGTCCAGAATGAAACTCCATTGTGTGTAGCCTTACCGAACCATTTCCGCGGAAGTGCGGCAGTTCGTTCAAGACGACACATGACGTCATTTCGTTACAAACATTGCGGGCCCGATCCTCAAGTCGCACGTTTGTCCTTAACATCGCTGCTCCCTGTTTGTGGCGGGAAATGGACATACTGACCTTGAGTCCGACCCTAGCAAACTCTAGCATTAAATGTGTTGCTGAATCGTCACATTGGCGTCGAGCGGAACAGTCACCAACAGATGTCGCTCAAGGCAAAAAGAAAGGCCCGGTGATGAAACCGGGCCTTGCGCGTCCTGATCAATGGAGGATCAGAATTTTACTTTGATCGCTGTCGAAATCGCACCGAAGAAGTCGTTGCCATAGTCGTAGGAAACATCGTCTCCGATGACCTGGCCGTCGAAGTTGACGGCGCCAGAACTGCCGCTCGTCAGGATACCGACAGCACCTGCAAGGCGGAACTCAACATTCTTCGTGGGCGAATAGGCAACACCGGTGCCCAGCGCCCAAGTGTCGGACTGTGTGCCATAGCCATGGCTCGTGCCACGATCCCACGTTAGGCTGACGGCACCGCTCCACTGTTCATTGAACTTGTGACCAACGCCGCCAGAGATCGTCCAGCCGTCGCGATAGAGCAGGTCGAGCGAGGTGCAAGGCTGCTCCAGGGTACCGCCGGAAGGCGGGCAGAACTTGAGAACCTGAAGCTGGCTCCAGTCCGTCCACTTGACCGAACCGAACGCGACCCAGCCAGGTGCAATACCGGATTGAACTTTGAGCTCGAGCGAGTCCGGCATGGAGGCGAACCCGGCCACATCGTAGAAGTTGACCGGCGCCGGTCCGCGCACATTGCGCAGATCGATCGTACCCGCCAGATTATCCAGATCAACGGCACTGTTATAGACCAAGCTTGCGCGTACCGCGTACTCCGGTATTTCGTAGCCGACGCCGGCGCGCCAACCCCAACCGTCACCTTGGAGATCCAGCCTGCCGATGCCGGATTGCAACCCGCCGAATGCCGGCGGCACACCCGTGAAATCCTGTACCAATCTCTCCTTGAAGCCGCCGACCTCTTGGTAAAAGACGCCGCCGATGACGCGGAACTGGCCCTGCCCCATGTCAAACTTGTATGAGCAAGTCGCGGCGTAGTTGTCGCTCTCGACCTTCGTCTCAATGTTGTTGTTGGCGCCGGCCCAATTTACGCCCGGATTTGTATGAGCTCCCCATGGCTGCGAATAGTCAGCCATGCAGTCGACGTCCTCTCCGAAGCGGGCCTTGATGCCCACACGCGGCACCCAATAGCTCTCCGTGTCTTCGACAGAATTGGGACGGGAGTTCAGATTGCCACCGCCAGTACCGGGTCCGGTTCCGTTGAATGGGAAGGCTGCAGACGTCGTATTCGTATCCCTGACGTTCTTCAGTTCGCGCTGCGGGTTGACATAGGTTGTCGTCGCTTCCGCTGCATAGTCCGACGGGTCGAACAGCAGGTCGATATTGTAACCGCCGCGTTCAAGACCGCCAGCGTGCGCCGCCGATGCAACCAGAATTCCGGCCGCCAACGCAAAGACGCCCCGCTTCAAATTCTCATGAGCCATTAAGCTCCTCCCCCTGCATTTCAATCTGCGACAATCCACCTCACGTCGCCTGTGCGAAAAGTATTCTCACGATCGTGTGAAATCGCAAATGCCGCTTTCCAGGGGTATTGTGCTCATGTGCGCCATAAAATTTACGTAAGATTCTCATCATCTGAACACAATCCAAACAATTTGAAATATTTTTGCGCAATACGGGTATTTATCGACTAATGTTAGGATATTTTACCAGCATAACCCGAAAGTGTTACTCAACAACAACAGCATTGGTTTTTGCAGGAAAAAACGCGAATTTGGGTTTGAAAGCGGGGCTCTAACTCCCAGGTCGGTGCGTCAGAAAGCCACTGTTTTGGCCGAACGAATCGGCTTGGCGACACCTCTAGCGATCTCGCCAGAAAATGCGAAATCCGCGACGTTTCCGCCGCGGATGACACAAGATCAGAGCTTGCAGTACCCTCAGCCGGCTTCTGCAACCCGCGCCAAGGCGATGCCGAGGGAGTCCTTCTGCAGATCCAGTTCAACGAGACGTTCACGCTCGGCTTCGACCAGCTCCGGCTTTGCATTGGCGACGAACTTCTCGTTGGCCAGCTTGCTGAGGATACGTTCCCGCTCGACTTCGACCTTGGAGATCGCTTTTTCCAGACGCGATTTTTCGGCCGAGAGATCGATCAGGTTGCCAAGCGGCAGGCAGAACGTTGCCTCCGCAACGACGATCTGCGCGCTGCCGCCCGGCGCCACCGCCACATGGTCGATATGCTCGACGCGCGCCAGGCGACCGATGGCCGAAGCATGCCGCTCTAGCCGCTCGCGCGTCAGTGCATTGGCTGCGACCACGATGAGTGGTGCGGTCGCTGCCGGCGGGACGTTCATTTCCGAACGGACCGAACGGATGCCGGAAACCAGATCGATCAGCCAGTTGATCTCGTCAGCTGCGGCATCGTCGGCGTAGGAGGCAGACGGCCATTCCGCGTGGCAGAGCAGGCCCGCGCGCTCACGCCCCTCGCCCGCCGTCTGATCCCAGAGCTCTTCGGTCATGAAGGGCATGAAGGGGTGCAGCAGCTTGTAGATCTCATCGAGAACATAGGCGACACAAGCTTGGGATTCGCGTTTTGCCGCTTCATCCTCGCCGCTGAAGACCGGCTTCAGCAGTTCGAGGTACCAGTCGCAGAACTGGTTCCAGACGAACCGATAGAGACTGCCAGCGGCCTCGTTGAACCGGAAGCCTTCGAGCGCTTCGGTGACATCGCGGATCGTCCGTGAGAGCTCGGTCAGGATCCAGCGATTGATCGTCAGCGACGATGCCTCGGGGATGAAGCCGTCACTATTGGTGACGCCGTTCATCTGGGCAAAACGCGTGGCGTTCCAGAGCTTCGTTCCGAAATTGCGGTAGCCGGCAATGCGAGCGGTGTCGAGCTTCACGTCGCGCCCCTGGGCGGCCATGATCGCCAGGGTAAAGCGCAGCGCGTCGGCACCGTATTCGTCCATCAGTTCCAAGGGGTCGATGACGTTGCCCTTGGACTTCGACATCTTCTGCCCATTCTTGTCGCGAACGAGCGCGTGGACATAGACGGTGTGGAACGGCTCGACCGGCGTACCGTCCGCATCCTTCATGAAATGCAGACCCATCATCATCATGCGGGCGACCCAGAAGAAGATGATGTCGAAGCCGGTGACCAAAACATCGGTCTGATAGTATTTTTCGAGTTCCGGCGTTTCGTTCGGCCAGCCGAGCGTCGAGAACGGCCAGAGCGCCGACGAGAACCAGGTGTCCAGCACGTCTTCGTCACGGGTCAGGATCTCGCCCGGCTTGAAGTTTTCAAGCAGGTCTTCGACATAGGCCTTCATTGGACCTTCGTGCGCCAGATAGTGCTGGATCGCGGCGTGCAGCGCCTCTTCCTCGGTCTTCTCTACGAAGACCTGGCCGTCCGGGCCATACCAGGCCGGGATCTGGTGTCCCCACCAGAGTTGGCGCGAGACGCACCAGGGCTGGATGTTCTCCATCCATTCGTAATAGGTCTTCTCCCAGTTCTTCGGGACGAAGTTGGTACGACCTTCCTTGACCGATGCGATCGCGGGCTTCGCCAGCGTCTTCGCATCGACATACCATTGCTCGGTCAGGCGCGGCTCGATCGGCACCCCGCCACGGTCGCCGTGCGGGACCATGTGCTTGTGCGGCTCAATCTTGTCGAGCAGGCCGCCTTCCTCGAAGATCCGAACGATGATCTTGCGCGCTTCGAAACGGTCCTTGCCCTCAAGCTCATCCCAGGCGCCATGCAGGGCCGCGGGGTCGCTGAGGCCCTCGAGGAACTCCTCATTGTCCTTGATGGTGATCCGACCTTCGATGGTCAGGATGTTGATGGCTGCGAGGCCTGCACGTTTGCCGACGTCGAAATCGTTGAAATCGTGCGCGGGCGTAATCTTGACGGCGCCCGTTCCAGCGGTCGGATCGGCATAGTCGTCACCGACAACGGGGATACGGCGGCCGACAATCGGCAGAATGACGTGTTTGCCGATGAGCGGCTTGTAGCGCGCGTCTTCCGGATTGACGGCAATACCGCTGTCGCCAAGCATCGTTTCCGGCCGCGTGGTGGCAACGACCAGGTAGTCGCGAGTTTCCCATTCCGTCGCCTTGCCGTTTTCGTCGAAGGCGACCGGATGCTGATAGGTGACACCCGGCTCGAGTGGATAGCGCAGGTACCAGAGGTTTCCGTTGATTTCGTGCTGCTCGACCTCCAGGTCGGAAATCGCCGTCAGCAGCTTCGGGTCCCAATTGACCAGACGCTTGTCCTTATAGATCAAGCCTTCCTTGTAGAGCGAGACGAACACTTCGAGGACGGCCTCCGACAGACCATCGTCCATGGTGAAGCGCTCGCGCGACCAGTCGCAGGAAGCGCCAAGCCGCTTCAGCTGGTTGAAAATCAACCCGCCGGATTCGGCCTTCCACTCCCAGACCTTCTCGATGAAGGCTTCACGGCCCATCTGGCGGCGGTGCTGCTGTTGTTCCATCAGCTTGCGCTCGACGACCATCTGCGTGGCGATACCGGCATGGTCCATGCCCGGCTGCCACAGCACGTCCTTGCCGCGCATGCGCTCGAACCGTACCAGCACGTCCTGCAGCGTGTTGTTCAGCGCATGGCCCATGTGCAGCGAGCCCGTCACGTTCGGTGGCGGGATCACGATACAGAAGCTGTCGGCGCCGGGCTTTGCTCCCGCACCCGCACGAAACGCGTTTTCTTCGTCCCACTTCTTGGCGATACGTGGGTCGACGGATGCGGAATCGTAGGTCTTATCAAGCATTTTGAAGCCAATTTTGGAGATTGATGTCTATGTCTTGTAAACCGGAACGACCGGTGCAAGTCAACACGAACGCAAAAAGGCCGCGACTGTTCCGCGGCCTCTGTATCGGAAAGGTTCAGATCCTAGCGCCGGGGGCCGCGCGCGACGCGTTCGATCTCTTCACGCACCAGCCGTTCAACCAAGGTCGGTAGGTTGTCGTCCAGCCATTCCTGCAGCATCGGGCGCAGCATTTCTTCGGCAATTTCGTCGAACGACCGCCGCGTGCTGAGGTCGACCGCCTGGGCAAGATTGTCGAAGGACTGAGCGACCTGACGACCAACCTCGGGTGAAAGGATCGCAGGCGCGGCCTTTTCGGTCACGGGCTCTTCGGCAATAACAGCCACCGGTCCGCCCGAAACGGCTACGGGTGCCGGGTCTGCTACCTTCAGCGCTTCAACAGCTACCGCCCGATTGACGGGCTCTTGTACGGCGCTCACCGAGAGACGATCAACCGGCGCCGGCGGCGCGGACACTGCTGCCATACGTGACGTGATGACCGGACTATCCTGAACGCTGCGCGAAGGCACATCCTTGACCGGCTCTTTGGCGGTATAGCTCATGGTGTGGCGCTCGGAGGCCGCCCTTACTCGGGCTGCAACGTCCGCCAGCGAAAGCGGCGGCTGCGCGATGCTCGAATGCGGCTCCGAAGGAATGACGGCCACCTCGATCTCCGGCGAAGGTGTAGCGAGCTTGGACGCCTCGCCATGGTCCTCCCGCCTGCCGAAAGCGGCAGCCTCGATTTCGCTGTCGATCGTCAGTTCAATCTCATCCGAGCCGTCGTCCTCGTATTGGTCACGCGAGGAGAAATCGGTCTGCCCCGGCTCATTGCTCTCGATGATCTTGCGAATGGATGCGAGAATCTCATCCATCGAAGGTTCACGCGCGACATTGAGCTGTGCCATTTCTATCCCCGTTTGACGCGGCAGAGCATGTGTCCCGAAACGACGCATGTGCCGATAACAAACAAACCTTAAGTGAGTCCGCGGACGAAACATACGCCACGAATCAGACACTTGGATTGTTGCACAGATTTGTTTCGATCGGCAGAAGCAGAAACGCCCCGGTTTCCCGAGGCGTTTTCTTTGATCAGCGGCCGTCGACGGTTCGAAGTCCGAACCATTTGTCCTTGACGGCTTCGTAATGCTCTTCGGCGCGATATTCCGCGACCTGCAGGCCCTGGCTCTTGACGCTCAGTGTCGCGGTGGCAGCGAGCAGACCGTAGCTTGCGACGACGGCGTCGCGCTGGGCGATAGCCAGCTGTTCCTGCGCATTCAGAACGGTCTGCTGCGAATCGAGCACGTCGAGCGTAGTGCGCTGACCAACATTGCGCTCTTCGATGACGCCGGCAAGCGCCATGTTAGCCGCCGAGATCTGCGTCTTGTTGGCGCCGATGCGCGCAATTGCCGCCTCAAGTTGGGCGTGTGCGCTCACGACGTTCTGCTGAACGGCGGCGCGCTGCGAATCGACGAGGATGCGCTGCTGGCCCAAGGTCTCCTTCGCTTGGCGAATCTGACCGTATTCCGCGCCACCCTGGTAGATCGGCACCGTCAGGCGGGCAGTAACGCTCGACGCGTTGCTGTCAAGACCGTCGCCGGAGTTGCCGGTCACGCGTCCAACCTGCCCCTGAATGCTCACGCCGGGCAGCATGGTGCCTTCAGCAGACTTCACCTGGAAGCCGGCCGTATCGACGTTGTACTGGGCGGCGAGAATGGTCGGGTGCTGACGCAATCCCAGGGCAACAGCCTGATCGAGCGAACGCGGAAGCCCCTTGGTGGCCGGCCCCGGCTGCTTGATACCCGTCGGCGCAACGCCGACGATCTGCACGTAGACTGATTCGCTCTGCTTCAACTGCGCAATGGCGGTAATCAGAAGCGACTGCGCGTCGGCAAGCGATGCCTCGGAAAGGCTGACGTCCGTGCGGGTGCCTTCACCCACGTCAAGGCGAGCCTGGGATGCGTTCAGCTGTTCCCTGAGGAAGGCGAGGTTCTGCCGGCGAATAACAACGATCTGCTGGTCGCGCGCGATGTTGGCGTAGGACGTGGCTGCTGCGAGCAGAATCTGGATCTCGTTTGCGCGAAGCGATTCGCGGTTGGCGAAGACATTCGATTCAGCGGCGCGAACATTGTTCAGCGTCTGAAAGCCATCAAAAATCATCTGGGTTACGGTGATACCGATCTGCCCCTGATGAAAGTCCCGGCTTCCGGTAAGCTCGTTGTCGACGTTTGAAAGCGTTCCGTTTGCAAAAGCCGAAACCTGTGGACGAAACCCGGACTTCGCGATCGGCACCCCTTCGTCGGTCGCCCTAAGACCAGCGCGCGCGGCGTTCAGATCCGGGTTATTTTCATAGGCTTTGGCCATTGCGCCGAAGATCGTCTCCGCCAGCACGGCCTGCGGCGCAAGCAGTACACTCGTCGAGACGGCAGCCCAAAAGGCTGCTTTGCGGACAATCGACACCATACTTCCCTCTCCGATCGGGGCGGCAAAGCCAGCCCACTATTTCCTGCGGCACCATTCCGACGTCGAAACCGGGCCGCCCTAAATACGGCGATGAAGCGCTCACACCGCCCACCGGTGAGCAAATCACTACCTCAGCACTCTTTGAAACCCGGATTCGGCCTGATCACAACTGTACACCGATACTGCGCACGATCATTTCAAAAAGAAACAGGTGGTTCGTTGCCAATTGGCAACATTGCTATTTTAGCAGCACAATCAAATGTTGAGATACCTCAATAAGTGGCACCTCAAAAAACAAAAGTCTGCTCGCGGCGGAAGCCGGGAAGCGGCTTGACCGCAGTGTTGAAATCCGCCCTTTCGGACGTCTTCCCATGCTCATGGACATAAAGCTTAGCACGCGAAGCGTTACCGAAGCCTTCAACGGCAATAAGCCGGCCGCCGTCGCGCAACTGCTCGAACAAGGCCGGAGGAAGCACTTCTACCGAACCATGAACGAAAATGACATCATAGGGTGCCTCGCCGGCATATCCCTTGCCAAGATCGCCGGTGACCACGGCAACGTTGTCATAGCCCAGCCGTGCCAAGGTTTCCGTCGCAGTTGCGGCAAGCGCTTCATCGCTTTCGAGTGCGACGACCGAACCGGCGATCAACGAAAGCAGCGCCGAGGCGTAACCGGTGCCACAGCCGATCTCCAGCACCACGTCTGACTTCGAGATTTCGGCGAGTTGCAGCAGCTTGGCGAGCGGCGACGGCTCCATCAGGTACCGCGGGCTTGCGCCCTTAGCGCCGTCGAGTTCGATGTCGGCATCGATATAGGCGAGTTCCTTCATCCGCGAAGGCACGAATTCTTCGCGCGGTACGGAGAGGAAAGCGGACAGGATCGCATGGGACGTCACATCCGTCGTCCGGATCTGGTTGTCCACCATCTTGGTGCGCGCCGCTTCGAAATTCATCATACTGCCCTCGTGTCCGGATGGCACGGCACCGGTATCCCGGATGACCGCGCAGTCGTCTTCTGGCTGCCAAATATGGCGCCTTTATATAAGCTCATAAATCGCCCTCCCGCTGGTTTCAAGCGACAGCGACATCTTGCAGCGGAAAAAGGAACGAGAAACACCGAAGCGACGTTTGCACGGCCCGGCACGGGCGGCGGCGCTGGCTGCCGCCAGAACAGAGAGAGCCTGACGTCAGCGGCCAGGCGCCCCTTCGAGCCCAACGAGGGCAATCTTCGTATAACCGGCGTTCTGGATGAGGTTCATGACCGTCATCAGCTCGCCGTAGTCGACGGCCTTGTCCGCACGCAGCAGAACGCGCGTCTCGGTGTTACCCTCCGTCAGGCGCTGAAGCTCCACCGCAAATTCCTCACGGGCTGTTTCTTCGTTGCCAATCGCCAGACCGAGGTCGGCGTTGAGCGTGACGAAGACCGGCTTATCGTCGCGCGGCGTCGGCTTGGAGGCCGATTGCGGCAGATCGACCTTCATGTCCACGGTCGCAAGTGGTGCCGCGACCATGAAGATGATCAGCAAAACGAGCATGACATCGATGAATGGGGTGACGTTGATCTCGCTGTTCTCGTCGAGATCGCCGCCGCTGTCGGTAACCTTGCCGGCCATGTCTCACCCGATCCTTGCGATCGACGCGTCTGCCGGATGGGCAAAGCCATCCTGGCGACGCGGTTGCGCCTTGCGGACCAGGCGATGATCGAGATCGCGGCTGACAAGCCGTTCGACGGCGGCTGCCGCGTCGGCGAGGATCACCTTGTAGCCACCCACCGCGCGGGCAAAGTAGTTGTAGATGATAACGGCGGGGATAGCGGCAACGAGACCGATTGCGGTCGCCAGCAGCGCTTCGGCAATACCGGGAGCAACGATCGCCAGGTTGGTCGTCTGCGCTTTGCTGATGCCAATGAAGGAGTTCATGATCCCCCAGACGGTTCCGAACAGACCGACGAACGGGCCGACGGAGCCGATCGAGGCAAGGATGCCCGTTCCGCTCGTCATGCGCTTGCCGGCGCGAACCTCGATACGCGTCAGCAGCGATGCGACGCGTTCCTTGAGACCAGCTGCCGGTGCGTGATCGAGCACAGCCTCCGAACGCACCATCTCATCGATCGCAGCGGCAACCATTTCCGCGGCAGGGCCCGCCTTGCCGTTGAATGTGGACTTAAGCTCTGCCAACCCGTTTGCAGCGGAGAGCTGACGGACGGCGCGGCTGAGGCGCGCCTTTGCGGCGAAGAGTTCAAACGTCTTGGCCACGAAAATCGCCCAGGTGATGACCGAGGCGAGCGCCAGCCCGATCATCACTGCCTTCACCACCATGTCGGCGGCAAGGAACATGCCGATAGGCGAAAGGTCGTGTGGCAGGACTGGGTTGGCCGCCGCTTCTGCTGCGGGCGTCTCAATCGACACAGCCGGTGTTTGTGCGCCGGCTTCAGACCCGGTGGCCGGAAGACCGTCGACAGTCGGCTGCTCGCCACGGGCCGCTGCATTGGCATTGGCCCGTGCCGTTCCCGCAGGTCCCGCGTCTTGAGCCTGGCTGACCGCAGGAGCGGTCGTTTCGGTTGAGGTTGTCGCCTGTGCAAACACGACCGTCGAGGGAAGACCAGAAGCCAGCACCAATGTCGCTGCGGCCAACAAATTCAGCTTCGATCGTGTTCGATTGGGCATCTTGTTCCTCGCGTACTGGTCCGTTTCGCCATCACAAAAATCACAGGGCAGCCGGAATTTCGGCCACCTCAACGTGCATTGGCCGCTCTTTACGACAAACTATGAACGAAACACAAGGATTTGTGGAGTATAAAGATCAAGAATAATTTCATGCCTGCGTTTCAATCGAGATCTCAAAGGGCGGGAGAGTTATCGACGAAGCCGTCACTTCTCCAGTCATATGCGCGGTGCCGCTCCCAAGGGCGTTGCAGCGACGTAAACGACGTCTTGAAGCGCATTTTCGGAAGCTCATCGCCTGCAACCGGCTCGGCGAAAATCTCGATCGCACCTACCAATCGCAGCAGGCGTCCACTCAGGATCCGCGCCCGGCCGGATGAACAGGTCCGCTCGGTGCTTCCCGGCACGATCAGCAGATCGACCTGATTGCACAGCACCTCAAACAGGTAGGGGTTTTCGACGAGAGCAACGGTCCAGCCGGCATCGCTTCGAGCGATGCACCATTCTTTCTCGCGGCACGAAAAAGCATTCGGCGAAACTTGGCCGAGCGCGGAGTTGATATCGTGACGGATGGCGGCGGCTGTCGCGGCATCGATGGTCCTCGTTTGCGCCTTCGCGGGCCGTAGCTTCGCCTCGGGATAAAGACCATCAGCGACCGCCCCTTGCGCGGGCATCGGAGCGACGTGGGCGTCGACCGCCAATGCCCGCTGCCATTGAGAGAAAAGGAAGTCGGAGGGACGATCCCGGTTCGTCGCAATGGCGGCGTCGGTGACCAATCCGACGAGGCGCCCATCTTCCGATACCACGATCGCCGGCAATTGCCTGTCTTCGAACGCGAGGCACACGAGTCCGGAAAACAGCAGCACGGCTCCGAGCCCTGCCAGCCAAGTGCGCAACACACACAGAATAACGCCGCCGGCAGCGATAAGAACGAATGCCAGCGGCCCGACGCGGCCGGTCAGAAACTCGCCGTCGAGCGACGTGACGAAGCGGGCGATCACCAGCATACCGTCAAGGCCCCAAGCCATGACGGSGAGCGGGTACTGCTCGAGACCGAAAGGCGTCAACACCATGGCGAAGAGGCCGAACGGCATGATCACAATGCTGATCAGTGGCGCTGCGAGAATATTGGCGAGCAACCCATAGGCCGGCAGTCGCTGGAAATAGGCGGCAGAGTAAACCGCGGTTGCAAGTCCGCCGATCAATGAGGTCGCAACCACGCCGATAACGAAACCCGTGACGAGCCGCCTGCCCCACCAACGCCCGGCGACTGCCGGCTCTTCTGCTTCCGCACGCTCGCGCCAGCGCGCATAGCCAGCAACCAACGCCAGCGTGGCGGCGAACGACATCTGGAAGCCCGGCCCCGCAACGGCAGATGGCGTGATCACGATGATGACAATCGCAGCCAGCGCGATATTTCTCAGGCTGATCGACATGCGGTCGAAGAAGACCGCAACCAGCATGTTCGAAATCATGATCCAGGCGCGGACGGCGGATACGGCTCCACCGGAAATCAAGATGTAAAGGAAGACCATTGCCAGAGCGCCCGCAGCGGCAACCTTCTTGATCGCCACGCGCTGCGCCAACCCGGGAACCGCACTCAAGACGGTACGCGCTCCGATTAGAAACGTACCTGCCGCAAGCACCATGTTGAGACCGGAGATCGCCAAAACGTGCGCCAAGCCCGCCTGTCGCAGCATCTCGACGGTGTCGCGACCAATCGCCCTTTCTTCCGCCGTCACCAGGGCTGCAGCGAGCGCACCAGTGTCGCCACCGACTGCCGTGCGGATCCGCTCGCCGACCGTTTCGCGTAGCGCGGCCAGATACTCCGCCATCCGCATCCAAAACGAGCGGTCCGCCACCGTCGCAGCACCGTCGGCTATCGGGCTAAGTGGCGCACCATAGAAGTAACCGACGGCGCCGATCTGCCGGAAATAAGAATCGAATGCGAAGTCGTTGAGGCCTGGCAACGCAGGGCCGGAAGGCGGCGAAAGACGCGCCCTGCCCTCGATCGTTGCCCCGATCGCCAACGGCGCGTGCGGGCTGCGCGACAGCACCATGGCCTTCAACGGCGCACGGCGCAACGTCGGCTTCGTGGTTTGCTCGATGACAATTCCGTAGCGCCAGTGGTCCCGATCATTCTTCTCGCGCGAAAATACCTTGCCGCGCAGGTTCGTCGTTACCGGTCCATCGAGAACGATCGTGTCGATGCGCGATGCCTCGATCGCCGCAAGCATCATTCCCGCCGTGAACAGCCCCGCTGCGATCCTCGGCGCACGCAGGGCGCGCACACGGAGGTTGCACAGCAAGGCGGCTATTCCGAAAACGCAAAGCAGCAGTGCAAGTTTGATGAGTCCGAGGTCATAGGGCAGCGAGAGCCACGTCAGCACGCCGGCGGCTAACAGGACGGGGACAAGCACCAATCCGTGGCCGAAGGCCGATTCTTCTTCGACCGCTTCGCGCCAGTGTGCGGCAATCGCCTCTGGTCGGAGGCGTGCGTGCGCGAGCGCGGCGCAAGATTTGACAAGGGGAAAAACGAGGTTGCCGCGTGCATTCGCAGGCGTTGCAGACATGCTCCCGATCGAAACCGAAGCGGGTGGTGCCGGAGCGACACGATCTGCGTCCTGCATCAAAGACCGGACTTCGATCTCGCTCATCGTACGGTACCACTCCCCTAAGACGGTAGAGGTCGATCATGCAACCAACATCACCCAACCGCAACCTGAACGTCATCTGCCGAAAAAAGCGGCAAACCTATATGGAATGGTACCGCATCATTATCCTGACAGTTATTGATCCGGTTGGACATATTGCTCTAACGTGCGATTATTGCGTCGCCATATGCACATTTTCGCATCGCACAATTTGCCTTTCGTACAGCTTGGCAGCCGAAAATAAATCATATAGCAAATTCGCAACGTTCATTTTCGTGGCATGGTCTCTGTGCCACGTTGCCATAAGACGGAGGGTCCCCATGACAGAAAAAAGCGCGGTCGTAACATTCGATGGAAAGTCGGCGGAGCTACCAGTGCGATCGGGGTCCATCGGTCCTGATGTGGTCGATATCGGCTCGCTCTACAAGCAGACCAAGATGTTCACCTACGACCCGGGCTTTACGTCGACGGCGTCGTGCGAATCCAAGATCACCTATATCGACGGTGACGAAGGCGTGCTCCTGCACCGCGGCTACCCGATCGAACAGCTCGCAGAACATGGCGACTTCCTCGAAGTCTGCTATCTCCTGCTTTACGGCGAACTGCCGACGAAGGCGCAGAAGGCTGACTTCGACTACCGCGTCACACACCACACCATGGTGCATGAGCAGATGTCGCGCTTCTTCACCGGCTTCCGTCGCGATGCCCACCCGATGGCCGTCATGTGCGGTTGCGTCGGCGCCCTGTCGGCCTTCTATCACGACTCGACCGACATCACCGATCCGCACCAGCGCATGGTCGCTTCGCTGCGCATGATCGCCAAGATGCCGACGATCGCCGCGATGGCCTACAAGTACCATATCGGCCAGCCGTTCGTTTATCCGAAGAACGATCTAGACTACGCCTCGAACTTCCTGCGCATGTGCTTTGCCGTGCCTTGCGAGGAATATGTAGTGAACCCGGTGTTGTCGCGCGCCATGGATCGCATCTTCATCCTGCATGCCGACCACGAGCAGAATGCTTCGACCTCGACCGTGCGCCTTGCCGGTTCGTCAGGTGCCAATCCCTTTGCCTGCATCGCCGCTGGCATCGCCTGCCTCTGGGGCCCGGCCCACGGCGGCGCGAACGAAGCTGCGCTCAACATGCTGGCCGAAATCGGCACGGCTGACCGCATTCCGGAATACATCGCCAAGGCCAAGGACAAGAATGATCCGTTCCGCCTGATGGGCTTCGGCCACCGCGTCTACAAGAACTACGATCCGCGCGCCAAGATCATGCAGAAGACCACGCATGAAGTGCTTGCAGAACTCGGCCACAAGGACGATCCCCTCCTCGAAGTGGCGATGGAACTCGAACGTATCGCGCTCACCGACGAGTACTTCGTCGAGAAGAAGCTCTACCCGAACATCGACTTCTACTCCGGCATCACGCTGAAGGCGCTGGGCTTCCCCACCACCATGTTCACCGTGCTGTTCGCGCTTGCGCGCACCGTCGGCTGGATCGCCCAGTGGAACGAAATGATCGAAGATCCGGAACAGCGCATCGGCCGCCCGCGCCAGCTCTATGTCGGCGCTCCGCAGCGTGACTACGTGCCGGTCTCCAAGCGTTAACGCCAAACGGAAATCAGGAAATGAGAAAAGCCCGGTCAGAGATGACCGGGCTTTCGATTTTGCAGATAGGAGAGGACGATCTCGGCGCCCAATTCGCCCGGCGGTCTGCTTGTCGCCATGCGCTGCTGTACCAGCGCGTAGCCGTCGAGCATCGACGCGCGCTGGGCCGTCGGCCCGGACAGCCGCTCGACCCAGCGGGTCAAGGCGCCCGGACGAATGCTCTGGTTGAAATACTCCGGCACGATCGGGAAATCGGCGATGAGATTGGGAAGCGCCCCGCTCCAGATGCGGATGCGGTTGTGCAGCAACCGCACAAGCCAGTCGGCATCATAGGTAGAAACGACGGGAACGCCGGCTAGCGCAAGCTCTAGGATGACCGTTCCCGACGCGGCGATTGCCGCATCCGCCTTGTCGAAGGCAGCCCATTTCTCGGTGGCTCCCACCAATATTTCCGGCTGAACCGTCCAACCGGCCGTGATCTCGCGCACCAGTTTTTCCTGGCGCGGAACCGTCGGCAACAGCAAGCGGACGCCGGAATGCCGGCGAGCGAGTTCCTCGGTCATCTGCCTGAAGATCGGTAGCAGCCGCTTGATTTCGCTTGAACGCGATCCCGGCAGAAGCAGGCAGGTGGAAACCGCGCTACCATTGACGTCGTTCAGTCTTTCGCGTCGGCTGGCGCGGACGGCAAGCACATTGGCATCCGAGGCAAGCCGATGGCCGATATAGGTCGTCGGCGGCCCCTCAAGCTTGCGCATGGTCTCGGGCTCGAACGGCAGCACCGCCAGAACATGATCGACATAGCTGCGCATGCGCGGCGCGCGTTCCGGCTTCCAGGCCCATACGCTCGGGCAGACATAGTTGATGACAGGCAGATCCGGCAGCGCGTCGCGAACGCGACGCGCGACACGATGGGTGAAATCCGGACTATCGATGATCAGCAAGGCATCGGGGCGCGCAGCAATAATGGCATTCGCCGTCTGGCGGATGCGCAGAATCAACTTTGGCAGACGCGCGAGCACTTGCGAGAAGCCCATGATCGAAAGTTCGGAATAATCGAACAGCGATTCCAGGCCTTCGCCCTCAAGACCGTCGCCGCCAACGCCGACAAGCTCGACATCACGCCCGCATTGTGCACGCAGTGCCCGCACCAGATCTGCGCCAAGAAGATCGCCCGATACCTCGCCGGCAATGACCGCCAGCTTGTAGCCTTGTCCGCTCATGCTTTTCCCCGGTGACCGCTCCGCTCGACACCAATGACAAACAGCCCCGCGCGGTTGGCAGCTTCGATCACCTCCGCGCGCTCGAGCACCAGGGCGCGACCGGCCTCGACAGCAATTCCGGCAAGCCCGGCCGCGACAGCGCCAGCGACGGTCGATGGTCCGATCGATGGCAGATCCGCACGCAAGTCCTGCCCCGGCTTACAAAGCTTGACCAGAACGCCACGCCGACGCGCCGAGACGCGTCCTTCCGTCTTGAGTGTCGCCACCCGCTCGAGCATCGCATCGGTGCCCTCGGCGCCCTCCAGGGCAACCACGCGACCACCGACAGCGATGGCGCCCTGCCCCACGTCGAGTTCGCCAAGCGCGTTGGCGGCAGCGATGCCGGCCTCAACGTCGCGTCTGTCATCGTCCGATGGGGCGATAGCGCCAATCGGCCCTGGATCCGCCAGAAGGTTCGGAACCACCTCATGCACGCCGATCACGTGGGCGCCGCTTGCTTCGATGAGTTGCATCGCCATGCGCAAGACAGCGTCATCGCCGCCAGACACCAGCGTCTTCAAAACGCTCGGTATTCTGGCAAGCGTTTTCAGCGTCGGGCGAATGTCGCGCCATTCCGGTCTACGACGGACCCAGCCCGAAAGCACAACGCGGTCGATGCGTTGTTCTTTGAATGTGCGGCTGATGCCGGAGAAATCGCCGATGGCGAGCACGGAGTGATCGAAACCGACCCAATCGCTCTCTTCCGCTTCGCGCGAGAGCGCGATCACAAATGGATCTTCTCCACGGGCACGAACGGCCTCGGCCACATGATGCGGCAGCGCTCCGCCGCCGGCGATGATCGCGAGCCGGCCGCCAGTTGCTGCGCGGCTCGCCGTGGCCGACATCACGGTCAGGCCTTGCCGCGACTTGGTGAAGACAGTGCCCTGTCGCTTTCGGCTGCGATGAAATCGAGGATTTCGACAACAGGCGCACAGTCGGCATAATCAGCGCGAATGGCGGCGGCATTGGCGCGAACTGATTCTGGGCCCTCGAAGATCTGCTTGTAGGCGCGGCGAACCACGTGGATCGTTGCACGCTCAATGCCCGCCCGGGTCATGCCCACAACGTTCAGCCCGCTCAGGACACCGGGATTGCCGTTGAGCATGCCATAGGGAATGACGTCGTAGCTTACGGCGGAGAGGCCGCCGATGAACGCCTGACGACCGATGCGCGTGAATTGGTGCACGGCACAGCCGCCGCCAAGGATAGCGCGGTCCTCGATCGTCACATGGCCGGCCAACAACACGTTGTTCGACATGATGATGTTGCTGCCGAGGCGGCAATCATGCGCCACATGCGAATAGGCGAGGAACAGATTGTTATTGCCGACGATCGTCGCACCGCCATATTCGACGGTTCCCGCATTCATCGTGACACCTTCGCGGATCGTGCAGTTGTCGCCGATCTGCAAAATGGTGTCGACAGTGCTGTGATGCACGCTTTGCGAATCTCCGCCAATGACGGCATTCGGGAAAATCTTGGTGCCCTTGCCGACCGTCGTGCGGCCGGCGACAACGACGTGGCTCATCAGTTCCATGTCGTCTCCGAGAACGACTTTCGGCCCGATGTAGCAAAACGGGCCGATTTTGACGTTCTCACCGATGACCGCGCCATCTTCGATGATCGAGGACGGGTGGATCTTCGCTGTTGATGCAATCATGTTTAAGCGTCTTCCGTGCTGACTATCATCGCGCCGATATCAGCTTCCGCGACAAGTTGCCCGTCAACTTTTGCGTCACAATGAAACTTCCAGATATTGCCGCGCTGTTTCTGCTTCACGACATGAAACTCAACACGATCACCCGGAACAACCGGCTTGCGGAAGCGCGCATTGTCGATGGTCATGAAGTAGACGAGGTTGGTACCCGAAGCAGTCTTGCGCGCGCAGATCGCGCCCGCCGTCTGCGCCATGCCCTCGATCAGCAGGACGCCCGGCATGATCGGCTTCTCCGGAAAATGGCCGGTAAAGTGCGGCTCATTTGCCGAGACGTTCTTGATGCCGATCGCCGAATTGTCGCCGTCGATCTCGATGATCCGGTCGACGAGCAGGAAGGGATAACGATGCGGAAGAAGCTTCAGGATCTCCTGAATATCAGCCGTACCCAGAACCGTTGCCGCCTCACTCATTCGTGCCATCCTTCTTTTTCTGTCTGTCACTTGCGCGCAAGGCCATTTCGGCGACATCGCGCAGGAAATCGCGCATGGGGCGCGCTGGAATACCGCCATAGCGTTCGCCCGCAGGGACGTCGCTTGCAACGCCGCTCATGGCAGCGATCTGAACGCCGTCACCCACAGTGATGTGGCCGTTGACGCCGCTACCGCCGCCGATCATCACGCCGTCACCAATCCTGGTGCTGCCGGCGATGCCGACCTGACTGACGATGCCGCAATAACGGCCGATGCGGACGTTGTGGCCGATCTGTACAAGGTTGTCGATCTTCGTGCCTTCGCCGATGACGGTGTCGTCCATGGTGCCACGATCGATCGTCGTGTTCGCGCCGATCTCGACATGATCCTGAATGATCACACGTCCGACCTGAACGATCTTGATCATTCCACCCTTGGGGCCCGGCGCGTAGCCGAACCCATCCTGGCCGATCCGGGCACCTGGGTGAATGATGACACTGTTGCCGACAAGAGCGCAGAGAACGCTTGCGCCCGCCGCGATCGTGCAGTCTCGGCCAATGCGAACGCCCGGCCCTATGACGACACCTGCGGCAATTCTCGTTCCGCTACCAATTTCGGCGCCGGCCCCAACGACTGCCATCGGCTCGATCTCCACGCCCTCTTCAAGGCGTGCCGTCGGGTCAACGAAGGCGGCCGGCGACACACCGGCAAGGCTGGTATTGCGCGCCGGGCGCATGGCAGCCTCGTGCAAGAGTGTACCTGCCAGCGCGAAGGCCGTATGCGGCCGCGCAGTCAAGAGAACGGGAATGTGAGACGGTACGAGTGGGGCGATCGTCTTGTCGCAGATAATCGCGGAAGCCTGGCAGCTTTCCAGCTCAGCACGGTACTTGCGCGAAAGCATGTAACAGACGTCACCGGGCTTTGCCCGATTGACAGGTGCTACCGAGTGGATAGCGCGATCTGCCACCGCGCCATCCGTCAGATCCGCCCCAATTTGGTTCGCCAGGTCACCCAGACGAATCCCTTGATGGGGCGGAAAAAACCAATTCTGTTCCATGGACACTCCAGAACGATCTACTTTTGGCAGTTCTGGACTGCTTCTTTATCAGAACGACGAGGAAATACCGAACTTCAGATTCTGAACCCGGTCGAAATCTTCCTTCGCGATCGGCCAAGCGTAGTCGACACGCAGCGGACCGAACGGCGACGCCCAGATCAGGCCGAGACCGACCGATGCACGCAGCGAGGAGTCGTTACCCAGTACCGTTTCACTGGGCAGCGTAGCGACCTTATTGCTGTAGAGCGTACCTGCATCGGCGAAGATTGCGCCGCGGAAGCCGCTGTCACGCGGGATGCCAGGCAGCGGAAACGTTGCTTCGGCCGACGCCGTGAAATAGGTGGTGCCACCAAGCGCATCGCCTGTTGCCTGATCACGCGGGCCGACCCCGTTGCGCTCGAAGCCACGAATATCGTTGCTGCCCAGTTGGAACTGGTCAAAGACCTGAAGATCGCTACCGGTCTCGAAGATATGACCCGCACCGCCGGCAAGCGAAGCAATAATATCCGCCTCATCGTTCACCGTGTAATACCACTTGGCCTTACCGGTGATCTTGTAGAAATCAGAGTCGCCACCGAGGCCGGCGAACTCCTGCGTAAACGTCGCCAGAATGCCATCGTGCGGCAGTTGCGCATCATCGAGCGTGTTGTAAGTGATCGATTGCGATACCGACGAACGGACCCAGTTTCCGCCTTCAACCGCTCGGACGTAAGGCGAAGACAGATCTGCAATATTACCGCTATAGTCAAACGTCGTGAAGTTATACCGCAGCGTGGTCGACAGGTTCTCTGTGATCGGCGCCGCTATGCGCAGGCTGAAACCCTGGTCTTCATAGCTGTAGTCTTCGTCGTCGAAGTCGTTTTCGTTCTTGAAGACGTCGAAGCCGGCAGCCAGACGATAGCCAAGGAAATACGGCTCGGTGAACGAAACGTTGTAGGTCCGACTCTCTTCGCCGCGACCTGCCGCGACGCGAATGTACTGACCGCGACCCAGGAAGTTCTTTTCCTCGATCGAGGCTTCGACGAGGAAGCCGCCACCGCTGCCAGCGGAGTAGCCGGCACCGATACCGAACGAACCGGTCGACTGATCCTGTACGTCAACGATAACCACGACGCGGTCTGCCGCACTGCCAGGTGCCGTCGAGATATTGACGGTCGAGAAGTAACCGAGAGCCTCAAGGCGACGCTTGGCGCGCGCAACCATTTCCTGATTGAAGGCATCGCCTTCACCCATATCGAACTCGCGGCGAATGACGTAGTCGCGAGTTCGGGTGTTGCCGCGAATTTCGATACGCTCGACGTAGGCGCGCTCGCCCTGATCGACGAGATAGTCGACGGCAATCGTATGATTGCTGAGGTCGCGGTTACCGCGCGGCGTCACGCGGGCAAACGGGTAGCCAGCCGAAGCGACGCGCCTCGAGATCTCGCTCATCGTTTCCTGAATGTCCCTGGCCTTGTAGACCGAGCCTTCGCGGCTAAGCACGACGCCCTTCAGCGATTCGGCATCCACACCTTCAACCGTCGATTCGACAGTCACTGCACCAAAGTCGTAGCGCGGACCTTCTTCAACGGTGATCGTCACGGTGTATTCGTTGGTCGCCTCATTAAGAGAAGACTCGGACGAAACGACCTGGAAGTCGGCATAACCGCGGTTGTAGTAGAACTGACGCAGCAACTCTTCGTCAGCGCGCAGCTTGTCCGGGTTGTAGACGTCCTTGCGGGTCAGGAACGAGAAGATACCTGATTCCTTCGTCGCAATGATGGATTGCAGACGACCATCGCTATAGGCTTCGTTGCCGACAAAATTGATCTGCGCAATCTTGGTGCGCTCGCCTTCGTTGATGACGAAAGCAAGATTGACGCGACCTTCAGCGATCGGGACGACCTGGGTCGTCACAGTGACATCACTGCGACCGATCGCAGCATAGGCGTCCTTGATCGACTGGATATCCGTTTCGACCGTCGCCTGGCTGTAGGGTCCGAGCGGCTGCGTGCGGACGGCGAGCTGAAGCTTGTCGTCCTTGATCTTGCGGTTGCCGTTGAAGACGACCTGGTTGACCAGTTGGTTCTCGCTGACGGTGACGACAAGCGTGCCGCCAGCGACATTGATGCTGACATCGGAGAAATAGCCTGTCGCGTAAAGGCGCTTCACGGAAGCATCGATATCGGCGTTGCTGAAGCTCTTGCCAGGGACAATCGTGATGTTCGCACGAACCGTTTCAGCGCTGACGCGCGTGGCTCCGCGGACTTCAACACGACTAATGGTCGCGGCCTCTGCGACGGAAGCGCCTGCGAGCAATCCAACACCAGCGCCAGAAACCACCATACTCGTGGACAGCGCAAACGCCGACACCGCGTTCAAAAACCTTGAACCAGCTTTCATGTTCAAATCTTACCTTTTCCCAACGTCGCGCGGCAATTTCGTGCCGACTCCGGTCACGGTTGCCGTTTTACCCGCTTTTCCCATACAAGCAAGTCAGCTCGTTAATTTCTGTTTACTTCAATTCGAACCGTGGCTTAACGGCCACTACAGATTCGAGTTATCGTAAACAAATCCTTGCTGGACAAGCCATTGAAATCCAATCGTTCACAGTATCGGTCGTCGTCCGCCTCAGATGCTCGCCGGCCGAACGCTAGCCGAAGAACATCGAAATGTCGTTCCAGGTCGCAAAAACCATGAGCATCAGCACCATGGCAAAGCCGATCCGATAAGCGACGTCCTGCGCAGCAGCTCCAACCGGCTTTCCGCGCAAGGCCTCAACCGCATAGAACATCAGGTGGCCGCCATCAAGCACCGGAACCGGCATGAGGTTAAGCAATCCTATGGAAACTGACAGGACGGCTGCAAGCTGCAGCACGGCAGCCACACCCAGTGTCGCCATTTGGCCCGAGGCCTGAGCGACACGGATCGGACCACCAAGCTGATCCGCCTTCATACGTCCCGTAACGAGGTTCGCCAGATAGTCGAACGTGCCGGTGACAATGTGCCAGCTCTGAAGCGCCCCCTGCCCTATGGCTTCGATCGGACCGTAAGTCACCAGTCGGAAATTGCCCGCATCCTGATCGGTGACGATACCGATGATTCCGACCTCCATCTTGTTGCCGAACTGGTCCGATATCTCGGTTCGCTCAGGCACCATCGGAAGATCCAGGAATGAACCGTCCCGCTGGATCCGGATCTTGATTTCCAGTTCAGGTCGCACGCTGACATAGCGGCGAACGTCGTCGAAGGTCGCGACCGGCGTTCCGTCGATGGCGATCAACCTATCGCGCGGAAGAATGCCTGCCTTGGCGGCAGCACTGTTCTCTTTCACCTGGGCAACGACCGGGTCCGCAACCGAACGCCCATAAACGGCGAAGAGAACGGCAAAAATGGCGATGGCAAGGATGAAGTTGGCGATCGGACCGGCCGCAACGGTCGCGGCACGCTTCCACAGCTTGGCGCCCAGGAAGGTTCGTGACCGTTCCTCAGGCGAGATCGCCTCCAGCCGCTTGTAATCGGGCGTACTGGCCGCATCCTCGTCGCCATAGAACTTGACGTAGCCGCCCAGCGGTATTGCACAGAACTTCCACCTCGTGCCGTGTTTATCGGTCCACCCGAGCAGTTCCGGCCCGAAGCCGACCGAAAAAGCCAGGATACGAATGCCCGACCACCGGCCGACGAGGTAGTGTCCCATTTCATGCACGAAGACCAAAAGGGTCAGCACCAACAGGAAGGGTACGATGTAGCCGGTCACGAATTGCAGGCCAACAAGCAGATATGTCATGAACTTTCCTTAAGCCTGCCACCAGCATCACAGGCCGAGCAAGACCGAACCAAAGGCGATCTGACGCCCATCGCTGAGGACATACTGTATCAGCACCAGGACCAGCGTAGCGATGCAGGCAAAGACCAATCCGTCGACCCGATCCATGACCCCGCCATGCCCAGGAATGAGATGGCTCGAATCCTTGACGCCGAATCGGCGCTTTATGAAGGATTCGAAGAGGTCTCCGATCTGGCTCGCGACGGAGAGAACCAGCGCCACAGCCGGGACACGCAGATCTTGCAGCGGAAAATATGCCATAAAAACGGCAATGCCGGCCACAACGCCGGAAATCGTCCCGCCAATGGCGCCCGACCAGGTCTTGCCGGGCGAAATGCGCGGCGCGAGCTTGGGGCCTCCGATCGCCCGACCGACGAAATAGGCAAGAATATCGGTTCCCCAAACGACGGCGAAGACGAACAAGGTCGCGATCAGGCCGGGTTGGTCAACCCCGCGCAGGGCCGCCAGCGAGATGCCGGTCAATCCTGCGTAGACGATGCCGCCGGGCAACCACCAGCTGCCTTTCTTGAGCGATACCCAAAGCACTGCGATAACGACAGCAATGAGCAAGGCCGGCAGACTGTAGCCGATATATCCGAGAAGAATGAGAGCGGCGATTATCGCCAGCGACAGCCAACCGAAGGCATTGCCTTGAAAATCGCGCTCCGGCAGCCCGGTAATCGTCGACCACTCGTAGTAAACGAGCAGTGCGATCAGGACCGAAAGAAGCTGGAAGGCCAAGCCGCCGAACCAGGTCGCACCGAGTGCGACCGCCGCGAGCACCACTCCCGAGGCGATGCGAAGCTTGAGTTCTGTTTGCATTTACGAACCAACCGCTAACGTCGGCTGCGCCAGACCGCCGAAGCGACGCTCGCGGCAGGCGAATTTCTCGAGCGCAGACAGAAACGTCTCACGCGTGAAGTCTGGCCAAAGCTCCGGAACGAACAGCAGTTCGGAATAGGCTCCCTGCCAAAGAAGAAAGTTTGAAAGCCGTTCTTCGCCGCTGGTGCGAATAATGAGATCCGGATCGGGAATGCCGGCCGTATCGAGCGAAGCGGCGATGCGCTCAGGCGTTATGTCCTCTGGCCGCAGACGGCCTTCGGCAACTTCAGTTGCCAGGCGGCGCATGGCGCGCGTCATCTCGTCACGCGCACCATAGTTGAAGGCGATCACCAGCGTAATGCCGGTATTCCCGCTCGTCGTCTCCTCAGCCTCGATCAGCAGGGGCAGGATGTCGCCGCGCAGGTTCGATCGCTCCCCGATGACGCGGATGCGAACGTTCTCGCGGTGCAGGTCGGCAAGGTCGCGACGAATGAAGGCCTTGAGCAAGCCCATCAGATCCGTCACTTCGGCCTGCGGCCTGTTCCAGTTTTCGGACGAGAAGGCAAACAGCGTGAGGTAACGGATCCCCGCTTCAGCCGCCGTCTTCACCGCGTCACGAACCGCTTCAACACCCTTGCGGTGTCCCATCGTGCGCGGCAGACCGCGCGCATTCGCCCAGCGCCCGTTGCCATCCATGATGATGGCAACGTGTTCCGGAACGGTGATCGGGATGAGATTTTGCATAAGGCGTCCGCGAAAGGAGACTCAGATCAAGAGCAGATCAGACCTGCATAATTTCCTTTTCCTTATCGACGAGCAAGCGGTCGATATCGGAAATCGTTTCATCGGTCATCTTTTGCACCCGCTCAGACTGAGCACGGCTAATATCCTGTCCGATGTCGCCATCCTTTTCGGCTTTTTTCAGGTCGTCCATACCATCGCGCCGAACATGGCGGACCGCGACCTTGGCCTTCTCGGCATAGTCGTGCGCCACCTTGACCAGCGACTTGCGGCGCTCCTCGTTGAGTTCAGGCAGCGGGATGCGCAGGTTCTGGCCGTCGATGATCGGGTTCAGGCCGAGGTTTGATTCGCGGATGCCACGGTCGACAGCGCCGACCATCTGCTTGTCCCATACCGAAACGGACAGCATGCGCGGTTCCGGCACGGTGATGTTTGCCACCTGATTGAGCGGAACACGCGAGCCGTAGGCTTCAACGGTTACCGGATCGAGAACATTCGCCGACGCGCGGCCGGTGCGCAGCGACGCGATATCGCTCTTGAATGCGGAGATAGCGCCGTCCATGCGACGCTTCAGTTCCTTCAGGTCTACACCTTCACTCATGGCTGGAAACTCCCGTTCTGTCTTTCATCGGCCGATAGCCGTCTTGCAGCTCTTAATTGTCGGTAACGATGGTGGCGCGGCCGCCACCCGTCAATATTTCAGCGAAGCCACCCTTCTCGTGGATCGAGAAGACGACGATCGGAATGGCGTTCTCGCGTGCGAGCGCCACCGCTGCCACGTCCATGACCGCGAGGCCCTTTTCCAGGACTGCGCTGTGGGTCAGGCGGTCGAAGCGTGTGGCCGTCGGATCCTTCTTCGGATCAGCGGAATAAATGCCGTCGACCTGCGTGCCCTTGAAGATCGCCTGTGCGCCCATTTCGGCGGCGCGCAAGGCAGCGGCAGAATCGGTCGTGAAGAACGGATTGCCCGTGCCGCCTGCAAAGATCACAACGCGTCCGAGCGACAGATGATAAAGCGTTGCGCGCTGCGAGAAGCTCTCGCAGATTTCCGGCATTGCGATTGCCGAGAGCACCACCGTGTCGATGTCGAGCTTGCGCAGAGACGTCGCCAGCGCCAGCGCGTTGATGACGGTCGCCAGCATGCCCATATGGTCGCCAGTTACCCGGTCGCCGCCCTTGGAGGCAACGGCCACGCCGCGGAAGATGTTGCCGCCGCCAACGACGACGCCCACTTCGACGCCCATGGCGCGTGCTTCGGCAATGTCGGCGGCAATGCGGTCGGCAACCGCCACATCGATACCGAAGCCCTGGCTTCCCATCAGGGCTTCACCGGAGGCTTTGAGTAGAACACGCTTGTAGATTGGCTCGGCCGACATCATCGCTCCTGAACAGATCGGTACGCGGGCGCACAAAACGGCGCGCTGCGTATAAGGACATATTGCGCTACCCGGTTTCAACCGCTGCGGAGCTTTTTCCGGCGGGTCCGGCGCATTGACGAAGCCGGATACACGAAGGGCACCGCGTTGTCACGCGATGCCCCAAGGTTTTCCAAACAAGGGTGAAGAAATCAGCCCTTGGCGACAGCCGCAACTTCGGCTGCGAAGTCCGATTCTTCCTTCTCGACGCCTTCGCCGAGCAGAAGGCGCGCCATGCCGGTCACTTCGATCGGTGCGCCAGCGAGCTTTTCAGCGTCCTTGACGGCCTGACCGACGGTGATTTCCGGGTTCATGACGAAGGCCTGCGACAGCAGGGCGACTTCTTCGAAGAACTTGCGCATACGGCCTTCGACCATCTTTTCGATGATGTTGTCCGGCTTGCCCGAAGCGCGCGACTGTTCGATGAACACGTTGCGCTCGCGCTCGGCGACAGCGGCGTCGACTTCGTCGGCGCGGATTGCCAGCGGGTTGGTGGCAGCAATGTGCATGGCGACCTGACGACCGACCGAGAACAGAACTTCCTTGTCGCCAACCGACTTCAGCGCAACGAGAACGCCGAGCTTGCCGATGCCGTCGCCGGCAGCGTTGTGGATGTAGGTGGCAACGACGCCATCTTCGACCTTGAGCAAGGCTGCGCGGCGAAGCGTCATGTTCTCGCCGATCGTGGCAATCGCGTCCTTGATCGTCTCGTCGACCGACTTGCCGGTTGCCGGGTAGTTGGCATTGGCAATGGCTTCGACAGAACCGTCGGTGCCGAGCGCGACGTTGGCAACGCCACGAACGAGTTCCTGGAAGGCTTCGTTGCGGGCAACGAAGTCGGTCTCCGAGTTGACTTCGACGACAACGGCCTTGACGCCGCCGCTGACAATACCGATGAGGCCTTCAGCAGCCGTGCGGCCCGACTTCTTGTCGGCCTTGGCGATGCCCTTGGCACGCAGCCAGTCGATCGCAGCTTCCATGTCGCCGTTGGTTTCGGCGAGCGCCTTCTTGCAATCCATCATGCCTGCGCCGGTCTTTTCGCGCAGTTCCTTCACCATTGCTGCAGTTACACTCATCTTTTTGCCTCTTTGTCTGTTTGGCTGGCGCGCTGCCCGCAAGTGGCGCGGCACCAGGAGGTGTGGCAGGGGAATGGCTTGCGTATGTGACACCGTGATGAACGCGCCCACCGCGATGATATCCGGGGCGCGGATCGCCGGCCCAAGCCGCTTCATCCCTCGCTGAAAAGAACAAGGCCGTTCAGACTTTTCATCACAAACGGCCTCGCCCCGACATTAGATTGGTGCGGCGGTTCATGCCCGCCGCGCCTTCCGATCAGGCTTCGGAGGCTTCGTCGAGCGCCGGCTCGATCATAGCTTCAGCCGATGCGCCGAGATCGCGGCCCGATGCGCCCTGCTGACGGGCAATGCCGTCGATGGCTGCACGAGCGATGAGATCGCAGTAAAGAGCGATCGCACGCGAGGCGTCGTCATTGCCCGGGATCGGGTAGTCGATCTGGTCCGGATCGCAGTTGGAGTCGATAACGGCAACAACCGGGATGCCAAGACGCTTGGCTTCGTCGATTGCAATCGATTCCTTGTTGGTGTCGATGATGAACATCAGGTCCGGCGTGCCGCCCATGTCGCGGATACCGCCGAGAGCGCGGTTGAGCTTTTCGCGTTCGCGCTCGAGGTTCAGGCGCTCCTTCTTCGTGAAGCCCGAAGCTTCCGAAGCGAGGATTTCGTCGAGCTTGCGCAGGCGCTGGATCGAGTTCGAAATCGTCTTCCAGTTGGTCATCATGCCGCCGAGCCAGCGAGCATTGACGTAGTACTGGGCCGAACGCTTGGCGGCGTCAGCAATGATTTCCGAAGCCTGGCGCTTGGTGCCGACGAACAGAACGCGGCCGCCGTTGGCGACGGTGTCGCTTACGATCTGCAGGGCGCGCGACAGCATCGGAACCGTCTGTGCGAGGTCGATGATGTGAACGTTGTTACGATCGCCGAAGATGTAGGGCTTCATCTTCGGGTTCCAGCGATGCGTCTGGTGGCCGAAGTGAACACCAGCTTCAAGCAGCTGGCGCATGCTAAAATCAGGCAATGCCATGCCTTTTCTCCTTTTCCGGTTGAACCTCCGCGAGACGTCGAGCTCATCTTTCGAAAAGCCCACCGGCGGAACGATCCGGATTTCTCCCGGAACATCCCATGCCTCACGTGTGGAATGGGCAGCCCCTTAGCGGCTACTGCCCGACAAATCAAGACTTGAAGTCTGTTTTTGTCATATCGACTACTTGCATTCCTCCGATTTGAAGACTTCGAGGTCGGCAAGCTTGCCGCTCAGCACGAAGTCGCCGTAATCCATCGTCAGGTCGCGGGTGATGCCGTTTTCGTAGAGTTTGAACGACATGCGGTAGATCGGCAGCGCGTCGCTGCTGTTGTCGTCGTTGAAATAGGAAATGGTGACCGGCCAATAATTCTCGGCGCCGAGCTTGCCGGCCTTGCCTGCATCCGGCTCATCGGGCGCCGGTTTACGCGACTTGCCGACGAAGGTCGAGGTGATCAGCGTCTTGTCGCCCGAATCGGAACCATCGAAGATCCGTGCCTCGAAAAAGCTCTCGCCCTTCTTGGCACGATCGATGACTTCGACCATGTGCTGGGTCGGAAACCGGCTTGCAGCCAGCTCGACCTCGCGCTTGTCCGGCGCGGTCAGCTCGACCTTGACGCCGGTCTTGTCGTCATGGGCCGTGCCGCGCACCTCCTTGTCGAGCTTTTCGTCGGTGAAGGAGCGGGTCAGAAAGCGGAAGTTGCCCGACTTCAGATCCTCATAGGTGGTCGTCTGCTGGTCGGTCATGCGCGTTTCTTCGCCGGTATTCACCTGCGTCACGAAACGGAAGCTGACCGTATACCCCTCGCAGGCCGATCCGTTGAACTCGTAGACCATGCGGCCGTACATGCCGGAGATACCCGAGCGGTCGGAAGCGTCTTTGAGTTCGAGATCGTAGACCGCCCGATGTGGCACGAGGACACTGGCGCTTGCCGTACCGACGCCCGAAACCGTCATCACCGCGAAGCAGGCGCTGCCTAAACTGGCGAGACCGAAGCCTTTACGAAACATCCGTTTCCTCCTGTTGGACTCGCCGGCAATGCTATAAACAAGCTTTCGGCAGAAGCGAGGCGTCACCACATTTAAATGCCGCATCCCGCTGCGATCCGGTCTGAATGCCGGATTTTAACACAAAAGACAACAACGGAGCTTTCCATGTCCGCAGAGATCGAAACGCGCCTCAAGGACCTCGGCGTCACCCTTCCCCAGGCTGCAGCCCCGGCGGCGAACTATGTGCCCTACGTCATCAGCGGCTCGATGCTCTACATCTCCGGACAGCTGCCAATGGAAGGCGGAAAGATCGCCGTTACCGGCCATGTGGGCAAGGACGTTGACGTCGCGGGCGCCCAGCGCGCCGCCGAACTCTGCGCGATCAACATTCTGGCACAAGCCAAATCCGCACTTGGCGGCGACCTCGGCCGCATCCGCCGGCTGGTCAAGATCAACGGCTTCGTTGCCTCGACACCAGAGTTCATCGAACAGCATCTCGTCCTCAACGGCGCATCCAACCTGCTTGCAAACGTCCTTGGCGACGCCGGCAAGCACGCGCGCGCTGCCGTCGGCATGGCCGCCCTGCCCTTCAATGCCGCCGTCGAGATCGACGCGGTCATCGAGATCGCGTGATCGGGTGCCGGGCATGACAGATATTTCCTGGCTGAAAGCTCAACCGATCGCCCATCGCGGCTATCACGACATGAACAAGCAAGTCTGGGAAAACACGCTTTCGGCGTTTTCCCGCGCTGTTGATGCCGGCTTTGCGATCGAATGCGACCTGCAATACACCGCCGACAGCGTGCCGGTCGTCTTCCACGACGACGACACCGAGCGGCTGTGCGGCATCAAGGGTGACGTGCGATCGAGGACGGCCGGCGAGCTCGGCCTGATGTCCATCGGCGGAACGAAGGACAGGGTGCCAACGCTGTCGCAAATGCTTCGGCTCGTCAAAGGGCGCGTGCCGCTCATCATCGAGCTCAAGGGACGCAAGGACGACGACGAGGGGTTTGCCGCCGCCGTCCTGGAAACGCTCGAAGGCTACAAAGGCCATGTCGCCCTCATGAGCTTCGACCATTGGTTGCTCAAGGATCTGAAAGCGCTCGATGCACCCTATCCGCTCGGGTTGATCGCCGAGGGGGCAAGGCCGGAGACCTTCTTCGTGCATGAAGAGGCCATGCAACTCGGCCTCGACTTCATCTCCTACCACTACGGCCATCTGCCGAACTCGTTCATCACCAAGGAACGTACGCTAGGCCGAACGATCATCACCTGGACCGTTCGCGACAGGCAGGCTGAAGAATATACCTACGCCAACGCCGATCAGATGACCTTCGAGGGTTTCGACCCGCGGGAGGCATTGATTTCCTGAGCTCATGTCCGACGCCGTCACCATCCGCATAGAGCAATCCTTCTCCGAGATACCGGCGGCGCGCTGGAACATGCTTTCCGGCGCGGCGAAGGGACGAGACGGGGCGGTCTACAACCCGTTCGTCTCGCACGCCTATCTCTCGGCGCTGGAGGAATCGGGCTCGGCCACGGCCAAAAGCGGCTGGCTCGGCCAACACCTGCTGATGGAGGGCGCTGACGGAGAGCTTCTTGGGGCGCTCGTCTGCTATCTGAAAAACCATAGCCAGGGCGAATATGTCTTCGACCACGGCTGGGCGGATGCGTTCGAGCGCGCCGGCGGTCGTTATTACCCCAAACTTCAAGGCTCCATTCCCTTCACGCCCGCAACCGGACCGAGGCTCCTGACGGTTTCGGGCCAAGACGGCTCGCCCGTACAGGACGGGCTTGCGGCAGGTCTGAAGGAGCTTGCACGGCGGCATGACGCCTCATCGGCGCATGTGACCTTCGTCCCGGATGCCGAGATGCCGGTATTCGAACGGGCAGGTTTCCTGCATCGAACCGACCAGCAGTTCCATTTCCTGAACGAAGGCTATGGCACGCACGGCGAATTCCTGGAAACGCTGGCATCCAGAAAGCGCAAGGCCCTGAAGAAGGAGCGTCGCGCCGCACTCGAAAACGGCATCACGATCGACTGGTTGACCGGCAGCGATCTGACGGAAGCAATCTGGGACCAGTTCTTCACGTTCTACATGGACACCGGCGACCGCAAATGGGGGCGCCCCTATCTCACCCGCGCCTTCTATTCGCTGATCGGCGAGCGCATGGCGGACGACATTGTGCTGGTGATGGCACGGCGCAACGGCCGCTATATCGCAGGCGCGATCAACTTCATCGGCGGCGACGCGCTCTATGGCCGCCACTGGGGCTGCATCGAGGAGCACCCCTTCCTGCATTTCGAAGTCTGCTATCACCAGGCCATCGATTTCGCCATCGCAAAGTGCCTCAAACGCGTGGAAGCCGGCGCGCAGGGCGAGCACAAGCTCGCCCGCGGCTACATGCCGGTCACGACGCATTCAGCGCACTACATCAGCCATCCCGGCCTCGCCCGGGCGGTCTCGGACTATCTCGTTCGCGAACGAAGGGATGTGGAAGAGACGGCTGAGTTTCTTGCCGAACACGGCCCTTTCCGCAAAGGTGAGCGCCAGGACGATTGAACCGCTCTCGGCGCTGGCCGGATCCAATCTACGAGGAAATACAATGAGCGTTTACGACACCAACAACATCTTCGCGAAGATCCTGCGGGGCGAGATCCCGTCGCACCGGGTCTACGAGGACGATGCGACGATCGCCTTCATGGATGTGATGCCGCAGGCTGAAGGCCACATACTGGTCGTCCCCAAAGCCGCTTCCCGCAATCTGCTGGATGCCGACGCTACGAGCCTGCCGGCACTGATCACCGCCGTTCAGAAAATCGCCGTCGCAGCCAAGGAAGCCTTCGACGCCGACGGCGTGACGATCATGCAGTTCAACGAGGCTCCTGCCGGCCAGTCCGTCTTCCACCTGCACTTCCACGTTATCCCGCGGCGCGACGGAATTCCGCTGAAGCCGCATTCCGGCACGATGGAAGATGGCGCGGTATTGGCCGCCAACGCCGAGAAAGTGCGCCAGGCACTTTAAATGCGAATCTGACGGTCGCACCAGCGGCCGTCACCGGCTGCGTATTGAGCCCCTAAAGTATGTCCCGCAAAAGTGTTCAGCGGTTTTGCGATAACGACATACGCAAAAACAAAAGCTTAAAGCGCATCAAGTGAATCTGAAAGATCGCGACGCACTTTAGAAGCCCAGCCACCATAGGCCTGCAGCCAACGTTGCGATCGTTGTTGCTATGCCGATTGCCGGTTTGCGGCCAAGCAGGAAGAATGCCGTTGCCCCTATCGCGACGGCTCCCAGACGCAGCCATAACGGCGATTGCTCAAGAACGCCTGTCGGATAGAGTATGAGCTTGGCAATGACGGCTGCGACGAGCGCAGTCGCCACCGCCCTCACCCAGTTCAATGCCTCGGAATCGTCGCGCAGCCGGTTTCCGGCGATAACACCCAGCCAGCGCCAGATGTCGGTCGCGAGCCAGCCGGCGATCGCGATGAAGGCGTAGGCCCACCAACCGTCCTGCCAGGTCATGCGCCGATCTCCCGGCGACGGCGCCAGAGCCCTTCCACCGCCCAGGCCAGCGTGCCGCCGCCAACGCCTGCGAGCAGGATGTCAAATTCAGGGGCGAGCCAATAGAACAGCGGACTGGCGATAAGACCGAAGAGCAGCGCGATGTAGACCACCGGATGACGTGCCGAATGCCAGATCGAAGCCAGGAAGTAGATCGGCGTCAGGAAGAACAGGCAGCCGGCGACAATCGGCGGAAAATCGGCGACAAAGTGATAGACGATGGCGACCAACACCATGTTGGCGACGACGAGCGTGATGCCAAAGCCGGCGAAGAAGGCAACGCGCTTCTCGCGTGGCACCGCCTGCACCTTTTCCATGGCAAAGACCCAGGCGGTGATCGCGACAAAGTGCGACAAGAACAGCAGTAGCCATGTCGGCGTTTTCGCTGTGCGCAGCTCCGGAATGAGTGCTGCAACCATCGGCATCAACCGGACAGACGAAAGCGACACAGCGAGGAAAGCAGCCGCGAGACTGGCACCGCTCATCATCGAACTGACGAGAATGACCTTGGCCGGCAGTGCCCACACCATGCCGGTCATGAAAACGACCTGCTCCGGCGGAATTCCAGCCTGAGCCGTCAGGGAACAGAAGCCGACGAAGGACAGCATCAGGATAAAGGCCGGAAGGCTGAACAGGCCACGCATCCCAGTCAGAAACCAGACGACCGACGACTGGTCGTTTTCATCACTCTTCATCAGTCATTCCGGGATTGTTTTCATTCAGAGAAACGCTGCCGGATGAGACCATCCGGCAGCGCCAAACATCATGCCCGATCGGGCTACTTCTTGCGTGGCACCTTCGGCACCGTCTTGCCCTTTCGTGGGCTCGCCTCGCCGGCAGCCTTACCGTCGTCGTCCGAAGACGACTTGGTTGCTACCTTCTTCGGCTTGGCCTTCGGTGCCGGTTCAGCGCCGACGGCTTCCTTTTCCTCGGCCTTCTTCGGTTTGGCGCTCTTCATCGCGGGGCGGGTCACTTCCGCCTTCGGCCTGATTGGCGCCGTTTCCGGAACGGCATCAAGCAGCAACCCCTTGGTTCCGTCGGCCTTCGTGCCGATCGTCACGCGCAGTACGCCGCCCTTCTTCAACTTGCCGAACAGAATCTCGTCGGCGAGCGGTTTCTTGATGTGCTCCTGGATGACGCGGGCGAGCGGCCGCGCACCCATCTTCTCGTCGTAGCCCTTCTCGGCAAGCCACGCGATGGCATCGGGCGCCAGATCGAACGTGACGTTGCGTTCGGCCAACTGGGTTTCCAGCTGCATGACGAACTTCTGCACGACCTGATGGATAACCGGCGTCGGCAGCGATGCGAACGGGATGACCGCATCGAGACGGTTGCGGAACTCGGGCGTGAACAGGCGGTTCAACGCTTCTTCGTCCTCGCCGGTGCGCTTGGACGACCCGAAGCCGATAGCGGCCCGTGCCATTTCCGAAGCGCCCGCATTGGTCGTCATGATCAGGATGACGTTACGGAAGTCGATCTTCTTGCCGTTGTGATCCGTGAGCGAGCCATGGTCCATGACCTGCAGCAGGATGTTGAACAGGTCTGGATGCGCCTTCTCGATTTCGTCAAGCAGCAGCACGCAATGCGGATGCTGGTCGACGCCATCGGTCAGAAGGCCGCCCTGGTCGAAGCCGACATAGCCGGGAGGTGCACCGAGCAGACGCGACACGGTGTGCCGCTCCATGTATTCCGACATATCGAAACGTAGGAGCTCGACGCCGAGCGACGTCGCAAGCTGCTTGGCGACTTCGGTCTTGCCGACGCCGGTCGGACCGGAGAAGACGTAGCAGCCGATCGGCTTGTTCGGTTCACGCAGGCCCGCGCGGGCGAGCTTGATCGACGAGGCAAGCGCCTCGATCGCCAGATCCTGGCCGTAGACGACGGAACGCAGTTCCTTCTCGAGGTTGGCCAGCACCGCCTCGTCGTCCTTGGAGACGGTCTTCGGCGGAATGCGGGCCATTGTCGCGACGGTGGCTTCGATCTCCCGCTCGGTGATCAGCTTGCGGCGCTTGCTGACCGGCAGCAACATCTGGGCTGCACCGGATTCGTCGATCACGTCGATCGCCTTGTCCGGCAGCTTGCGGTCGTTGATGTAGCGGGCCGAAAGCTCGACCGCCGCCTTGATCGCCTCGTTCGAGTATTTCAGATGATGATAATCCTCGAAGTAGGGCTTCAGGCCTTTCATGATCTCGATGGTATCGGCGATCGTCGGCTCGTTGACGTCGATCTTCTGGAAGCGGCGCACCAGCGCGCGGTCCTTTTCGAAGAACTGCCGGTATTCCTTGTAGGTGGTCGACCCGATGCAGCGGATCGCGCCCGACGAAAGCGCAGGCTTCAACAGGTTCGACGCATCCATAGCGCCGCCTGAGGTGGCGCCGGCACCGATGACCGTATGGATTTCATCGATGAACAGCACCGCACCCGGGTAGTCCTCGAGTTCCTTGACGACCTGCTTCAGGCGCTCTTCGAAATCGCCGCGATAGCGCGTTCCGGCCAGCAGCGTGCCCATGTCGAGCGAAAAGATCGTCGCGTCCTGGAGCGCCTCCGGCACCTTCTTTTCGATGATGCGCTTGGCAAGGCCCTCGGCGATCGCCGTCTTGCCGACGCCGGGGTCGCCGACATAGAGCGGGTTGTTCTTCGAACGGCGGCAGAGAACCTGGATCGTGCGGTTGACCTCGGCGTGGCGGCCGATCAGAGGATCGATCTTGCCGGACTTCGCCTTTTCGTTGAGATTGACGCAATAGGCCGTCAGGGCATCCTGCTGCTTTTTGGCGCTTGCCTCTTCGTTTTCGCGTGCAGGCTTCTGCTCGGATTCGTGTTCCTCAGCTCCGCGCACCGGACGTGCCTCGGAGCTTCCCGGCCGTTTGCCGATACCGTGCGAGATGAAGTTGACCGCGTCGTAGCGCGTCATCTCCTGCTCCTGCAGGAAATAGGCGGCATGGCTCTCGCGCTCGGCGAAGATGGCAACGAGAACGTTCGCCCCCGTCACTTCCTCGCGTCCGGACGATTGGACATGAATGACGGCGCGCTGGATGACGCGCTGGAAACCGGCGGTCGGCTTCGAATCCTCGTCATAGCCGGTGATCAGGTTCGACAATTCGTTGTCGACATAATCTGTCACGGTCTTGCGCAGCGTCTCGAGATTGACGTTGCACGCGCCCATCACGGCCGCTGCGTCGGCATCGTCGATCAATGCCAGAAGCAGATGCTCAAGCGTCGCATATTCGTGGTGGCGCTCGTTGGCAAAAGTCAGTGCCTGGTGCAGCGCCTTTTCGAGGCTGGGCGAAAATGTTGGCACGTTAGTTCCTCATTTCTTTTCCATGACGCATTGCAACGGATGCTGATGCTGGCGGGCGAAATCCATCACCTGCGTCACCTTCGTTTCGGCGACTTCGTACGTAAAGACGCCGCACTCCCCCACACCGTGATTGTGGACGTGGAGCATAATGCGAGTCGCCTCTTCCGGGTTCTTCTGAAAAAAACGTTCCAGAATGTGGATGACAAACTCCATTGGCGTGTAATCGTCATTCAAAAGCAGAACGCGATACAAACTCGGCTTCTTGGTCTTCGGCTTGGTGCGCGTGATGACGGAGGTGCTGCGATTGCTTCCGCCTCCTTCGTCGTCGCTTCCTTGCTGCATCCGGACCGGCATGGCGATCATTCGTGTCTTTTCCTTAGTACAAGCCGCGGATCCATCTGATGTGGCCGCAGCGTGCTTGCCCTTTATCTAATGGTTCGTTTCTAGATTTTAAGACCGAACCAACGCACTGCAATCATAATCGCACGGAGAGGCAGAAGATTGATCAACTTTCTTCGATCCACCGCGAAGTGCGCGAAACAGCAAAAAGGCCGGTCGCTGTATCGGCGACCGGCCTTCCAAATGACGGCAATGATCCGTTGCGTTACGCGGCAGCAGCAGCCTTGACCGCTGCGGTTGCCTTGGCAACCGGCGCTTCGTACGGCTTGTAGGCGTCCTTGGCGAGGTCGGCATACATCTCGCCGATCTTGGTTGCCTCGGCAAAGAAGCCTTCATAGCTCGACTTCAGGAAATTGGTCTGCAGTTCGAAGGCCGTCTCGACGCTCTTGACGCTGGAGAGCTTCTCCACATGGGCAACGCTGTCTTCGAAGGACTTCTTGGAAAAATCGGCAGCCTCGGTCGCAATGGCCTGAAGGCCCTTGGTCCAGGCGGAATAGCTTTTCACAGCCACGTCAATGGCTTCTTTGCTTTTCTTGTTTGCATCATCGAAGTTGAACATCGGGTGTCTCCTTAGTGACGGCCTGATCTGAAGGCTTTAGTTTATGTGCACTGCACAAAAAGTCAAGTCCAGCGTGCAGTGCAATAAAACACAATACTTGCAACAGCTTGATGAAAAAACGCAGCCGACGTTCAAAATTCTTCGACTTTACGCCCTGAAAAAACATGAAAGCATTGAAAAACCCGGCGCGATCGCTCGCCACCGGGTCATTTCCTGAAACCATCGATCAGCGACTTAGAGGTCGATGTCAAGGATCGCCATGGAGAAGTTGTAGGACAGTTCGCCATCTTCTTCGTCGCGGAAGACGACGCCGAGGAATTCGTCACCGAGATAGACTTCAGCCGACTCGTCCTTCTTCGGGCGAGCCTTGACGACCATCGACTGGTTGAACGTGCGCTTGAGGTAGGCTTCAAGCTTGCGGATTTCTTCGGGCTTCAAATGTCTTCTCCGTAGCCGTTTTTGATGTGCGGCGCTTCTCGCACGCTGCATTGGCGGGTGTAAACCCCTCGAAAGCAGCTACGCACCGGTTCCCGATGGTTCAAATTTCGAAGCTGCTCAGGATCTGGTCCATCTGGCGCGACGGTTCGGAACACCCGGCTTCGCCGACGACCTTGGCGGGAACGCCCGCAACCGTCGTTTTCGGCGGCACCGGTTTGAGGACGACCGAGCCGGCAGCAATGCGCGAGCAGTGGCCGATGTGGATATTGCCGAGGATCTTGGCGCCTGCACCGATCAGCACGCCGTCGGCGATCTTCGGATGACGGTCGCTGCCTTCCTTGCCGGTGCCGCCAAGCGTGACCCCATGCAGGATTGAAACGTTGTCGCCGATGACAGCGGTTTCGCCGACCACCAGCCCGGTGGCGTGATCGAGGAAGATACCGCGGCCGATCCGGGCAGCCGGATTGATGTCGGTCTGGTAGACGCTGGATGCCCTGCTCTGCAGATAGAACGCGAAATCCCGGCGCCCGCGCTTCAGGAGCCAATGGGCGAGACGGTGCGTCTGGATCGCGTGAAAGCCTTTGAAGTAAAGCACGGGCTCAAGGAAGCGGGTGCAGGCCGGGTCTCGATCGTAGACGGCCTGGATGTCGACGCGCAGGATCGCGCCCCATTCCGGCCAATCCTCCAGCATTTCGGCAAATGTCTGCCGCAGCAGGTTCGCCTGCAGATCGGGATGATCGAGGCGCTCGCAGATACGGTAGATGACGCTTTCTTCCAGCGAATGCTGGTTGACGACCGTCGAATAGAGGAACGCTGCCAGCATCGGATCCTGCTCGGCGGCAAGACGGGCCTCCTCGCGCAGGCTGCTCCAGATCGGGTCCATCAACTTGAGGGATTCCGTCTGACGAAGTTCGGTCGTCGCGACCATCGTCGCACTCCTTCTTAATCGGTCGATGCCTTCAATATAGGGGAAATCCGGCAGGACATAAATGGCCGGGCCACAGTTCGACCAGAGGTCGTAGACACACCTAAGCTCGCCCCACCTCTTCGAGAAATTCGAGTACCGCCTTCTTGAACACCCGATCACCGACCGCAAGCATATGGTCCCTGCCCGGAATATCAAGCGCACAGGCATTCGGCATCAGGTCTGCAAGTTCCTGCGGCGAGCCGGCGATATCGTCCGTTGTGCCGACGCCGATCAAGGTCGGAGCGTCGATGCGGCCCATATCCTCGGCGGTCAGAAGGTCACGCGACGTCGATATGCAGGCGGCCAGTGCCTGACGATCGCTCTTGGTCTGGTCGGCAAACGCGCGGAACATGCGGCCGCGTGCATGCGTCACCACATCGAGCGACGGCGCAACCAGCGCGTCGGCGATCGGGTCCCAATCGCCGACCCCGGTGACCATGCCCATACCGAGGCCACCGAACACCAGAGAGCGCACGCGGTCGGGATGGGCAAGCGCCAGGAATGCGGAGATGCGCGCGCCCATCGAATAGCCCATCACATGCGCCTCTGCGATGCCGAGATGCCCGAGCAGTGCGACCGCATCGCCGGCCATCTGCTGGGGATGGTAGAGGGCTGGATCGTATGGCTTGCTACTTTTGCCATGGCCACGGTTGTCGAACGCGATTACCCGGTAACCGGCATCGCCAAGCGTCTTCAGCCAGCCGGGAAAAACCCAGTTGACGTTGGCGCTCGAAGCAAAGCCGTGAACGAGCAGGATCGGCGCACCGGAAGGATCGCCCTCGTCGAAGAAGGCGATATCCAGCCCTTCATGCGTGAAGTGCGAAAATGGCGGCGGATTGAGATCCATCATTCTGGTCCTTGAGGCGGCATCGGTTTGGCGCAACCTAATTTGTCGTCCCGTAGAGGGGAACCCCGGCCCGGCAAAAACCACAGGTGCGGCGTGTTTGCCGCTACACTTTTGCAACAAAGCTCACTATGGTGCCGGCAAATTCGACCCTCAAAGACTTGCATACATCGGAGCATGACATGGCCGGCCACAGCATCCCCCATTTCCAGAATGACGGCGGACATCAGGCAATCGAGATCGGCGTCAAGGAATTCATGTGCACCGGCGCGTCCGTTCCCTACGACCACCCGCACATCTTCATCGACATGGGCGACGACAATGAAAAGGTCTGCTCCTACTGCTCGACGCTCTATCGCTACAATCCGAAGCTGAAGGCGACCGAAACCAACCCGCCGGGCTGTCTCTTCACCTTCCAGGCGACCTGATACCCGCGCGGATGTCAACCGCGGTCGCGATCGTCGGTGCCGGCATCGGCGGGCTCACGGCGGCCCTGTGCCTCGCGCATCGCGGCTTCGACGTCGACATTATCGAACAGGCGGCCGTTCTGACCGAAGTCGGCGCCGGGCTTCAGCTTTCCCCGAATGCATCGCGCATCCTCAGCGAACTCGGCTTGCTCGACGCGCTCGAATCCGTCTGGACCGAGCCGGATGCGATCACGCTCGTCGATGGAAAGTCGCTTCGCGCGCTTGCACGCGTTCCCTCGGGGCGTTTTGCCCGTGACCGCTGGAGCGCGCCCTACGGCGTGTTACACCGGGCAAGCCTTCAACGAATCCTGATTGCCGCCGTGACGGCCGAGCCGCGCTGCCGTCTCCACCTGGGACACCGCATCGAAGGCGATGCCGAACAGGCGATTGCCTCCACTACCGGGCGGACGCCGGCGCTGATCATCGGTGCCGATGGCATCTGGTCGCGCCTGCGCAATGCGATTGCGGGTGCTGGCACCGTCCAGTTTTCGGGCAATGTCGCCTGGCGCTTGACGGTCACGCGCGCTGCCGCCGACAACCTTCTGCAGCCGGATCGCGTTACCGCCTTTCTTGGCGCACGGGCGCATCTTGTCGCCTATCCCCTGCGAGAAATTGGCGGCTTCAACCTGGTTGCGATCATCGAAGGCAAGGAAACCGACGGCGTCTGGGTCGGCAAGGATTCCGAAGTCAGGCGTCGCGACTACCTTGACGCCTTCTCAACCTGGAACAACGGCCTGCAAACATTGCTGAAAAACGCCGACGCGCCGACCTATTGGCCACTTTGCACAGTGACTGACGGCGCTTGGCAGGATGGACGAAAGATCGTTCTGATCGGGGACGCTGCCCATGCGATGACGCCGTTTGCGGCGCAAGGCGCTGCCATGGCGATCGAAGATGCAGACGCACTTGCAGCCTGCCTCAGCAGCGCAAACGACATCAGCGAAGCGCTGAGGGCCTTCGAGGCCACACGCCGGCCACGCATCGCCCAAGTGCGCCGCCGCGCCGCTTTCAACCGCTTCGCCTACCACGCCCGCGGCCCGTTCCGGCTCGGGCGAGATATCGTCCTGTCGATGAAGGGTCCGGAAGCGCTCGCAGCCGATTTCGATTGGCTCTACGGCTACGGCGCTCCCGAACGCTAAAAACGGTCAGACTGCCCTTGCTGCGGCAAGTCCCGCCTCGATATCCCGGCGAATATCGGCAACATCCTCAAGACCGATCTGCAGGCGAAGGACCGGCCCCTCGGTCGGCGCCAACGCCACCTTTCGATCCGACAGGCCAACGTGAAGCGCCAGACTTTCGAAGCCGCCCCAGGAATATCCAAGGCCGAACAGCGACAGCGCATCGAGGAACGCGTGCGCCTTCGCCTTGAAGCGCTCGGGGCTTTCAGCTTTCAGCACGAAGGAAAAGATGCCGCTCGCCCCGGTAAAATCGCGCTTCCAGAGGTCGTGGCCGGGGAAGCTCGGAAGCGCCGGATGCAGAACGCGGGCAACCTCATCACGGCCTTCCAGCCACGTGGCGAGCGACAGCGCGCTTTCCTGGTGCCGCTCGAGGCGGATGCCCATGGTGCGCAGCCCGCGCAGGATCTGGTAGCTGTCATCCGGAGACACGCAGACGCCGAGCGTGACCATGGCTTCCGTCAGCGCCGGCCAATGGGCGGCGTTGGCGGAGACCGTGCCGAGCAGCACGTCGGAATGGCCTGAGGGATATTTGGTGGAAGCATGGATCGACACGTCGACGCCATGGTCGAGCGGTTTGAAATAGACCGGTGTCGCCCAGGTGTTGTCCATGGTGACAACGCAGCCGTGGCGGTGCGCGACGTCGGCTATCGCCCGGATATCCTGCATCTCGAACGTATTGGAGCCTGGCGCCTCCGTATGAACCAGGCGCGTGTTCGGGCGAACCAGGCTTTCGATCGCAGCGCCAATCATCGGGTCGTAATATTCGACGGTAACGCCGAGACGCTTCAGCATCGTGTCGCAGAAATGCCGGGTCGGGAAATAGACCGAATCGACGATGAGCGCATGGTCGCCGGACGAGAGATAGGCGAGGAACGGCACGGTGACGGCAGCAAGGCCCGAGGGAACGAGGATCGTGCCTGCAGCTCCCTCGAGCTCGTTGATCGCGTCACAGAGCGCATCCGTCGTCGGTGTGCCACGGGTGCCGTAGGTGTATTTCTGCTCGCGCGTCTCCATCGCCCTGGCGTTCGGGAACAGCACCGTGGACGCGTGAACGACCGGTGGATTGACGAAACCGAAATAGTCGGAAGGTTTGTTTCCGGTATGGGCCAGTCGGGTGTTGATACCCATCTTGCCATTCACATTGCCGCTGTCTGCCATTGAATATTCCGATGTTGAAAAACCGATCCGGAACTCTTCGAACGCCCTACAACCGCGGTCAAGTGGCAAAATCCGACAAAGGCGCTTTGCGACCGAAAGCAGCAGCCATTGACGAATTTTCGCCCAGCAATTGCCCGTTCTCTGCAAAACCTGCCTAAACTTCTGGCTTATTTCAGGTTTTTTACTCGCAAGTTCAGAAAATCGGCGACGTCTCTTGACCCTCATTGATTTTGAGCATGAGATAGATTGCACTCGCGCCATGAGGGTGGCGGAGGCTGCACGCGCAGGGAGACGCGCTGGTGCAGACGGGAACGAACGACAACAGAAAAAGGTTCTAAAAATGGCAAGAAGAATTCTGACAGCCCTCGTTGGCGCTGCTGTCATGGGGATTGGCGCACATGCGGCTTCGGCTGCGACACTCGATGACGTGAAGGCCAAGGGCTTTGTCCAATGCGGCGTGAATACCGGCCTCGCCGGCTTCGCTGCCCCGGACGCTTCGGGCAACTGGAGCGGATTCGACATTGATTATTGCAAGGCGATCGCTGCCGCGATCTTCGCGGATGGCTCCAAGGTAAAATACACACCCACTTCGGCCAAGGAACGTTTCCCGGCCCTGCAGTCCGGTGAAGTCGACGTGCTTGCCCGTAACACCACGTGGACGATCAACCGCGACACCGCTCTCGGCTTCAACTTCCGCCCGGTCAACTATTACGACGGCCAGGGCTTCATGGTCCGCAAGGGCCTGAACGTTAAGTCGGCCCTCGAACTCTCCGGCGCCGCCGTCTGCGTACAGACCGGCACCACCACCGAGCTCAACCTTGCCGACTATTTCAAGTCCAACAACCTGCAGTACAACCCGGTCGTCTTCGAAAAGCTCGACGAAGTGAACGCGGCCTATGACGCCGGTCGTTGCGACGTCTACACCACCGACCAGTCGGGCCTCTATTCGCTGCGCCTGACGCTTTCCAAGCCCGACGATCACATGATCCTGCCGGAAATCATCTCGAAGGAGCCGCTTGGTCCGGCCGTCCGCCAGGGTGACGACCAGTGGTTCGATATCGTCAGCTGGGTTCACTACGCGCTGATCCAGGCCGAAGAGTTCGGCGTCACGCAGGCAAACGTCGAAGAAATGAAGAAGTCCACCAACCCGGACGTTCAGCGCTTCCTCGGCGTCGAAGCTGACAGCAAGATCGGCACCGACCTCGGCCTCACCAACGAATGGGCCGTCAACGTCATCAAGGCAGTCGGCAACTACGGCGAAGTCTTCGACCGTAACATTGGCGCCGGCAGCCCGCTGAAGATCGAACGCGGCCTCAACGCGCTGTGGAGCAAGGGCGGAATTCAGTACGCTCCTCCGGTCCGTTAAGACGGCCCGACACGAAAGGGGGAAGCGGCACGCCGCTTCCCCATCCCAACGATAAAAACACCCAAAAGGGTGACAAGGGGAAAGAGGCATTGCATGGCGATTGGCGTCACAACTACGCCTGAGAAGAGCAAACCTTCGGGCTCGTTCATCAACGACCCGCAAGTGCGCGGGATATTTTACCAGGTCATAACCGTCGTTATCCTCGTTGCCGTCGTCTATTGGATAGCGGACAACACGATCGAAAACCTCAAGCGTGCGAACATCGCGTCCGGCTACGGCTTCCTCAAGGGGCGTGCCGGTTTCGACGTCGGACAGTCCTTGATCGCCTATACCAGCGATTCCACCTACGGGCGCGCGCTCGTCGTCGGTTTCGTCAATACGCTGCTGGTTGCCGTGACCGGCATCATCACCGCAACGATCATCGGCTTCATTGTCGGCATCGGGCGGCTCTCGCACAATTGGCTGATCGCGAAACTGTCACTCGCCTATGTCGAAGTGTTCCGCAACATCCCGCCGCTGCTGGTCATCTTCTTCTGGTACAGCGGCGTTCTGGCCGTGCTTCCGCAACCGCGGGAATCGGCAGCGCTGCCGCTCAACATCTTCCTCAACAACCGCGGCATTGCCTTTCCGAAGCCGGTCTTCGGCGACGGCTCGCAGTATGTCTTCTACGCGTTCGTGATCGCCGTCATCGCCAGCTTCTTCGTGGCCCGCTATGCGCGCATCAAGCAGGAAGCAACCGGACAGCGCCTCCCGGTTCTGTGGATAGTGCTAGGCCTCGTCGTCGGCCTCCCGCTCCTTGTCTTCCTTGCAACGGGTTCGCCGATCACCTTCGACGTGCCGGTCGCCGGCAAGTTCAACCTCACCGGCGGCTCGGTCATCGGACCGGAGTTCCTGTCGCTGTTCCTGGCGCTTTCCTTCTATACCGCAGCCTTTATCGCCGAAATCGTTCGGGCAGGTATCCGTGGCGTGTCAACGGGACAGACCGAGGCAGCCCACGCGCTGGGCGTCCGGCCCGGTCTCACGACCCGCCTCGTCGTCGTGCCGCAGGCGATGCGGATCATCATTCCGCCACTCACCAGCCAGTATCTCAACCTGACCAAGAACTCGTCGCTGGCGATCGCCATCGGCTACGCAGACTTGGTTGCCGTCGGCGGAACGATCCTCAACCAGACTGGTCAAGCGGTCGAGATCGTGTCGATCTGGATCATCGTCTACCTGTCGTTGAGCCTGTCGACGTCCTTGCTGATGAACTGGTTCAATGCCCGCATGGCCCTGGTGGAAAGGTAAGATCATGAACACGCACCAGGGAAATTTCGTCCGCACTTCGATGATCGAGGCTGCACCCGCTCCCATACTGACGGGCGGCCTTGCCTACTGGCTTCGCAAGAACCTCTTTGCGACGCCGAAGGATTCGATTCTTACGATCATAAGCCTGCTCGTGCTCGCCTGGCTCGTACCGCCGGCAGTGCAATGGCTCTTCATCGATGCCGCCTGGACGGGCGGCGGGCGTGGGGTCTGCGCCACCGTCGCACAGGGCGGCTCGCAGCCGGACGGCTGGAGCGGCGCGTGCTGGGCCTTCGTCAATGCCAAGTTCGACCAATTCCTCTTCGGGCGTTACCCGATCGAGGAGCGCTGGCGGCCGGCCCTCATCGGCATCCTGTTCATCCTGTTCCTGACGCCGATGCTGATCCCGAAGGTCCCCTACAAGAACATTAATGCGATCCTGCTTCTCGTCGTGCTACCGATCCTGTCGCTTATCCTTTTGCCAGGCGGTTGGTTTGGTCTGACCTTCGTCGAAACCCCACTGTGGGGCGGCCTGATGGTGACGCTGGTGCTGTCGTTCGTCGGCATCGCGGTATCGCTGCCCCTAGGCATCCTGCTTGCGCTTGGCCGAAAATCGACCATGCCGGTGATCAAGATGCTGTGCACGTTCTTCATCGAAGTTGTGCGCGGCATCCCGCTCATCACCGTTCTGTTCATGGCCAGTGTCATGCTGCCGCTGTTCCTGCCGCAGGGTGTGACCTTCGACAAGTTCCTGCGCGCGCTGATCGGCGTGTCGTTCTTCGCCTCCGCCTATATGGCCGAGGTGGTGCGCGGCGGTCTGCAGGCGATCGGCAAGGGGCAGTATGAGGGTGCCGATTCGCTCGGCCTCAGCTACTGGCAGAAGATGAACCTCATCGTGCTGCCGCAGGCGCTGAAGCTGGTGATCCCCGGCATCGTCAACACCTTCATCGGACTGTTCAAGGATACGTCGCTGGTTTCGATCATCGGCATGTTCGATCTGCTCGGCATCGTCCGGCTGAACTTCTCGGATGCCAACTGGGCCTCGGCGGTCACGCCGATCTCCGGGCTAATTTTCGCAGGCTTCATATTCTGGCTTTTCTGCTTTGGTATGTCGCGCTATTCAGGCTTCATGGAACGTGTGCTCGACACGGCCCATAAACGATAAAAGGGGGGAACCGCATGGCAAATACAGCCACTGCTTCCAAGATGACCGTATCCGCGACCGACGTTGCGGTCGAAATCAACGGAATGAACAAATGGTACGGGGACTTCCACGTTCTCCGTGACATCAACCTGAAGGTCATGAAGGGCGAGCGTATCGTCATCGCCGGCCCGTCGGGCTCCGGCAAATCGACGATGATCCGCTGCATCAACCGACTGGAAGAGCACCAGAAGGGCAAGATCGTCGTCGACGGCATCGAGCTCACCAACGACCTGAAGAAGATCGATGAAGTGCGCCGCGAAGTCGGCATGGTGTTCCAGCACTTCAACCTGTTCCCGCACCTGACTATCCTGGAAAACTGCACGCTTGCACCGATCTGGGTTCGCAAGATGCCGAAGAAGCAGGCCGAAGAAATCGCGATGCACTTCCTGAAGCGCGTCAAGATCCCAGAGCAGGCCCTCAAATATCCAGGCCAGCTTTCGGGCGGTCAGCAGCAGCGCGTGGCGATCGCCCGCTCGCTGTGCATGAAGCCAAAAATCCTGCTGTTTGATGAGCCCACTTCGGCGCTCGACCCGGAAATGGTCAAGGAAGTGCTCGATACGATGGTCGGCCTTGCTGAAGAAGGCATGACCATGCTGTGCGTGACCCACGAAATGGGCTTTGCCCGCCAGGTCGCCAACCGCGTGATCTTCATGGACCAGGGCCAGATCGTCGAACAGAACTCGCCTGCCGAGTTCTTCGACAATCCGCAGCATGAGCGCACCAAGCTCTTCCTCAGCCAGATCCTGCACTAGGCATCCGAGCTAGACTTCAAACAGAAAGCCCGCCTTTCCGGCGGGCTTTTTTGCTATCTGGCCGTCGTGAAATGCGGTCACTCGACGTGATAGCGCAGCATACCGACCGACCAGCGGATGCCGCGCTTATCCAGGTCCTCGGTCCAGGTCTTCTGCAACCGCGAGACTATTTCGCTCAAGGTCTCGCGCGCGCGGAGCTCGACCTTGAGTCCCCGTGCCTTCGGCGCGACCGCCGCCAGATCAACGGGATCGTTGACCACCAGGGCAACGAACGCACTCTCACCTTCGCCCGATGCTTCGAAGTCGAAGCCGTAATATTCGTCCGGCAGTGTCAAAGGCACGTTGGCGCTGAGTGGGGTAATCTTCTGCGCGAACTCGTTGGGAAAGATCTGGGTTGCTGCGCCCTCTGCATTGACGTCGAGCAGGATGAGGCTCCCGGCAATCTTGCTTGCGACCGTCAGCTTGAACACGTCACCGGCCTTCATCGACGTTGGCCTGTCGATGCCGAGGGTCACGTCACCAGCGTCGGCCTTGCCGACGATATCGCCGACCGCATCGATTGCATTCGCATCCTGATAGCTTACCTGGCCGGTACTGCTGCCGGTAACGGGCTGATACCGAGCCTTCGCATCCGCACGCGCCTGTACCGGCGCTATGGCACTGGCACCGAGGTTCTGCGCCTTCGTCTCCAGTTGCGGGTCGAGGGTCTCGCATTTTTTCTGCGAGGCGCAGTAAGCGGCAGATTGCACCGTGACATATTCGAAAAGCTCGGCGTTGCTGGTCAGGCCATTGGCGTTCGCGTCCGCCGCCGCCCCCATCTGCCCGGCGACATAGGCCGCGGTGAAGACACCGTGACGGCTTTCGACGGGCAGCCGCACATCGTCCCAGGCCACCTGATAGGGCGCGCTTGCGCTCCAGGCAACGGTACCGCTTTCGTTGACGTGGGCCGGCTTGTCGACGACGCCGAGATCGATCCGCAGCCCGCGCGTCAGTGCCTGCTCCACCGGTTTCGCCACGGGGCGCGGTAGGAAACGCGCGCCGTCGATGCCTGCGGACACATCGTTGGAGAGCGACCGCGAGATCGTGCCAGAGTGACAGGCGTCGATCACCAGGGTCACCGCCCTGCCCTTCAAGCGTTCGAGGATGGCATCGAGCTCGTCATCAGTGATGGCGCCATCCCAATCCTTGTTCTTGGCGACCAGATCGAATGGCGCCAGCGCCTCATCCATGCCGTCGTCCTCGTCGTCATCGAGATCCGTCACCTGAAGACCGTGACCCGAATAATAGAGATAGGCCCGGTCACCGGGCTGCGTGCCCGCGACCAGCCATTCTTCGATCGACGACAGGATGGCCGCGCCCGTCGCCTGCTCATCCTTCAGTACTCGGATCGCGGAACGATCGAAGCCGAGTGTGCCTGTCAGCAATCCTTCCATGGCAACGAGGTCGTTTTTCGGGCCGTGCAGGAACAGCTTCGGCGGCAGGTTCTGATAGTTTCCTATCCCGATGAGCAAGGCCCGGTCCGCAGCCAAGACAGGCGAACAGGTCCCCAGCGCCATGAGCGGCAGCAGGAAACGCCAGACACCGATGTCCGCGGTCATTGCCCGCGCTCCCGCGTGTAGAGCGGTTGGATAGCGACGGCACTGTCGGTGCCGTCCAGCCGCTCTTCCAGAAGGCGCAGAAACTCGGATGCCTCGACGCCTGGGCTGGATAAAGCAGCAACCACCGCATCGATCGGGGCGTTTGTCGAGACGACCACAAGATGATCGGCGCCAAAAGGTTTGACCACCTCCAGGTCCCTGAGCTTGAACACATGGCTGCCGGAGCCCGAGACCTGGGCATCGAGAAGCTGGACTTCCCCGGTATTAGCCAGATTGAACACCAGCATGTTCGCGTATCCGGACTGCGGAGCGTCGAAGTTCAGGCGGTCGCCTGATGAATAGATGTCCTTGACCGGCGTCAGCGAGACTTTGCCCGGGTTCTGCGCGGCAAGCACCTTCAGGAAATCAAGAAGGATGAATTTATCGACCACACCCTGCACCATGTCGGCAGCGACATGTTCGCCGGCAACGTCGCCGTTCGGCGTGTAGAATGTGCCGCTCGTGGCATCCCATCGATAGGGAACACCGCTGCCACCGACATTTTCAAGCGTCGGCGCTGTGCCGTTGACGCTGAGCGCCAGCGTTCCTGTCCAACCCATGTCTCGGGCGGGCTTCAGCTTTGACGACCGGCCTGTTGCTGCTGCACCATTGCCGTCTGCCAGCGCCGCACTTCTCGGCAGCGACAGGACGATCTCCCTGTCCGATCGCGGCACCTGTGGTGTGAAGTTCGGCACCTGCAGCGCCTCGGACTGGAGCTTGACGTTGGAGAAGACGTAATCCTCGAGTTCGACCCGCGAAATCAGCCCGTCGCCATCGCGATCGGCGGCCCCCTCAAGCGCGCGGGCGAAACTCCAACTGAGCGCGCCGCGCGGCTCGCCTTCAATCACCACCTCCGGTGTCAGCTGGCTCTCAAGCGATGCGGCAAGGATAGTCACCTGCGACAGGTCCGCATCCTTCACCGCCGCGCCGGAAACCGCCTCTTGCGACGGCGGCGGCAACTGCGCCCGCACCGTCGGTGCGAGCCGCGTCTTGCCGGAGATCGATCGGTTCATGCCGCCGGAATAACAGCTGTCGGAGACAAACAGCACCTGGACACCCTTGGCCTCAGCTTCCGCGAACCAGGCATTGAGTTCATTGTCGACGATGATCTCCTTTGCCGTCTCCTCGGCCCGGCTACGATCGAATCCCGGCAACTCCAGAAACTCATCAAGCCCATCCGGCTCGCTGCCGGCGACAAGTTCCGGCATCTGGGCGCCGTGACCGGCATAAGTGAAGATGATCATGTCGCCTTTTGTCGCGGCACCGACAAGTTCCAGCCAGCCGGCGCGGATCGCGTCCTTCGTCGCCTTTTCGTTGATGAATTCGCGGATGGTGCCGACGTCCGCCGTCTTCAGTGCCTGGGCAACGTCGCGCGCATCCTTGACCGCGCCATCGAGGCTGACCTCATGCGGATAGACGTCGACGCCGACGACAAGCGCCGACGTGGCCGCCAGCGCCGGCAGACCCGCTAGACTAAAGAAAGCGCACGAAATCAGAGCCTTGCGCAGCACAGCCTATTTCTCCACATCAACTTCGACGCGGCGATCCAACTGATGTAGCATCGCTTCGTCGTAGGCACCCGGATCATCCGGTTTGAACGGCTCCTCCTCGCCCTTGCCAATCGTCGTCCAGGTGCCCTTGTAGCCAGCACCGACAAGATAGTTGGCAAGCGCCTCGGCCCTTGCCAACGACAGTTTCAGGTTCGCCTCAGCGCTGCCGATCGGATCAGTATGGCCGATCAAGGTAATTGCATCCGCCTTTGCCGATTTCAGGCACTCGAACAAATCCTTTGCCGACTGCAACCCTTCAGGCGTGAACTCGGCTGTTCCGAAGACATAGCGAACCGGCGTCGCCTTCTTTCTGATCGAGACACCGCGATAGGAGAACTTGCAGGCGCCGCGCATCGCAAGCTTCACCGGCTTGATTGCTGCAAGCCGCATCTCGGAGGCGAGCCGATCGAGGCGCAGAATGTAAGCCTTGTCCGGCGCCATCCACTCGGGCGTCAGTTCCTCGTTGGCCGCATCCTCAAGTGCCTGCTGGTAATAGGTTGCCGCACGTTCATAGTTCTTTCGCTCCCGGTCGATGTCGCCGAGCGCGTCGAGGATCTGCCAAGGCCCACCGACGTCGCTCAGCACAGCTTCAAGCTCACCCTCGAAAGTATCGAGCCTGGCACCGGCCCCGACTGCGTTGGCGATGCGATTGAACGTTGCTAGCGCCGCTACACGCCGGGTAAGCGCTGCCTCGGTACTCGAACATGCATTCGTGCGCTCCGGCGCGGCCGCTGCCCGCGCCCCGACCTCGTCGCCCCTGTTGAGAGCCTCCGAGGTTTTCACTAACGCGTCGCAGGCGCGCGCCGGGTAAGCGAGCGGCAAAAGCATTGCGGATGCGACGATCAACCCTTTCATCAATTCATCCATCGCGCATCCGCTATTCTCTAATCTCGAAAGTTACCATCTGCACGCTGCTGGCGCCGTTGTCGGCCTGCGCCTTCTTCGCGAGATTGACCGCCAATCCGCGCGTCGGCGGCAACTTCGATTGGACGACGAATGCGCGCGCTTTCTCCACCGTGAGCCTTTGATCGGCCAGACCGCCAACCCGGCAGAAGGCCAGCATGGTTTCGGCGGGCGCTGCCGTATCGAAGGTCAGCGTGCCGGTTCCCGGCTGCGGGATCAGCCTGCTTTCGCCGGGCTGCAGCGTCGTGTGGCCGATCATCTCATCTGGGATGATTTCGACATTGCCGTTTTCCTCGACATAGAGGATCTGCAGTTCGCAGGCCTGATTGACGCTGAGTTCGAACGACAGCTGGTCACCGACCTTGGCCGTCGTCGTCGGCACCTTCAAGGCAAGCTCAAGCTTGGTGCCGCCAGCCTTCTCCTGCTTGCGATAGTCAGGCGCGGCTGCGGCTACGGATTGCGGTTTTTCCTCCGACTGCTGCTCGGTGCCGGCAACGACGATCGTGCTGGTATCGAGCGGGCGCCGCTGGGCGAGCGGCTCCAGCAACAGGGCATATTGCTGTTCGACCTCGTTGCGCGGAACAGTCCCGCCAGCTTCGAGCGTCGTGACCCAATCAAGCCCGAGACGCAGGACATCCACTTCCGCTACTCGCTTGATCGCCTCAGAAAACTGCTGCGGCGTCATGTCGAACTCCGCCGCCAGAGCATCGAAGTCGAGCTCATCTTCATACTTGTCGGCAAAGTAGGTGACGATCTCGGCGTCGCCGGGTGCGTGCTTGCTCTGAAGCCCGCCATCCGGCGTCGGTTCGGTTACGTCGAGTTTTTGCAGAGCCTCGACGAAGCGTTCGCGGTCCTTGCGGTAGGCCTCGTCCAGCTCCTCCTGCTTCACGTACATGGCCAACAGCACGCCCTGCTGGTCCTTGCTGAACAGCGTCGACGTGGCGATATGCTCGCGCAACTGATCACGTTTCGACAGAATGCCATCGGCGTGGCAATCGAAGCAGGAGCGGGCATTGACGATCTCCACGCCCTTGCCGATCGGCCGGTCACGGAACGAAACGATGGTCGTCGGCCCGACATCGAGCTGTTTTCCTGCCGCGGTCGACAGATAATAACCCTGCATGCCGTTGGGCAGTGAAAAGATCATCTCGCCACCGTCGTGCTCGAACGGCACAAGGCCGGCATCGAGCGCACCCAACTCCTTGGGTCCATGCGGAAAACGCTTGAGCACCTGTTTGCCGACATCGCCGGCGAAATCGTAGGATTTCCAATAGTAGCCGCCAAACGGCATGTCGTGACGCTCGAGCATGCGATTGTGGTCCGATACGCCGGACGAACCGTCAGCAAAGCCGGCACGCAGAACGTTACGCCGCCTTATGTTGTCGTCGACATCGATCTTGAAGCGCGTTTCCAGCTCGCGAATATGCGTCGGCAGCTTCATCAGTCTGTTATAGACCTCCGGCCGGGCGCCATTGCTCATGAACCAGTCGATCCGCATGATCGGCAGTTGCGTATGCGTCTCGGTGGAAAGCGCCTGAAGCGACGCATCGCTCGTCGGATCAACGCCGTAGAAATAGCGCTTGATCAGGAAATCGTAATCAGCGTTATCCCACTGCAGCTCGCGCAGATCGACCCGGACGAGCAGACCATTGGTGCCGTCCACCTCCGCCGGCACCACCAGCTTCGGGCCATAGGACAAGGAATTCAGCAGCTTCTTGAAGCCACCGGCCAGCACGTCCATGCGCTTCATGAACGTGGCGTCGTCTTCGCAACCCATCATGCCGTTATACTGGTCACGGTAGGAGAAATAGCGCATGTGCTGACGATCAAGCGCACTGACCTTGGAAATGTCCTTGAGCGCCGCCTCGACGAACTGGTCATGGGACAGCATCGGGCGCGATCGGGCGGGTTTGGTGGCTGCCGTCTGCGGCAGGTTCTTTTCGCTGAGCGAATTGATCCAGTCCTCGAGCACCTTGACCTCTTCGTCCGTCGGGCGCTTGCCAAGCGGCATGCGGCCGCTGGTGACCGAGGTGAAGAGGCGCGATTTCGCAGCATTGCCCGGCGTGACGAAATTGGCATCGGCGGCGATCGATGTCAGCTCACCGGCGGGGTAGCTGCCTTGAGAGCTTTCACCCGGCCCATGGCAGTTGCGGCAATACTTGCCGATGAAGGCATCGGCCTGTTGGGCGACTTCGGCATTGTCGCCGGTCAGCGCCGTCGAGGCCGTGGTCTCCTTGCACACTGCCGTCACAGACTGCGCCACCGGCGCCGGTGCTTTCACCTCGCGATCGGACAGGAACGCGTAGATCGCGCGACGATCGTCGTCGCTGAGTATCGAAAGTCCCTTGGCGATCCGTCGCATGACCGGGTCGCTGATCGGTGCGCCCGAAAGCTTCTTGCCTTCGTCTATAAGGCCCGTGGTAAACACTTCCGGCGCAGTGAGCCCCGCCATCTTCGCCTTGCCGATATCCGGTGCGACCGCACCGGTCAGCCCCTTCTCGCCGTGAAAAGCTCTTTCCAGGTCGAGCCCATAAGTCGTCGTGCGCGGCGTGTGACAGTCGCCACAGCCACCGACATTTTCGACCAGGTAACGGCCACGCTCCATCTGCGACGCTTCGCGCGGCTGGTAGGCTTGAACTGTGAAATTGCTGCGTTTCCAGAGAGTTATGGTCGTTTGCCGACTAAAAGGAAAAGCGATCTCATGTTCCTTCGAGACGGCGTCTGATTGCGGCAAGGTCTCGACGTAAGCCTTGATATCGAGCACGTCCTCCGGCTTCATACCGCCATAGGATGTGTAGGGCATGACCGGGTAGAGATTGTTGCCGTCACGATCAAGCCCGACCATGACAGCGTTGAGGAACTGGGCGTTGCTCCAGCCACCGATGCCGTTGGCATGGGGCGAAATGTTCGGCGCGTAGAAAGTGCCGATCGCCGTGTTCATCTCCATGCCGCCGGACAGCAGTCCAGTTTCGTCGCCCGACCCGTGGCAGGCGCCACAACCAGCGGCGTTGAACATGTACTTGCCGTTCTCGACATTCGCCTTGTAGGTCGAGAAGGCGTCCTCGGCGAAAGCGTCGCGCACCGATGCGACGCCGGGACAGAGCATGGCGGCCAGCAGACCGGCGGCCAGAGCCAGTGCGTGCCTATTGCGGATGCCGGCACCTGACGAGACGTTCGCTCGCATTTCACGCAGACTGCGCATGGCCGTACTCCCTTAATCCAAAAATCTTCAATAAAACTGCTATCGAAACTGAAACTGTTCGAACTCTACGCGACGCGGCTTCTTTCCAAGCTCTTTCAACCCTTTGACGATCGCCTCCCGCAGCGGCGCAGGACCGCAGAACCAAAGATCGGCCTCGCCCGGATCGATGACGCTGCCCGCCGCCAGTTTGGCCGCGTCCAGCCGCCCGTCTGTGGCCGAATCGTGCAGCACGAAGCTGAAGTTGCCGAGCTTTTCCGCCTGCGCCTCGAAGGTTTCAAGGCCGATGGCTTCCTTTCGGTCGCGCACGCAATAGACCATGTGGATGTCCTGGTCCTCATCGCCCTTCAAATGGCTGGCCATGGCGAGAAACGGCGTGACCCCGATACCTCCGGCAAGCCAGATCTGCTTCTTCGCCCCGCGTCGGTGATTGAACTGGCCGTATCCGCCTTCGAGCTTCAACCGGTCGCCGACAGCAATCTGATCGCGCAACGCCTGCGTATAGTCGCCGAGCGGCTTGATGGCGAAGCGCACCGTGCCGTTGCCATCGATGTCGGCGATTGTGAAGGGGTGCGGCTCGCGCAGACCAGCCTTCAGGACACGCAGGAAACCGAACTGCCCCGGTTTGGCCCTCAGCGCGCGCCCCTTTGAACGCGCCGAAATGATCGTCGCACCATCGTGCTTTTCGACCTCGGAAACCTCGTAGCATCGCGTCCTCAGCCACGGCAGAAGCTGCGTATAGGCGTAGCTGAGGATCCCGAGTGCTGCGAACGCATTGAGATAGACCGCCAGCAGCGCCGTGCTGTCATAGGGGCGCTTGATGAACATCTGGTGGAACGCGACAAGCGCGAACAAGAGCCCGATGAACCGATGGGTATAACGCCACAGGTGATAGGGTATCTCGATTCTGGTCTTCGGGATGATCTTGACGATGCTGAGAACAAGCAGCGCCGTCAGCCCGTAGAAGCCATACTTGCCGGCGGAGGCAGCAAGCTGGTTCAAACCGCTGGTGAACGACAGCCCCTTGAAATCAGGCGTCAGGAAATAATGGACGAGAATGAGCATCAGCACGGAGATGCCGATCCGGCGATGAAGGTGATAGATGCGGTCGAGCCCGCCGAACAGCGGTTCGATGACGGGCGGACGTGCCGCCATGAACTGCGCAATCGCCATTCCGACGAAAGCCATCGAGGACGCCATCAGCGAGAACGTCGTCTGCGCGTTCGTATGGCTGACCGCCGGGACGGCAAGCAGCCCCGCAAACACAATCAGCGACCAGACCAGAAACGCACCCACCTTCAGCCCAAGCCCCTCAACGTCGATGTCCGACGTTCTTTTTAGAGAAGACTGACAAGCAGTTTCCTCTTCGTCAACACCATTCAAGGCTGGAACGGCCGAACGAGCACTTTTATTCAGGCCATTGAAATCTGAAGCTTTTACCGACTCATAATGATTACTTCGACCAGCATAATCCTTCCTGATTAGTGGTCATCAGTTCGTTTGCCATCGAAACGAAACTGTGCCACGTTCTGATATATCAGAAACTGTGGGATGCGTATGTCGGTTCACTCCCAGGCCCACCTCGCCTATCTCGCCCTCGAGCGACTGATCGTCACGCTCAAGCTTGTGCCCGGCATGCTGCTGACGGAAAAGCAGCTGATCGAGCTTGCCGGTCATGGCCGTACGCCCGTGCGTGAAGCCATTCAGAAACTCGCCTGGCAGGAACTGATGGAGGTTCGCCCGCGTGTCGGCCTGCAGATAACGACAATCGGGCCGGACGATCGAGCGCATGTGATGCAAACCCGTCAAAAGCTGGAACCGCTGGCGGCAAGCCTGGTGGCGGAGCATGCCGACGCGGATGCACGACGAGCCATGAAGGGATGCGCCGCAGAGATGAGCCGATGCGCGGATGCCGGCGATCTCGAAGGCTTCCTCGTGGCCGACAAGGTCTTCGATGAACTGATGGAGGAGGCCTGCCCCAATACGTTCCTGACGGCCGCCCTCGCCCCGCTGCAGACGCACGCTCGACGCATCTGGTTTGCCGACGCAACCGTTGAGCGAATGCGCGGATCGGTCGACCGCCACATCGAGGCGATCGACGCCATCGTGCTTGCCGACGCCGAGGGTGCCGCGGCGGCGATGTCAGCCTTGATGGACTACCTGGCTCGGGATTGAGGCATCAGGCGCCCGGCAACATGCTGCCCGTCTTCAGCCGACGTACATGCCAGTCGAAGGCTTCCTCGAGGATATGCGGCGTCTGCCCCGCACGCGCTGCAACAGCCCGCTTGAAGTAATCCCCCAGCAACTCGCGGTAAGCGGGATGGCAACAGTTGCGGATGATGATCGGCGCGCGCTCGCGCGGCGCCAGCCCGCGGAGATCCGCAAGCCCGTGCTCGGTGACCAGAATATCGACGTCATGCTCCGTGTGGTCCACATGGGAAACCATCGGCACCACGGACGAGATCGCCCCACCCTTGGCCACCGATTTGGCGACGAAGATCGACAGGAAGGCGTTGCGGGCAAAATCGCCGGAACCGCCGATGCCGTTCATCATGTCGGTGCCGCCGACATGGGTCGAATTGACGTTGCCGTAGATATCGAACTCGAGCGCGGTGTTGATGCCGATGACGCCCAGGCGCCGGATGATTTCCGGGTGGTTGCTGACCTCCTGCGGCCGCAGGATCACCCTGTCCTTGTAGGCGCGGATGTTGCGAAAGACGCGATCGGCCCAGGCGCTGCTCAGCGTCATCGATGCCGCCGAGGCGAAGCTGAGCTTGCCGGCCTCAAAGAGCTCGAAGGTGCTGTCCTGCAGCACTTCGCTGTACATGCGCAGATCATGAAAGGGGCTGTCGACGAGGCCGCTCAGAACCGAATTCGCAATAACGCCAATACCCGCCTGCAACGGGTTCAACGTCATGTCGAGCCTACCCTTGCGCACCTCGTCCTGAAGAAAGCCGATCAGGTGGCCCGCGATCGAATTGGTCTCGGCATCGGGCGGCGAAATGCGCGCGGCACTGTCCTGCTTTTCGGTGATGACGATCGCGGCAATCTTGTCCGGATCAACAGGGATATAGGGCGAGCCGACGCGAATGTCGCAGGCAACTACCGGGATCGGCGTGCGCGATGGGCGTTTCGCCGGGATGTAGATGTCGTGCAGCCCCTCAAGCTCCGGGCTGTGGCTGAGATTGAGCTCGACAATCACTTTCTTGGCGAGGATCGCAAAACTTGCGGAGTTGCCGACCGATGTCGAAGGAACGATGCCGCCATCCTCGGTGATCGCCACGGCCTCGACGACGGCATAGTCGATCGGGCTGATCTGGCCGGAGCGGAGTTGCTCGACGGTCTCAGACAGATGCTGGTCGATGAACATGACCTCGCCGCGGTTGATCGCCGCGCGAAGGGCCGGATCGGACTGGAAGGGAAGCCGGCGTGCGAGAACACCCGCTTCCGTCAGGATCTTGTCGATGTCGTGCCCAAGCGAGGCCCCGGTCATCAAGGTGATGCGAAACTTCTCCTGCGCCGCACGCTGCGCCATGGCCAACGGCACCGCCTTGGCGTCGCCTGCCTTGGTAAAGCCGCTCATGCCGATCGTCATGCCATCCTCGATGAGCGCCGCCGCCGCCTCCGGCGTGACGATCCGGTCATGCAACGATTTGCGGCGAATTCTGGTCTCAAGGCTCATGGGCCACTCCCTGCAAGATCCGCTGTCGCCGGCGATCTCCGGCGGGGACTCCTTCTTGGCCGTTCGTTCCGCATGGACGCGGTCGAGCGACATATGAAAATGCTGGGGAACGATAGTGTCTGCGAAAGGCTGCCGGTACGCTGATTGCTCAGATCGGGGCTGCCGGAAACGCATAGCTCATGCTCCGGTCGCGACTGTCGCACAGATGCGAAAAAGGGCGCACCCGATGATGCGCCCTCCAAATGCTGCGACGATGTTTCGTATCTTGTCGTCAGTTAGCCGACAAAGGCGCGCTCGATGACGAACTCGGCCGGCTTGTTGTTGGACCCCTCGGTCAGGCCTGCGGCCTCGAGGATTTCCTTGGTGTCCTTCAACATTGCCGTCGAGCCGCAGATCATTCCGCGATCGATGGCTGGGTCGAGCGGCGGCAGACCGAGATCGGCAAAGAATTTGCCGTTGACCATCAGGTCGGTCACACGGCCCTTGAAGGGATAGTCCTCGCGGGTCACCGTCGCATAATGGCGAAGCTTGTCGCCGACGATCTCGTTCAGGAATTCGTGATTGCGAATTTCCTCGACGAGGTCGAAACCGTATTTCAGCTCGGCCACATCGCGGCAGGTGTGCGTGAGGATGACTTCCTCAAACTTCTCGTAGGTCTCGGGGTCGCGGATCAGGCTGGCGAAAGGCGCAATGCCGGTGCCGGTCGAGAACATGTAGAGCCTGCGGCCGGGAACCAGCGCGTCGAGCACCAGCGTGCCGGTCGGCTTCTTGCGCATCAGCACCTTGTCGCCTGGCTTGATCGCCTGCAGGTGAGATGTCAGCGGGCCATCAGGAACCTTGATCGAGAAGAATTCGAGTTCCTCGTCCCAGGCCGGGCTTGCGATCGAGTAGGCGCGGTAGACGGGTTTGTCGCCGACCATCAAACCAATCATCGCAAACTCGCCGGAGCGGAAGCGGAACTCCGCAGGACGGGTCATGCGGAAGCGGAAGAGCCGATCCGTATAGTGGGTGACGCTCGTCACCGTTTCAACGAAGACACCGGCGGGTGCCTGGATCGCGAAATCTTCCGTTTTTGCCGGAGCATTCATCGTGGCTACAGTCCTGTAAATGATGACCCTGTCTATCAACAATACGCGGATATTCCAAGCCGCACTCAACGGGAAGGAATTCCCTTCTAAATATAGTCGCTTTCGCGCATTTCGGCGTGCTTCACACTGTCGCGGTCAGCACTGCCTTCAAGAAACGCGCCGCCAGCTATAGGACCTGGCGTCAGCAGAGGGTCTCGCGGTCGGCTGATAGTGGTTGGCGATACCGGGCAACCGGCCTTCCGTCAGACGCTTCAGGGCCATGGCATTGGTTACCGCGAAACTGTCGACGCCGCAACGCAGCATCAACGGGATCTGATCGATCAGAACGTCGCCGACAGCCCTCACCTCACCGGCAAAACCAAGCCGCGCGCGCAGCAGCGACGCATGGCTGAAAGCCCGCCCGTCATTGAAGGCCGGGAACGCGACCGCGACCAGCGCAATACGATCGAGATAGGGTTGTAGCTTGGCAACGTCATCTGCAGGAGCGACGACTACGCCTAAACCCACCTCGTCCGTCTCAGCCACCTTGGCGAGAAACGTCTCGAAGCCGAGTATCGCCTTCTCGTTGGAACCCGCTTTGGTCTCGTCGTTTTCGATGATCCAGGGATCGTCGCTCACAAAGCCGGTTTCTTTCCAGATTTTTGTCATGTCCGTTCCTTGCGCCTCAAGCGGCTTCCTGTGCGCTGCCGCCGTAGAGCGCGTCCTTGAAGGGTTGCGGGCCGACGCGACGGTACGCTTCGAGGAACGTCTCCGACTTGTCATTGCGCAGCCCGAGATAGGTATCGACGATCGTTTCGATCGCGTCGGTCACCTTTTCCGGTTCGAAACCGCGACCGATGATCTCGCCGATCGACGTGTTCTCGTCGCCGGAGCCGCCGAGCGTGATCTGATAGAGTTCCGCCCCCTTCTTCTCTACGCCGAGCAGGCCGATATGGCCAACGTGGTGATGGCCGCAGGCATTGATGCAGCCGGAGATCTTGATCTTCAGTTCGCCGATCTCAGCCTGACGTTCAGGCGCGCCGAAGCGCGTCGAGATCTCCTGCGCCACCGGGATGGAGCGCGCATTTGCAAGCGCGCAGTAGTCGAGCCCGGGACAGGCAATGATATCGGTGATCAGTCCGGCATTGGCTGTCGCCAGGCCGGCAACGACGAGCGCCCGGTAGATCGGCTCCAGATCAGCCAGAGCCACATGCGGCAGGATCAGGTTCTGCTCGTGGCTGACACGGATCTCGTCGAAGGCATACTCCTCGGCGATGTCTGCAACAGCCTCCATCTGCGCGTCGGTCGCGTCCCCCGGAATGCCGCCGATCGGCTTCAGCGAGATCGTCACCATGCCGTAGTCCGGATGCTTGTGCGGCTGCACGTTCTGGTGAACCCAGCGTGAGAATTCCGGATCGGTCTTCTTCCAGCGCGCCAGACTTTCCCAGCCCTCGGCACGCGGCTCCAGCGCTGGCGGCGCGAAATAGGTGGAGATGGCCTGAATATCAGCTTCTGGAAGCTTCAGCTCCGTATCCTTCAGCGCCGCGAACTCGACCTCGACCTGACGGGAAAGCTCTTCGGCACCGGTTTCGTGGACGAGGATCTTGATGCGCGCCTTGTACTTGTTGTCGCGACGGCCATGCAGGTTGTACACGCGCATGATCGCCGTCGTGTAGGACAGCAGGTCCTCTTCCGGCAGGAAGTCCCGGATCTTCTTGGCAATCATCGGCGTGCGGCCCTGTCCGCCACCGACATAAACGGCAAAGCCGATGCGGCCGTCCTCATCCTTTTTCAGGTGCAGGCCGATGTCGTGCACCTGGATCGCGGCGCGGTCGCGCTCAGCACCTGTGACAGCAATCTTGAACTTGCGCGGCAGGAACGAGAATTCCGGGTGAACGCTCGACCATTGTCTGAGGATTTCGGCATAAGGCCTTGGATCAGCGACTTCATCGGCAGCAGCGCCGGCGAAATGATCGGCCGTCACATTGCGAATGCAATTGCCCGACGTCTGCAACGCGTGCATCTCGACGCTTGCCAGCTCATCCAGGATATCCGGCGTGTCGGAAAGGCGCGGCCAGTTGTACTGGATGTTCTGACGGGTGGTGAAGTGGCCATAGCCGCGGTCATACTTGCGGGCGATGTGGGCGAGCATACGCATCTGGCGGCTGGACAGCGTGCCATAGGGGATCGCAACGCGCAGCATGTAGGCGTGCAACTGCAGGTATACGCCATTCATCAGGCGCAGCGGCTTGAATGCGTCTTCGGCCAACTCGCCACTCAGGCGGCGCTCGACCTGATCGCGGAACTGGTCGACGCGCGAGGAGACGAAGGCATGATCGAATTCATCGTAACGGTACATGTTGTATCGGTTCCTCAGGCAGCAAAGTTCGGGCCGGCAAGGCCATTGTATCCGGCGGCATAGGGGATCGAAGGGCCTTCGGCCCGGATACGCTCGCGCATGCGCAAGGGCCGCAGGGTGCCGTTGACTTCCTCGACGTCGACGACATTGGCATCGACCACCTTGTTGTCGTCGAAGGCAACCTTGCCTGTCGCTTCCAGTGCGGTGACCGCCTCGGCATGGCGGGCGATGAAGGCCTGCTGGAGCGATTCGACCCAGTTGCCCGAGGCATCCAGCCAGACGGATATGCCATCCGAAAGCCGATTTGCCGTCAAAACCTTGTTCACCATGACGTTTCCCTTAGTTCAGAATCTGTTCGCTGCGCTCCGCAGCTTCGATCTTCGTTTGCTTGTTGGTGCGTTTGCCCGCCACCAGAGGCTCGGAACGCTCGAAATTCGCGCCGGCGACAGCGTCACCGATAATGACCATCACCGGGCCGGAAAGTTCCGTGCGGCCCTCTAGGTCCGGCAAGTCCTTCAGCGTGCCATGCATCAGCCGGCGATCGGCACGGCTGGCGTTCTCGATCACAGCCACGGTGGTTTCTGCGGGCAAGCCCGCCTGCATCAAGCGACCGGCAACCGACGCAGCGACAGTGCGGCCCATATAGACGGCGATCGTGGCGCCGGAGACGGCAAGCCGCGCCCAGTCGGGCAGCACTTCACCGGTCAGATCGTGGCCGGTTGTAAAGACCAGTGACGACGCGACGCCGCGCAGGGTCAGCGGCAGTTCGAAATCGGCAGCAGCGGCAAAGGCGGAAGTGATGCCCGGCACGATCTCATAGGTAATGCCCGCATCGCGCAATGCTGCCATCTCTTCGCCAGCACGGCCGTAGACAAGCGGATCGCCGGATTTCAGGCGAACGACGCGCTTGCCCTCACCCGCGAGCTCCACCAGCAGCTGGTTGATCTCGTCCTGCGACTTCGTGTGGCAACCCTTGCGCTTGCCGACGGAGAGCCTTTCCGCATCGCGGCGACCCATATCGACGATCGCCTGCGGCACCAGCGCATCATAGACGATCGCATCGGCTTCCATCATCACGCGCTGCGCCCTGAGCGTCAGCAGGTCTTCGGCGCCCGGACCGGCGCCGACGAGCCAGACGTGGCCCGCGGTGGCATGCGCGGCATCAAGCAGGCGAGAAGCCTCGCGGCGCGCGGCGGCGACATCACCCAGCGCAACCTTGTCCGCAACCGGCCCCTGGAAGAAACGGCGCCAGTACAGGCGGCGCGCAACGCCGCGCGGCACCAGTCGATCGACGGCATCACGATAGCTGGCTGCGAGCGACGCAACGAGCCCCAGCGACGGCGACAGCAGCTGGTCGATCTGTGCCCGGATCATCTGGGCAAGCACCGGGCCGGCGCCTTCGGTGCCGATCGCAACGGCAACTGGTGCGCGATTGACGAGCGCCGGCGTGAAGAAATCGCAGTAGTCGGGCTGGTCGACGGCATTTGCCGGGATTTTCTGTTCGCGTGCAGCAATGACGATCTGGCGATCCTTGGCCGCATTGCCAGTCGCGGCAAACACAAGGATGACGCCTTCAAGCTGGTGCGGAGCGAAGGTATCGCGCACGGTTTCAATCACGCGCTCGCCGAGGTATGCCGCGAAGTCTGCCTCGGGCGCGTCCGCGTAGACGACGATCGAAGCTTCGGTGTTGAGCAGCAACCGCACCTTTGCAAAGGCCTCGTCGCCATTGCCGAACACCGCCACGCGCTTTTGCGCGACGCGAAAGAATGCGGGAAAGACGGAGAGCTGCTGCACCATGTTCTTGCAATCGGTTCCTACTACAGGCTCCGCTGAATATCCCGCATAGCCCACGGCAATTGAAGAAACAGAAATTTCAATGGCTTTCGGGTCACGTATTGTTTTGCTCGGCCATGCAGCATTTTGAGCAAATATCTCCGGAAGGGCCGGCCGGTGGCGCTGTCGGTGGCCATTGCGCCAAAGGGGCAACCTCCGTTAAATGCCGCAACACATCTGCCGGAGACTGAAGACATGACACAATCCGAACTGGCCGAACGGCTGCTCAACGTGATCGAGCAGGACATCCTGCCCCTGACGGAAAAGGGTGTCGCCGCAGGCAACAAGGTGTTCGGCGCCGCGATCCTGCGCAAAACAGACCTTTCTCTCGTTCTCGCCGAGACCAACAACGAGACCGAAAACCCGCTCTGGCACGGTGAAGTGCACACGCTCAAGCGCTTCTACGAGATGGCAGAAAAGCCTGACACGCGCGATCTGATCTTCCTTTCCACGCACGAGCCTTGCTCGATGTGCCTGTCGGCGATCACCTGGGCGGGCTTTGACAATTTCTACTATTTCTTCAGCCACGAAGATTCGCGCGACAGCTTCTCCATTCCGCACGACCTGAAGATCCTGAAGGAAGTGTTCCTGCTTGAACCCGGCGGCTACGCGCAGAACAACGCCTTCTGGACGTCGTCGTCGATCGCAGCGGTCGCAAAGGACGCCGACCAGTCAACGCGAGAGAAGCTTGCGGCCCAGGACGCGCGCATCCGCGAGCGCTATCAGCACCTGTCCGACAGCTACCAGTCGGGCAAAAACGACAACGCCATTCCGTTGAACTGATCCCATGGAACCATCACGCGACATCAAGGGCCTTCTCGACATCATGCAGGCGCTCAGGCAGCCGGAGACCGGCTGCCCCTGGGACGTCGTCCAGACGTTCGAAACGATCAAGCCCTATACGATCGAGGAAGCCTACGAAGTTGCCGACGCAATCGAGCGCGGCGACATGCATGACCTTTGCGACGAGCTGGGCGACCTGCTGCTGCAGGTGGTTTTTCACGCCCGCATGGCCGAAGAGGCCGGCGAATTCGCCTTCGGCGATGTCGTCGAGGCCGTTACGCGCAAGATGATCCGCCGCCACCCGCATGTTTTCGCCCGTTCGGACGCCGACACGCCGGAAACGGTCAAGACCCAGTGGGACAAGATCAAGCAGGCTGAAAAGGCCGAGCGCCAGGCGCGGCGCGCCACACGCGGCCTGCCATCCGACGGCGCTGCCAGTCATCTGGGCTCGATCCAGCGCAGCTTCCCGGCCCTTATCGAGGCGCTGAAGCTTCAGGAGCGCGCCGCCAAAGTCGGTTTCGACTGGTCGGAGCCGGAACCGATCCTCGACAAGATCGAGGAAGAGATCGGCGAGCTGCGCCAAGCGCTGCGGGAAAAGGACCGTGCGAAGGTAGCCGATGAACTCGGCGACCTGATCTTTGCGGTGGTGAATATCGGCCGGCATGTCGGCGCCGACCCTGAAATGGCGCTGCGCGGCACCAACACCAAGTTCCGCCGCCGTTTTGCCCATATCGAGCATGAGCTTGAAGCTCACGGAGAAACGCTCGAGGCGGCAACGCTGGAACGGATGGAAGAACTCTGGCAAGCGGCCAAGGCGATCGAACGGCAATTGGCCTGAGGCGATAGCGCCTCAGGCAGAAGATCTTACCAGTCTTCGGCGACCGGCTTCGGCCCGTTGCCGAGACGCCGCTCCAGGTCCACAGCCTCGTTTTCGGTCAGGCGCAGATCGAGGCTGACCGTGCCGTCCTCGAGATCTTCGCGACCATCGACGATCGCGTGTTCGTAGACCCAGGGCAGAAGCTGCAACTGATCGACGCCGAGAACGACGGTGCACTCTGTCAAGACGCCGGACAGACGACGACCGATCTCGGCAAGCAGCACGTCGACGCCCTCGCCTGTAATCGCCGAGACCGCCACGGTGTTATCAGTGCTTGCAGCCTTGTTCGTCAGGGCTTCGCGCGCTTCCGGCTCAAGCCGGTCGATCTTGTTCCAGACTTCGACAAGCCTCGCTGCCGCTTCCTTCTCGTCGATACCGAGATCAGCAAGGATGCGCAGAACGTCACTTGCCTGCGCCTGATTGTCCGGATCGGAAAGATCGCGCACATGCAGGATCAGGTCGGCTTCGAGCACCTCTTCGAGCGTCGCACGGAAGGCGGCGACAAGATGCGTCGGCAGGTCGGAGATGAAGCCGACTGTGTCGGACAGGATCACCATGCGGCCATGCGGCAGTTTCAACCGCCGCAGCGTCGGGTCGAGCGTTGCAAACAGCATGTCCTCGGCCAGCACGCCGGCTCCGGTCATTCTGTTGAACAGCGTCGATTTGCCGGCGTTGGTGTAGCCGACAAGCGCCACGATCGGGTGCGGAACCTTCTTGCGCTTGGAGCGATGCAATTGCCGGGTGCGGCGAACCTGCTCCAGCTCGCGCTCGAGCTTGACGATGCGGTCCTGCAGCAGGCGCCGGTCGGCCTCGATCTGAGTTTCGCCGGGGCCGCCCATGAAGCCGCCACCACCGCGCTGACGCTCAAGGTGGGTCCAGCTGCGCACGAGCCGGCCCTTCTGATAATTGAGATGCGCCAGATCGACCTGCAGCGTGCCTTCCTTGGTGGAAGCGCGTCGCCCGAAGATTTCAAGGATCAGGCCCGTCCGGTCGATGACCTTGGCGTTCCATTCCTTTTCCAGGTTGCGCTGCTGCACGGGCGTCAGCGGATGGTCAACGATGACGAGGCCGGCATCCTGTTCGACGAGGATGTGGCCAATCTCTTCGATCTTGCCGGTGCCCAACAGCGTCCCCGGCTTTGGCTGAGCCACTGAAACGATGGCGCCATGAACGACGTTCAGGTCGATCGCCCGAGCCAGGCCAGTCGCCTCCTCCAGCCGACTTTCGTCGGTGCGGGTGCTGGTTGCAGAGAGAGTTTCAGCCGCCTGCCTGCCGGTCTTTTTCAGAACCGGCACGATCACGACCGCGCGCATGTCGTCGCGGAGCGTTTCAAGCTCCGGAATGATCGACGACGACTTTGAATCCCGTTTGGTAATGTGCCTAACGTCCCGTCAGGATGCGGCTTCTTCGTTCTCGAACATCTGCAGCGGCTGGCCCGGCATGATGGTCGAGATCGCGTGCTTGTAGACGAGCTGCGAATGACCATCGCGGCGCAACAACACACAGAAATTGTCAAAAGACGTGACGACGCCCGTCAATTTGACGCCATTGATAAGAAAAATTGTCAGAGAAATCTTCTGTTTGCGGACCGTATTGAGAAAAAGATCCTGCAAGTTCTGAGAACGTTCCGCCATCGCGCCGATTCTTTCTTATTTGCCGACGTCTCGCGCCGGTGCATTTTGTCTATTTTTTCAATCAGAGGCGTCACAAGTACGCTTCCCCCGACACCTCTGTCAGTTTGGTATCAAATCAATGTCTTTTCCGCAACGCCGAAAAAGGCTTCACGAATATTCTGTGCTATGCTTCCCGGATGACCGTTGCCGATCGGTTTGCCGTCGATGGAAACGACCGGAAAACAGATGCTCGTGGCGGCAGTGATGAAGACTTCGCGGGCTGCGAGCATGTCGTCGACGGTGAATGCTCTTTCCTCGATCCTGATGCCAAGAGGTGCTGCGACGTCCATCAGGGTCGTGCGGGTGATGCCTCTCAGGATACCGTGATCGGCCGGGCGCGTGCGCAGCACGCCGTCGCGATCGACGATCCAGACGTTGGTGGCGGCGCCCTCTTTCACCGTACCATCGGGGTCGACGAAGATCGCCTCGTGGGCGCCCTCCTCCTTGGCCCTCTGGCGGGCAAGCACGTTCGGCAACAAGCCGACCGACTTGATGTCGACGCGATCCCAGCGGTTCTCCGGAACCGTGATCGCGGAGATGCCTTCGGCATTTTTCCTGGCGATCACTGCGGCATCGGTGCGTTTCGCCGTCACCACGATGGTCGGCACAGTACCCTTTGCCGGAAACACGTGATCGCGGCGCGCGGTACCACGCGTCACCTGCATGTAGAACAGGCCGTTTCGCACCCGGTTGCGGCGCAGCACCTCGCGGATAACGTGGATCAGCGCGGCTCGGCTCATCGGCCAATCGATGCGAAGTTCGCTTAAGGATCTGCTGAGGCGGTCGAGATGCCGGGTCAGATCGACGATGAAGCCATGACGGATCTCGCAGACTTCGTAGACCCCGTCGGCGAACTGGTAGCCGCGGTCTTCGATGTGGATGGCAGCATCGGCGTGCGGCACGTAGGCGCCGTTGACATAGGCAATTCTCGGCATGGCTTTTGTTTGACCTCAGAAGAACTGGATGCTGACGCGGAAAAGCTGCTCGACATGGCGCACCGAATCGGCAGACGCAAAGAGCACCACGCGGTCCTTGGCCTTGATCTTGGTGTCACCGTGCGGGCGAATGAATGTCTGGTCCCGGTAGAGGGCGCCGATGCGGATGCCGTCGGGCAGATCCAGCTCGCGTAGCGCCTTGCCGACCAGCGGCGACGTCTCCAGCGCTTCTGCTTCGATCACTTCCGCCATCCCCTTCTGGACGGCATAGACCGAGCGGATGCGCCCCTTGCGCACATGCTGGAGAACGCGCGAGATCGTGACCGCACGCGGGTTGATATAGGCATCAACGCCGGCGGTTCCCGCGAAGTCCTGGTAGGACGGCTCGTTGATCAGGACGAGTGTCGATTTGGCACCGAGGCGTTTTGCCATCATGCTGCCGAGGATATTGATCTGGTCGTTGTTGGTCAGCGCCACGACCAGGTCTGCGTCCTGCACGTCGGCCTGCATCAGGATGCGCTGATCCATCGCCGAACCGTTGAGGACGACCGTGTTGCTGAGCTTGTCAGCCATCATCACGGCTCGGTCGCGGTCGCTTTCGATCAGCTTGACGCGGGTTCTCGGCTGGTTTTCCTCGATCGCCTTGGCGACGAAATAGCCGATATTGCCGCCGCCGAGGATGACGATACGACGCGCTTCCTGTTCTTCGTGGCCGAACAGAGACAGTGTCCGGCGCGCATGATCCCGGTCGCAGACAACATAGGCAAGGTCGCCGGTCTGCAATTGATCCGTCGAATGCGGCACGATCAGCTTGCCGTTGCGGAAGATGCCGGTCACGGTTGCCTGCAGATCGGGAAACAGCTCGCTCAGCTGCTGCAGCGGCGTGTCGACGACCGGGCAGTCTTCCATGCACTCGATCGCCACCATGGCAATACGGTCGTCGGCAAAGCGCACAACATCCGTAGCGCCGGGGAACGAAATGCGCCGAAGCACCAATCGCCCGACTTCGACCTCGGGCGAAATGGTCACATCGATCGGGACGTTCTCGCGGGAGAACAGGTTGGCGTATTCCGGCGCCAGATAATTCTGCGCTCTGATACGGGCGACCTTGGTCGGCACGCTGAAGATCGCATGCGCCACTTCGCAGGCGACGATGTTGACTTCGTCGAACAGCGTGACCGCAATCAGCATGTCGGCCTGGTCGGCACCGGCTTTTGCCAGCACATCCGGATGGGCGCCGTGTCCAACATAGCCGCGCACATCGAGGCTTTCGGTAATGTTGGCAATCAACGCCGCCGAGGTGTCGATCACCGAGACGTCATTGTCTTCCTGAGCAAGCCGTTCGGCGATGCCGTAGCCGACCTGCCCCGCACCACAAATGATCACCTTCATGTCGTTGTTTCACCCAGGAACAGGCGGCCACCAGCCGGAAGAAGTTTACCGCTCAAACGCCCAGCGACTTTAGCTTGCGATGAAGCGCCGACCGCTCCATTCCAACGAATTCGGCGGTGCGGGAAATATTGCCGCCGAATCGGTTGATCTGAGCGATCAGATAATCGCGCTCGAACATTTCGCGAGCCTCGCGCAGCGGCAGCGTCATGATGTGCTGGTCGCCCTGCGCGGAGATCTTCGGCAAGGTATCGCCAACCTCGGTCGGCAGCATGTCGGCCGAGATCGGCGTGTCAGGACCGTCGCTGCGGGCAAGGATCATCAGGCGCTCGATATTGTTGCGCAGCTGGCGAATGTTGCCCGGCCAGTCGTGGGCCTGCAGCACGGCAAGCGCATCGTCGCCGATCTTGCGCGGGCGAATGCCCGCCTGCTCGCTGACCTGGCGCATGAACATATCGACGAGAAACGGAATGTCCTCACGGCGCTCGGCCAGCGCCGGCACCCGCACGGGGATGACCGCGAGCCGGTGGAAGAGATCTTCGCGGAAAAGACCTTCGGAGATCATATTTTCGAGGTTGTAGGCTGTCGAGGAGATGATGCGGACATCGACCTTGACGCGCTTGGTGCCGCCGACCCGTTCGAACTGCTGATCGACGAGAACACGCAGGATCTTGTTTTGCGTTTCACGCGGCATTTCGCCGACCTCGTCGAGATAGAGGATGCCGCCATGTGCCTCTTCGAGCGCACCCGTTCTGCGCGGCTGCCCCGGCGTTCCCTCGGTTCCGAAAAGCGCGATCTCCATCCTGTCGGGTGTGATCGCCGCAGCGTTCAACGCCACGAACGGCCCGGTCGAGCGTGTCGACTTGCGGTGGATCATGCGCGCCACCAGCTCCTTGCCGGAGCCGGACGGTCCCTGGATCATGATGCGGCTGTTGGTCGGCGCGACCTTTTCGACGGTCTGCCGGAGTTGCGAAACGGCAACGGAGGTACCGATCAGCTCGACCGGGTCGCCCGACTTCTTCTTCAGCTCCGAGACTTCGCGCTTCAGCTTGGAGTTCTCGAGCGCGCGCTCGGCGATCAGGATCAGACGGTCGGCCTTGAACGGCTTCTCGATGAAATCATAGGCGCCGCGCTTGATGGCGTTGACGGCCGTCTCGATGTTGCCGTGACCCGAGATCATGACAACAGGCAAATCGGGATGGCGTCCCTTGATCTCGTCGAGCAAAGCGAGGCCGTCGAGGCGGCTGCCCTGCATCCAGATATCGAGAAAGACGAGCCGCGGCACGCGGTCGCTGATCGCTGCGAGCGCACTGTCGCTGTCGAAAGCCGTTCGGGTCTCGTGCCCCTCGTCGGACAAGATGCCGGATACGATCTCGCGAATGTCTTCCTCATCGTCCACAACCAGAATGTCAGCGGCCATCGCTCGTACCCTTACCCTTCAAAGTGTCTTCGCCCCCGGCTTCTCCGGCGGGCGGCAGGATCACGCGGATCATTGCTCCGACGCCGCCATCGAAATCGGCCGGTGCGTCGTGCAATTCCAGTTGTCCGCCATGGTCCTCAATGATCTTCTTGACGATGGCGAGGCCAAGGCCCGTGCCCTTCTCGCGCATCGTCATATACGGTTCTAAAATTCTATGCCGGTTCTCGGTCGGCAGGCCTTTGCCATTGTCGATGACATCGACGACAAACCGGCCGCTGGTTCCGTCCCGTTGGCTCCGTACGTGCACTTTCGGCTCGCCACGGACAGCGTCCGTCGGCACCGCTTCGATCGACTCCACGGCATTCTTGACGATATTGCCGAAAGCCTGGCCGAGCATGCGGCCATCGAACATGCCCTCAAGCGGCTCGTTGCCAAAATCGCGAATGAAGCTGATGTGGTTGTTGCCCATTTCGCGCAGGAAGACCGCGTCCTTCAGGATGGCGCGCAGATCCACCTTCTCCTTCGTCGGCTTCGGCATGCGGGCAAAGGCAGAAAACTCGTCGACCATTCGGCCGATATCCTCGACCTGCCTGACAATCGTGTCGGTGCATTGATCGAAGACGACCCTGTCTTCCTGGTCGATCTGCTTGCCGTAGCGACGCTTCAGACGTTCGGCAGAAAGCTGGATCGGCGTCAGCGGGTTCTTGATTTCATGTGCGATGCGGCGCGCGACATCGGCCCAGGCGGTCGAGCGCTGTGCGATTACGAGATCTGTGATGTCGTCGATGGTGATGACGTAGGATTCGTTTGCCTCGCCGCCCTCTTCACGCGTCACCTGGACGTTCAGCGTGCGCTCGGTTCCGCCGCGCATGATGTTGATCTGCTTGCGGAAGTTGTTGCGGTACCGGCTTTCAGCTTCGACCAGCACTTCCTCGATCTCAGGCGCAACCGCGCGCAGATCGGCACCGAGCAGATCCGGCGCTGTCTTTTTCAGAAACTCTTCTGAAGAAGAGTTGGCAATGGTGATCTGCCGATCGCGGCCGACGCCGATGACAGCTGCCGTCACGCCTGAAAGCACGGCCTCGATGAACCGCCGCCGATGATCGACCTCATCCTTGGCCTCCAGAATCTGCTCCTGCTGGGTGCGGATTTCGGAGACCATCTTGTTGAACGTGCGCGAAAGATTGCCGACGTCGCCGTCGACGGCACGCACCGGCACCACGACGTCGAGATTGCCCGAGGCAACGCTGTCGGCGGCGCCGATCAGTTGCCGGATCGGCCGAACGATACGGTCGGCAACCGCGATTGCCGTCCAGATCGCCGCCAGCAGCACGATCAGCGCAAAGCCGATGTAGAGAACGCCGAAGGCGATCTGCGTGAAGGCGCGGCCCGCCTCTAGGGTCTTATATTCGGCGGTGTTTTCTTCCATCAGCCGCAGCGAACGCATCACTTCCGGATCGACGTTACGAACGGTGTAGAGATAGGTGCCGGGAATGTCGTCAAGCGGGATCACCGCCCCCACCAGGTTGGTAATCCCTGGTGGTATCAATGTCGGCTGGCCGGAAACCGAGCTTTTCAGCGCGTCCGGCGGGATGGCCGGCAAGGGCTTCTCCGTCGAGATATTGGCCTGGAGAATGGCGCTACCATCGGCACGGACGAGGAAGGCGCCAAGCATGCCGCGGCCCCTCGCCTGGCGCGTCACCAGCTCGGTAAAGCCGGTTCGGTCGAGGCTGTAGAGTTGCCGATTGCGCTCCAGATCGTTCGCCATCGACACGGTCTGGCCCTGCAGATAGCTGGCATTTTCCAGCACATAGGCTTGGGCGACGCTGATCGACGAGCGAACGATCGCTTGCGTCCGCAGCGAGAACCAGCGGTCAAGGCCGACATCCAGCGTTATGCTGGCGAAGATCGCGACCAGAATGGCAGGCGTGATGGCGACGATCGAAAACAGCGCGACGATGCGCACGTGAAGCCGTGCGGCAGCGCGGCCCTTGCGACGCGCGCGAAGCAATCTGAGGATCTCGCGAACGATGAGGTAGATCAGGCCGATCACGAACAGGCCGTTGATCGCCGCGCAGGCGATGAAGACGTTGCGCTCCAGTCTGATCGGCGTCAGCCCAAGCAAAACGAGCAGCGACAGGGTTGCGCAGACCAGGGCACCGATCGCCAGCATGAGGCCCGGCAGGGCAAAGGACGCGCGGCGGTCCTGCGCCGCGACTCCGTCATCTGTCCCCAGCGGCAAGGCCATTGCGTCCACCATATAAAGACATTCCCCCAACCGACGCCCGTGGGCACCGGCAATTCTCACTCACATTCCGGGTCAAGGTATTGACCGGACCGTCAATCGGGGCTGTTGCGCATGAGCCACAGCTCCAACGGCCAGGCAAAGCAGCGCAACACCGCTCGACTCGGCGGTCATAACACGTTCAAGCAACGTATTGTGGCGAAAATGCAACGGTGGCTGTGACCAAGTCAAGCCGTGCGTGAACTGCGATAGACTGACACGCCGAGTTCGCGGATCTTCTTGCGCAGCGTGTTGCGGTTGAGCCCGAGCAGATCGGCCGCCTTGATCTGGTTTCCGCGCGTCGCCGTCAAAGCCGCAAGAATCAGCGGATACTCCATCTCGGCAAGCACACGCTCGTAAAGACCGCTCGGTGGAAGCGCGTCACCGAAGCCGGCGAAATATTGCCGCATGTTCTCCTCGACCGCCTGCGAGATCGAAAGGGAACCGCTGCGCGCCTGTGTTTTTCCAATCGGACTGTCGGGGATCTCCGAGCGCAACTCGTTTTCGATGATTTCCCGCGTGATGACGTCCTGCGGGTAAAGCGCAGTCAGTCGGCGCACGAGGTTTTCGAGCTCGCGCACGTTGCCCGGCCACGGATGCGCCTTCATCAGTTCGAGCGCTTCCTGATCGAAACGCTTGACGTCCAGACCTTCCTTCTCGGCCTGCTGCACGAAGTGGCGCACAAGATCGGGAATGTCTTCCGCGCGGTCGCGCAGCGGCGGCAGGCGCAGCGGCACCACATTCAACCGATAGTACAGGTCCTCGCGGAAGAGACCTTGGTTGATCGACTGCTTCAGGTCCTTGTTGGTTGCCGCGACGATGCGCACATCGGAGCGGATCGGCGTGCGACCGCCAACCGTCGTGTACTCGCCCTGTTGCAGCACACGCAGCAACCGCGTCTGTGCGTCCATCGGCATGTCACCGATTTCGTCGAGGAACAGCGTGCCGCCTTCGGCCTGCTCGAAACGACCGGTCGAACGCGTCTGGGCGCCGGTGAAGGCGCCCTTTTCGTGACCGAACAATTCCGATTCGATCAGATCGCGCGGGATTGCCGCCATATTGATCGCAACGAAGGGGCCGTTGCGGCGCTTGCCGTAGTCATGCAGTGCGCGTGCCACCAGTTCCTTGCCCGTGCCGGATTCGCCGGTGATCATCAGCGTCAGATCGGTCTGCATCAGGCGGGCGAGAACCCGGTAGATTTCCTGCATCGCTGCCGAGCGACCGACGAGCGGCATGCCATCCTGCGAATCGTCGTCGACCTTGGACGGGCGGCGCTTCGGTTCGGCCAGCGCCCGACCGATGATGCCGATCAGCTCGGTCAGGTCAAAGGGCTTCGGCAGATAATCATAGGCGCCTTTTTCGGAGGCCTTGATCGCCGTCATGAACGTGTTCTGCGCGCTCATGACAAGAACCGGCAGATCGGGACGCGCCTTCTTGATGCGCGGCAGCAGATCGAATGCATTCTCGTCGGGCATGACAACGTCGGTGACGACAAGATCACCATCGCCGGCGGAAATCCAGCGCCAGAGCGTGGCCGCATTCGACGTGATCCGGACATCGTAGCCGGCGCGGCTCAGCGCCTGATTGAGCACGGTGCGAATGGCTGCGTCGTCATCCGCGACGAGGATGGTGGCACCCGTCATGCAATGTTTCCTTTTGTCATAGGCAGTTCGTCTTCGTCCGCCGCCTGCCCCTTGGAGGCCGGCATCAGGACGCGGAAAGTCGTGCGGTTCTGCTGGCTGTCGCATTCGACGATGCCGCCATGGCCGCCGATGATTTTGGCGACGAGCGCCAGTCCGAGGCCCGAACCATTGGTCTTGGTCGTAATGAACGGATCGAACAGATGCGGCAGCAAGTCAGAAGGAACGCCGGGACCATTGTCATGCACGCAGAATTCGAGCGGCAGCGAGATTTTTTCTCGGGTGCCCGCGACCGAAAGCCGGATACCGGGCCTGTAGGCGGTCGTCAGCATGATCTCGCCTTCGTGGCGATCACCGATCGCTTCCGCTGCGTTCTTGACGAGATTGAGAAACACCTGCACGAGCTGGTCGCGGTTGGCAAAGACCGACGGAAGCGATGGATCGTAATTCTCCGTCACCTTGATCCGGCGCGCAAAGCCCGCCTTGGCGATCGCCTTCACATGATCGAGCACCGAGTGAATGTTGAGCGGCACGCGATCGACGGGTCTCTCGTCGGAAAACACTTCCATCCGATCGACCAGCGAGACGATCCGGTCGGTCTCGTCGCAGATCAACCGCGTCAGCGCCCGATCCTCGTCGTTGACGGAAGTCTCAAGCAATTGCGCGGCCCCTCGAATGCCGGAAAGCGGGTTCTTGATCTCGTGCGCCAACATCGAGGCAAGGCCGGTGACCGACCGCGCCGCCGTCCGATGTGTCAGCTGGCGATCGATCTTGTCGGCCATCGACCGCTCCTGGAAGACGACCACGACGGAGCCGGGCTCCGAAATGACTGGCGCCACATAGAGATCAACCAGCTTGTCGGCGCCCAGCCGCGGCGAACTGAGATCGACGCGATACTCGTTGACCGGGGCCCTGCGCTCGCGCACCTGCTCGATCAACGTCAGAAGTGGGCTGCCAAACGGAATGAAGGCGCTGATATCGTGCCGGGCCAGATGATTGGCGCTGGCACCGAAAAAGGACTCCGCTTCCCAGTTGGCGAAGGCGACGAGACCGTTCTCATCGACAAGGATCACCGGATTTTGAATGGCATTCAGCACCGCCATCGACAGCCCGTTGGCAGCAGCCAAGGCTTCCGGATTGGGTTTTTCGGTCATGCGGCGATCCCTTCGCCAGAGAAGGTCGCAAGCGAACTTTGAATTGCATCGGATGCGCGCGCGGCGACTGATCTGGCATCGGTCGATGTCAGGATCGCCCCCTTCTCTGCCCCGGCAAGATCAGGTGCGAAACGGTCGAGATACCAGCCGACATGCTTGCGTGCATGCCTCAGGCCCGTGTCGGCACCGTAAAATTCGAGCATCATCTCATAGTGCTCCACGAAAATGTCGGCGATCTCAGCCTGGTCGGGATGGCTTGACGCGCCAGCGAGAACGCCGACATGCCAAGGACGGCCCTGCGAAGACCGCCCGGCCATGACGGCGTCGGCGCCGGAGCGCCTGAGGATCTCTTCGGCATCCGCCACCGTATCGACGTCGCCATTGGCAACCAGCGGCACGGAAATGACCTCGCGCACGGCGCGGATCGCATCCCAATCGGCCCTGCCGGTGTAGAACTGCATCCGGGTGCGGCCGTGCACGGTAATCGCCTGGACACCGGCCTCCTGCGCCCTTCTTGCAATCAGCGGCGCATTGATCGAGTTTTCGTCCCAGCCAAGCCGCATCTTCAGCGTGACCGGTACATCCACGGCGTTGACCGTTGCCTCGACCAGGGACAGAGCATGGTCAGGATCGCGCATCAGCGCCGAGCCGGAATAGCCACCCGTCACCTTCTTTGCCGGGCAGCCCATGTTGATATCGATGACGTCGGCGCCATTAGCGGCAGCGATTTTTGCCGCCTCGGCCATCCAATGGGCCTCACGTCCGGCAAGCTGAACAATATGCGGCTTGATGCCGGAGTTCTTCAGCCTGGCCCAGGATTCCGACGCGTTGCCGACCAGTTCGCGGCTCGCCACCATTTCCGTCACGACGAACCCTGCGCCGAAGCGCCAGGCAAAGGTGCGGAATGGCAGGTCCGTGACGCCAGACATCGGGGCGAGCGCCACCCGGTTGCGGATTTCGATATTCCCGATCCGAAGCGGTGTTGACAGAGCCGGAGCTGGCAAATGCATATCTTTCAGGCACATGTTGTTCTTGCACTATTTTTAGACATTGTTCTTTGGCTTGCCAAGCGATTTCGATGCGTCGGGCAAATTTCCCTGCTCGGCTGGCAAAGCACGGACCTTCGCGGTACATCACGGCGAAGATTGGCGAAATCCGGGACCACATACAGAAGATGCAGCCTGAAGAACAGCTTTCCTGCGGCGTCGTGATTGTTGCAGCAGGGCGCGGCGAGCGCGCGGGACAGTCGGCCGAAGGGCCGAAGCAGTACCGCACCATCGGCGACAAGCCCGTTATCGCCCATACGCTTGACACTTTCGCGACATGGCCGGGGACCGGCCCGATCGTGGTTGTCATCCACCCCGATGACGAGGATCTGCTGGCAGCGGCACGCAGGCGATCGCTGGCGCGCGAGTTGATCGTGGTCCACGGCGGCGCAACGCGACAGCAATCGGTTCTCGCAGGCCTTGAAGCCGTAGCGGCAACCGGCTCACGCAACGTGATGATTCACGACGCCGTGCGCCCCTTTGCCGACCACGCCCTGCTGTCGCGCTGTGCCGATGCGCTGACAAGGGGAGCGCGTGCCGTGCTGCCGGCGCTTGCCGTTTCCGATACGCTCAAGCGCGCCGATGCCGCCGGCATGGTGACCGAAACCGTTCCGCGCAATCACCTTCATGCGGCACAGACACCGCAGACCTTCGACCTCAAGACCATCCTCGACGCCCACCGAGCCGCAGCGACAAGCGGCCGCACAGATTTCACCGACGACGCGTCAATCGCCGAATGGGCGGGGATCCCTGTTACCCTCGTCGAAGGCACGGTCGACAACGTCAAGCTCACACTGAAAAGGGACATCGCCATGGCCGACGAAAAACTCAAGCGACATCTGATTCCGGACGTTCGCACCGGCAATGGCTATGACGTACACCAGCTGGTCGAAGGTGATGGCGTTACGCTTTGTGGCGTCCTTATTCCGCACACCAAGAAGCTCTCCGGCCATTCCGATGCCGACGTTGCCTTGCACGCGCTCACAGATGCGCTGCTTGCTACCTGCGGTGCCGGTGATATCGGCGATCACTTCCCGCCGTCCGACCCGCAGTGGAAGGGTGCCGCATCGCGCATCTTCCTCGAACATGCGGCAAACATTGTGCGTCAGCGCGGCGGCACGATCACCAATGCCGATATTTCGCTGATTGCCGAGGCCCCGAAAGTCGGGCCGCATCGCCAGGCGATGCGGGAGAACCTTGCCGACATGCTCGGCATCGATCTTGACCGCTGCTCGGTCAAGGCGACGACGAACGAGCGGCTCGGTTTCATCGGCCGCGACGAGGGTATCGCCGCAATCGCGACCGCAACCGTTGTCTACACCGGAGGGGGAGCCCATGATGTGGCCGAATGACATTCAGGCGACGGCCGGCAAAATCATTGCCGATTTCACCGCGCGCGGTCTCAAGGTGGCAACCGCCGAATCCTGCACGGGAGGCCTGATTGCCGGGGCACTGACGGAAATTTCCGGATCATCCGCCGTCGTCGACCGCGGTTTCGTCACCTACTCCAACGACGCCAAGATCCAGATGCTCGGTGTCGATCCGGCAACGCTCGCAGCGCACGGCGCAGTTTCAAGGCAGACCGCCATCGAAATGGCGCGCGGCGCGGTTGCGCGCTCCGAGGCAGACTTTGCCGTTGCCGTGACCGGCATTGCCGGCCCGGGCGGCGGATCGATGGAAAAGCCTGTTGGCCTGGTCCATCTGTCAGCAACCGGCCGCAACGGCGCAGCCCTCCACCGCGAGATGCGCTACGGCGATATCGGCCGCGACGCCGTGCGGTTGGCAACCATCCGAACGGCGCTCGAGATGCTGACCGAGGTCGCTCAGACGGCGTAGATCTTGTCGGCGCGCTTCTCGAAGGCGTCGGAGAACATGCGGAAGGCACGGTCGAACATCGAGCCCATCAAGGCGCCGAGAATGCGGCTCTTGAACTCATAGTCGATGTAGAAATGCACGATCGACTGCCCCTCACCCGCTGGCTCGAAGCGCCAGCGATTGTCGAGATATTTGAACGGACCGTCGATATATTTGACCTCGATCTGGCGCTCGGCCTTGTTGAGCAGCACCTGCGTCGTAAAGGTCTCGCGGATCGCCTTGTAGCCGACGGTCATGTCAGCCAGCAGCAGGATTTTGCCATCCCTTTCCTTGCGTGAGCGCACGGTCAGCGCCTCACAGAGCGGCAGGAATTCCGGATAGTGTTCGACATCAGCGACGAGATCGAACATCTGGTCGGCCGTGTGCTTGACGACATGGTTTGTTTCAAAGTGCGGCATAGAAGGGAGTTAAGCGGGCACGCCGAGAAGATCAAGGAGCCTCTGCATCTGGCGCCGCGATTTCAACTGCAGAACCGGCACATGCGGGCCGTGCTGGGCAAGGCCTGCGACGATACGCGGCGAGAATTTGTCCTCGAAGGTCCAGATGAATTCGAGGAACTGCCAATCGACCTTCTCGATGCAGCCCGGCGCCATTTCCGGGCGGGCGCGGCCGAGATATTTCAGCCAGCGGGTGACGACGCCCCAGACACAGAGAAGCCGCGGCATCCGCACCCAGACCACGATATCGCTTCTCGGCACGCGGACATCGAAGGTCGAAGGATTGGTGCCATCCATGATCCAGCGATCGTCGGCGATCCTCTCGACGATGCGTCGGCGCTGTTCGGCCCGATCGCGTTGGACCCAGCCAGGCAACCACAGAATATCGCGATCAATGGAGATGTAGGTAAGGTCGAAATGCCGAGCCAGCTTCTGCGAAAGCGTCGACTTGCCACCACCGGAGCATCCGACCACGAGGATACGCCTGGCATTGCGGATATGACCGGCAGCAACGGCATCGTCGACGTCGTTCACGTTCCCAGGCGCTACTGGCTGATCCATCGACAAACTCCGCCAAACAATCCCGGTCTAGGGTCGGTTGGAAAATCATCGTTGTCACGATCGAAACCTGACGATCGATCAGATGATCGGCACCCGGCATAGGCTCTTCAAAAGAAAAGCGGCGTCTTGGTTCGACAAATATCGAACCATCAGCATTCCAATCAAGGAAGAGAGAACAGCCGATACGCGATCGGCCAAAAATTCGCAAGTTTCGCGCGCAATCGGGAAATTATGCACATCGCCCGAGATGAGTAACCGTCAAACGAAAACTCCGGCACTGGGGCCGGAGTTCCTGTTGTTTCGAAGTGCCTCGGTTCTACCCGGCAGCAGCCGCCAACTTCTTTTCGCGCGCTGCCCGCAGGCGGGCGAAGTCGTCGCCGGCATGGTGCGACGAGCGGGTCAGCGGGCTCGAGGCGACCATGAGGAAGCCCTTGGTATAGGCGACCGTCTCGTAGGACTTGAATTCCTCCGGGGTGACGAACTTCTCGACCTTGTGGTGCTTGCGGGTCGGCTGCAGGTATTGGCCGATGGTCATGAAATCGACGTCGGCGGTGCGCAGGTCGTCCATCAGCTGCAGCACTTCGTTGCGCTCTTCGCCGAGGCCGACCATGATGCCGGACTTGGTGAACATCGTTGGATCGAGCTCCTTGACGCGCTGAAGCAAGCGGATGGAGTGGAAGTATCGGGCGCCCGGACGGACGGTGAGATAGTTGCCCGGTACGGTTTCCATGTTGTGGTTGAACACATCAGGCTTGGCGGCGACGACGCGCTCCAGTGCGCCAGGCTTCTTCAGGAAGTCGGGCGTCAGGATTTCGATGGTGGTCTGCGGCGAAGCGGCGCGGATCGCCCAGATCACCTTCTCGAAATGTTCGGCGCCACCGTCGGCCAGGTCGTCGCGGTCGACGGAGGTAATGACGACGTGGGAGAGGCCCATCTGCTTGACGGCCTTGGCGACGTTCTCGGGTTCGGCCATGTCGAGCGCATTCGGCTTGCCGGTCGAGACATTGCAGAAAGCGCAGGCGCGGGTACAGATCTCGCCCATGATCATGAAGGTGGCGTGCTTCTTGTCCCAGCACTCGCCGATGTTGGGGCAGCCGGCTTCTTCACAGACCGTGACGAGATTGTGCGAACGCACCAGCTCGCGCGTCTCCTGATAGCCCTTGGAGGTCGGCGCCTTGACGCGGATCCATTCCGGCTTGCGCAGCATTTCGGTATCGGGCTTGTGGGCCTTTTCCGGATGGCGGACGCGTTGCGCCCCTTCAGAGACGGCATCGAATACCGTTACCATACTGTCTTCCTCGTCGCGGCGGCTGCGGCTTGGTGCCGGCAGACCCTTTTTCGATCTATATAGATGGCTCGACGAGAAATGTCAGGCCACCTTTTTCTGGATAGCCCGATCGCTGACGCAGGAAGCGTCGCAGGCTATCGTTTGACAGCGCGGCCGACGGCAATCAGCAGGCAGGCGCCGATAAAGCCGAAGACCAGATAGGCAAGCCAGCCGGAAAAAGCCATGCCGAAGGCTGCCAGAATGATATTCGACACCACCGCGCCGATGATGCCGAGCGCTATGTTCATGAACAGCCCGACATCGCTGTTCATGAACTTCTCCGCAAGCCATCCGGCAAAACCGCCGATGATGATCGCAGCCAGGATGCCGACGCCGTTTACAGCCATGGTGATCTCCGTGCATTGAGGACAAGGTCGCGTCATCAATGCGGGATCGCGCCAAAAGTTCCGGCGACGGCCGGTCCATCAGGCGTTCAGCGCACGCCCATAGGCATCGAGCACGCTTTCCTTCATCGTCTCCGAAATCGTCGGATGCGGGAAGATCGTGTGCATCAGGTCTTCTTCTGTCGTCTCCAGGTTCATCGCGACGACGAAACCCTGGATGAGTTCGGTCACCTCGGCGCCGACCATGTGCGCGCCCAGCAACTCGCCGGTCTTCTTGTCAAAGATGGTCTTGACCATGCCCTGATCTTCGCCAAGGGCAATCGCCTTGCCGTTGGCGACGAAGGGAAAGCGACCGACGCGGATATCGCGGCCCTCGGCCTTTGCCTTGGCTTCGGTGAGACCGACCGAGGCGACCTGCGGGTGGCAATAGGTGCAGCCCGGGATCTTCAGCTTGTCCATCGGGTGGACATTCGGCAAGCCTGCGATCTTCTCCACGCAGATGACGGCCTCGTGCTCGGCCTTGTGGGCGAGCATCGGCGGGCCGGCAACGTCGCCGATCGCGTAGACGCCGGGAACATTGGTCCTGCCGTAGCCATCGATGATGATGCAGCTGCGGTCGGTCTTGATACCAAGCGTTTCGAGACCAAGGTTCTCGATATTGCCCTGAACGCCGACGGCGGAGATCATCCGGTCGGCGGTGATCTTTTCGACCTTGCCGTCCTTCATCTCGACATGGGCGGTGACCGAGTTCGCGCCCTTATCGACCTTCGTCACCTTGGCCTCAAGGTGGATCTTCATGCCCTGCTTTTCGAACTGCTTCTTGGCGATGGCGGAGATCTCGGCGTCTTCGACCGGCATCACGGTCGGCATGACCTCGACCACGGTCACGTCGACACCCATGGTGCGGTAGAACGAAGCGAATTCGATGCCGATCGCGCCCGAGCCCATGACAAGCAGCGACTTCGGCATTTCCTCCGGCTTCATCGCCTCGAAATAGGTCCAGACCAGCTTACCATCGGGCTCGATGCCCGGCAGGGCCCGCGGGCGGGCGCCGGTGGCGATGATGATGTGCTTGGCAGTATAGGTGCCCTCGCCCTTGGTGTTCTTCGGCAGCGGCGCCTGCGGCTGAACGATCGCCTTCGTCGTCTTGCCGACGACGATCTCGCCGGGCTTGGTCAGCTTGGCCTCGCCCCAGATGACGTCAACCTTGTTCTTCTTCATGAGGAAGCCGACGCCGCCGTTCATGCGCTCGGCAATGCCGCGCGAGCGGGCAACGATCGCCTTCAGATCGGGCGTCACCGCACCTTCGATCTTGATGCCGTAGCTGCCCGGATGCTGGGCATAGTGCAGCACTTCGGCCGAGCGAAGCAGCGCCTTGGTCGGAATGCAGCCCCAGTTGGAGCAGATGCCAGCCAAATGCTCGCGCTCGACGACCGCAGTCTTGAGGCCCAACTGCGCCGCACGAATAGCGGCGATATAGCCTCCCGGACCCGAACCGATGACGATGACGTCGTAATTCTCAGCCATGTGTTTCCTGCCTTTGTCTCAAGCGACCTTGCGGGTGAAGAGCACCCAGTCGTGTTTTCTGCTACCTTCGAAGAGCGGCACGGCCTCGGTCCGAGCCGCCTCCTCGAAGCCGTTTGCCCTGTAGAGTGTCTGCGCCCTGTCATTGTGGCTTTCGGTGATCAGGCTCACCGGCGCCGAGCCGGCGCGTGCAATTTCATGTGCAAGCAGTCTGCGTCCGATGCCGCGGCCGCGCCGATGGCGGTAAACGCCGAGGCTATCGATGAACCAGTGGCCGACCACAGGCCGCTGCAGCGCCAGCAGGGGTTCGAGCACAGCATGCTTCGCTTCGATTTCCGCCACCGAAGCGTCGATACCGTAGCCGATCGATACCCCCGCGATTTCATCATCGAGGTCGGCAACGACCGCATCCCGCCAGTTTCCAGGGCCGACATCCTCGCGCAGCTTGTTGCGCCCGCGCTCGAAAGCCGTATCGGTCGCCCCGCCAAGAACCGCGCCAGACCAGAGCCAGGCGGCAAAGCCTTGCGAGGCGATGTCGACGAGAACGGCGAGTTCTGCCGCCTCGTTTCGTTCCGCCGGTCTGATGGTGACGTCGTCCGTCATCTCAGACACCGAGCATCATCCGGACGACCGGCTCGAGGCCCCGGCCGATCGCGTGGGTGTTTTCAGCGTCCAGATGCACGCCATCGAGCGGCGTTGTCCTTGCAACCGATCCCGCATCGAAGAACCCGCAATCGAGTTCGTCTGCAAGGTCGCGGTAGAGCGGCGCCAGCATCGCCGACTGCTCGATGCCGTCGGCGAACATCGCCGCGAACGCACTGTTTGCCGTCTCGCAAAGCTGCGGCGGCGAAACGATCAGGATTTCGGGGCCTTCCGCCGTTTCGACCGGCCAATCGTGACGACGCACGAGATTGACCAGGCGCTCGATACCCTTGACCGCGCCGAAAGCCGTGCCGTGAATGATCGGCTTCATATCGTTGGAGCCGAGCAGAATGACCATCAGATCGAGCGGCGCATGACTGTGAAGGACGGTAGGCAGCATCCGCGCGCCGTTGCGGTCGCAATCGGCGAGGTGATCGTCATAGGCGGTCGTGCGTCCATTCAACCCTTCGGCAACAACATGAACGTCCGGCCCGAGCGCCTTCTGCAACACGTTCGGCCAACGGTCTGCGAGTGCATGACGGCCCGGGCCGGACGCGTCATAGCCCCATGTCAGACTGTCACCGTAGCAGAGAAGTGTTTTCATCGTCCGGGCCCGCCTTCGGCGTTGCGATCAAGGAACGGACCGGCCCGAGGGCCGGTCCTTGTCCACATCAGACCAGCATGCCCATCGGGTTTTCGATGTAGCGCTTGAAGGCTCCGAGCAGTTCGGCGCCGAGCGCGCCATCGACGCAACGATGGTCGGTCGAAAGCGTGACCGTCATCACAGTGGCGATGACCATCTGCTTGTTCTTGACGACGACGCGTTCCTCGCCCGCACCGACCGCAAGGATCGTGGCGTGCGGCGGGTTGACGACGGCGGCGAAGTCCTTGACGCCCATCATGCCCATGTTGGAGACCGCCGTCGTGCCGCCCTGATATTCCTCGGGCTTCAGCTTGCGGTCCTTGGCGCGCTTGCCGAGGTCCTTCATCTCGTTGGAGATGGCAGACAGGCTCTTCAGCTCCGCCTGGCGAACGATCGGCGTGATCAGGCCGCCCGGGATGGACACGGCGACGCCGACGTCGGCATGCTTGTGCTTGACCATGTTGCTGTCGGTCCAGGACACGTTGGCATCCGGAACGTCACGCAGAGCCAGCGCCAGCGCCTTGATCACCATGTCGTTGACCGAGAGCTTGTAGACCGGCTTGCCGTCCTTTTCCGGAGCGGCAGCATTGAGCTGGGCCCTGAGCGCCAGAAGCGTATCCAGTTCGCAATCGAGCGAGACGTAGAAGTGCGGGATCGTCTGCTTGGATTCGACGAGCCGCTTGGCGATCGTCTTGCGCATGCCGTCATGTGGCACGAGCTCGTAGGAGCCGGGCTCGAACAGTTTGAGTACGGCGTCTTCCGACATGCCCTTGGCAAGCGGCGCGGCAGCGGGAGCTGCAGCACCTGCTGCTGGTGCAGCGGCCGGCTTCGCGCCGCCACCGGCAACAGCAGTCTCGACGTCCTTCTTGATCACGCGGCCATGCGGGCCGGAGCCGGCGATCGCCGAGAGATCGATGCCGGCATCCTTGGCAAGACGACGCGCTAGCGGCGACGAGAACACGCGACTGCCGGATTCCGTCTTGGCCGCCTGCGGCGCTGCCGCCACCGGCTGAGTTGCAGCGGGCGCCGGAGCGCTGGCCGCTGCCGGCGCGGGCGCTTCCTTCGTTTCGGCCGCGACCGGTGCCGCTGCACCGTTGCCGCCCTTGGCGGCCGCGGCGACATCTTCGCCGTCGGCTGCAAGGACCGCAATCAGCGCATTGACCTTGACGCCTTCGGTGCCGGCGGGAACGACGATCTTGGCAACGGTGCCTTCATCGACGGCCTCGACTTCCATCGTCGCCTTGTCCGTCTCGATCTCGGCGATCACGTCGCCGGACTTGACCTTATCGCCTTCCTTGACCAGCCACTTGGCCAGATTGCCTTCTTCCATCGTCGGAGAGAGGGCAGGCATTGTGATGTTGATAGGCATCGAAGGGCCCTCCCCTTATTTGTAGCAAACGGCTTTCACCGCATCGACGACCTCTGCGACGTTCGGAAGCGCGAGCTTCTCGAGGTTCGCGGCGTAAGGCATCGGCACATCCTTGCCGGCGATCGTCAGGATCGGGGCATCGAGATAGTCGAAGGCCTGCTGCATGACGCGGGTCGCAATCTCGGTACCGACGGAAGACTGCGGATAGCCTTCTTCGACTGTCACCAGACGACCGGTCTTCCTGACGGATTCGATCACCGTCGGCAGATCCATCGGACGGATGGTGCGAAGGTCGATCAGCTCGACGTCGATGCCCTGCGCTTCCAGTTCGGCGACCGCCTTGATCGCATAGGTCATGCCGATACCGAAGGAAACGATGGTTGCGTCCTTGCCGACCTTGTGGATACGGGCCTTGCCGATCGGCAGCACGAAATCGTCGAGCTTCGGCACTTCGAAGGACTGACCGTAGAGGATTTCGTTTTCGAGGAAGATGACCGGGTTCGGATCGCGGATGGCCGCCTTCAGCAGGCCCTTCGCATCAGCTGCCGTATAGGGCATGACAACCTTGAGACCTGGAATGTGGCTGTACCAGGCGGCATAGCACTGCGAGTGCTGCGCCGCTACGCGGGCCGCAGCACCGCTCGGGCCACGGAACACGATCGGCGCGCCCATCTGGCCGCCGGACATGTAGAGCGTCTTGGCGGCGGAGTTGATGATCTGGTCAATCGCCTGCATGGCGAAGTTGAAGGTCATGAACTCGACGATCGGGCGCAGGCCGGTCATGGCAGCGCCAACGCCGACGCCGGCAAAGCCGTGTTCGGTGATCGGCGTGTCGATGACACGACGGGCGCCGAATTCCTGAAGCAGGCCTTGCGTGATCTTGTAGGCGCCCTGGTATTCGGCGACTTCTTCGCCCATGACGAAGACGTCGTCGCTGGCGCGCATTTCCTCGGCCATGGCGTCGCGCAGAGCTTCACGCACGGTCATCGTCACCATTTCGGTGCCGGCCGGGATTGCCGGATCGGCGGCAACTTCGACCTTCGGCTGGGCCGCAACCGGTGCCGGCGCCGAAGCTGCGGGTGCTTCGCTGGCGGTGGCAGCCTTGGGCGCATCCACCTTCGGTGCGGCGATATCGCCAGCGCCTTCGCCATCCTGCAGCAGGACTGCGATCGGCGTATTGACCTTGACGCCTTCGGTGCCGGCGGCGATCAGCAGCTTGCCGATCGTGCCTTCATCGACGGCTTCCACTTCCATGGTGGCCTTGTCAGTCTCGATCTCGGCGATGACGTCGCCGGAGGAGACCTTGTCGCCTTCGTTCTTCAGCCATTTCGAGAGCGTGCCTTCCTCCATCGTCGGGGAAAGGGCGGGCATGAGAATTTCTACTGGCATATTTGAGCCTCCCCGGATCAAAGCAGGATATCGGTGTAGAGCTCGGATACATCCGGCTCCGGATCAGCCTGGGCAAAATCGGCGCTGTCGGCGACGATGTCGCGGACGTCCTTGTCGATCTGCTTCAGCTCGTCCTCGCTCGCCCATCCCTTTTCGGTCAGACGTGCCTTCACCTGTTCGATCGGATCGTGTTCCGACCGCATCTTCTGCACTTCATCCTTCGAGCGGTACTTCGCCGGGTCGGACATGGAGTGGCCGCGGTAGCGATAGGTCTGCATTTCGAGAATGATCGGGCCCTTGCCCGAACGGCAATACTCGACAGCCTCGTCGCCCGCCGCCTTGACCGCACGAACATCCATGGCATCGACCTGGAAGCCCGGGATGCCGAAGGAGACACCGCGCTTCGAAAAATCGGTCTGCGCCGATGCGCGGGTGACCGACGTGCCCATGGCGTAGCGGTTGTTCTCGATCACGTAGATCACCGGAAGCTTCCACAGCTGCGCCATGTTGAAGCTTTCATAGACCTGGCCCTGGTTGGCCGCGCCATCCCCAAAATAGGCGACGCTGACATTGTCGTTGCCGCGATAGCGGTTGGCAAAGGCAAGGCCGGTGCCGAGCGACACCTGGGCACCGACGATGCCGTGACCGCCGTAAAAATGCTTTTCCTTGGAGAACATGTGCATCGAGCCGCCCTTCCCCTTGGAAAGACCGCTGCGACGACCCGTGAGTTCGGCCATGACGCCGCGGGCGCTCATGCCGCAGGCCAGCATGTGGCCGTGGTCACGGTAGGCGGTGATGACCTGGTCACCGTCTTTCAGCGCCATCTGCATGCCGACGACGACAGCTTCCTGGCCGATGTAGAGATGACAGAAGCCGCCGATGAAACCCATGCCATAGAGCTGGCCGGCCTTTTCCTCGAAACGCCGGATCAGCAGCATTTCGCGGTAGGCTTTCAGTTCGTCTTCTTTGGTGAATTCGGCGATATTACCGCCGCTCAGGTCCTTCTTGGCCGGCTTTGCTGCGGTCTTACGGCTGGAGACGGACGCGTTTTTTCGCGGAGCCATTCATTCCTCCCAATGGTTAGCCTTTGAGGGTTACCATAGGGAAAGAAAAGCGCCACAGCAATGCCATATTTGCATGGCTCGCATTCCGCGCAAGTTATTGAATTTAAATATGAAATGCCAATTAACCGAATTTCGGTTAATTCGTCATGCGGTGGAAAATAACAATTTCATCGCTGCGCGACATATTGAGCGCGAGGCGAGCCTTCTCATCCAGCATGTCACGCTCCAGCGAACCGTCGCTCATCAGCTGAACCTCCTTTTCGAGGGTCGTTCGCCGCTTTGTGAGCTCGTCCAGCCGTGCCTGCCGCTCAACGATCTGGCGATCGAATTGCTCCGTCGCCTTCAAGCCGTAGCCGCCGTGAATGGAATGATAGCCGAAATAAGACAGAAAGGCGACCGCGATCAGCGGCAGCACCAGTCGGCCCAGTTTCCGTTTCTTATGATGCCTTGTCCACATCCCGTTCACACCCTGATACGCAATACAGGGTGAGACTAACCGGCATTGATTAACCGACCGTTGACCATGAATGGCCGGATAAAGCAAAACCCGCCCACGGCAACCGTGAGCGGGTCAATTTTTTCAGCGATCGATCGAGGCTATCAGCCACGCAGGATCGAGCGGCCGGCGTAGTTGGCCTGCAGGCCGAGCTGCTCTTCGATGCGGATCAGCTGGTTGTACTTTGCGAGCCGGTCGGACCGGGCCAGCGAGCCGGTCTTGATCTGGCCGCAGTTGGTGGCAACGGCGAGGTCGGCGATCGTCGCGTCCTCGGTCTCGCCCGAACGGTGGGACATGACGGCGGTGTAGCGTGCCTTGTGTGCCGTTTCGACAGCGTCAAGTGTTTCCGACAGCGAGCCGATCTGGTTGACCTTAACGAGGATCGAGTTGGCAACACCCATCTTGATGCCATCGCGCAGGCGGGCGGAGTTGGTGACGAACAGGTCGTCGCCGACGAGCTGGCACTTGTTGCCGATGAGGTCAGTCACAGCCTTCCAGCCGTCCCAATCGTCTTCCGCCATACCATCTTCGATCGAGAAGATCGGGTACTTGGCAGCAAGTTCCGCCAGGTATTCGGCCATTGCACCCGGCTCAAGCGTGCGGCCTTCGCCTTCGAGGACGTACTTGCCGTCCTTGAAGAATTCGGTCGCGGCGCAATCGAGTGCGATGAACATGTCTTCGCCCGGCTTGTAGCCAGCCTTCTCGATCGACTTCATGATGAAGTCGAGTGCTGCCGGAGCGGACGCCAGACCCGGCGCGAAGCCGCCTTCGTCGCCGACATTGGTGTTGTGGCCGTCGGCGGAAAGCTGCTTCTTCAGCGTGTGGAACACTTCCGAACCCATGCGGACCGCGTCACGCATCGTATCGGCACCGACCGGAACGATCATGAACTCCTGGAAGTCGATCGGGTTGTCGGCATGAGCACCACCGTTGATGATGTTCATCATCGGAACCGGAAGCACGTGGGCGTTCGGGCCGCCGACGTAACGGTAGAGCGGCAGGCCGGAAGCTTCGGCGGCAGCCTTGGCGACGGCCAGCGACACGCCGAGGATGGCATTGGCACCGAGGCGCGACTTGTTGGCCGTGCCGTCAAGCTCGATCATCGTCTTGTCGATCTGGATTTGGTTTTCCGCATCGAGGCCACCGATCGCCTCGAAGATCTCGCCGTTGACGGCGTCGACGGCGCGCTCGACGCCCTTGCCGAGGTAACGCGTTCCACCATCGCGCAGTTCGACCGCTTCATGCGCACCGGTCGAGGCACCCGACGGCACGGCCGCGCGGCCGAAGCTTCCGTCTTCCAGATAGACGTCGACCTCGACGGTCGGGTTGCCGCGGCTGTCCAGAATTTCTCGGCCGATGATGTCGATGATTGCTGTCATGATCTCTTCCCTGCTTGAGGACGGTGGTGGGTCGGGCCTGTCATAAGCGAAGGCCCGGGATTTTCAATGGCGCGCAAGATGTAAAAACAACCGCGCCACCGGGGTTCATGAAAATTTCACGAGCCTGTCTCAGCCCTTTGCGACGGCGTCGAAGGCCAGCAGCTTTTCGAGCAGCCGCGGCATGTCCTTCAGATGCACCATGTTGGGGCCATCGGAAGGAGCGTTGTCCGGTTCCTCGTGGGTTTCGACGAACAGGCCGGCGATGCCGACAGCGACGGCTGCACGCGACAGCGTTTCAACGAACTCGCGTTGACCGCCGGTCGAACCGCCCTGCCCGCCCGGCTGCTGCACCGAGTGGGTGGCGTCAAAGACGACGGGCGCGCCGAGCGAGGCCATGATCGGCAGCGAGCGCATATCGGAAACCAGCGTGTTGTAGCCGAAGGACGCGCCACGCTCGCACAGAAGAATGTTGGGATTGCCGCTTTCGGTGAATTTGGCGAGCACGTTCTTCATGTCCCAAGGCGCCAGGAACTGGCCCTTCTTGACGTTGATGGTGCGGCCAGTCTTGGCAGCTGCCACCAGAAGGTCGGTCTGGCGCGACAGGAAGGCCGGGATCTGCAGGATGTCGACGGTCTCGGCGACGACGGCGCACTGCTCCTCGGTGTGCACATCGGTCAGGACCGGGAAACCGAACTCCTTCTTGAGATCGGCAAAGATTTCCATCGCCGTGTCGAGGCCGATGCCGCGCTTGCCAGAAAGCGATGTACGGTTGGCCTTGTCGAAGGACGATTTGTAGACCAGGCCGATATCCAGCGACTTGCATAGTTCGGCAAGCTTTCCCGCCATCATGAAGGCGTGCTCGCGGCTTTCCATCTGGCAGGGGCCGGCGATCAGCGACAGGCGCTCCCTCTGCGAGAAGGCGACCTGCTTGGCACCTTCACCGACGACTACTCTGGCATTCGTTTCCATCATCAAGCTCCAAACGCGAAGATCACCCCTTGCCCCGGCATTTCGGGGACAATGAGGCGTCCGCCCATTTCTGAAAATTCGATATCGTTGCGCGCGAAGAGCGCACGCGTCACTTCGAGGTCCGCGACGCGGAAGATCACGGCCCGGCCGCGCAAGCCGCGCTCGGCGCTGCGGACCGAACGGCCGAAGAAAGCCTCCATGCCGGCGGCGCTCAGCACAGAGATCTTGGCGTTCGTCGTCTCGATATCCATGCCGAAGGAGTGAGCCGCGACTTCGCGCTCATCGACCGCCTCTTGCAGCAGGTACTGGAAATCGGTCGGGTTCGTCTCCGAAAGCACGACCTCGGAAATGCCGAGCACGCTGTTGTCGTGCCGCTCGAGCGCGCCACGATCGATTGGAAGCGCGCGCACCCGCTGACAGCTGAACAGGAAGAAATCCGGCGAGCGCAGGTCGGCGGCAAAGGCCAGCCGGAAGGAGCCAAGCCCTTCCCGGCCATCCGGCAGCCGCATGGGCCGCGAGAACTCCAACATCTCGCCGCCCGAGATGCCACGGGCGCGAAACCGCATATGATCCGTCGCAGCGTCTTCAGTGCCGAGCACGATCGCTGACAGACCTTCCGGCCCCTGACGGAATCGGAAAGCCTGGTCGCGGGCGACGAAGGCGTTGCCGTCCAGGGCTGCCATTTCGCATTCTTCGCGCGAAGCGACGGCAAGCGGCTCAAGATAAGTGTTGTCGGAGAAGAAGACGCAGGCGTTTTCGGTGCCGAAGGGATGGCGAGCATCCTCGGCCACCGTGAAACCGAGATCATTGAGGCGACGCCGTGCCTGTTCAAGTGCGTCCACCGGTAGCACGAGATGATCGAGCGGGCGGGTGGTGCGCTTGGAGAGGCTCATGGCGGTTTCCCTGATGGTTTGCCGCTGTTTGCAACTTTTGTCCGGCGATTGCAAGCCGACTGGCGGCCATGGCACCGATTGCCCGTCTGGACCCAAACATCTGCAGAGAACAGAATCCATCCGCGCCGGGCACCGCCCGCCGCAGATTTATGGTTGCCACCAGGTGCCGAACTGCCCGAGCGTCAATAGTATCCCGGCGCCGCGGTGGCGTTGCCCGTATTCGAAGCCCCGAGACCGGGGGCGAATGTTTGCGGCTGCGCGTAGGTCGTATTGCTCGAGGACGTCGTGGCACAGCCCGAAAGCCCTAGCAGGGCGATCGTCAAAGGCACGAACAACAAAGTTATGAAGCGCATAGGTACTGACCCTTTCTTTAGCTGAAGAACAGAAAAGGCTGAAACCGGTGTTTTGGGGAGTACGTAACAGTAACACGACGTAACACGGCGACACGAGGGACTGGGAACCGCAGCGTCGCGTCGGCCGCTGCGGTTGTTCTCGTTACACCTGCGTTCAGCGCCCGAACAACGAGGTCGGGCCATTCGCGTCAAACACTAAGATCGCGTTTGATGGCGCAGGTCGCGATAAAGGTCGGCACAAACCTGTCGATCAGGAAACTGGCGCATTGAACGACGCTCCTCTTACAACACTCGAAAATTGGCGGCTGCGCTGCAAGCGGTCAACGTTCAGTAGAAGCCGCCTTTCGGTAAAAGACTGCGGTGTGACGTCGCATCGTTTTCAGCGTGTCAGCTAAAAACGTGCAGAGATCGAAGAATTTGCGGCGCCCACACGTCATCATCCCAGGAGCGACTTCGGCCGCTTGTGAAGCGGACGCAATCGCGTAAAGTCGGCCGATGCAGCCTGAGGTTACGATGGGCCTGCGCGTTTTTAGGGGCAACATTTGATCATTTCATTGCACGGCGGGGGACACATCCGGATACGCGGAGCAAGGCAACCTTCGATACCTGGATGCCTTCAACATGGAGTTGAGGCGGCATGATTCGCGATTTGATTGCCAAGCTCGCTTCGGTCGCCATCATGATGTTTGCCCGCGCACTGACAGCTGCCCGGGCACTCTGGCACGAAACCGGCCTGCCGCCGAGACAGAGCATCTATTTCGCCAACCACTCCAGCCATGGCGATTTCATCCTGATCTGGGCCGTGCTGCCGCCTTGGCTGCGCGACCGCGCCCGCCCGGTTGCCAGCGCCGAATACTGGCTGAAGTCGAAGCTGACATCGTTCATCGGCCGCGACGTCTTCAATGCGGTGCTGATCGAACGCGACCCCGCCGCGCGCACAAGCGACCCGGTCGAACAGATGGCGACGGCTCTGGACGAAGGTGCCTCGCTGATCGTGTTTCCCGAAGGCACGCGCAACCAGACCGAGGCCAAGCTGCTGCCATTCAAGAGCGGGCTCTATCACCTCGCACGCAAGCGGCCGGACGTGGCGCTTGTCCCTGTCTGGATCAACAATCTCAACCGCGTGATGCCGAAGGGCGAGTTCGTTCCGATCCCGCTGATCTGCACGATCAACTTCGGCGAGCCGTTGAAGGTTGGACCAGACGAGAGCAAGGAAGACTTCATCGCCAGGGCGCAAGCAGCACTGCTTTCCCTCGCCCCGGCACAGACGGATAACGACGCATGAGTACCACGACTTCCGATATGGTCACCCTGCTGCTCGGCGTCGGCGGCATCCTGCTGTTCGCCTCTTCGGTCGGTTACGTACTGCAGCGCAGGCTTTCGCCCGACGGCTCCAATGGAGCGATCGAGAACCTCAACGCCCGCATCAAGGCCTGGTGGGCAATGGTGTTCCTCATTGCCATCGCCTTCATCGCCGGACGTGTCGGGGTGCTGCTGCTTTTCGCCTTCTGCTCATTTGCGGCGCTACGTGAATTCATCACGCTGATCAATACGCGCCGCGCCGACCATTGGGCGATCGCTGCTGCCTTTTTCCTGGCCTTACCGATCAACTATTATCTGCTCTGGGCCGAAGAATACGGCATCTACGCGATCTTCATTCCTGTCTATGCCTTCCTGCTGATGCCGATCATTGCGGTCCTGCGGGGCGATACGCAAAACTTCCTGCTGCGGATTTCCGAAGTCCAATGGGCGTTGATGATCTGCGTGTTTTGCGCCTCGCACGTACCGGCCTTGCTGACGCTGCAGATACCCGGCTACGGGGGGCGCAACGTGTTGTTGATCGCCTTCCTGGTGATCGTCGTGCAATCGAGCGATGTGCTGCAATATGTCTGGGGCAAGCTCTTCGGGCGCACCAAGATCGCGCCGAAGCTCTCGCCGTCGAAGACAGTGGAGGGGTTCGTCGGCGGCGTTGCCAGCGCGACGCTGCTCGGCGCCTCGCTCTGGTGGATCACGCCGTTTACCCCGATCCAGGCCGGGGTGATGTCGTTCATCATCACGATGATGGGCTTCTTCGGCGGGCTGGTGATGTCGGCGATCAAGCGGGATCGCGGCGTCAAGGACTGGGGCCACCTGATCGAAGGCCATGGCGGCTTGATCGACCGGCTGGATTCGGTCGTATTCTCGGCACCGATCTTCTTTCATCTGACGCGATACTGGTGGTCGTTGACATGAGCGGCCACCTGCGCGCTTTTGCCCGCAGCAGCATCGTCCACGTGCTTTTTGCTTTCATAGCAATGGGCGGATGGGCGCTGTTTGCCAACAGGCACCACCCAATGCCGCGACCACTCGTAGCCGGCCTGGTGCAGGGCGCCTTTTCAGCCGCGCTGACACTGTGCCTGAAATCGGCCATCGACGCGCTGTCTCTTCGTTTCCGCGGCACTTCGCAGCTTTGGATGCCGCCGCTCCTCGCCTGCCTTGCTTCGACAAGCATCCTCGTCGCCGTGCACGCGGCAACCGGAACACCGGAAATTCTCAAAACCATTGCCGTGCCGCTGCTGGTATCGGGCAGTTATGCAGTGCTCTACAACTATTCGATCAGCCGCGGGGGAGCTTGACCAATGACAGAAACCGGCGACCGCAGGCCGTTGGCCAGCCGAAACACCCGCTGGGCGCAGGCAATCGCCCGACGCCTCGCCGCGATGTCGATCACGCCCAACCAGATATCGCAGGCAAGCATGGCGGCCGCGGCTCTGGCAGGCGTTGCTTTCTGGCTGACCAGCGAGACCCAGGACGGACTTCGCGCCCTGCTTTTCATCGCGGCGGCCCTGTTCTGCCAGATGCGTCTGCTCTGCAATCTATTTGACGGTATGGTTGCCGTCGAGGGCGGCAAGGGTGAACCGGACGGTCCGTTCTGGAATGAATTTCCCGATCGGGTCGCCGACCTCTTCATTTTCGCCGGCGCCGGCTATGGCGTCGGCCTGCCTGCGCTCGGCTTTGCCGCAGGCGCCTTCGCCGTGCTCACCGCCTATGTCCGCGAACTCGGCCGTGCCAATGGCGCACCGAGCGACTTTTCCGGCCCGTTGGCAAAACAGCACCGCATGGCGGTGATCACGTTGGCGGCCGTCGTTTCGGCTTTTGAAGGGTTGTGGCTCGGCGATGGCGAAGTACTGCTCGTCGCCCTTGTTGTCGTCTCGGTCGGGGCAGCCGTTACGGCATTGCGCCGCGCGCGACGCCAGACCGCCTGGCTGAAGGCCAAAGCCGCAGCAAACTAGCCTCCGCGGACCGCACCCCCCAACCTCAATCCGTTGAACGCCGTCGCCTGCATCGGCTCGGCGAACCCCTTGACGTCCTCGAAACTTATTATTAGATAGATTACTCTATTTATTATAACGCCACTGAGCCGCCCTTGAACGTTTTGCGCCACCCACTGCCGACCCCCCGGTTGGCGGAGCTACGTCGACCGTTCGCCCAACCATGCCCGTTCGGCGATAGGCGTTTTGAATCAGATGGATCCGGCCGGCCGCCACATCGCCTGCCGTTACGGAGATGACCATGACCACCCAAGACCGCATAGACGGGGTCGATGCGCTGCGCGGCTTCGCGCTGCTCGGCATTCTGCTCGTCAACATCATGGCCTTCGCTTCGGCATTTTACGGCCTCGAATTGCCTGACCCATCGTTCGATACCGGCCTAGACCGCGCGGTGCACTTCGCTGTCGCACTGTTCTTCGAAATGAAGTTCTACCTGCTCTTTTCCTTTCTCTTCGGCTACAGCTTCACCTTGCAGATGCGCTCCGCCGAAAAGGCAGGCGACGCCTTCGTGCCGCGACTCTTGCGGCGGCAGGCGGGGCTCTGGCTGATTGGCCTGACGCATGCGGTGCTTTTGTTTCATGGCGACATCCTGACGACCTACGCCGTCCTTGGCATCGCCCTGATGATGTTGCGCACGCGAAGCGATGCCAGCCTCTGGCGTCTCGCTCGCCTGCTGGTGATCAGTACGGCGCTTGCCTGGTTCGCCCTTGGCGTCGCCGCCGTCCTGGAGCCTCCAGTCCTTGAGCGGTACGCCATCATCGCCGCGGCTGCAGCGACGGAAGCGGCCTTTCGGGGCGATTGGCAATCCATCATCGGCCAGCACCTGACGGAACTGTCATCGGTCTGGGTCATCCTCGGCCTGTTGCAGGCGCCATCGGCGCTGGCCATGTTTCTTGTCGGCCTGATTGCCGGACGTCGGCAGATCCTGTCTCGGCCGCAGGAGAACCGCGCCCTGTTCCGTTGGCTTGTTCGCCTCGGCCTTTTCGTCGGCCTGCCTGGCGCCGTCATCTATGCCTATACCATCGTCCAAATGGCCGATTCGCCTCAGGCGATCACCGGACTTGCCGTCGGGCTGTTGACCGCGCCGTTTCTGACGGGAGCCTATGTCGGCGCGATGATGCTGTTCCTCGATAGTGCCGCTGGACGGTGGCTGCGCAACCTGTTGGCGCCGGCCGGCCGGACCGCGCTTTCCAACTACCTGCTACAGTCGCTCATCTGCGCGCTTATCTTTCATGGCTACGGTTTCGGCTTGATCGGCCATATCTCGCCGCTCGAAACCGTATCGATGGCCCTTGTCGTCTACGCCGCCCAGCTTGTTCTTAGCCGCTGGTGGCTGCAACGCTTCGCCTATGGACCGCTGGAATGGCTGCTGCGCCTCATCACCATTTGGCGCGTGCCGCAATGGCGCAACCTTGCAAGCGCCGATCGGCGGTAGACCATTCTTTTCGGCGAGATCGAGATCGCACCCGGCGACCCTGCTCGCCGGGCGCTTCGGTGTCGATGCGGCATATGAAGCCAAAACGAAAACGGCCGGTCACGTAGGACCGGCCGCAATTTTCAGAACCGTGCTGACGGATCAAACGAAGCGCGACTGTTCCAGCGCCGCTTCGACGAAGCTCGCAAACAGCGGGTGCGGATCAAGGGGGCGCGATTTCAGCTCCGGGTGATACTGCACGCCGATGAACCACGGATGGTCAGGGTACTCGACGGTCTCAGGCAGAATGCCATCAGGCGACATGCCCGAGAAGACCAGGCCGCAGGATTCAAGCTGCGGCTTGTAATCGACGTTGACCTCGTAGCGGTGGCGATGACGCTCCGAAATATCGGCCGTGCCGTAGATGTCGGCAATCTTCGTGCCGGTCTTCAGCGACGCACGATAGGCGCCAAGGCGCATGGTTCCGCCGAGATCGCCGGAAGCCGAGCGCTTCTGAAGTTCGTTGCCCTTAACCCATTCGGTCATGAGGCCGACGACCGGCTCCTTGGTCGGGCCGAACTCGGTCGAGGATGCCTTGTCGATGCCGGCAAGGTTGCGCGCCGCTTCGACGACTGCCATCTGCATGCCGAAGCAGATGCCGAAATACGGCACCTTGCGTTCGCGGGCGAAACGCGCCGCGTTGATCTTGCCCTCGGAGCCACGCTCGCCGAAGCCGCCGGGAACCAGGATGCCGTGTACCTTTTCGAGATACGGCGCCGGATCTTCCTTTTCGAAGACCTCCGACTCGATCCACTCGAGCTTGACCTTGACCCGGTTGGCGATGCCGCCGTGATAGAGCGCTTCGGTCAGCGACTTGTAGGCGTCCTTGAGGCCGGTGTACTTGCCGACGATCGCAATGGTGACTTCGCCTTCCGGCGTACGGATGCGATCGGCAACTTCTTCCCACGCTTCCATGCGCGGCTTCGGTGCCGGCTCGATGCCGAAGGCGGCAAGCACTTCGTTGTCGAGGCCTTCCTTGTGGTAGGCGATCGGCACGTCGTAGATCGAAGCGACATCGAGCGCCTGGATAACCGCCGACTGGCGGACGTTGCAGAACAGCGAAAGCTTGCGACGTTCGGCCTCGGGAATTTCGCGATCGGCACGGACGAGCAGGATGTCGGGATGAATGCCGAGCGCCTGCAGTTCCTTGACCGAATGCTGGGTCGGCTTGGTCTTCAGTTCACCAGCCGCCGGAATGTAGGGCATCAGCGTCAGGTGGACATAAACGGCGGTGCCGCGCGGCAGATCGTTGCCGAGCTGGCGGATCGCCTCCATGAACGGCATCGCTTCGATGTCGCCGACGGTGCCGCCGATCTCGCACAGCACGAAATCATAGTCATCGTTGCCTTCGGTAACGAAGTTCTTGATCTCGTTAGTAACGTGCGGGATCACCTGAACGGTTGCGCCGAGATAGTCGCCGCGACGTTCCTTGTCGATGATGTTCTTGTAGATCCGGCCGGTGGTGATGTTGTCGGTCTTCGTCGCCGAACGCCCCGTGAAGCGTTCATAGTGGCCGAGATCCAGATCGGTCTCGGCGCCGTCGTCGGTGACGAACACCTCGCCGTGCTGGGTCGGGCTCATGGTGCCCGGATCAACGTTGAGGTAGGGGTCGAGCTTGCGCAGTCTCACCCGGTAGCCACGCGCCTGCAGCAACGCTCCAAGAGCAGCCGCAGCTATGCCTTTTCCGAGGGAGGAAACCACGCCGCCAGTGATGAATACATATCGCGCCATGGGAGTCACCGGTTACCTTTTAACAAACGATTCCGCCACCGAAAAATTCGCCTATCCGAATTTTTCCGTCTTCGAAGGGAATCAGATTTCACACAAAATAAAACCGGCGGATGGTGCCATCCGCCGGTGGGTTCATTTAAATTGCGACCTTATTGGCCGCTGGGAACTTGCGATCCCGTGTTGCCGTTGGCGCCGCCTGCAGGCGTTTGCGTTGTCGTGGCACCGCTAGCCGGAGCCTCGCCTGTGGTCGCCGGAGCCGGTGCTGTTGCACCGTTGCCGGTCGCAGGCTGCTGGGTCGCGCCGCCGGCCGGAGCCTGAGTGTTGCCACCGCCAAGCGAATCGAGGACGCCGCCGCCCGAGCTGGTGCCCGGAATACGGTCGAGGATGTCGGTCGCCTGCGGCTGGTAACGGGCGAGGATACCCATCGCCAGGGCCAGAACGAAGAACAGTGCCGCGAGGATCGCCGTCGTGCGGGTCAGCGCATTGGCAGTGCCGCGTGCGGACATGAAGCCCGAGCCACCGCCGATGCCGAGGCCACCACCTTCGGAGCGCTGAATGAGAACGACGCCGATCAGGGCAACGACGACCATGAGATAGATGACGAGTAGTACGGTCTGCATCAGCTTCCAGTCCTGCCCTTTGGGCAAACGAATCAAATCTTGCGCGGACTCGGGGCTTCCCGGGCGCAATTTTCGCGCTTCTTTATACCAAGCCGTCCGCTATTCCAACCCCCTGCCCGGCCTGTGCCGGACAATCAGGCCGTCAAATCTTCATAAGCCCGGTAGATGGCGAGGAAGTCTTCGGCTTTCAAGCTCGCACCACCGATCAGCGCGCCATCGACGTTGGCAACGCCCATCAATTCGCGGGCATTGGACGGCTTGACCGAACCGCCGTAGAGAATGCGCATCTTGCCGCCGGCACCACCGAACCGCGACACCAGTTCCTGGCGCATGAAGGCATGCGCCTCTTCGACGTCGGCAGTCGTCGGCGTCAGACCCGTACCGATCGCCCAGACCGGCTCATAGGCAATGACAGTGTTTTCCGCCGTGGCGCTGTCGGGCAGGCTTTCGGCAAGCTGACGCTTGAGCACGTCGAGCGTCTTGCCCACCTGTCGCTCGTCACCGGTTTCGCCAATGCAGACGATGGCGACCAGTTCGGCGGCGTGGGCGGCGTCCGTCTTGGCGCGCACCAACCCGTCATGCTCGGCATGGTCGGTGCGTCGCTCGGAATGGCCGACGATCACATGGGTGCCGAAGCAATCGGCGATCATTTCGGCAGAAACTTCGCCGGTATGTGCGCCGGACTGCTTCTGATGGCAATCCTGGGCGCCGATCATCAGCGGGCTATCGTCGCAAAGCGCGGTCGCAACATAGAGTAACGTCGCGGGCGGGCAGATCAGCGTCTCGACCTTGCTCGACAGATCGCCCTTGACCCCTTCGGCCATCGCCTTGATCTGATCGAACGATGCGCGCGTTCCGTTCATCTTCCAGTTTCCGGCGACGAGCGGGCGGATGTCAGGCGTCATGAAATTTCCTCCGGGTCAGGTCATTTTCTCGGCAAGCGGCCTAGCAAATGCAGCCGGCAAAGGAAAGCATCCGTCGCTGAATATTCCGGAAGGACCAAAACGATCGGCCCGGCCGGTGGTCTCTCGCATTGCAGCGCCGCGCGTTAAGTATGACGCGCAAAGGATGCTGTAACGCTTTCAACCTGCTGAATAATATCGTCCTTGGATCGATTCCGAATTAAGGATCTATATGCGGGCGACGGTGCGAGCCATGTGGATCACCGCAAAAGGCAATCCTTCATCATCCCTCTCCTGTCGGCCCGTGACGACAAAGCCGCGACGGTGATAGAATTCGACCGCGCTCGCGTTGTCGGCGTAGACGCTGACGTCGAGATGACCGAGCCGCGTCGCGGCGTGTTCGATCAGTCCGCGGCCGATGCCGGCGCCATGGACTTCGGGATCGACGAACAACCCGCCGACAAAATTGTCGATCAGCCCGATGAAGCCCGCCGGATGCCCACCGACCTCTGCGACCCAATTGTCGGCCATCGGCAGGTACGTGTCGCGGACGATCTGCAGCTGGGTGACCAGCCGCTCTTCGCCGAGAAAGGGATGCCCGATGCGCGAGGCGGACAGCCAGATGGCCACCAGCCGGTCACGATCTTCCGCGCGGTAAGGCCGGATCACCGTTTCTGAGAGCCGATTGGCCTCGTGTTGGTCGTTTTGCATGTCTCTCTCATAAGATATTCTGAGCGGCAACCCGCCGAGCGCCGCCAGTGATGCCTCTTTCAGGCCGCAAACTTGAGCACGGCCTCCGGCTCTTCGCCGTAGCTATCGCCTGTCAGAACAAAGCCCAACCCCTTGTAGAAACCTTCTGGGCTCGCCTCACCCAGTCCGCAGCTGGTGTAGAGCTCGCGGATGCCACGCGCCTTGAGGTCGCGCACGACGAGTTCGATCGCCTTCTTGCCGATGCCCTTGCCCTGAAATGGACGGGCTATCATGAAGCGCCAGAGGTAGACGCCCGGGCAATCGATGCCGTCGTCCCAATCCGATCCCTGGTGCAGCATGATGAAACCGACGAGCGTCTCCTCGGCGTAGATCGCGCGGAACCAGGCATTCTCGGAGAAATGCGCTTCCGCAATCGAGGTGCCGTTGTCGGCGACCATATTGCGCTGTCCTTCGCTCAGCGTTTCGCTGAGCTCGCAGACCTCGCAAACGGTAAGCGCGGAGATACGGCGGAAGGTAATTTCTGCATCAGACGGCAATGCATGTTCGCTCATAAGCGACTCCTGAAAATCAAATGGATGAAAACGAGGACCAAGCCAAAAAGGCCGGCCGCGGTTTTAGATCGTCCGCCAACGATTTGAGCCAACGCTCAAATTGGACATATGATCAAATCTGCGCTATGTCAATCGCATACAACCGGAGACTGAATATGGTGTACATGACCCGCCTCGCCCGGCGCGAGGCGATCATTGCGGCGGCCATCGCCGTCATGCTGAAGGACGGCTTCGACGGGATGACGACACGTCGGGTTGCAGCCGAAATGGGAGCGGCCAACGGCATCATCCACCATCACTTCAAAACGGCAAGCGACCTCAAGTGTGCGGCCTTCCTGCATTACGAGGCTGCGGCCCGTGCCGAGTTCGTGGAGATGCGCCCTGCACTCAGTGCGACGGCAGCGCTCAAGCTCTTCGTCAGTGACCACACGGACGATACACGGGAAAGCGGTATGCGGTTCTGGGCGGAGGCATGGCGGGCAGCCCAGGCCGACCCAGAATTGGCCGGCGCTTACGCCCGGGCCGTTTCCGGCTGGCATCGTCTGCTTTGCGGCATCATTGCGGACGGTGTCGCGGCGGATGAATTCCGTGCAGGCGTGCTCGCAGAAACGATCTCCTGGCGGATCCTCGGTCTCGGAATTGGCCTTTCCAGCATGGCAGTGCTGCCTATGCCGCTGCTATCGCCGACAACCGTGCGCCGCCTGATGATGCAGGCCGTCGCGGACGATCTCGGCATCTCGTTTCAGGAGATAACCGGGGCATCCTGACCTATACCAAACCTGCGCTGATATTGACCTATTGCGTGGGACCGTGTGCGGTCATCCGGCGAGGAGCGGACCTGAGAGCGATGCCTTGGCATCGGTCGAGGATTGCGACGCTGCCAGTGGGCGACAGACGGCCCGCCCGAAGGGCCGGGCACTTTTGCCCCTTGATGGCGTTGACAATCCTCACCGGACCACGCGGTCCGGCTGCGGTTATCTCCTTGCCGGAAACCAAAATCGCTCCGGCGCAATCGGTCAATATCAGCGCAGGTTGGTATTACGCCTTTGCCGCAAGTGCCTTGCGGATATCAGCCACGTGCTGTCGGTCGAACAGGTCGAACACCTCGTCCCCCGTCAGCCGTTGGACGTCCTGGATATGGGGATAGGCATGCTCAGCCTCACCGAGCGCCAGATAGGAGCGGGCGATGGTCATCGACCCGAGCGGCTGGCGCAGTGAAAGCGTCCATTCGCGAACGAGTTTCGAAACAGCGATGCTCTCGCGGTGAAGCCTGACATCGTGGAGCGCGGCACCGTAACCGCCTTTGACCCAATAATAGAGGTCTTCCCCCTCGAAGTTCGCGTCCGCCAGTTGCGCCGCATTGCTCGAGCGATTCTGCGAACCGATGCTCCGCCCCCAGCGCGATGCCGGCGTTGGCATGTTTCAACACCACGTTTTCAAGTGGGATCATCTCGGTCGTCGCGCTATTCTGCGTCATGTCTCATGTTCCGCAATACGTTGGATCTGCAACCATCAGACCAGCCCGTCGACTGCCCTGCGCGGAGCAGATGAGATATCTTTCGACTGTATCAACAGGATCGGCCTGCGAATTTACGGTATCGTCGGAGAATAAAAGATGGGGCCAACGGGTCTTATCCGGGTGACGAAGGCGAATATTTCGTCCGAATGCCGCAGGAGCGTGCCATGCTGCAAAACAGCAAGTCTACATTCGGCTGGGTGACGATCATCCTCCATTGGCTGATCGCCATGTCGATCCTTGGCCTACTGGCACTCGGCTTTGTCATGCGCAGGCTATCCCTGGATCCAGCCCTGCAGTTCTCGCTCTACCAATGGCACAAATCCTTCGGCTTCACCGTGCTTGCCCTCGCCGCGCTACGCGCCGTCTGGCATGTGCTCGATAGGCAACCACAGGCGCCTTCAGGCCTTTCCGTGCTCGAACGACGCGCGGCCCGGACCACGCATGCAATCCTGATCGGCCTGACCATAGCCGTGCCCCTTGCCGGTTGGGCGGTTGCGTCGACCTCGACGCTGAACATTCCAAGCTTCTATTTCGACTGGTTCGTCATCTCGCATCTGCCGATGGCGAAATCGGAAGCAGCCGAGAGCTTCTGGACGTCGACCCACGCAATCCTCGCCTACGCGACGCTGGCTCTTGTCGCGCTCCACGCGATGGCCGCGCTCTACCATCACATGGTGCGCCGCGACGAAGTTCTGGTTCGCATGCTGCCGACGCGACTGCTGCGGCGCGGCGAGGTCGAAAAGACCAAGGGCAGTCAGGTCATTGCCAAGAGGAAGTGAACCATGATCAAGCAGCAATCGAAGGCAACGCCAACAGCATTGGCACTTGGCGTCGTGCTTGCCACGACGTTCGGACCAAGCGCCACAAGTGCCAGTGCGCCGCAACTCTCGGACGCTGCCGGCAGCTACGGCATCACCGGTGCGTCACGTGTGCATTTCTCCGTTGCGCAAGTCGGTGGCGGCGGCATCATCGGCGACTTCGGCAAGTTCTCCGGCAATTTCCGTATCGATGGCAATAACATCGCCCGTTCGTCGGTCGAGTTCACCCTCTACCCGGAAAGTGTCGAGACGGGAGAAAGCCGCGTCGAAGATTTCCTGAAGTCGAGTGCGGTCTTCGACAGCGCGACCTATCGCACCGTCACCTTCCGCTCGACCAGCGTCAAGCAGACCGGCCCGGACACGGCCGCCGTCGAAGGCACGTTGACGGCGCGCGGCAAAGCGCGGAAGGAACGGTTCTCCGTCAAGCTGATGGACTGGAACAGCCGGTCGATCTCCTTCATAATCCGCGGCAGCATCTTTCGCTCACCCTACGGCATGGACGTCGGCACGCCGATCTATTCCAATGTCGTCGAATTCGACATGAACATAAAAGGGCAGAAGCACTAAGCTCCTGCCCTTCGAGGTATTTTTGGGTTTCCGCTCAGCCGCCGATCTGGCTACCGAGGAAATCCTTGACGATATGCACGATGCCGCGGCCAAGAAGCTCATCCAGTGCCGCGATGAACTGGTCGACGTGCGCGCGCTCGCAGATCAGCGGCGGCTCGAGCCGGATGACATTGCGATTGTATTCGGTAAAGGCAACCAGCACGTCGTAGTCGCGCAGAAGCAACGCACCGATGAAGCCAGAGAGCGAGCCCTTCAGCTTGTCATCCAACACGGAAACGACCGGACGCAGAACCATCGGCAACGTCTGGCTGAAATCCTGGAACTCCAGGCCAACCATCAGTCCCTTGCCGCGTACGTCCTTGATGATCTTCGGATATTTTTCCTTCAGCGCCTGCAGGCGTTCAAGCAGATAGTCGCCGCTGTCAGCGGCGCGATCGATCAGATGATCGTCGTAGAGCACATTGATGCCCTCGATCGCGGTGACGCAGGCTTCGCCCATGCCACCGAAGGTCGCCATGGCGTGGATCATCGCCGTCTTCGATGTGCCATAAGCCTTCATGTAGACGTCGCGGCGGGCGATCATTGCGCCAACCGCCGCCTTGCCGGCACCGAGCGACTTGGCGAGCGCGGTGACGTCAGGAATGACGCCATAATGCTCGAAAGCATAGAAGCGACCCGAACGGCCATAACCGCACTGCACTTCATCAGCGACCCACAGGACGCCATAGCGATCGCAGAGCGCACGCAGCTGCTGCCAGTACTCGGCCGGCGCCTGGATGATGCCACCGCCGCCCTGGATCGTCTCGAGCACGATCACGCCGATTTCGGGATCGGACTTGAAGGCGTTCTCGACGGCTTGGATATCGGCGAAGGGAACGCGGACCGTGTTGTCGGCAACCCTAAACTCGGCGCGGTAAAGCTGGCCGTCGGTAATGGCAAGCACGCCCTTGGTTTTCCCATGGAAGGAATTTTCCGCGTAGACGACCTTCGGACGCTTCGGGCCGGCGGCGCGCTCGGCGAGCTTGACGGCTGCCTCCATCGCCTCGGAACCGGAGGAACCGAGGAAGACCATGTCGAGATCAGCAGGCGAGCAGGCGGCAATGTTCTTGGCGAGCGCCGATGCATATTGCGACATGAAGGCGATCGCAATTTCGTGGCGCTTCTCGTCCTGGAACTTCTGGCGTGCTTCGAGAATACGCGGATGGTTGTGGCCGAAGGCCAGCGAACCGAAGCCGCCGAAGAAGTCGAGAATCTTCCGACCGTTCTGATCGGTGTAGTACATGCCCTCGGCGCTTTCGATCTTCACCTTGTGAAAGCCGAGCAGCTTCATGAAGTGAAGCTGACCAGGGTTGAGATGGTCCTTGAAGGCGGTCGTGATGTCCCCGATCGACATGGCTTTCGCCTGCTCGACCGTGATCAGATTTGGCCTTGCGACCCCGCCTTCGATCGACGGCGCCGAGACGCCTGTGCGGTTCGGTCTATCCAGCATTGTCATTCCCCTCACTCGGCCGGTACGGCTGCGGCGTTTTGCATGGCAGCGCCGGATTTCTTGGCCCGATACTCGTCATAGGCGGCAATCAGCATGTCGCCATCGTTGAACTCCGGCCGCCAGCCGAGCTGATGCTTCAGCTTGCCCGTTTCACGGACGCAAAGTTCGTCGGCAATCAGGTACTGCTCCGGATCCATGATCGGCTTGTTGATCAGATCGAACAGCGCCAGTGTCTGCTTCACTGCGAAGCCAGGCGTCGGCAGCAGGAAGGACTTTGAATCGGCGTGCTTGATCAGGTTGCCGAGAAGCTCACGCACCGAAGGAGGACTATCCGAGCCGAGGTTGTAGGCCTCGTTGGGCACGCCACCCTTCCAGGCGAGCCGCGCCGCTTCGGCGCAGTCGAACACCGAGATGAACTGGTACGGTACCCTGCCCGAACCGATCATCGGCACCGGCAGGTTCATGTCGATCAGCTTGAACAGTTTTTCGAGGATACCGAGGCGGCCGGGTCCGATGATCAGGCGTGGGCGGAAGATCGAGATGTTCATGCCCTGCTTGCGCCATTGAGCGGCAAGTTGCTCCGTTGCCCACTTCGATTTTCCGTATTCGCCGAGCGGCTTTGCCGGATGGTCCTCGGTCTGCGGCGACTGCACCGTGTGGCCGTAGATCATGTCCGTGGTGAACTGAACGAGACGCGACGCATTGGCTGCGCCCATGGCCTTCATGATGTTCTCGGCACCGTAGTAGTTGACCGGCCAGAAGAAATCCCAGCGCTTCGAACGGATCTGCAACGGTGACAGCATCTTGGCCGCCATGTTGTAGACCATGTCGTCAGGGCCGATACCGACCTTCAGCACATCGCTCATCTGCGTCACATCGCAATGGACGAAGCGGGCACGGTTGTAGTGCGGCAGATCGGACTTGACGATATCGGCGACCACGACCTCCTCGCCATCCTGAACGAGGCGCTGCGCCAGATGCCGGCCGACGAAACCGTCGCCACCAAAGATAATATGCTTCATGACTTGCTCCCGAAATCTGCTGTTCTTGCACCAGCCGTATCGATCGACTTTTCGTCGCCATGGGATGACATGCCCGACTGGGCGATCAGAACCGTTCCAACGCAGATGAGCGCGATGCCGGCGATGCGCCAGGCATTGAGGTCCTCGCGGAAGACGAAGTAGGCGAAGATCGCAACCGCCACATAGGCCAGGCTCAGGAACGGATAGGCGAAGGAAAGCTCTACCTTCGACAGCACATAGAGATGCGATGCCATCGAGATGACAAAGGTCGCGAGACCCGCGAAGACCCATGGATTGAAAACGATCTGGAACAGGCGAACAATCGCCGTCTCTGCCGTCATCGAGATCGGCCCGAGTGACATCATGCCCTGTTTCAGCATCAACTGTGCCGCCGCATTGGTCAGCACAGTGAAGAGAATGAATGGAATATATTTCATAGTTTTACCCCCAGTCCCGGGGAAGTACCTACACGCGAGAGACGCATATTCAGTGAAGTTCGCGTGTTTAATTTAATAAAATTGTCGGCATTCTCACTTTGGCAAAGCCAGCGCCGTGCGGCGCCAGAAGTTCGACGTCAGCGCTGGATCGCGCAAAGCCTCAAGCTCCCTCCAGGAAGTGAAAGATTTTTCAAAGACTTGCGGGCTCATACGCGCATCCTTGTAAGGATTGATCGCGCCCCCGGCTTCGACAACGATTGCATCCAGCCTGTCCAGCAGCTTAACCGTCCGTTCACCTTGATTGGCGAAGTCGAGCGTCAAAGTAAAACCAGGCCGCGGAAACGATAGGAGCCCGCGGGAGGCGACGTCCCCGAAGCGCTTCAAGACGGTCAGGAACGATGCGTGTCCGGCACGGCGCGCGGTCTCCATCAGCGTCGCGGTGATCTCCCGCGCATTCTCGGCGGGATAGACGCTCTGGTGCTGATACAGACCTTTGGGGCCGTACAGCCTGTTCCACGCGCCGATGGCGTCGAGCGGATAGAAATAGGAAGTCCACGGCACCGTCGACACGGCCTCGCCCGGTTTCTGCTTGCGGAAATAGTATTCGTTGAAGGCCTTGAGCGTCGCTGAATTGAGCAGGTTGAACGGTGGCGAAAACGGCACCGAGAGCTTCATGCCTTTCGGCATATCGGGAAGCTCGCAAGAGCCATCGGCATGGTCGCCGGCCAGCAGAACCCCACGGCCCATACGCCGTCCCGTTGCAAGCTGGTCGATCCAGGCGACTGAGTATTCGTGTTCTTCGTCGACGCGATCGACGAGACCAAAGTATTCGTCGAGATTATCGAAGCGGATCGCGTGCTGCTGCACATGCGGCGACGGCACCTTGGTGAGGCGAAGACTGACGGTCAGGATCAAGCCGGTGAGCCCCATTCCGCCGATCGTGGCGGAAAACAGCTCCTGGTTCTCCGCCGGAGTGCAGGCCAGGTGCTCGCCATTGGAACGCAGGAGCGTAAAGCCAGTCACATGATTGCCGAAGGTACCGCGGGCATGGTGGTTCTTGCCGTGGACATCGTTGGCAAGCGCGCCGCCAACGGTGACAAAAGCCGTACCTGGTGTCACGGGAAGAAAGAAGCGGTGCGGAATGGCGCGGGCCAAAACGTCGCCAAGGGTAACGCCGGCTTCGCAGGTCATCATCCCTGTGCCCGGATCGAAGGCGATTATGCGCGCGTGTCGACGGTTGTCGATCAGCATGCCGCGATCGTTATGGCAGCTGTCGCCGTAGCTGCGGCCGTTGCCGAACGGCAGGAAGGCATCGGGCTCGATATTGCCGATGCGATCTTCGTAGTCGTCGGGTGAAATGCCCTGTCGTGGCCGACGGTCGAGCCGGCCCCAACTTTCGTAGTCTTGTGTGTTCATTGCGGCCCGACGGCTCCGAAAAGAATAAGTAACGCCCCGATCAGCATGGTCAGCTGGCTGCGCCAATCGCGCATGATGAAGACCACCGGATCCTCGTGCAGCATGCCACGGCGCGCCAGCATCCAGATCCGAAGGAGCATATAAAGCACCAGCGGGCAAAGCGGCCACAATGCCCACGGCGTCGTGTACATTTCCTGCAGTTCCTTGCTGTGCACGTAAAGCGCAAGCACCAGAGCGGAAGTGAAGGCTGAGGCCACGCCTGCCTGCCCGACCATCTCGAAATCGACCGCGAGATAGCCGCGCCCGGGAACGGCACCGCCGTCCTTGTTGTCGAATTCATGCAGTTCGACGTAGCGCTTCACCAGAGCCAGGCTGAGGAAAAAGAAGATCGCGAACGACACCAGCCAGAAGGAAAGTTCCGTTCCGGTCGCCGCCGCACCGGCAACGATACGGGTCGTGTAGAGGCCGGCAAGCGTGAACACGTCGACGAGAAGCTTGCGCTTGAGCACAAAGGTGTAGGCCGTCGTAGCACAGGCATAAAACGCCAGCACGCCAGCAAACTTCCACGGAAGGAGAAAGGTCAGCGAAACCGAGGCCAGGGTCAGGCAGACGACCAGCACCAATGCCGTCGGCACCGACATCTGGCCGCTGGCAAGCGGCCGGTTGCGCTTCTTCGCGTGGCGCCGGTCGTTCGCCAGATCGGAGAGGTCGTTGATGACGTAGACGGCGGAGGCCAGGAAGCTGAACGCAAAGAATGCGATGGCAACACTCACCAGCGCATCCAGATGCAGCACCTCATGATTGAGGATCATCGGCACGCCGATCAGCACGTTCTTCGCCCACTGATGGACGCGGATCGACTTCAGCGGCGCAAGCATGCTCACTTTGCCGGTGTCGAGTTTCTCGGCATCGTGACTACGACGCCATTTCTCAGCCGCCGCATCGGGTGCCACGACGATTGCCCGGCGCGACGCCTCGAAGACCGCGATGTCGTCGCGGCTGTTGCCCATATAGTCGAAGCCACCTTCGCCGAACCGTTCCACCAACGCATCACGCTTTCGGCTGCTGGTCAGATTGAGTGCCTCCGACGAATGCATGATCGAAGAAAAGAGCCCGATATGCGCTTCGACCTCTCGCGCGACGGAAGGTGCAGCACCGGTAACCAGCACGATGTCGCGTCCTTGGGCCTTTTCGGCGGCCAATCGAGCAAGGACGGCCTGGCGATACGGCCAGTCCGCCGCCATTCGTCCGGAGCGCAAGGCAACCTCATGTTTCAGACGCGCCTTGCCCTGCGATAGCCACATGAGCATCGGGAAGAGCATCAGCGGATTGCGCAAAACGATGATCGCAGCACCTTCCCACAGTGTGTCGGCAGCCAGTAAGGTGCCATCCAAGTCGACACACAACGGAATTTGCCGTGTTTCGATATGCGCATTCATGAAATCTACCCCAGCAATATCTGCCGGGGATAATCGCGCCGATCACTTTCAAAGGTGGAAATAAGCAGCGCGCCTACACCCGGAAATTGCCGTTCTGGTTAACAAATGCCGAGCCGCGAGCGATGTCCGTCAGCGGCTGCCGATCCAGTTCAAGGCGTCGCGCCAATCGGTCATACGGACCGGCGTTCCATGCGATCCGGTCTCAAAGAGCACGAAGCGGGCCGGATAGCCCTGCCCTTTCAACGCGCTGTACAGCGCCTTCTGGCTCGCTGCCGGATAGACACTATCTCGGCTGCCATGGCTGAAGAACATCGGCAATTTCGCCTTGTAGGCGGCGCTCTTGGTAAAATCAGGATCGGCAGCGCCGCCCATGATCATCATGCCGCCAAGCGCTGCCACAGCGCCCGCGTCACGAGACACACCCCAGCAAATGAAACTGCCCATGGAGGCACAGGCCAGCACGACAGGTCTCCCGCCGGAGCGCTCGGCGGCAAGTTTGACCAGGCCTGCAACGTCCGCGGCCCCGGCCGCATCGAAGGACCGCACGCTCGGCGCGTAATAAACGCCCCCATTGGCGACAGCGAGGTTCTTCAGGCGATTGAAGTTGCCGCCGAAGGAGAAATCATTGGCGCCGAGGCGCCGGTCTCCCCCGCGTCCATGGATGAAAATCACGGTGAATGCTGCGCCGCGCTCCCGACCGACGCGCGTCACGTCGAGCGAGCGCCCGCCAACATCGAGCGTCTCGTTGACCTGCTCGCCTTTGACACCCAACGAGACGAAGGCGCGTTTGACGCGCCGCTCCGGAATTTCGTCGCGTTCATTGATATCGCGCAGTTCCTGATAGTCGACGACGCGGTAGTCACCGCCCTCGCTCTCCTCCAGCACCTTGCCGTATGAAAACAGATCGTCCTTGTAGGGCTTAAGCACCTGCGCCTCGGCGCAAACGATCGAGCTTGCAAAAAGGCCGACGGACAGAAAAATGGCGGCAAGCCGGCGAAAGCAAAAATCAGCTGTGGACACGGACAACGAAGGGCTCCCTGGTTCGCGGCAAAGCCTTGCCATCGGCCCGACAGCAAAGCAACAGTTGGTAACAAACGCCGACGCAGAGGCTTTATTTTGCAGGCATCCGGCGCGGCCATTCTCCTTTTGTTCGCACAATCGGCAAGAGTCTGGCAGAATTCGGGTGATTCGAATGACTGGGGATGGCGACAAGACCGAGGTCTTGCTATGGCCTTCAGCACCTCCGCACGACAGGAATGATCTAGACGCCCCATGGACGACAACAGCGACCTCTTCTCCGCAATACCCGAACAACCGAAGCCCGTCGTGGCAGACGCCGCGCCTGTTGCGCGAACGGCGCCGGCTCCGCGTGAAGAACCGCGCCCTGCTCCCAAAGGCAGCGACAGCGGCGACTATGATGCTTCGGCGATCGAGGTGCTGGAGGGGCTGGAGCCTGTCCGTCGGCGTCCGGGCATGTATATCGGCGGCACCGATGAAAAGGCGTTGCACCATCTCTTCGCCGAAGTCATCGACAACTCGATGGACGAAGCGGTGGCGGGGCACGCCAACTTCATCGAAGTCCATCTCGACGCCGACGGCTATCTGTCGGTAACCGACAACGGCCGCGGCATTCCGGTCGAAAACCATCCCAAATTCCCGGGCAAATCGACGCTCGAAGTCGTCATGACGGTTCTGCATGCCGGCGGCAAGTTCGACGGCAAGGCCTATGAAACTTCCGGCGGTCTGCACGGCGTCGGCGTCTCCGTCGTCAACGCGCTGTCGGACGATCTCGAAGTCGAGGTTGCCAGAAATCGCAAGCTCTATCGCCAGCGCTTTTCGCGCGGCGTGCCGCAGGGTGGCCTGGAGGAGCTAGGTGACGTCCACAACCGACGCGGAACGCGGGTTCGGTTTCATCCCGATCCGCAGATTTTCGGACCGCATGCCCGCTTCGAGCCGGCGCGCCTGTTCCGCATGGCACGCTCGAAGGCCTATCTCTTCGGCGGCGTCGAAATCCGCTGGTCGTGTGATCCGTCGCTGCTGCCGGAAGGCTCCGAGATACCGGACCGGGCGGTGTTCCACTTCCCCGGCGGCCTGAAGGACTATCTTGCCGCAACGCTCGGAAAGGAGTTCACGGTTACCCGCGAGATCTTTGCCGGCAAGTCCGAGAAGTCGAACGGCCACGGATCGCTCGAATGGGCCGTCACCTGGTATGGTGGCGACCAGCAAGTCCATTCCTATTGCAACACCATTCCGACGCCTGAAGGCGGGACGCACGAGGCAGGTTTCCGCATCGCGCTCACAAAGGGTCTGAAGAATTACGCCGAGCTGACGCAGAACAAGCGCGCCGCCATTATCACCACCGATGACGTGATGATTTCAGCCGCTGGCATGCTCTCGGTCTTCATTCGCGAGCCGGAATTCGTCGGCCAGACGAAGGACAAGCTGGCAACCGTCGAAGCACAGCGCATCGTCGAAAACGCCCTGCGCGATCCTTTCGATCATTATCTTGCCGACAACCCGGCCGAGGCGGCAAAACTGCTTGAATGGGTGATCGAGCGCGCCGACGAGCGCGTCCGCCGCCGCAAGGAAAAGGAAGTCAACCGCAAGACCGCGGTGCGCAAGCTGCGCCTGCCCGGCAAGCTTGCCGACTGCTCGCAGAACACAGCCGAAGGTGCGGAACTTTTCATCGTCGAAGGGGATTCGGCTGGCGGCTCGGCCAAGCAGGCGCGTAACCGCGCGAACCAGGCCATCCTGCCGCTTCGCGGCAAGATCCTCAACGTCGCCAGCGCCGGTCGGGAAAAGCAGGGCGCCAACCAGCAGATCGGCGACCTGATCCAGGCGCTCGGCTGCGGTACTCGCAGCAAATACCGGGAAGAGGACCTGCGCTACGAACGCATCGTCGTCATGACCGACGCCGACGTCGACGGCGCGCACATCGCCTCGCTGCTGATCACCTTCTTCTACCAGGAGATGCCGGAGCTCATCCGCGGCGGCCACCTCTATCTCGCCGTACCCCCGCTCTACCGCCTGAGCCAGGGCTCGAAGACGCTCTATGCCCGCGACGACGCCCATCGCGAAGAGCTGATGCGCACCGAATTCAACGGCCGCGGCAAGGTCGAAGTCGGCCGGTTCAAAGGTCTCGGCGAGATGCTGCCGGCGCAGCTCAAGGAAACGACAATGGATCCGAAGTTCCGCACGCTGCTCAAGGTCCAAATCGACGACGTCGATTTCGAAGGCACGCGCGAAGCCGTCGACAGCCTGATGGGCACCAAGGCCGACGCACGCTTCCGGTTCATCCAGGAACGCGCCGTGTTCGCGGATAATCTCGATATCTGATCGACCGAGACGTCGCGGTGCCTATGTGTTTACAAGCAGATAGGCACCGTGGGTGAAGCCGATAATGGCACGCCCGAAACGACGGGCGTTGCCCATTTGCGAGGCGCCTTCAAAGACGCCGCTCCGACTATCGATCGAGATCTGCAGGTGTGCGCAGCGCCTTCTCCATGAACAGGCTCAGCGGATCCGGCTGGTAGTTGCCGAAAGGCGGGCGCTCGACATATCCGGCGCTCCTGTAGAGCCCGATTGCTTCCGGCTGGTGAATACCGGTTTCAAGCCGGATGATATCAAGACCGCAGTTCTCGCCGTGCCGCTCGACTGTCTGCAACAAACGCTTTCCGACCTTCAGTCCCCGCGCCTGCGGGTCGACGAACATGCGGTTGATCTCCGCCGAACCATCGCCGGCTTCGACCAGCGCGCAGCAACCGACGACAATTCCATCAAAACGCGCGACGAAGAAGGATACGCTTGGCTTCTCCAGCGTCGGCACATCGACAAGGTGGTTGCTTTCCGCAGGATAGAGCAATGCGGCATAGGCGTCCGACATTTCCAGAAGGCGCAGGATTTCCGGCTGGCGTGGTAACTCTTCGGCGATCGTGACGTCAGGCAATTTTTATCCTCGGCAATGGCTTGGTTCGTTTGCGGTTCTGAAGCGAAACTAACGGCCTGTAGGTCGGCACCCAATACGTCAAATTGCGCAAGGACCAGACCTGCCCATCAATCCGAATGACGCGGCGAAACAAATTGTTTCTGCGCGTTCAGGCCATTGCCCTAATTCCGGAAGAATCACACAGGCAGAAGTCGTGCAACCGGCGCCCAGATGGATACAGCCAGACCATGAAAGCCACCCTGATCGTTATGACCATCCTTGGCTGTGACCACGACGTCAGCCAGTGCCAATATATCTCGACGGTCGACGGGACATGGCCCTCGATCGCCCAATGCGATACGGATTCGCAGAAACAGTTGCCGCGCTTTTCCAATGCCAACTATCCCGTGGTCGTCGCCGTCTGCGAGAGTTCCGGCCCCGGCTTCGCCACCAATGATCCGCAGCCGGAGGTCGTCGCTCCGCTTCCGCAGCCCGAGACGCCGGCGCCGCAGGCAGCAGAGGTGCAACCGACCCTGCCAAAGCGCGCCCTTGCGTTTCTCTCCGGCGCCGTTCCCGACCGTGAGAAGCTGAAGACCCTGGTCAGCAAGCCGGTTCACTACATCGAGGACGGTTATTCCTGGGTGGCGCGGCGGTTCACCGACTGACGCAATCAGGCGGGGTCATTCATCAGGCTTTCGGCGCTCGTGGTTTGGCGGCCAGCACGGCTGGCTGACCTTTCGGCGAATTGACGTCAGGCGGCCTGGCGCGCGGCCAATTGGGCATAGTCGCGGGCAGACTGCCGTTGCTCGGCAAAGGCCAGACGCTCGAGAATTTCCGCCATTGCATTGCAGGCCGGCGAAGGCGCCCTTTGACCGTGCAAGCTTGCGAGCAGCGCGGCACAGACCGAGGCGCGACAATCGTCCGTGCCGGTCGTGCCGTCCTTGCGCCAGAGCAGGACCGCCTCAGCGAACGCTTCGCTGACGTCACGCCCAAGGCCGGCGCTCTCGAACAGGGCGCGAATGGAATGGATGCGGCCGCTCGAGAGGATCGAGCGAACGCGCTTTTCCGTGACGCCAGAGAGATCGACGATGGCTGCCGAGAAAAACTCCGCCCGACCGGTGACAAGTGCATGCAACAGGAACGCCGGCGTCAGGCGACCGGTCCCGCGCAGATGAGCGACGAGGTCAGGCAATTCATCCACAGCCAAAGCGCCGGCCATGCCGACCGCTGCGACGTCGCAGGCCTCGCGCGTGATCCGCTCTACCCGCGTCTTTCCGATCGCCATCTGAACCAGACCGAAGGCGGCGAGAGCTGCCCCCACCTCTTCGACGAGCGCGTGCCGGGCATCGCTTGGCAAGTCGGCGCGGTCCAGCAGCAGATCGCGGATGGCAGCGGAATAGCCGAGACGCTCAGCGATCCGCTTCAACGACCGGCGCGGCAGCTGGGCACCGCCATTTTCAAGCAGGATCAGCATTTCTTCTTCGCCGCCGATTTCAGCGATAGCGGCTGAGACGGAACGTGACACGAATGCGCGGGCCGCAATCAGCGCCCGTGTCTCGACCGAGCCCCGGGCTGCAAGATCGACAAGGTCCTCGTCGGTCAGAACAGGCGAGCGGGAAATGACGATGTAGGCGATTTCCGGCTGGTCTTCGGCAAGCCCGAGAATGATGGCACGAGGAATATCGGAGGATGGCGCGAGCACTTCGGCCAGAGCCGAACGTACCTTCGGAGAGGGATCGTCGAGCAGAAAGGTCATTGCCATTTCGGCAGCCTGACGATCAATACCGTTCATCTGCGCGTCGACATAGGCGCGACCGAGGGCCCGGGCAGCGCGGGCACGATCGCCCGTTCTCGCCGTCTCCACCCAGCGAAGAAATGCTTGTATGATCACCGACGCCCCACTAGACACCCAAAGCCACCTGATGTTGGAAGCCTAGCCGGCAAAGGTTTAAGATTGGTTCACCATGTCCGTTAACCGCTTCAAAACCATGAAACCACTGCTGTTTCAGAGCGCCGGCGCGCCGCTACCGACGTCCGTCGATCTCAACGCTTTCGATGGCATTATTGTCGATCTCGGTTTTGGTGACGATGCACTAGCTCAGCTGGTGGCAGTCGCGCGCGGTGCCTGCCGTGTCTTCGCACGGATCGCTCCAATCAACCGCCTGGCAGCGGAGGACATGGCCTCGCTTCTTCGCAACGACATTAGCGGCGTCCTGCTTTCCGGATGCCGGAGCCGCGCAGATGTGCAGAGGCTCGATGTCATGCTGCGCGTCGCGGAGGCGAACGTAGGCAATCGCCTGCAGCAGGTCGCTATCCTTGCCGAATATGGCTCGGTCCCCGAAAGCGTACTTTCGCCCTACTCCCTTGGCGAAAGCTCGCCGCGTCTCGAAGGAATTATTTTCGATGCCTCTGCGCTGGCGGCGGCTATCGGCTGCAGACCATCGAAGGAGCCGCAGGATGAGGTTCTGGTCGCACCAATCGCCGCCGGGCGCGCCGCTGCTGCTCTTCGCGCCCATGAAGCGGGTCTTGGCTGTTACGAAATGCTGCCGCAAACGGCAGTGACTGAAAAGGCCGTCCGGCGCGCCTTCGCTGCCAGCCGCGCCAATGGCTTTTCTTCCGTGGTCTGCCGCTCGCCGGAGCAAGCGGCATGGCTGGATACAGGCGGCTGACGCTTCCTCCGACTACCCACGCCTCAGCGCGTGGGACGCACCATCTGGAAGACGTCGCCGCCGTCGCAGTAATCCATGTAGCCGAGGCGGGCGAGCGGGCGGACCGTCGCCATGTCGAAACGACCGTCGCGGATCGCCTCGTCGCGAATGTGGATGCCGACCACCTGGCCGATGACGACGTAATTGTCCGAGGGCTCGCCATCGAGCCCCTTTGGCTGGAACATCTCGGTCATCCGGCACTCCAGCGCCGCATAGGCCTCGCCCACGAACGGCGCCTTGACCAACGTCCCGTCAACCGGCGTCAACCCGGCTATCGTAAACTCGCTCTCGCCATGGGGAGCTGCAATCGAGGTCTTGTTGACCGCCTCGCTCAGATTCCGGCTGGCGAAGCTGGCGGTGAATTCGCCGGTGGCCTCGATGTTGCGCACCGAATCCTTGTAGCCGCTCGACGAAAACATCACGAGTTTCGGCCGGTCGCTGATCGCATTGAAAAAGGAATAGGGCGCGATATTCAGCGAGCCGTCCGTGGCGCGCGTGCCGATCCAGCCGATCGGCCGCGGCGAGACGATGGCCTTGAACGGATCATGCGGCAGGCCATGCCTGTTTGCGGCCGTGTCGTAGAACATCAGGCGTCTTCTCCGACCCAGGTGACGATCTCGGCCAGTTCCGGGCGTGGACGCTCCGTTGGCGGGACCGTAGCGGTGCCGATGTGGATAAAGCCGGCGATCTTCTCGCCCGGCTCAACGCCGAGCAACGGATAGGCAGCTTCGTCGAAGGCGTACCATTCGGTCAGCCAATTGGAGGCATAGCCGAGCGCATTGGCCGCCATAAGCAGGTTGAGGCAAACGGCACCGGCCGACATCTGCTGCTCCCATTCCGGGATCTTGAAATGCGGGGCTGCCTTGCTGACGACCGCAACGACGACCGGAGCCCGCGTCATCCGCGTCTCCTCGACCTTGATCATCTCGTCAGACAGATCGGGCTTCTTGGCGAGTGCCATTGTCTTCAGTTCGGCGCTGATGCGCGCCCGCTCTTCGCCGCGGTAAACGATGAACCGCCACGGAGCGAGCTTGCCGTGATCCGGCACACGCGAGGCGAGCTTCAGCATTTCCTCGACTTCAGCTCTACCGGGTCCTGGTTCACCCATCTGAAAAGCGGGAATGGACCGGCGGGACGCGAGATAGTCAACGAGCTTTATTTCGGTTTTCATATTGGGTGAATTCCACTATTTTGCCGCCGACCGGCAGCCACGAAAATGCCATACCGGCGTCTCAAGTGGAGTCACCCAGTCAGGAAGTCAACTGCTCTCATGCGCACCTGCCCTCGTATTTTCATCAGAACCGGTTTGGCGGTCGCACTCGCAAGCATCACCGCCGGCAGCGTCCTGGCGCAGGACGCCACGGAGGCCTTCGAGAGCTTTCCCTCCATTTCCACCACCGGCAAGACGCAGAAGCTGACCGGCTTCAGTCCGCTGACCAGCGACCCGACACAGGGCGGCACACTGAAGGACGTGAAACTCGAGGCGCTTCTGACCGGCAAGGGTCAGCCCGTCGAGGCCGGCCTGACCTGGCGCGTGTTCAGCCCGATCCCCGGAAGCGACGGCAAGCTGCCGCTGCTGGCGACGTCCGAAGGCGGATCGACGGCCTTCAGCCTGGTGCCGGGCGAGTATTTCGTCAACGTCGCATTTGGCCGTGCGGCCGCGACGCGCAAGATCCGCATCCCGGAAGACGGCGTGCTCGACAAGCAGGTACTGGTCCTTGATGCTGGCGGCATGACGTTGAATGCGGTCTCAGGCAGCGATGTGCGCATCCCGCCGGGCGAACTCAGCTTCTCCATCTATTCGTCCGAAACGCAGAGCGATGGCGAACGGGCCTTGATTGCCGCCGACGTGAAGCCCAGCACCGTCCTTCGCCTCGGCGCCGGCACCTATCATGTCAGCTCCAACTACGGCACGACAAATGCGGTGATCACGGCCGACATCCAGGTGGAAGCCGGCAAGCTGACCGAAGCGACGATCCAGCACAAGGCTGCGAAGCTGACGCTGAAGCTGGTCTCCGAGCCGGGCGGCGAAGCCATCGCCGACACCGGCTGGTCGATCCTGACTTCGGCGGGCGACATCGTCGACCAGGAGGAAGGGGCGTTCCCGACGCTGGTTCTTCTCGAGGGCAACTATACGGCTGTCGCAAGAAACAAGAACAAGATCTACCAGCGCGATTTCACGGTGAAGGCCGGCGTCAACACCGATATCGAAGTGCTGCTGACCAATGGCGGCGCGGCCGCAAGCCCGGAAGCAGCCGCGGAAGCACAGGATTGATCTGACGCCGCCAGGCTGACCGTGCGGCAGGCACGCCTGACGCTACGTCAGCCGGCACGCTTGAGGAAACGGCGACGCGGCGGTGCCATCGAAAAGACCGCCTCGTAGATGCGACCGAGCAGATCCTTGCGGTCAGCATGCAAGCAAAGCTCTTCCCAGGTGAGGATATGCCCGATGCGGGCCGCGATCGTCGTGCCCGACAGCCTTCGGAATTCGCGGATCAGGAGAGAGATCCTGAGCGTCAGCGAGACCTTGCTGGCGAGATGGAAGATGCGGCCGTTCTGCCCCTCGAAATAGATCGGTATGACGTTCGCGCGCGCGGCCTGTATCAACTTGGCCGGAAAGATCTTCCACGGCAGATCCTCGGCCCTGCCCCAGCCCGAGCGCGCCGTTGCTACGCCGCCGGCCGGGAAGATCACGATCGTCACGCCGTCCTTCAGCAATCGCACCGCTTCGTGGCGCGTCGCCATGTTCAGCGCCAAGGCCTCCTTCGTCTCCTCGAAGGACACCGGCAGCGAATAGGGCGCCATCTCCGGCACCTTCAACAGCTCGTTGTTGATCAGCACCCGAAACGGCCTGCCGAGTTGCTCGGCAAGCGCCAGAACGGCAATGCCATCGCCGATGCCGAAGGGATGATTGGCAACGATAACCAGGGGGTGTCCGGCAGGTGCCGAGGCGGCCATTCGCCCTGAAGCCGCAGGCGGACATCGATCAGCTTCAGCATCTCGCCGAAGATCCGGTCGCTCTTGCCGACGACGTCGGATTGCCAACGCGCGTAAAGCTTGACGTATCGGTTGCGACCCGCCAGGCCCTCCATGGAGCGGATGAACCAGCGCTTCAGGCGCCGGTCATTTTCATTTGCGTAAGACAGCTCTTTGAACTGCACGGAAGTCTCCGATGGATGGCCTCCTGCATGCTTCCTTAAATCGTACCCGGTTTAAGGATAGGAACATGCAGCAACTCGAAGTACGACGGCGACCTTTGCGCGTCTGATAAGACGCGCGGCGCTGTAGCATCCGGATATTCCGCTAATATGACAGTTTGCTGACAGAGCGAAGGTCCCGGGGTGTTAACCCCGGGCTTTCTTTTCAGCCTTGCGCTTGAGATCAGGCGCCGTGGCCTCAGCCGAGAGCGAAGCGATCGCCTCGTCGAGCGACATCGCCGTCTGGGCCTGCGAGCCGAGACGCCGGATGTTGACCGAACGCTCTTCCGCCTCGCGCTTGCCGCAAACGACGATGACCGGAACCTTGGTCACCGAATGCTCACGGACCTTGTAGTTGATCTTCTCGTTGCGGAAGTCGGTCTCGACCGTAAGTCCGGCATCACGCAGAAGCTCCGCGACCTCGCGACCATAGTCGTCTGCCTCGGAAGTAATTGTCGCGACGACGACCTGCAGCGGCGAGATCCACAGCGGCATGTGGCCGGCGAAGTTTTCGATCAGAATACCGAGGAAGCGTTCCATCGAACCGCAGATCGCCCGGTGGATCATCACCGGCTGACGCTTCTCGGAATCCTTGTCGATATAGAAGGCGCCAAAGCGCTCCGGCAGGTTGAAGTCGACCTGTGTCGTGCCGCACTGCCATTCGCGGCCGATCGCGTCCTTCAGTGTATATTCGAACTTCGGACCGTAGAAGGCGCCCTCGCCCGGCAGGATGCCGGTCCTGATGCGGCCTTCGGACTGCGCCTCGATCGTCTTCAGCACGTCGGTCATGACGCTTTCGGCGCGATCCCAGAGCTCGTCGGAACCGACGCGCTTATCCGGACGGGTCGACAGCTTGACGACGACTTCCTTGAAGCCGAAGTCCTCGTAGACCGAAAGGATCAGATCGTTGATGCGCAGGCACTCGGCCGCCATCTGCTCGTCGGTGCAGAAGACGTGGGCATCATCCTGGGTGAACCCGCGCACGCGCATCAGCCCGTGCAGCGCACCGGATGGCTCGTAACGATGGACGTTGCCGAATTCGGCCAACCGCACCGGCAGTTCGCGGTATGACTTCAGGCCATGCTTGAAGATCTGGATATGACCCGGGCAGTTCATCGGCTTCAGCGCGAAGACCCGCTCGTCATCGGTGTCGTCGCCGGCGACCGTCACCTTGAACATGTTGTCGCGGTACCAACCCCAGTGACCGGACGTTTCCCACAGCGACTTGTCGAGCACCTGCGGCGCGTTGACTTCCTGATAGGTGTTGGCGAGCCGGCGGCGCATATAGGCCGTCAGCGTCTGGAACAGACGCCAACCCTTGCCGTGCCAGAAGACGACGCCCGGACCCTCTTCCTGGAAATGGAAGAGATCCATCTCGCGTCCGAGGCGGCGATGGTCGCGCTTTTCCGCTTCGGCCAGGATATGCAGGTACTGGTCAAGCTCTTCCTGGGTATGCCAGGCCGTGCCGTAGATGCGGGTCAGCATCGGGTTGTTGCTGTCGCCGCGCCAATAGGCTCCGGCAACCTTCATCAGCTTGAATGCCGTACCGATCTGGCCGGTCGAGGCCATGTGCGGGCCGCGGCAAAGGTCGAACCAGTCGCCCTGATAGTAGATCTTGAGATCCTGGCCCTCCGGGATCGCATCGACCAGCTCTACCTTGTAGGCCTCGCCCTTGTCGGCGAAGACCTGGCGTGCCTTTTCGCGCGGCCAGACTTCCCTGGTGAACGGCTTGTTGCGAGCGATGATCTCCTTCATGCGCTTCTCGATGACCGGCAGGTCGTCGGGCGTGAAGGGCTCGTTCTTGGCAAAGTCGTAGTAGAAGCCGTTGTCGATCACCGGTCCGATGGTCACCTGCGTGCCCGGCCACAGCTCCTGCACGGCTTCCGCCATCACGTGCGCCGCATCGTGGCGGATCAGCTCAAGCGAACGCTTGTCGTCGCGGGTGACGATTTCGATGCGGCCATCGGCGATGGTATCGGACAAGTCGCGCAGCTCGCCATCGAGCGCGATGGCGACGGCCTTCTTGGCCAGCGACTTCGAAATCGACTCGGCGACATCGCGCCCGGTCGTGCCCGGGGCGTATTCGCGGACGGAGCCATCAGGAAATGTAAGGGAAACGGGATTCGACATCATGATCTCCTATCCAGTCCCGCCAACGAATGCGGGTGGTATGGTGTGGTATGACTGACCGGCTTCCGCCGGCTATTTGACGCAGGCCTGATAGAGGTTTTTCGAAACGGAGTAAAGGCAAGGACAGCCTACAGCGCCGCGCGTCTTATCAGACGCGCAAAGGTCGCTGTAGCACTTTGAATGGCTGCATGTTTTTATCCTTAAATCGAATAGGATTTAAGGAAACATGCAGGATGCACGAAGCATCGCGGCGAGGCCCTTAACCGTGTTCCAGTTGCGGAACGTGCCGATGCCGAGACGTTTTTTGGTCAAGGCGCCGAGCAGTTTCGATTCGCTTGCCTGGCCGGTGAAATGAACCCAAAGGTCGCCATCGACGACCGCCAGACGCTCGCCGGCAGTGCAATAGCGTTCGAAATCCGAAGGCACGGCGCCGGAAAGCGGCTCGCGCATCACGCGAACATGGACGCGGGTGCCGTCCTCCTCGCCTTCAACGCGAAACGGATTGGCTGCGGCAAGCCTCAGCCAATCGGAACCAGGACGAACGATGATGTCGACCTGCCGGCCGAACGTCTCGGCGAATGCCGTCTCGAGCGCCGCCTCCAGCTCTCCGACGGCAACCCTGTCCGTTTCGAACAACAGGTTGCCCGTGGCGGCGAGTGTGCGCGGTGACCGGTGACCGAGCCGCTCGGCCATGGCTTTCAGATCACCCATCACAACGCGCCGCCCTTCGCTGAGCACGATACTATAGAGCAGCGCGACGTAGCTGTTCACGCAGGGAACTCCTTGGCTCATGCACGCCAGTAGTCGGCGGCACCGGCCGGCAAATGGGCCAATACGCGATCGAGCTTCGCTTCGTCGACGTTCTTCCGCAAGGCTGCCGCCACATCGGCAATTGCCGTATCCGGCGAAATATTGTGGTCTCCACGCAGCGCTTGCACTTCGAGCGTCATAGCCGTCCTTCCCGAAAACGGGCTCGTGGGTTCTTCGAGATCCCACTCGGCGATAAAGATCGCTCTTAGAACCGGCGGCAGCACGTCGGCAAACAGGATCGCATCCTCGACATCCAGGCGACGACGAAAGGTCTGCAGCACGGCCTGAACCATCGTATAGGCCTGGTTCGTCGTCTGGAGCCCTGAGATATCGCGGGCATCGGTGATGAAGCGGTCGAAATCGACCGAAGCCTGCCGATATTCCATCGGGATCGTCATCGCGTTCATCCGCCCTTTGGCCGCGGCTGCCAGTAGCGCCACGGCGCATACCAATGATGCCTGCCCTTCAGGCGCTCCGGCACCGGGTCGAACCCATGGGTTCCGCCCGGGCCACAACGCGCGACGCGAAAAAGCGTCATCCAACCACCGGCCCACAGGCCGTGGCGTGCGACTGCCTCATAGCCATATTCCGAACAGGTCGGCAGATGCCGGCAGGCATTGCCGATGAAACTGGAAAGGGTCAACTGATAGGCACGGATGAAGGCCATGCCAAGCAGGCGCCCCGGCGTCCTGCGGAAAGGACCGGACCAGTTGCGCCCGCCGCCCGCAGACTCAGAGCCAGCCATGGGCGGATGTTCGCAATGCGGATCCCGGCACATGGCTCAGACGGCCGTCGCCAGACGCCTGGCCTCGATCTGGCCGATCGCATCGACGACAGCATCGAAAGTGAGCATGGTCGAGGCGTGCCGGGCCTTGTAGTCCTTCACCGGCTTCAGGAACCGCATGTCCTCGAAACGGCCAGAGGGACCTTCCCCGTCGGCCTTCAGCATCGCCAGCATCTCGTCGCGGGCCTTTCGGATTTCGCTCGCCTGCGCGCCGACGACATGACGAGCCATGATCGACGACGATGCCTGCCCGAGCGCGCAAGCCTTGACGTCATGGGCAAAATCCGTGACCACGTCGCCGTCCATCTTCAGCCAGATCCGGACCTTCGAGCCGCAAAGCTTCGAATGCGCAACCGCTTCGGCATCGGCATTTTCCAGAACCCCGATACGCGGGATATTGCCGGCGAAGTCGAGAATACGATTGTTGTAAATGTCATCCATCATTTGACGCGATCCGGCTGATTTTTCGCGGTTTTGGGTGATCGGCGCATGATTTTCTCCTATAGGCAGGAAAAAAGCACGACGCAGTCCCCTCGGCCTCTTTCATCTCTGTGGCACCATACTATATGCTATGTCGTGTTGGGGCGACAGTTCCGCAAGAGGATCAAAATGTCGCCTGTTGTTTGGGAAACCGTGCCGGACGGTCCATTGCACTGCTAAGCAAGGACCAGAAAGCCCCGGAGCCCGCCGACGGAACCCAAGCCTGCAGGGTTAGGCGAATGGCCAGTGGCGAGTTGTCCGAAAGATAAAACGTCAAGCAATCCCCGTATTGCGCAAAGAGGCCATTATGGATGCCATAGTGAAGAATTTCCCCGTGCTCGACAATGCGAGCGACCGGCCGACGCAAAAAGAGGCCGAGGACGCCGTGCGCGTTCTGCTGCGCTGGGCAGGTGATGATCCGAGTCGCGAGGGCCTGTTGGATACGCCGGCACGCGTAGCCAAGTCCTACCGCGAGCTTTTCAGTGGTTACGATCTCGCAGCCGAAGACGTGCTCGGCCGGACCTTCGAAGAGGTTGCCGGCTACGACGACATGGTGCTGGTCAAGGACATTCCGTTCTATTCCCATTGCGAACACCACATGGTGCCAATCATCGGAAGGGCGCACGTCGCCTATCTGCCGAATGGAAGGGTTCTTGGGCTTTCGAAGATCGCCCGCGTGGTCGATATCTATGGTCGCCGGCTGCAGACGCAGGAATCGATGACGGCCCAGATCGCCAAGGCGATCGACGAGTCGCTGGCGCCCCGCGGGGTCGCGGTGATGATCGAGGCTGAACATATGTGCATGGCGATGCGCGGCGTTCAGAAGCAAGGCTCGACAACGCTGACCACCACATTTACGGGTACTTTCCAGACCGAACCGGCCGAACAGGCCCGTTTCATGACGATGCTGCGGGGCTTCAAGTAAGGCTCCTACCAACGGAGCCTTTCATGACGCTCACATTCGAGACCCCCTCCTCCAACAATGCCGAACTGGAAAACGGTCCGGCCTTCACGCCCCGCTTCGATGAAAAGGGGCTGATCACCGCCGTCGTCACCGACGCACGCGACGGCGAGTTGCTGATGGTCGCGCACATGAACGCCGAAGCGCTGGCGCTGACGATCGAGACCGGCGTCGCCCACTATTACAGCCGCTCCCGAAAGAGCCTCTGGAAGAAGGGCGAGAGCTCCGGCAATCTTCAGACGGTGAAAGAGATTCGCACCGATTGCGACCAGGACGCCATCTGGCTCAAGGTGTCGGTCGCCGGACACGACGCAACCTGCCACACCGGCCGCCGCTCCTGCTTCTATCGAACGGTCGGCACCGATGGCGGCCGTGCTACCGTTACGATCACCGACGACATCAGGCATTTCGACCCGACCGAGGTTTATGACAAAAATTAAGCATTGCGCATCTTTTTGGGGCGGGTGCATACTGCGTTGATATTTTGGTAACCCAGCGGGCGCCTAATCCTTCGGCAAGGATGCAGTTTCCCTGGGAACGGCCGCAAGCCGGGTAACATTGCAAACTGTAGTGAATGTTTATCGGCCCCGCCGCACGCGGCGACAGGATCGATGGTAATCTGAATAACGGTGCCAGTCTTTCAGCGATGAATAAGGACAAGGCCGGCACCAGCGCCGGCTTGGCAGGTTTTCCTCCAGACAAGTGCGCTCAAAATTATTGCGTCGTTCCAGGATCGAATCTGGTCTTCGGAAGTTTGAGTCAATGCATGGAGCGCCACGACGCCCTTCGCGCATTCTGAAGGACGTGTTGCGCTGCCACGTGTTCGGCGGTGTTGGAGGTGCCGGATGTTGAACTGGACTTTTACGCGTAGCAGCCAGATTGCCGACCTGACCGACCCGGACGGGTCATCACTCTCGACAACACCATCTGAACCCGCCGTGCCGCCCAGACCGCCCAAGATCGCAATCGCGCTCGGCGGCGGCGCCGCTCGCGGCTGGGCCCATATCGGCGTGCTCAGAGCGCTCGACGAAGAAGGCATCGAGGTCGGCATGATCGCCGGTACCTCCATCGGCGCTCTTGTCGGTGGCTGTTATCTCGCCGGCAAGCTCGATGAACTGGAAGCATTTGCCCGGTCACTGACTGTACGACGCATTGCCGGCCTGCTCGATTTCGCCATCGGCGGCGGCGGCCTCTTCGGTGGGCTGCGCTTGACCAAGCGCATGCAGGAGCATCTCAAGGGCCTAAGCATCGAGAGCCTCGACCGACCGTTCATTGCGGTTGCAACCGAGGTGCATAGCGGCCACGAAGTCTGGCTGGAAAAGGGCTCTCTGATCACCGCCATCCGCGCGTCCTATGCCCTTCCCGGCATCTTCGAGCCGATCAATGCCAACGGCCGGACATTAATGGACGGCGCACTGGTCAACCCCGTACCGGTTTCGGTATGCCGTGCGCATGAACAGCAGCTCGTCGTTGCCGTGAACCTTAACTACGATCTCTATGGCCGCTCTGCCGTGGTCAAACACAGCGCCGGCACAGAGACCCTGGATATGCCGGCCATCAACGAGCCGACGCACCACTCGGCGCGCATGGGCATGACCAGCGTCATGGTTCAGGCCTTCAACATCATTCAGGATCGCATCTCGCGTGCGCGCCTTGCCGGCGATCCTCCGGATCTGGCCCTCCATCCGAAGCTCAACGACATCGGGCTCTCGGAATTCCACCGCGCCGGAGAGGCGATTGATCGCGGCTATCAGGAAGCGAAAGCCAAGCTCGCCGAAATCCGCCGGATGCAGGAAGTCCTGGTTCGCTGACAACGGGCGCAATGCCAGGTTTCCGCGTTGCTCCAAGGGATTGCTGTACCGGTCGCACATTTAGCGATGGCGGAAAGTGCCAGCGCGCGTTCAGCACGACTGTTCGAGATTGCGCCGCAGACGGACAACAAAAGGGCGGCGGAAACCGCCCCTTTCAATTATCCAGCTATATAGGCCTTGATGTGCTCGGCCTCTTGCTCCATCGCGCGAATGTGATGCTTGATCACGTCACCGATCGAAATAATGCCGGCCAGGTGCCCATTCGTTTCAACTGGCAGATGACGGGCTCGCAGCTTGCTCATCATTTCCATCAGCGTATCGACGGACATTTCCTCGGTGCAGCAATAGACGTTCTGCCACATCACGGCCGAGACCGGCTTCTCCAGACAGGCAGCGCCATGTTTGGCAATGGCGGCGACGATATCGCGCTCGGTCAGGATGCCGGTGATCTGATCATCCGCATCGATGATGATCACTGCGCCGATATGATTGTCACGCAGAAGGACTGCGGCCTGTTGAACCGTCATGCGAGGACCGACGGTCACGACGTTCCGGCCCTTTTCATTGAGTATCGCTTTTACTGACATGCACACTTCTCCCCGTTGCGACGACGCCGGGTCGGCGGGGAAGGTTCCAGCCTGTCGTGTGCGGCACAGTCGGGCAACGGAACCTATACCCACTCCGGTACCTGCAAGGCTGACGCGTCGCTCCTCAGAAACGCGCTATACCTTTGAGCACCCGGCCTTCACGGGCCGCACCGTCCATGGACAATATCGGCCGTTTCAAATGGTGCGCCAGCGTTCCCGGGAAATCAAGCGTTCTGACAATGATCGCAACAGGATCGGTGCGTTCTCAATCGCGTGGGTCGAACAACGCGAACAGGAGGAAGCCAAAGAGGAAACCGCCGATATGCGCTTCCCACGCCACGCTGTCGGCTCCGCCAGGCGTGAACATGCCGAACCCGACGAGGAAATTCGTCAGGAACCAGATGCCGCTGAAAACGACGACTGAGCGATTGGAGAGCGCCTCGCTGAAGGAAAGCCTGCGATTGAGGTGGGCGAACTGCCGACTGATGCGGCCGCTTGGCGAAAACACGAATCGCGCCGCGCCACCCATGAAACCCGAAACGACCCCCGAGGCGCCGACCACGACGATCATCTCGCCCCAGTGAAATACTGTGTGAAGTGCTACGGCAGCGGCGGCCGAAAGAGCCCAGAAGAGAGCCAGCCGCGCCATGCCGATGCGCCGGGCCACCGGTGCCCCAAAGGCAACCATCCAGAAGATATTGAAGATCAGGTGCTCCCAGCTTCCGTGCAGGAACGAATACGTCACCGGGCTCCAGAGCCACGCAAGGCTCTGCTCGGCAAGCGGATGATCATAGCGCGCTGGAAGGAAGGCGAAGTTCAGGATGATATCCTGGTCGAGACTGCTCGAGAAGACATAGGTGCGAAGCGCATGAATAGCGACGAGGAACAACAGGATGCACGTCAGCCCCGCCGGCAGGTTGAATGCGGGCTCGTGCGTGCGCTGGACGGCGCCTTCCCGCTCCGCCTCCGGTGGCGTCGCTGCCTGATCTCGTTCCATGGCTGCTGCTCTCTTCCGTCCGCATGTCCGTTTCAATCCGACCCAGTCGGCCGGGCAATTGCGCATCGCCGGACAGCGCGCCCAGCCATAAGCAAACAAAAAAAGACCGTCCAGTAAAAACTGAACGGTCGGTGAGCTCCCAATACCCAGAGCTCAAAATCTGTGCCGAAGGCAATCCTTCGTGAAGTGATGTTCATTCAGGTGCCAGCCCGCTGCGGCCGAAGCAATCGAAACCGTTTGTTAACCTTAATTTCCAGGTGGCACGGAATTCGCTCTGTCATCAGGACAACCGGTATGAGCGGTCGAATTTGTGCCGGATCGGCACACAGATCGCGCGAAATGGAATGAACGACATCATGCGCAGCAAGACATCAACGCAGTTGTTCCAGTATTGGAACCTCATTCGTGGCGACCGTGAACTACCGCGTCGCGACGAAATCGAACCGTCGGCCATCCGGACACTCCTGCCTGAGCTCTTCATCCTCGAGAGGGACAGTTTCGCCAGTATAAAATTCCGCCTGGCTGGAACGCATGTCTGCGCCCTCTTCGGCCAGGAACTGCGCGGCCAGCAGTTCGGTACACTCTGGTTCGGGACCCAGGCTGGCAGAACGCTTCAAGTCAGCACGCAGGTGATGGCACGACACGTGCCCGTCATGCTGTCGGCGATTGCACTGACGGAAGACAGGAGAGAATTGGAGATCGAGGCTCTGCTCCTTCCCCTCGCCTCCAACGAAGGTCACAGTGACCGCATTCTCGGTTCTCTCTCACCATTGTCGCGCCCGTACTGGTTGCACGCCGCACCGGTCAGCGGTCTCGATGTTAGGGGCCTCAGAGTGCTCGATCCGGATCGGACGGCGGCGCTCCTAAGGGAACCGGCCATGGACGAGGCATTTTCTCCCGGAATCCGGCAGGTGCAACACTTGCGCGTCTTCGAGGGCGGCCGCGACGCCTGACAAACGCCTGTGCCAAGATCCGCGCAGCCACCAACCGCAGGGCGAACATTCTATTAACCGGACCGCACTATGCTTTGCCTGCCAAGATACGTCATGCAGAGTGATCATGTTCTCGTTCCAGCAAGCTCAAAATACCGGTCCGAAGCCGCACCAGGAAGGCGCATTTCAGCGCGTCTCGGTGAACCTTACCGGGCGACTGATGCTTGCCAACCACGACGAATTCGACTGCACCGCCGTCGACATGTCACCGGGTGACGTGCTTCTGTTATCGCCAGCCCGCCCACGTGCCGGCGAACGCATCATTGCCTACATCGATCACGTCGGCCGGCTCGAAGGCACCGTGTCTCGGCTCGCCGAAAACGCCTTCGTCATCCAGCTCAACGCCACGGAGCGCAAGCGCGAGAAGCTTGCGGCGCAATTGACGTGGATTGCCAACAAGCACGAACTCGGCCTTCCCGAAGATCGTCGCCACGATCGTCTTGCTCCGCGCAAGACGCTGACCGAGCTGACGCTCGATACCGGTGCCAAGTATCCCTGCCGCATCATCGACCTTTCGATGTCCGGCGCCGCGGTGGACATTGAAAACCGCCCCCCGATCGGCACGCAAATCAAGCTCGGCAACATGAAGGGCAAGATTGTCCGTCATTTCCAGGAAGGCGTTGCCATCGAATTCTCGGGCGTCCAGTCCCGCGAAGCCCTGACGGAATTCCTCTAAACCGCGTCGCGGCCTCTACGGCGCCGCGCGTCAACGCGCAAAGGACGCTGCAGCACTTTAAATCTGCTGCATGATTCTCTCCTTGAATCGATTCCGATTTAAGGATTTAAGCAGTCGTATCCGCGGACTGCGCCTCAAACTCTTGTGATGCGCATGACGTTATCGCAAAATCGCTGCGTTCGTTTGCGCGATAGCGCTTTGGGCGATTTCGGCCGCCGCCTCAACGGCATTGCCAGCCCTCAATCGTGACGCTTCGTCCTCGGCGGCATCCGTATGCGGCCGAGCATAATCGGCAACGCCGACGCGGTAGACCGCCCTGGATCGGGGCTATTCCGGCCCAACACTCTCGACGATCGAACCGATGTTTCCGCGCGTCCGTTCCGACCGCGGCGCCTTGTTGCTCCATTTCAGCACAGCCCGTGGCTCCCTTTGCCGATTTTCGGCACAACTTTTTTCAAATAATTTTTCTCCGTATTTTCGCTCGTCGCGTTGATTTCACGTTGAAATCAAGCATTGCGGCCAAACGCAAAGTGGCGAAATTGCCCCTCCCCGACACATCCAGCTGCCGCCATGCACCCGGGCATTGGCACGCTATCCGTCGATATGCGCTCACAAAACCCCACTCTTGCAACCATTTAGATGCTTAACAGATTCCACTTGCGTGCTCGACGGCCGTTCAAGATCGATAAAATTTGAATCAAATTCGACTAAAATATATCTCAAAATCTGTTCTTATTTTATTCTGATACGATTTTCATTTGTACTTTGTTTTACCTCGCATATTCGCCAGCGATAAAAATGTCCGTGCCATTGTCGAACCATAACGGGGAGACAATCATGCTCAAGACAATCACCAAGATGATCGCTGTCGCCGCACTTTTGACCGGCGGCCTGGTCGAAGGCGCAATGGCCCTTCCGGCGAACATGACCGTGACCGGTGCGACCAACCCGCCGATCGGCCACTATGAGTTCTGCAAGATCAATCCGGGCGAATGCCGCTCGAACGGCGCCGATCGCGGCCCGATGGTCCTGACGCGCGAAAGCTGGCAGAAAATTCTCGAGGTCAACTACGACGTCAACCAGGCGGTCACGCCGATGACCGACATGGAAATCCACGGCGTCGAGGAAAAGTGGTCCTACCCGGACAGCGTCGGCGACTGCGAAGACTACGTTTTGCTGAAGCGCCGCAAACTCATCGAAAGCGGCTTCGCCGGCTCTGACCTTTTGATCACTGTCGTCCTTCAGCCGAATGGCGATGGCCACGCGGTCCTGACCGTGCGCACCGATCGCGGCGACTTCATCCTCGACAACATGCGCAACAAAGTGCTGCTGTGGTCGGATACCGAATACACATACCTCAAGCGGCAGTCGACCGAACATGCTGGCCGCTGGGTCAAGCTGCAGGATGGCCGCACGGTCGCAGTCGGCAGCGTCCGCACCCAGTAACCCTCACAGAATGACCGCGGCGTGGTTGGGTGATTTCCCGCGCCGCGATCAGTTATCCGGGCTTCGGTCAGTCCCATCCCCGTTTCAGACCAGGCCCTGGCCGGTTCCGCTGTCCCTCGGAGCCGGCTTTCTTGTTCTCGGCCACCCCAGCGCGCCGAGATCAGGCGCGCACAAGCGGAAGACGCGCCTATTTAATCGAAAATTAACCACCTTCGACCAGCGTCAGGCAAGCCACCCCTGCCAGAGTCCAACTTGCGCTGCCGACCGACCAGCTGCAGCTGAACCGCCACATATCGCGCGGCTACCGCGACGGGACGCCCCATCGATGAGCACCTCTTCCAACGGGAACTCGGAGCCGGAACTCAGCCCGCTCCTTTCGAGGCGCTTCGTCTACAAGATCACCGCGGTCGTTGTCCTGCTTGCCGCGATCACCGCCGCACTTTCCCTGTCGGGGCGTTGGTTCGGGGAAAACCTCGCACTGGCCGGCCACACGTCAAGCCTCGTGCCCTACGATATCTTCATCGGTCAGGATCACCTACGCCTGCCCGCCAACGTCATTCGCTTTGAAAACCAGCGGGCGACGTCGATCGCCGAACGGGTCGACGTTTACGTGACATGGCCAGCGCTCGAGGGGTACAGCGACGACAACCGCAACCTCTTCAATGACGTCAGCCGTCCGGAGGCCCTGATCTTCCTGCAGATCGCGCAGAGCACGATGTCGCGCGACATGTCCGGTCGGCTCGACCCCATCTACACCCAGGTCTTCGAGGGCGCCACAGGCCCTGGCCCCAATGGGTTGACGCGGCACGGCGTCAAGGCGACGTCGAGCTATGCCGGCGAGGCCTTCTTCACAGCTGCGCGTGGAAAGGAGCCACCCTACGTCGTGCGCTGTCTGGAGCCTCGCGCGAACGAGGCCTCCACGAGTGCGGACTGCCAGCGCGATATTCATGCCGGCAAGGATCTCGTCGTCCTTTACCGCTTCTCCCGCAATCTGCTGCCGCAATGGCGCGAAATCGACAATGCTGTGGGTGGCTTCGTGAAAAGCCATCTCGTGCCCTGATTTTGTCCAAGTGGTGTGATGCTGGCTTGTGCGCCGCACCATTGCGCTACACCGGTATCACCTCTGTACAAATGCGTCCGATTCCGGAAACCAATCATTCATCATAAACCGATTGGTAACGCTATGCCGATACTGTCTCAGGAACGGTCGTTCCCGGAGGCGGCGTCCGGACAACACCCATGACATGAGAATGAAGAGCAGCGTAGTGTCCCAATCAGGTTTTCTTGATCTCGCGAAACGCCCGTTCGGCGCCTTTTCAAAGATGGTAGGACGGATCGTCCTTGCGGGCGCCGTCGCATCGGTTGCCTTCGCAGCACCCGCTTTGGCCAACCCGAAGTATTCGGGCATCGTCGTCGACGCGAAAACCGGCAAGGTTCTCTACGGCGAAGATGCCGACGAGTTGCGCTACCCCGCTTCGCTGACCAAGATGATGACGCTTTATCTGGCGTTCGAGGCGCTCGAAGCCGGTCGGATCAGCAAGTCAACGCCTGTTCCCTTCTCCAAGAACGCTTCCGCCGAACCGCCTTCGAAGCTCGGCGTGCGCGCGGGGCAATCGATCACGGTCGAGCAGGCGATCCTGTCGCTCGTCACCCGTTCCGCCAATGACGCCTCGACGGCGCTTGGCGAACTGCTGGGTGGCTCGGAGCAGCGTTTTGCCCGCATGATGACCAACAAGGCGCGTGCGCTCGGCATGACCCGCACCACCTATCGCAACGCCAACGGCCTGCCGAATACCGAACAGCGCACCACGGCCCGCGATCAGGCACGCCTCGGCCTCGCGCTTCGCCAGCATTTTCCACAGTATTACGATTACTTCTCCACGCGCAGCTTCCGCTTCGGCAAGCAGACGATCGGCAACCACAATCGCCTGCTTGGCAATGTGCGTGGCGTCGATGGCATCAAGACAGGCTACACCCGTGCCTCAGGCTTCAACCTGGTGACCTCTGCTCAACTCGAGGGTCGCAGCATCGTCGCCGTCGTCATGGGCGGCACCTCTGGCGCCAGCCGTGACGCCCAGATGCGTCGCCTGGTGGCAAAGTACATGCCGGCGGCATCGCGCCGCGGCGGTGGCAACCTGATCGCTGAAACCGCACCGACGCCGGTTGCGCCTGTCGCCGAAGAGCCTATCGCTGTCGCGCAGGTCGCGGAAACGCCGGTCTCCAGCCCGGTCGCAGCTGCCGCTGGCCTCGACCTGCCGAACACCGGACCGGTTCCGTCCGTGCGCTACAGTGGCGAAAATACCAACAGCGTGCAGATGGCCTATGCCGGCACCAAGCGCGCATCGGACAACCCGGTCCTGTCGCCGAAGATCGTCCCCAATACGCTTGACGCCCAGAGCATCAAGCTGTCGCGTCAGCCGGTTGCCGCAGGCATGGTCGACGGTCAGATCACCAACTCCGTTCCCAAGCGCGAGCCGGTCGCAGCCGAAGCCGAGCCGCAGGCTGTACCGCAGCCCCAGGGTTGGGTCATCCAGATCGGTGCGACGCCGGACAAGGAACAGGCCATGACCCTGCTCGGCAACGCCAAGGACAAGGGTGGCAAGGCGCTCAGCAAGGCAACGCCCTTTACGGTCGCCTTCAGCAATGGCGGTGCTCAGCTCTACCGCGCTCGTTTTGGCGGGTTCGACGACCAGAATGCAGCGGTAAACGCATGCAAGACGTTGAAGAAGAAAGGCATTTCCTGCTGGGCTGCCCAGCAGTAGACGGCATTTAGTTTCGGTGGCCGATCTGTTAGTCCGACCACCCTCCTCGGTTTTGTAAAGCGTACGAGGTTAGTTATGGCAATGAACGAGAATGTTCCGGGTGTCACTCCCTTGCCCGGGCGACGGGCGAAACCGTCGCGCATCAATCTGCATCCGCTGCATGAGGCAGCGATGCGCATTGCCGATCTCGGTCTGAACCGCCCGAAGGCGAAGACCAAGGATCTGGTAGGCATGCTCTTGACCCATGGTGCACGCGCCTGGCGCTCGACACAGCCACGCGCCGGCATCCATCTTCACGTGACGGCACCCGGTCGTCGCCACCCGCTGAAGATGCGCATCCTTTGAATAGACTGAGATTGAAAGGCGGCTTCGGCCGCCTTTTTCGTCTGGCCACAGCGCCGCGCGTCTTATTAGACGCGCAAAGGTCGCTGCAGCGCTTTGAATTGCTGCATGTTTTTATCCTTAAATCGAATAGGATTTAAGGAAACATGCAGTTGAGCGCTCCGTCCTAAACGGAGCCATTGAAGCGTTCTATTTCTTTGGTTCTTCGCGTTTCCTGGCGGAAAACCGCTTCGCACTCTTCCTGGAAAGGCTCTTAGAGCAGACCGAGTTCGGCAAGCTCGCGCCGGAGCTCGAGAGGCATTTCGGCCCCATCGCCCGAAAGCGACGCCAGATCTCGAGGCGCTTCGTTAGCCTTGAGATAGCGCCAGCCCTGGAAGGCCCGACGCGGCTGCAGCTCCGTTTCAACGACTTCGGGTCCGAGCAGCAGATTGCAGCGACCGATCCCCTCACCGTCCGTAAAGGTTTCGATACCGATCAGCGGTTGGCGCGCCTGAACCTGACCCTTGATGACCCAATAGAGCGAGCCGCCTTCCAGCAGCTCGTCCATGCGTTTCGGCACCATTCGGGTGGTGTGGTATGAATGCGGTTCAAGGCCGGCGGCAATCGCAGCCAGGGCCTTGCGCGAAACCCATTCGCGCAGATCATCGATCGATTCCGCTCCGACGCAGAGCTTTATGAGATGCAGAGACATGGCTGTTTTTGAACACCCGTCCGGCCGTCACGGTCAAGCGAATTGCGCAGCGTCATCCACAATCGTTCGTGCGCCGCTCAACATTCGACGACATTGACCGCCAGGCCGCCGGTGGACGTTTCCTTGTATTTCTCGTTCATGTCGACGCCGGTCTGGCGCATGGTTTCGATGCAGGCATCGAGCGGCACGAAATGCTGACCATCGCCCTTGAGCGCCAGCGACGCTGCAGTAACGGCCTTGACGGCGCCGAGTGCGTTTCGTTCGATGCAAGGCACCTGTACCAGGCCGGCGACCGGATCGCAGGTCATGCCGAGATGATGTTCGAGCGCGATCTCGGCGGCGTTTTCGATCTGCTCCGGAGAACCGCCCATGACAGCAGCAAGGCCCGCTGCCGCCATGGCCGAGGCCGAACCGACCTCGCCCTGACAGCCGACTTCGGCGCCTGAAATGGAGGCGTTGTGTTTGATGATACCGCCGATGGCAGCTGCCGTCAGCAGATAGTCGCGAACGCCGTCCTGATCGGCATCGTCGTGGAAATGCATGTAATAGCGGATGGTCGCCGGAACGACGCCGGCGGCACCGTTCGTCGGCGACGTCACAACGCGGCCGCCGGCGGCGTTTTCTTCGTTCACCGCCATGGCGTAGACGCTCAACCAGTCGTTGGCGAGCAGCGGGTTGATCTTGTTGGAGCGCCACTCTTCCTGCAGCTTGTCGTGAATGGAGCGGGCGCGCCGGCGCACCTTGAGACCACCGGGCATGATGCCGTCCTGGCTAAGGCCGCGGTCGATGCAGCTGCTCATTGCGCCCCAGATGCGGTCGAGCCCCTCATTCAGTTCCTGCGGCGACATGGTGGTTTCTTCGTTTGCCCGCTTCATCTGCGCGATGGTCATGCCGGAGCGGGCGGCCATGTCGAGCATTTCCTGGGCAGTGCTGAAGGGGAACGGGACCTTGACGCCAGCAGGCTTGTTCTTGGAAGCGCGCATCGCTTCGAGTTCCGTATCGGTCACGACGAAACCGCCACCGATCGAATAGTAGATGCGCTTGAGCAGAAGGCGGCCGTCCTTGTCGAAGGCCGAAAAGGACATGCCGTTGGCGTGGCCTGGCAAGGGCACCTTCTTGTCGAAGATCAGATCGGTCTTCGGCTGAAATTCGTAAGATGGATGGCCCGGCGGCGTTATGCGCCCGGTGCGCTCGACGTCGTCGATCAGTGCATCCATGCGGTCGGGGTCGACGCGATCGGGACGCTCGCCGACAAGCCCGAGCACAACCGCCCTGCCCGAACCATGGCCGATGCCGGTGTGGGCAAGCGAGCCGTGCAGGCTGACCTTGATGGCGGCGACGGAGGCATGCGACGGACGCGGCCATTCGTCGGACAGGATGAGTTCGAGAAAGCGATTGGCGGCCGACATCGGGCCCATCGTATGCGAACTCGAAGGACCAATGCCGATCTTGAAGACGTCGAAGACGGAAAGAAACATGAATTGCCTGCCCGGAGCCTGAACATATGCCGCCGGCCCATCGCCGGATGCGGTCATATGCATGATTGCACAGTCGATACAAACTCGATCCCTCCTCAGGACCGAAGCAATACCGTCACCCTTAGATATAGGATCAAACTCTAAGCCATCCTATCCCTGTCGATCAGGCGATCAACCGACATAAGTTCCCGTTGGTGCGACATTGCGCCGACGATTCGGTCCGCAGCCGCCCGAACCCGCGATACGACTGCCCGGAATCAAAACAGCGCGGCTTCCGGGAAGCCGCGCTGTCAATCAGAGGACTTTTGGGTATCAAAGGCCGCCGAAAAGATAAGCAAGAACAAGAACGCCAGCGAAACCGGCTACGGCGCGAGCAGTCACGCCCCAGCAAGACTTCTGTATTGTATTGTCCATGATGTCTCCGAAAAACTCTCAACGGCTGCGGGCCACACATCAAGGGCCCGTGCATGGCGCAATCCATACTGAAGAAAGTGTAAAGACGCAACGGTGAAATATGGCGAAAAGGTGACAGGGGCGCATCCGCACTCCGGTCAACACAGCAAACGTTGGGGTTCGCGCATTTTTGCGGGAAGAAATTCCGCCGCAATTTCATCACACTAGTTGATGCAGCGCCGATTCTCCACAGGCGCGCCCACCTTGCAATTTCCAAAAGCCATGCCAAAAACACGTGTATGACCTTCGAAGATTACATAGCACTTACCGTGTTCATCCTGCTGTGGGCCGGCTTCAGCTGGGCAACAGACGGTACCCGTGGCTTCAAACGCATCAGTCTCACGCGGCTGATGAACGAGCATCGTGGCCGGTGGATTCGCAATTCGCTCAACCGAGACCTGAAAATGATCGACACCCAGATCATCGCCGGGCTGCAGGCGGGCACCGCCTTCTTCGCTTCGACAACAATCTTTGCGCTCGGCGGCTGCTTCGCTCTCTTGGGCGCGACCGAGCAGGTGCAGATGATCTTCGCCGACATGCCCTATGTCTTCCACGGGGGCCGAACGGCCTTCGAGCTGAAGGTCGCCGGGCTCACCTGCCTCTTCGGCTATTCCTTCTTCAAGTTCGGCTGGTCCTATCGCCTGTTCAACTACTGCTCGATCCTCATGGGCGGCATACCGATGACGGCGGACATGATACGCGACCGGCACGCCGCCGAGATCGCGGCCGAACGCGCGGTGCGCATGAACGTGCTCGCCGCAAAGCACTTCAATGCCGGTCTCAGGGCGATCTTCCTGTCGATCGGCTATCTCGGCTGGTTCATCAGCCCCTACGCCTTCGTCGGCCTGACAATCTTCGTCATTTTCGTTCTGACCCGCCGGCAGTTCTTCTCGGAGGCGCGCGCGGCCCTGTTGGAAGACGCCGCCCGCTAACTGCTCGCGCCACGCGTCTCGGATATCTCAGGACGGGAATCCAGCCGTATATTCCATTTCCAAGCAATCAAAGCCGGTCTGGCGCAAGCCTGACCTGCCAATCTCATTGGCGCCAACAGGATGGCGAACACCATGTCCGATAGCAACATGACCTCAACCGCTGAACCGCAACCAACGACGAGCGCCCATCGCCGGCTCGTCTTTATCGATGTGCTGCGCGGCCTGGCACTGGTGGCCATGGCGCTTTACCATTTCGTCTGGGATCTGGAATTCTTTGGCTATGTCGCGGCTGGGACCGCCGGTACCGGCGGGTGGAAGATTTTTGCGCGCCTGATCGCCAGCAGCTTCCTGTTTCTGGCGGGCTACAGCCTCGTGCTCGGGCAACGGCCGAGGATACGTTTCGATGCCTTCATGCGTCGTTTTGCCAAGATTGCCGGCGCGGCCGCGGTTATCAGCATTGCGACCTGGTTCGCCTTCCCCAACACCTTCATATTTTTCGGGATCCTCCATTCGATTGCCGCGGCGAGCCTCGTCGGCCTTCTCTTCCTGCCGCTTCCGGCAATCGTTTCGTTCGTGGCTGCAGCCGCCGCCTTTGCCGCTCCGCTCTATCTCCGCTCTGCGATCTTCGACGCACCCTATCTCTGGTGGGTCGGCCTTTCCGAAACGATTCCGCGCTCGAACGACTACGTGCCGCTGCTGCCGTGGCTCGCACCGTTCCTCCTCGGTCTCGGCACCGCAAAGCTTGTGCATGCACGCCTGATGGCATGGCTTGCCAAGCGCCCGGTGAACGACGGAAAGAGACGGCTGTGGACGAAAGCGCTGATCTTCGGGGGGCGTCACAGTCTGGCCATATACCTCCTCCACCAGCCGCTGCTCATCGGATTGGTCTATCTCTTCTCACTGGTCTCGCCGCCGACACTGCCGGATCCCAAGCAGGCCTACCGCACCAACTGCGTCGAGGCCTGCGGCCGTGGCAATCCGGCCGTGCCTTGTGACGCCTTTTGCGGATGTACGCTCGACCGTCTGGTGGAACAGAACCTGTTCGACGACCTGAACAGGGGAAAGATCAACGTGAACACGGATGAACGCATTGCGCGAATCGCCGGCCAGTGCACAATGGACGTGCAATCAGGGGACTAGGACATGAATGCCTATCGTGCCAAGCCGCTGAGTTTCCCATGGCCGGCCCTGCTCTACGGGACCGCCACCCTCGCAGCCTTGCTGCTTGCACGATATTCGCCCATCCCGGTGGTTCATGGCCACGGCTGGGTGCCTTGGATTTCGGGCGCCATCCTTGTCGCGACAGCAATCTGGCTCGATCTCTGGGCCGTCAAGACGCTGCTGGATCGCCACACCGCCGTACTTCCGCAGCGGTGCGCCACGTGCCTTGTCACCTACGGACCGTTCCGCTTCACGCGCAATCCGATCTATCTCGGCTACACGCTGATGATGATCGGCTTTGGCCTGATCACACTCAATCCTTGGTTCTTCATCATGGCGATTGCGGCGGTGATGTTGACCACGATCTTCGCCATTCGCAACGAGGAGCGGCATCTGCTTTCGCGCTTCGGCTTCGAGTTCGAGCGCTACTGCCGGCATACGAGCCGCTGGATCTGATCGGCTGCTTATAGACAATAAAAAAGGCGGCCAAAGCCACCTTTTTAATCTTCATGCGCTGAATGGTACCCAATCAGGTGCCGACGCCGATCTCGGCGAGACGCGTCAGACATGCCTCCTCGACATTGTCTAGTTCGGTGAGCGTGTCCTCGATATCCTTGCGCTTCTGCCGGAGCTCTTCGCGCTTCGCCTCGACGCGGCTCATCAACAACTGCAGCTGACCAAGTTCGCCGGGCGGGTCCTTATAGACCTGAATGATCTCGCGGATCTCGGCGATCGTGAAACCGATGCGCCGACCCCGGAGAATCTCCTGTATCAACCGGCGATCCGCGGGGCGGAACATGCGGGTCCGTCCGCGACGCTCCGGATGAATGAGGCCCTCGTCCTCATAGAACCTCAGCGTTCGGGTCGAAATGCCGAATTCCCGCGTCAATTCGGTAATGCTATAGTACTTATTCACGCTGCCATTCCATGATTTCTTGACCATCACTATCGTTGACCTTGACGTAAAAGTCAAACAACCGGCAACGTCACGTGACGTGAAACCACCAGGTGGCGATACCGAGAAAACTGGAGAAGCCGGTGATATCGGTAATAGCCGTCACGAAGACGGCGGAGGAGACCGCCGGATCGGCGCCAAAGCGTTCCAAAAGGAGCGGAACCATGATGCCGGCAAGGGCCGCGGCCATCATGTTGATGAGCATCGCCGTGGCGATAATGCCGCCGATATTCGGATCCTGGAACCAGAGGCCGGCCAGAAGGCCGATCAGCGTGCCGAAGATCATGCCGTTCAAGAGACCCACCCCCGCTTCGCGCCGGATGATTCGTGGCGCGTTGTGAATGTCGAGGCCGCGGGTCGCAAGCGCGCGCACCGTCACGGTCATCGTCTGCGAGCCGGCATTGCCACCCATGCCCGCGACGATCGGCATGAGGATGGCAAGCGCCACGATCTGCTGGATCGTCGCATCGAAAAGGCCGATGACAGAGGCGGAGATACAGGCCGTCATCGAATTGATGAACAGCCACGGGACGCGTGAGCGGGAAGCGTCGGCGACCGAGTCCGACAACTCCTCATCGCCGACGCCGCTCAGACGCAGCAAGTCTTCCTCCGCCTCCTCCTGGATGACGTCGACGACATCGTCGATGGTCAAAACCCCGACGAGCCGGCCGTTGTCGTCCACCACAGCAGCCGAAAGAAGGTCGTATTGCTCGAAGAGCTGCGCCGCCTCTTCCTGATCCATCTCCGCTGGAATGGCATGGCTGGTATCGCGCATGATGGCGTCGACCTTGATCGAGCGCTTGGAGCGCAGAACCTTGTCTAGATCAACGGCACCCAGGAGCTTGAAGGTCGGATCGATGACGAAGATCTGCGTGAAACTTTCCGGAAGGTCCGCGTCCTCGCGCATATAGTCGATCGTCTGGCCGATGGTCCAGAACGGTGGCACCGCGACGAACTCCGTCTGCATGCGCCGGCCGGCTGTGCTCTCGGGATAATCAAGCGAACGACGCAAGCGAACGCGCTCGGTAAAGGGCAGCTTCGCCAGGATCTCGTCCTGGTCCTCTTGATCGAGATCCTCGAGAATGTAGACGGCATCATCCGAATCCATCTCGCCAAGCGCCTCGGCGATCTGCTCGTTGGGCAGATGCTCGACGATGTCGAGGCGAATGGCCTCGTCGACTTCGGTCAGCGACGAAAGATCGAAGTCCTTGCCAAGCAGCGAGACGAGCGCCAGGCGCTGTTCCGGCTGGATCGCCTCGAGCAGGTCGCCCATTTCGGACGAGTGCAGGCCGGCGACGTGTTGGCGGAGATAGATCGTGTCGCGGTCGGCAATCGCCGCGCCGACATGCATCAGGAAGTCGGAGCGCACCGAACCGTCTTCGGCATAGATGTCCGCCCCATCATAGGCGGGGATTTCTTCGGAATCGCGGTCGTCGTCGCCGGTATTGCTCATGAGCGCGCCCTCGAAACGATTGCCAACTTTCCAGCCCGCCAAGCGCGGTTCTGGAAAGGGTACATCACTGCCGGTTTTGCCGCCCAGATCTTCCTCTCAGAATTGGGCCTTACAGCCCTGCTAGCGCAAAGCCTTGCCGAGGTCCACATCGCAGACGCGGACGTCGCCACTGCGGCAACAGATTTATTCAAGCTGTTGCAAAGACATGGGAAACGCTCGTGCGCACGCGCAGTCGACATCGACGGGGCGATCGGATAGCACTATGCGGCCGCAGCCGAGGAGCTTCAGATGGCGATCCACCCCATCCTTCGTTTTCCAGATTCGTTGCTGAGCCGGGAAGCAAAGACCGTCGAAGAGTTCGACGCCGCCTTGCGTGCGCTTGCGGACGACCTCCTCGACACGATGCGCGCGGCACCGGGGATCGGTATCACCGCGCCGCACATAGGCATCCTGCAGCGATTGACAGTGATCGAACTCGACCGCGAAAGTGGTGTGCGTATCTTCGTCAATCCCGAGATCGTCTCGCACTCGACCAACATGGTCAAACATGCCGAAGGCAGCGTTTCGATGCCGGGAATTTCCGAAGACGTCGAGCGCCCCGGGATGGTGCGCGTTCGGTACCAGACACTCGACGGTACGCCTGTCGAGGAAGACGCTGACGGCCTGATGGCGGTCTGTCTCCAGCACGAGATCGACCAGCTCGACGGCATTTTCTTGATCCAGCGCCTGTCGCGACTGAAGCGGGAGCGCGCCGTCAAGAAGTTCGAGAAACCACAAGCGAGTTGGCGCGAAACTGACCTGGCGAGCGCCGTCCACCGAGGAGATCGAGCAGACTGCAGTATATCAATCGAACCCGAGCTTTTCGTCCCAGGACCAAATGTCTAGTGTCAAACACAGGTTTTCAATCAAGGATCAGCCTATGAGACCGACGCATGTCGCAATCCTCGCCCTTCTCGCTCTGGCGGGATGCAACACCGCCCCCCCCAACCTCGAGCCGTTACCGGGCAGCCTCACCTACGGCGAGACAGGTCCAATGCGAAAGACGCAGGCGGCGCCGGGTACGATGATTCAGAACCGCTTCTTGCACCAGGGCACCATGGTCTACGAAACCTACGAAGTTCAACCCGATCACAGCTACAAGCTCGTGCGTCGCAGTGTCGCCGACACCTGGTCGAACTGAACATCACGTTTCATGCTGAAATGACATATGAAGCCGGGCCGCCAATTCGTTGGCGTTCCGGCTTCTCTTATCCCTGGCCAATGACCGGGCGATTTGCCTCAAGACGGAACATTGTTGTTCTATGCCCGTTGTTTACGATGACAACAACGGAGGTCATCCGATGAGCAAATATCTGGATGAGCGAGGCGATCCTATCTCAGCAACACATGATCCCGACCGGGAGGACTTTACGGCGCGCGAAAGCCGTCAGGGTCCGCTGGGTGTGCGTGTTCTGGCAATCCTCGGTGCTGGCCTGTTTCTGGCGCTGCTTGTGTGGGGAGGCACCGAAATCTGGAGCGAAAACAGCGATAGCGAACGGACCACGGCAGTCGACCAGATCCAACCGCAACCATCACCGGAGCACACCGGCAGCATCGACAACAAGCAGGGCCGGATACCGGCACCGACGAATACCGCGCCGACCGCAGGTTCAAGCACCGGCGACGAAACACAACAAGTTTCGCCCGACGGCACGGTTAAATGACAGCAGCTGCCGGTTCGGGCTTTCGCCGAGTAACGAAGGTGCCGCAAAGAGCGCCTATCCTCGAAAGAGAAGCTCGAAGACCGGTTGAAGCGCGATAGGCGAAAGCTTGGGGAAGCTGGACAATGAACAATCCAGCTTTCGAGGAGCGGAGCGCGCGCCAAGCATCTCCGCCGGTCACCCCTTGCGCGGATCGCAAAGCGCAAGCGTAACCGCGACTTCCGTTATTCCCCCCTCGCAATTCCCTCCCTCGCACTTTTCGGGTTACCAGCGAAGTCGGATGTTCTGGCGGGCGGCAGTCGGCTGACACTGCAGGGTGAGACGCGCAGCAGAATACGCCGCGCCTTTATTGTCGCCCGATCCAAACCACGAGTTGCCAAAAGCAACTGAATATTAGAAGTTTATTAACGCGCGACCAAAAGGTTTCTGCGGCCTGACGAGATTGCAGGGCATGACGACTGCCTCTTCCCCCGAGCCTGCCCATCACAGCAACGCCAACATATGCCGGGGCTGCTGGGATCAGATGCGCGTACCTATCCCGATCCGCGGCCCGCTTGCCCTTCCCTTCCGCGCATTCGGCATCACCCGAAGCAAGATGAATCCAAACATCTGCACGATCTGCGAACGCTCCTTCCGTTACGTCAAGAAGCAACGCCACATAACCACCCGCGCTACCATCCTGTTTGCAGATATGCGGGGGTTCACGCATCTGTCGGAGCGGATCGAAGCGCTTGAGCTGAGCGAAATTGTCAGCCTTTTCCAGGATCGCTGCGCGCAGGCGGTTTGGGCGCATGACGGCATCGTCAACAAGCAGATGGGCGACGGCCTGATGGCGATCTTCAACTTCCCGATCGAGATAAAGGATCATGCTCGTGCTGCGATCAAGGCGGCGATGGATATACAGCGACATCACGCAGCCCTGGACGGCTCGAACCTGGTCCTCGAAGGCACCCTTGGTCATACGCTCGGCGTTGGTGTCGGCATCCATACCGGCGATGTCGAGATTGGCGAATTCTCAAGCTTCCGCAGCGATTTCACCGCAATCGGCGGCACCGTCAATCAGGCTGCAAGGCTCGAATCCCAGGCCGGTGCCGGCGAGATCCTGGTATCAGCGGAGACGGCCGCCCAAGCGCCGGACTTCATCGATGGCTCCGAGACCCGTCTGCTTTCGCTGAAGGGCATCGAGCACCCGGTGCAGGCGAACGTACTCAAGACAAGGTGACTATAGACGGTCGGCTAAGCCGTTTCTCACTGTTGGCGCAACCAGCCAATTTTCTGCCGAACCGCTGCCGCAAGCTCCGGCGGCCGCTCGCCGTCGATCAAGCCTTCCACATCTTCACCCAAATGCGCCTTGCCTGTCGAAGGGAGCGCTCCATCTGACCTTCCGCACCGGTACCGATCTCGCGTTGCGCCAGACGCACCAGCAAGCGGTTCGCGATCAGCCGGACGACGGTGATCAGAGCACCTCCGTCTAAGGCGACCGGTGCGCAGCCGGCATTGCTGGCTGCGTTGGCAGAGGCTTCCATGAGCAGTGCATATCTCGAAACCTAACGCTCAGGATAGCAATCTATTGCTGGCAAGTGCGTCAAAATTGTCGATGGTGTATTTCGGTAGCTCTGAAGGAAACCCTTAGTGGATGAAGGAAACCCTTAGTGGATAACAATTTACGCCGCGTCGTGCTCATCGTCGCCTTATTGAACCTAGGCTACTTCGGGGTTGAATTCTTCGTTGCGCTTGCCATCGGCTCCGTTTCCCTCTTGGCCGATAGTGTCGACTTTCTCGAAGACACGTCCGTGAACATCCTGATCTTCTTTGCGCTCACCTGGACAGCGCGGAGCCGTGCACGTGTCGGTATGGCGATGGCATTCATTCTTCTGGTCCCCGCGCTGGCCTTCTTATGGACGGCTTGGGCGAAGTTCATGGATCCAATCCCGCCTGAGCCCTTTGCACTATCCCTGACTGGCTTTGGCGCTCTCCTGATCAACCTGTTCTGTGCATACCTTCTCGCCGCGTACCGCCATGGAAGCGGCAGCCTCACGCGGGCGGCATTCCTGTCTGCCCGCAATGACGCCTTTGCCAATGTCGCCATCATCGGCGCGGGCCTGGCGACGGCTTACCTGTGGCAGTCGGCTTGGCCGGATTTAATTGTTGGGCTGGGGATCGCACTGATGAACCTGGATGCAGCGCGGGAAGTCTGGGAAGCTGCGCGCGAGGAACACGACGCCGTGGCGTAATTCGTACGAATTGAAGCCGGAAACTCGCGCTTGGTGCAATGGAACGAACAGATGTCCCACGCATGGTCCCGACGTGGGACACCGTTGCGCTAAGTATAGGGATAAAAACAAAAAAACCTGCCGAAGCAGGTTTTCTTTGGTGCGGTCGAGAAGACTCGAACTTCCACGGGTTGCCCCACAGCGACCTCAACGCTGCGCGTCTACCAATTCCGCCACGACCGCATCGTGGTAGGTGCCGAATTGCTCCGGCGGGGCTGCATGTAGCAAAAGCCTCTGGGGTGCACAAGGGCATGACGACAGAAATTTGACGGGAAAAGAAACTATTTCAACAGCCTCCCCGCGAAGCCCTGCAAACGCTGGACTCTTGTCGCGCGCCGTCCCATGTACAGGGGATCAAAACAGGAATGCAGACGGAAATGCAGCGCGAAAATCTGAGCCAGGACATGTTCGCCCCCCCGGAATCACCCCCGGTTCGCTGGCGGATCGCCCATCACCTCGTCGATTATCCACAGGCGGTTGAAACGATGGAGCGCGAAGCGGCCGCCATTGCCGCCGGCACCGCCGACGAGCTCGTCTGGCTGGTGGAACACCCGCCGCTCTATACCGCAGGCACCAGCGCCGACGCGGCAGACCTCGTGATGCCCGATCGGTTCCCAGTGTTTGCGACCGGCCGCGGCGGTGAATACACCTATCACGGCCCTGGCCAGCGGGTGGTCTATGTCATGCTGGATCTCAAGCGTCGGCGACAGGACGTGCGGGCGTTCGTCGCCGCGCTGGAAAGCGTTGTCATCTCGACGCTTGGTTCGATGAACGTCAAAGGCGAACGCCGAGAGGATCGCGTCGGCGTCTGGGTTCGCCGTCCGGAGAAACCGTCACTTCCGGACGGGTCTACGGCTGAAGACAAGATCGCGGCGATCGGCATTCGCCTGCGCCGCTGGGTGAGCTTTCACGGTTTCTCGCTCAACGTCGATCCGGATCTCGACCATTTCGGCGGCATCGTGCCCTGCGGCATCCGCGGCTACGGCGTCACCAGCCTCGTCGATCTCGGCCTGCCGGTGATGGTGCCGGATGTGGACATGCGCCTGCGCGAAGCCTTCGAAACGGTCTTCGGCCCGACCCGCAACGACCAAGCCTGAATTTGGGACTATTAGGAAGAGGGATGTTTCAGGGCGCTTCGATGAAGCGATCCCTGGCCCGTCGTTCGCGCCAGATCATGAAAAGTCCTGACACGACGATGATCGCAATCCCCAGCCATTTCGAGACCGATGGAAAATCTCCGAAGATGAGATAGCCAAGCGCTGTCGCGGTGACGATCTCGAAATAGGCAAACGGCGCCAGCAGGGAAACGGGTGCCGCCTGGAAGGCCTTGACCACCAGGAGGTGGCCATAGCCCGAAAGCGAGCCGAGGATGACGACGAGCGCCCAGCCGAGCGCGGTCTTTGGCAGAGACGGCTCGAAGTCCGCGACACCCATTTGATCGCCGATCGCAATCACCCCCACCATGAACAGCGTTCCGCCGATACCGGCAATCGTCTGCATCGTCAGCGGGCTGTCGGCCGTTCCGACGGCCCGGTTCAGCAGGAGATAACAGGCAAAGACCGAGGCACAGGCGACCGGCAGCAACGATGTTGCGCCGAAGACGGCGAAGCTGGGCTGAATGACGATCATTGCACCGGCAAAACCTACGGCAATTGCCAGCCAGCGGCGCCAGTCGACCTTCTCGCGCAGGATCAGCGCGGACAGGCAGGTCAGGATGAACGGCTCGACGAAATAGATCGCGAACACATCGGCGAGCGGCATGTATTTCACCGAAATGAAGAAGAACAAGGCCGCCGCCGCCAGAAGAACGCCGCGCAGCAGGTTGAGCCAGAGCCTTTTCGGGCGCAGCGCCCGCAGACCACCAACGGTAATGAGCAAGGGCAGCGTGGCGACAAGCTGGAAGAAGAATCGATAGAACGTCACCTGTGCCGGCGCCATGCCCTCGACGACAGCCATGTACTTGGCGATCACATCCATGCCTGGCAGGATGATCATGGCAAAGAGCATGATGGCGACGCCCTGCATTACCGTGTTCTGGGGATTGGCTGCTGTCGATGCAGACGCGGTCATGGGCTTGTTCCGATTGGGCTGCGCCACTTTAGAACGTTCGCAGCACTTTTCAACGCATACGGGTACGACACGGTAAGACATGTTTCATGGTCGGAGCCGCTTTTGACCGTGTTTTTGCCGCTGCGGGGTGGTCCCTGACGGGCCGAATGCCTATAAGCTCATTTCATCTTCCGCCCCGGAGGAGAAGCGCTCTTACTTCTCTGATCAGAAACCGGGACCTTTGAACGTGACCGTGGCAAAGGAGATATCCATGCGCTTGTCCACCGAAACGATGATTGCTCGCCTGCGCGACACCGGCGACGGAGATACGTTGGGCGGGCGCATCTGGCGCGCGCGCGACGCGGCCAACCTCTCGACCAAGGACCTTGCCGATCAGCTCGGCGTCAGAGTGGAAACGGTTGCCGCCTGGGAGCGCGACCGTGCGGAGCCGCGCACCACCCGCCTGTTCATGCTCGCCGGCGTGCTCGGTGTTACGCCCGCCTGGCTGATCGCCGGCATGGGCCGCGCGCCGGATGATGAGACGAAGACCGTTTCGAGCGAGAGCCTTCGAGAGCAGCTGGCTCTCGTCAAGAAATTGCACGAACAGACTGGCAGGGCCATTGCCGCTCTTGAGATAGAGCTCAATCGCGTTCAACAGACTATTCGTTAGTTCATTGCCGATTCCAACGGGCGACATTGGCCGTTCTGTCGATGCCACCCGAAATCATTGTTAGTTCAAGGAGAAAATAGATGGATGTACGCGCCGCCGTCGCCGTTCAGGCCGGCAAGCCGCTGGAAGTGATGACCGTTCAGCTCGAAGGSCCGCGGGCCGGCGAGGTKCTGATCGAGGTCAAGGCGACCGGCATCTGCCACACCGACGATTTCACGCTTTCCGGCGCCGACCCCGAAGGTCTGTTCCCGGCGATCCTCGGCCATGAGGGTGCCGGCGTCGTCGTTGATGTCGGCCCGGGCGTGACCTGGGCATGCGGGCATCGGCGGNCTGATCGAGGTCAAGGCGACCGGCATCTGCCACACCGACGATTTCACGCTTTCCGGCGCCGACCCCGAAGGTCTGTTCCCGGCGATCCTCGGCCATGAGGGTGCCGGCGTCGTCGTTGATGTCGGCCCGGGCGTGACCTCGGTCAAGAAGGGCGACCATGTCATCCCGCTCTATACGCCGGAATGCCGGACCTGCCCGTCGTGYCTGTCGCGCAAGACCAACCTGTGCACGGCGATCCGCTCGACCCAGGGCCAGGGCCTGATGCCGGATGGCACCTCGCGCTTTTCGATCGGCAAGGACAAGATCCATCACTATATGGGCTGCTCCACCTTTGCCAATTACACCGTGCTGCCGGAGATCGCGCTGGCCAAGGTCAACCCCGACGCGCCGTTCGACAAGATCTGCTATATCGGCTGCGGCGTCACCACCGGCATCGGCGCGGTGATCAACACGGCCAAGGTCGAGATCGGCGCGACCGCGATCGTCTTCGGCCTCGGCGGCATCGGCCTCAATGTCATCCAGGGCTTGCGCCTTGCCGGCGCCGACATGATCATCGGCGTCGACCTCAACAACGACAGGAAGGCCTGGGGCGAACGCTTCGGCATGACCCACTTCGTCAATCCGAAGGAGGTTGGCGACGACATCGTGCCTTACCTCGTCAACATGACGAAGCGCGGGGCCGACCAGATCGGCGGCGCCGATTATACCTTCGATTGCACCGGCAACACCAAGGTGATGCGCCAGGCGCTCGAAGCCTCGCATCGNGCGCTGGCCAAGGTCAACCCCGACGCGCCGTTCGACAAGATCTGCTATATCGGCTGCGGCGTCACCACCGGCATCGGCGCGGTGATCAACACGGCCAARGTCGAGATCGGCGCGACCGCGATCGTCTTCGGCCTCGGCGGCATCGGCCTCAATGTCATCCAGGGCCTGCGGCTTGCCGGCGCCGACATGATCATCGGCGTCGATCTCAACAACGACAAGAAGGCCTGGGGCGAACGCTTTGGCATGACCCACTTCGTCAATCCGAAGGAGGTTGGCGACGACATCGTGCCTTACCTCGTCAACATGACGAAGCGCGGGGCCGACCAGATCGGCGGCGCCGATTATACCTTCGATTGCACCGGCAACACCAAGGTGATGCGCCAGGCGCTCGAAGCCTCGCATCGYGGCTGGGGCAAGTCGGTGGTCATCGGCGTTGCCGGCGCTGGCCAGGAAATCTCCACCCGTCCGTTCCAGCTCGTCACCGGYCGCAGCTGGATGGGCACCGCCTTTGGCGGCGCCCGCGGCCGCACCGACGTGCCGAAGATTGTCGACTGGTACATGGARGGCAAGATCGAGATCGATCCTATGATCACCCACACGATGCCGCTCGAAGACATCAACAAGGGCTTCGATCTGATGCACTCGGGTGAAAGCATCCGCAGCGTGGTTCTATTTTAGTCCAATGAAGGATCACGGTCGACCGGTCGGAATTCCATAAACCCCTCAGGGAATAGGGCAGCCCTCCACCTGTCCTATGCCGAGTTCCCGCTCGGCAAGCGGCGACCGCATTTGTGGTCGCCGCAACAAAATCGCGTAACAAAATCGCAGAATGTATCGACGGAACGCGGCGGTTGCAGCGATGGTGGCTTCCCCTGAGGGAGCATCAAAGCGGTGCCCTGCTCGGGTTGCACTCAGGATGAGAGCAGGCCGGTGTGGCTCCACCTAAGTTTGAGACACCGGCCTCTTCGCCTGGGACGGAAAAATTCACACGGCTGCAGCGTGGGCGCAATTTCGACCAAGCGCGAAGTTTGCATCGCCGCAGTTTTTCCAGAAGCTAAATTCTAAGCCGTCTTCTCAAGAAAGTCTGCCATCTCGGCGTTGTAGTAGACCTTGGTCCGTGGACCAGCAAGAATTGGGTCAATCATGCGGACGCACTCTTTGTAGTGCTCAGTCTTGCGATGGTCCTCCAGAGCCTCGGCCGATTGAAAGACTTCATAGATCAGGAACGTGTTTTCGTCCTGCGGATCGCGCAAAACATCGAAGCGCAGATTGCCGGGCTCGCGGCGTGTGCCCTCGTAGTTGATGCGAAAGGCTTGGAGAAATTCGGCCGCATGGCCTTCCTGGACCTTGATGCTGACCATCTGAATGAGCATGTCGTTTTCCTTGGTAAAGTTAGAGCGGCACGCTGGTGCGTGCGAAGAAAGGGTTTAGAGACCGGGAGCCTTCCACATGGCGGTGGTGACGCCTTCATCGACCAGTTGACGTTGAAGAGCGTAGGCTCGGGCCCAACGCTCGCCGGCATTGTCGTAGATCGCCTTGTGTTCGAGATTGGGTTCGAAGTGTCGGTCCCAACGAACCCAGCTTTCGGCGGCCTCGACGAAATTGCGGTGGAATCCAACGCCGATTGCCGCCGACGCGGCACAGCCGAGAGCAGTCGCCTCCTTGACGACGGGTGTTACCACCGGCAAGCCGGTTGCATCGGAGAGGATTTGTGACCAATGGGCGGACTTGGAGGCGCCGGCCGCAAAGACGATCTTGTCAGGTATTTTGCCGGAAAGTTTGAAAATGGCGGCAAGGTTGCGGGCCGCAACAATGGCGGCGTTTTCCTGCAGAGCGCGAAAGATTGCCGCCTTGCCGGATTTTTCCGGATCGATGGAGAGGTTCAGCAGTGACGGGGCCGCGTGATACCATTTTCCATAGTGCATCACGTCCGAGAACACCGGGATGATGCCGTACGCACCTGGAGGAACAAGGGCCGCCTTCTGCTCCAGCAAGCGATAGGCGTCGCCGCCGGGGCCGACGGTTATGATTTCCTCAGCGCCGAAGCTGTCGCGGAACCACCGCATCACGATGCCGACGAAGAAGCTGATTGCCTCGGCCTGGTTGAGACCCGTGACGACGTGGGGGTTGATACGCAAATCCATCGACGGATCCGTAACAGACGGCGCCACATTGACCACCTGCTGCCAGAAGGTGCCACCAAGCACCGCGCAGTCACCTTCGTTGACGATCCCGAGACCGGCGGCGCCGATCTGGCAGTCACCGCCACCCATGACGACCGGCGTGCCGGCGGCAAGACCGGTTTCTTGCGATGCCTGCGAAGTAACGCGGCCGATCACAGTGCCCGGCTCGGCACTCGGCGGGAAGATATCGTCACGCATACCGACCTTGGACATGGCATCCGGAAGCCAGTTGCGCGCCGCCAAGCTATAAAGACCGGTCGTGCCAGCGTTCGAGGGATCGCTCGCGATCACGCCTGAAAGCCGGGCGAGCACCCAGTCCGAAAGCATGCTGACGCGATGAACACGATCGTAGACGTCGGGAAGGTTGCGCTTCAGCCAGAGTAGACGGGGCAGGGCGCCCAGCGCAAAGGTTTGGCCGGATTGGGCATAGAGTTCCGCCTCAAGCTGCGGAAAGTCCTGCTTCAGGTCGCGAACCTCGTTGTTGGCGCGGCTGTCGACATTCGCGCAAGCCCAGATTTCGCGACCGTCGCGATCATAGGCGACAATGGCTTCGCGCATGCTGGTGGCACTGACGGCCGCAATATCGGCTGCCGGGATCCCCGCATCAGCAATGACGCGGCGGATCGCCCGCGCCAAAAGTGTCCAGTTGCCCGTAACATCGAAATCCATCGAGCCGGCAAAGCGCGGATCAGTCTTGTGCCACCACTCATGCTGGGCGCTGGCGATCTGGTTGCCGTCGTGGTCGAAGATGACGGCGCGGCCGCTGCCCGTGCCAGCGTCGACGGCCAGGAGATATCTTGCGTTCATCGTGATGCTCAGTCCTTGATCTCGAGCAGGCCGGCTGCGGTGGTTTCATCGGTGATGAGGATACCGACGAATTTTCCCCGCAATGCAGAATGGATGGCTTGTACCTTTTGCAGGCCGCCTGCCGCGGCCACGACCTTTTCGGCGCGCGACAGGGTCGCGAGCTTCACCCCGATCACGCGATCGTGCAGCGGCAGATCGAGCACCTCGCCCTGTTCATTGTAGAACTGACAAAGGATGTCTCCGACTGCGCCCTTGCGGCGCAGCGGCTCCACTTCATCAGGGGTGACATAACCGGAGCGCACGACCGTCGAGGCAGGCGAAAGCTCGCCGATACCAACGAGCTGAAAGGATGCGTTGAGCGCCATGTCGAGCAGGTTGGCGACTGCCGGTTCAGAGGAGAGGTTGCTTGCAACCTGCGGGTCTCTGACGACAAGAGGGGCGGGGACGAGATGGACGCTGCTTCCCCAATTGGCGGTGCGCATACCGTCTACATAGGTTCCGACGCCGCCGGTGAGGCTGACGAGGCCGATATCGCGTTCATTGGCGAGATGGCCGAGCCGCTGAATCGTGTTGCTGACGGTGGCGCCCCAGCCAACCGCCAGGAGGTCGCCATGCTGCAGGCGCTGCATGAGGAACTGGGCGGCCGCCTGGCCCAGACGGTCGCTCGGATCCTGATCGGGCAGTTGCGGCACGACATAGGCCTCCAGCAATCCGTAGCGCTCCTTGATCTGACGTTCGAGTGCCAGACATCCCTGATAGCGCGAATTGATGCGCACCTGGATAATGCCCGAACGCCGACCGCTTTCCAGAAGACGCGACACCTTGATGCGCGACATGTTCAGCCGTTCGCCGATCTCGTTCTGAGTCAAGCCGTCATTGTAGTAGTACCAGGCAATGCGGGTGAGGGTCTCCTCGTCCGCATCCGCGTAACTCCACTCGCCATTGTCCGAAGCCATGCGGCCCATTCCTTTGGGTTGTTGTGATCATTTGAATATTGCAAAAACATTTGATACGTCAACGGTGTTGAGCGCCGAAATAATTTATTGATCGGCAACCGACTGATATTGCGCGATTATTTGCGCGTCTGGTCCTCATGTAGTCATTTCCATCTCCGTTCGACACGGATGACCATATTGACGGTGGTAGGGCGTTATGATCACATGATGGTAACCGAATACATTTGAACAGGTGGGGAATGGTGAAGGAACAAGCGGCCGGGAAGGTCGCCCTTCTAGAGGACATCTGGAAATCCTATGGTGCGGTGCCGGTCTTAAAGGGCGTCTCGCTGGCGCTCGAAGCCGGAGAAGTGCACGCGCTTCTCGGAGGCAATGGCGCAGGCAAATCCAGTCTGATGAAGATTATGTCCGGAGTTATTCCGGCCAACTCCGGCCGCATCGAAATCAACGGCCGGACGTTGATGCATGCCTCGCCGGCTCTCGCCCAAGACCTCGGTCTCTATCTGGTGCCGCAGGAAGCGCATATCCTGCCAAACCAGACGGTTTTGGAAAATATCTGTCTGGGCTTGACGCTGTCACCACGCTCGCTGCGGCCTCGCGTCGAGGCGCTTGTTGCCGAGCTTGCCGTTGCGGTGGATCTCGATGCGCAGGCAGCATCGCTCGAGATCGCCGAACGGCAGATCGTCGAAATTCTGCGTGGCCTGGTGCGGGACGCGCGCGTCCTCATCCTCGACGAGCCAACCTCGGCTCTGACACCCTTCGAGTCGAGCGCACTTTTCGAACGTGTGCGAAAACTGCAGGGGCAGGGCGTCGGCATTTTCTTCATTTCCCACAAGCTGCGTGAAATCCGGGAAATCTGCAGCGCGATCAGCGTGCTTAGGGACGGTGTCATCGTGCTCTCGGGGCCGCTCCACGACCATACGGACGCCGAGATCGTGGAGGCAATGAGCCGTGTACCGCTTGCAGCCGGCAACGGACCCGCCAAGCTCGGGCGCAAGGTTGCGCAGATCGGTCAGCCGAGGCTCACGGTGCGCGGGCTGTCGGGAGAGGGCTTTCGCGACATCGACCTAGATGCCAGGGCAGGGGAGATCCTCGGTCTTGCCGGTGTCGTCGGTGCCGGGCGCACGGAGTTTGCCGAGACACTTTTCGGCCTGCGCAGACAAAGCGCCGGGAGCGTGCATCTTGAAGGCAAGGAGCTGAAGAACCGGCAGCCACGGTCGTGCATCAATCACGGCCTCGTCTATCTGCCGGAAGACCGCCAGCAGAACGGCCTTTTCCTCGAAGCGCCGCTCTACTGGAATGTCTCGTCGTATCTTATCCATCGCCTGCCGTTTTTCCTGCGGCCGGGAATTGAACGCCGGATCTTCGACGGCTTTCGCGACAGCATGGGCATAAAATGCACCGGCGCCGGCCAGGCAGCGCGTGGCCTTTCCGGGGGCAACCAGCAGAAGGTTCTCATGGCAAAATGCCTATCGGCGAAGCCGAAGGTGTTGATCCTCGACGAACCGACGCGCGGGGTGGACGTTGCCGCCCGCAATGACATCTACGGACTGATCCGCACGCTTGCCGGCGACGGCGTCGCCATCGTCCTCATATCCTCCGATTTCGACGAGATCGAGCAATTGGCCGATCGCGTTCAGGTCATGGCCTTTGGCCGACACGGCGGCGAACTCTCGGACGCGATCAGCGTGGATGCAATCGCCAGACTGGCCTTCGGCGCCTCGGAGGCTCACCATGCTTGATCTCTTCGCCCGGAACCGCGTTGTCACGCTCATCTTCATCCTGACCCTTGCCTACGCCGCAATCGGCGCAGCGGCGCCGGGCTATCTCTCCGGAGCAACGGTCTCGACCGTGCTGTCGAGCAGCCTGGTTTTGATGCTGATCTCGCTTGGCACCATGGTCGTTATCCTGACGCGCAACATCGATGTGTCGAGCGGCTCGGTGCTCGGTCTGAGTGCCGCAGTGCTTGGCCTCACGTTGAATGCGGGTCTCTGCCTGCCGCTCTCGATCGCCCTTTGTCTGCTCACCGGCGCGCTGGCAGGTGCGTTCAACGGGCTGATGGTCGCCTATCTCGGCATACCGTCGATCGTCGCCACCCTTGGTACGCTTGGTCTTTATCGCGGCGTCATGCTGGTCATGACCGGTGGACGCTGGATCGAGGACCTGCCGCAGGATCTGAAGGCGCTTTCCACCAATCTCGGCTTCGGTTTCTCAGCGCTGACAGTCGTCGTCGTTCTGCTAATCGTCACGCTCTGGATTTTCGTGCGCAAGACGCGTTTCGGCCGCTTCTTCTATGCGGTCGGCGACAACAAGGCGGCAGCGCACCACCTCGGCGTGCCGGTGCGGCGCGTCCAATTTGCCGCCTTCGTCGCGGCCGGATCTTGCGCCGCTCTGGCAGGCGTCGTCTTTGCCGCCCAGATCGGCTTCATTCCGAACCAGGCGGGCAACGGCATCGAACTCAAGGCGATCGCGGTCAACGTTCTCGGCGGTGTCAGCCTTCTCGGTGGCACCGGATCGGTCGCAGGCGTTGTCGCCGCCGTGATCTTCATCACCTCGATCGACAGCGCACTCGTCTTCCTGAAAATTCCCGCCTACTGGAACGACTTCATCGCCGGTGCGCTCCTGCTCTCGGTACTCCTTCTCGATGGCCGCATTCGTCAACTTATCGATCGGCGCATTCGTGCGCGCCGCTACGCCATCCACGATCGTGCGCCCGCCCACGATACTAAGTCTACAACATCCAGGATTGCGGAGACGAGCCGATGAAAAAGTTGATCTTCCGCTGGGAGACCGCGTTGCTCGCCATGCTGGTGGCGGAGCTTGCAATCTTCGGCATCATCAATCCGCGCTTTCTCAATCCCGCGAACCTGATCTACGGCACCTCGGATTTCGTCCAGATCGGCATCGTCGCCTTGCCGTTGACTTTGGTGATCATCGCCGGCGGCATCGACGTCTCCTTCGCATCGGCCATCGGCCTTGCAGCAATTGTGTTCGGAGTCGCGACTTTCTACGCCGTACCGCTGCCGCTATCGATCCTGATATCGCTTGCGACCGGCGCGGTTTGCGGCCTGTTCAACGCCAGCGTTATTCACCTGTCGAAGATCCAGCCTCTCGTTGTCACCCTCGGCAGCCTCTATCTGTTTCAGGGAACCGCGACCGTCGCTTCGGGCTTTGTCGGGGCCGGCGGTTACGAGGGGATCGGCAACTTCCCGGAAGCCTTCAATGGGTTCGGCTACGCACAACTGTTCGGGCTGCCCGCGACCCTTGCCGTATTTCTCGGGCTTGCATTCGTGCTCGTAGTGCTCCTGCATTTCACGCGCTTCGGCCGTGCCGTCTTTCTTGTTGGCCAATCGGAGAGTGCGGCTCGTTTCGCCGGCATTCCCGTGGCCACCATCCAGACCGTCACCTACGTCGTCACCGGACTTTGCGCCGCGGTGGCGGGGCTGGTGATGTCCGCCTATTTCGGCTCTGCGCGCGTCGATCTCGGAGCCGCGACACTGCTTCCAGCCGTCACGGCGGCCGTGCTTGGTGGTGCGTCGATCTACGGCGGGCAGGGGTCCATTCTCGGCACGCTGATTGCCACATTCGTCATCGGCTACCTGCAGCAGGGCCTGCAGGCGAGCGGTGTTTCAAGCCAGATTTCCAGCGCACTTTCGGGAGGGTTGCTGGTTATAGCGGTCGCACTGCGCCACGGAAGCGCTTTGCTTTCCGATTTCGTCGCCGTTGCCCGGCAACAGAAGAGCCGGGCGGCTGTCACCTCAGGAGGAGAAAGAAAATGAACAACACAATCGTCAAAACCGCCGCCCTTGCGGCCAGCCTTCTTGCCGGCACCGTGCTTGCATCAGGCACGGCGCAGGCCGAATCCCAGATCGCCTTCATCCCCAAGCTAGTCGGTGTCGGCTTCTTTACTAGCGGTGGGGCCGGAGCGGTAAAGGCCGGCGAAGAGGTTGGCGCCAAGGTCACCTACGACGGTCCGACCGAGCCAAGCGTCTCCGGCCAAGTGCAGTTCATCAACAACTATGTGAACCAGGGCTACAACGCCATCATCGTTTCGTCCGTTTCGCCGGATGGACTTTGCCCGGCCCTGAAGCGTGCGATGGAGCGCGGTGTGCTGGTGATGACCTGGGATAGCGACGTCAATCCGGATTGCCGGAGCTACTACATCAATCAGGGCACGCCAGAACAACTCGGAGGTCTGCTTGTCGACATGGCCGGCGAGGGCGTGAAGAAGGAGAAGGCGAAGGTTGCCTTCTTCTATTCGAGCCCGACCGTCACCGACCAGAACGCCTGGGCGGAAGCTGCCAAGGCGAAGATCGCCAAGGAGCATCCCGGCTGGGAGATCGTAACCACGCAATATGGCTACAACGATGCGCAGAAGTCGCTGCAGACGGCAGAAAGCATCCTGCAGACTTACCCCGATCTCGACGCGATCATCGCGCCCGACGCCAACGCCTTGCCGGCCGCAGCCCAGGCCGCTGAAAACCTGAAGCGGGCAGATGGCGTCACGATCGTCGGGTTTTCGACACCGAACGTCATGCGGCCCTACATCGAGCGGGGCACGATCAAGCGGTTCGGTCTCTGGGATGTGACCCAGCAAGGCAAGATCTCGGTCTTCGTCGCGGACCACGTCTTGAAGAACGGTCCCATGAAGGTCGGTGACAAGCTGGAAGTCCCAGGCGTCGGCACGGTCGAAGTCTCGGCCAACAAGGTTCAAGGCTACGACTACGAGGCCGAAGGCAACGGTATCGTGCTGCTACCCGAGCGTACCGTCTTCACCAAGGATAATATCGGCAATTTCGACTTCTGATCTTGAAAACACCAGGCCGGGTGGCCTGCGAATGGCCGCCCGTTCTCACTTGATGAAAAATGGAAACCCATCATGAAAAGCCGCTGGGACGACATCGACGCCAACCGTTACGTGGAGGCCGCCCGGTCCGCTGGCCATAGCGAAGCGTTGGGGCTACGCATCTATACCTCGCGCATCATCGGTGGCGATCCGGACCTTGTGCTGCACGGCGGCGGCAATACATCGGTCAAAGTGACGGGCGAGGACGGCTGCGCGCTCATGCATATCAAGGGCAGCGGTTGGGATCTCGACACCATCGAGGCGCCTGGCCTGCCAGCGGTGCGATTGCCGGAGCTTCTGGCGGCGCGCGACGGGCTGAGGCTCTCCGATCCCGATATGGTCGCCTTGCTGCGCGCCAATCTGCTGGATGCCAGCGCGCCCAATCCTTCGGTCGAGGCGCTTTTGCATGCCTTCATCCCCCACGAATTCGTCGACCACACGCATGCAACCGCGATCCTGGCGCTAGCGGATCAACCTGGCATGCGCGATACCGTCGAACGTCTCTACAGCGGCCGCGTAGCCTTCGTGCCGTATGTGATGCCAGGTTTTGACCTATCAATTGACGGAGCTCGCATCTTTGATGCCCACCGCGATTGCGAGGGCCTCTGGCTGGAAAATCATGGCCTGTTCACTTTCGCCGGCACGGCGCGGGCGTCGTACGAATTGATGATCGAGTTTGTAACATTGGCCGAGGAGGAACTGGCGAGCAAAGGGATTAAACTGACCGGTCCGCAACAGAGCGACCGGAGTCCCGACGCCGCTCTGCAAACACGTCTCACCTCAGTGCTGACTGGCGAACGGTCCCCCTTTGCCCCCGGCGTTTCGCTGGATTATCGCTCAACGGAGGCAATACGTCAGCACGTGCGCAAGAGCAATGTCGAAGAGATTGCCCTTCGCGGCACCGTAACGCCCGATCACGTCATTCGCATCAAGCCTTGGCCGATGTTCATTGACGCAGGTGCGCGTGATCTCGAAATCGAACAGGCGCTGGAGAGTTACAAGGAGCGCTACCGCGCTTACTTCAATCGCCACGCCGCGCACTCAGCAGAGCCGAAAACCATGCTCGATCCCTATCCGCGTGTCGTGGTCGTGCGTGGAGAGGGCATGTTTAACATCGGCACCAACGTAAAGGCCGCCAAAATCGGCGGAGATCTTTGCGAGCAGGCGACACGTGCGATCAATGCTGCTGAGTCGTATGGCCGATTCACGCCAATTGGAGAGGCCGAGTTGTTCGCCATGGAGTACTGGGTTCTCGAACAGGCGAAACTGAAGGTCACTCAGGCAAACTGAGCCGGAAGACGGCAGCGGCGATTATGGCTGTATCGGCGCATGGCAACACAAGAATTGGCGCCGTTTTCCGCGTGGCTGCTTGACCGGGGATCGTCTCTAACCTGCGGGTATGCCGCATGCCATCGCCGCGCATCAACTGTTTTTTTACTTGAAGAATTCTTCGATATTGGCCGGAGTTTTTTGCCGGTTATGTTGGGTACGTTGCACCCAACTCCTTGGTCATGCTGGCGACGTGTTTTCGCGAGGCGGATTGCCAAACTCTAGTCCAGAAGCGACAAGCCACCCGACATTCGCGTGGTAGTTTTAGAAAAAAAACATGCTCCATAATGGGTCCGGTCTTTAACTTCGTCTTGTTGTCTCACGGACAGTCCCTATTACCTGCGACGACACGCCCTCTACTTCCTCACTGCCGATCTTCGGGGCGTACCTTGCCGATCTCCTGATTACCCCGCCGCAGAACTTGGAAGAGCATCTTTCGGCCTTGCTCCGTCAACAAGTCCGTACCCTCCTGCAGAGCCTCGCGCCATGCAGGTCCGCGCTCTTCGGCTTCTTCATATGCAAGTGCAAAGTCGGATGCCCGCCGCGTCTCGTAGAGAGCTTCAAAGAGGAGTTCGGCCTGTTTAAGGTCTTTGTCGCGCTTCAGAACGAAGTGGCCGTCCGTTCGGCGCTTGGTCGCAATGATAAGCTTGTGAACAGCGTACCGAGACGGCTCCGGAACATTAACCGGGATACCGCTCTTGTGCAGCAGCACCGTTCTCATCGGATCTCGGATGAGGAAGTCCAAGTAGCGCAGCGGGTCTGCGCTGGCACCGCCGAGAGCGGGCATCGTTGACGGCTGATCGCTATAGTCGTCGGAGCCGCGGTTGGAGGTCAGGAACTCCACCCTGTAGCCGCGCTTGGTTTGGAACGCACTCGACGCTGCCGATCCCGATCGATGCGGGACAGGCCGGAAGGTGGGATCGACCGAGCGCAGGAGATCGAGGATCGGGGGGAGGGAGTCTTCGACCTCCCGGCTGACGGCGTAGTCTTGAGCGATGTCTGCATCGCCAGTTACGATCGTCGCCATGGGCAGGCGCACGCCGAGGATGCCGCTGTAGGTCTGGAAGGCCACCGTGCCGATGAGGACGCCGCGGAGCCGAAACAGGCCTCCGGCTGCGAGCGCCTCGACGATATCGCCGGACATGGGGTCGGGCGCGATCATGCCTCCTTGCCGGGTCAGCGAGGCCACGATGCGCCTGCGATCCCGCAGACTGTCCTTGTCACGTTTGAAGTCCTCGACGCGCTGCGCGATCTCTTCATCGTCAGCAGGACCGACGTAGCGGCGCTTCTTGCCGCCCGAGCCATCCGGCATGTCGAAATACCAGTAGCGCTTGCCCTTGACCTCTGATGTGATGAAACGGCCCTCGGGCGGGAAGTCTGCTGTCCATGCCGCGTCCATAGTCCTCTGCGCCAGCTCAGCAAGCATCGTCTGGTACATGAGGTCGATGTTCTTCAACGTCATCTCCTACGAGTTGTGACCATTTATGCAAATATGGTCATAACAGAAAGGAGGCGGGAGGGGAACATGGGTTAGAAACGGTGTCGCGTGGATCGTCCTGCGGGGTTCGAAGACTGTGCATAATGCATGGGGCCGGCCACGTCGGCAATCATTCTTGACCATACGCTCGGGTGATCGCTTCTCCCCAGCGCGGCCGCCGGTATCATGGGCAGACGAGCATTATGCCCGTCTTGTTCTATTTTGGACGGCCTGGGATCGCACATGTGGCGGCTGGATTGCTAACCCTGTACGACGGTATCGAGGGCCAGCGTAAACCGGCTCCGGCGTATCCTCGGCTTGGTTTTTTCTTTCTCTCATGCTATATGTAGGTAATTGCTTACATTGAGGTCTACCGCACAACCCAGGCGTTGCTCAACAAGCGACTGAGATAACCCGTGGCCAAAACGAGATCGAGTGATCGCCGCATAATGTATACTCGCGGTCGCGCTGCGCACCCTGTTGACCGCCCGGAAAAGCCGAAAAGATGCAATAATACCTCGAAGCGTCGTCCGCTCACGCCGCCTGGTGGACGTTCCTTGTGAAGGCGTAGTCTATGCTTCGAGCACCAAAACTTTCGCTAAATCACTGAATTAATAGGGATGTTCTATGGATGTCCGCAGCTCGACCGTGACCCACGGCAACTTCGCCTCATGAAGGAGGCTCGCCGTTGCGAACTAAAGGTTGGAACGTCTCACTTCGAGGGCGTGACCGCCAAATTGCATTGTCGACATCATTTCCTACCAATTGGCCTCCTCACCGATCGACAGCGACCTCAAGGCGCGGAGAGGCCAGACGCGGCCTCGGCGAACATGCGGGCCGCAGATGGGGCCAAAATCTTGTAGAATCTTCATTGCACAACGGTCGGGGCTGTGAACGTATAGCCCACCCCATAGACCACTTTTATCGGCACATGCAGGTTGGTCTGCTCCCCTATCTTACGGCGAAGGCGGCTGACGACTGCATCCAGATGCCGGTTATCAAAATGGGTTCTGGGGCGGGCAAGGGTCTCCGCCAGTTCCTCGCGTCTGCAGATGCCACCGTCATGTTTGCAAAGCGTATTGACGAGCGCGAACTCGGTTGCCGTTAGCTTGAGCGAGCGTTGGTTGGGCGCAGTGAGAGTCCAATTTCTGCTGTCCAACGCCCATTTGCCTGCCCCGCCGTCCGCTAAATCACCTTGATCACCTGTTCGCCGCAGTAGGCTACGGATCGCTGCTTCGATCTCCCGCAAGGTGCTGTGCTTGACGAGATAAATGTCGGCTCCACTTTCAAAGCCGCGAATGCGGTCGTCACCGTCGCCAAGAGCTGTAAGCATGATGATGCCGCAGCGACCGGCCTCACGGATTTCGCTGGCCAGGTCGAAACCATTGCCATCAGGCAACCCGACATCGAGGATGATGACATCGGGCGGCTCATCATTTGCCAGTGTCTGCCGCAAACCTTCTGCTGTCGCAGTTCCTTCGGCCGTGAAACCGCACAATCCCAGAAAATCAACCAGATCCCTGCGCAGTCGCTGTTCGTCCTCGACGATCAAAATGCGGGTCAACCCATTATCTCCTCTTGCAGGGCGGGCTCTGTCGTTCCGCTCAAGATAGGCACACGCGCCACAGCCGCCGTTCCCCCTCCTTCACGGGGTAGCAGCTCCAATGTGCCGCTATGATAGGCCAGAAGCTTACGGGAAGAGTAAAGGCCAAGCCCGGTCCCGCTTCCGGCCTTGGCGTTGGAGGCTCGGAAGAAGCGGCGACCAATTTTGTGTGCCTCAGCTTTCGGTATACCGATACCGCGATCACACACTTGGATAACGACGAAGCCACTTGCCGACAGGGTATCAATATGAATGGACTGGTTCTCGGGCGAATATTTGAAGGCGTTGTCGATGAGATTGATGACGACGGTTGCCAGCATATCGGGATCGACGAAAACCGAAGTTGATTCCCCGTACGTTTTGAAATGCAATCGTTCCCCGCGCCCGGTCATTTCGAAATGGAACTGCACGTCGGTCATCAGAGATCCGATCTGCATCGATTGCGGTCGAAAGCCATTGTCTCGGTCGTTCGTCATGAAGCGATCAATAAGGGAGAACAGCCGGTCTAGCGCCTCGCCGATCCCGGTAAGCCGTTCCTTTGTTGCTTCACGCGATCTGTCACCGACCAGACCGATCATGTCGGCCGCATTACGGATGACCGCCAAGGGAGTGCGAAACTCGTGACTAACAATGCGCATGAAGTCCGCCTGCTCCTCACGAAGCGCGCGTTCGGTTTCAAGGCTGGTATTCAATTGGTTTTCAAGGCTCCTGCGTTCCACCACTTCCCGTAACAAAGCGTCGTTTTTCTCGCGTAGGGCCTCTGATAGTCGCGAACTGACCATGAAGAGGAGGCAGGCAAACAGAGCGATCAGAAACAGAACGCCCTGCAACAGGTACCAGGCGTTGCGATTGTCGAGGACCGTGATGTCTTGGGCGACGGCCGGGTTCCAGTACTCGATCGCGCTGTGAATTATACTGGCTGCGATATATTCGGCCAATACCGCAATGGTAATCCATCGCAAAAGCCAAGGCTGTGTCCGGTCATGCAGGAGCGCCACGGACATCAATGACATCATGATGATCGTGAAGAGGGTCGATGAGTGGATGCGGATGGCAATGTTGCCCGGATCGACGGCGAGGGCGATGCTCCAGGCCACAATCTGAAAAATGAGCAGCGAAATACCGATCCAGGTGTAGCGGGGTTGGCCAAGGAAGCGCGCCAGTCCTTCGGCGAGCAGGACCAGACCGAGTTTTATTACAGTGTTGTGCAACACGATCGACCATGCGGCAGGCTGCTCGCCTCTCAAGATCATCAAGAGAAGCCCTATGGCAATGGCGGTAAACCCCGCAGCAAGGAACTTGAGCTCGTAGAGATGACGCCATGCCAACCAGACGAAGATCCAGACGATCGCCTGCAGGCTGGCAGTCGCCAGATTGACGACCAGGACTGTCTTGAGGTCAAGCATTCTTGAGCATTTGTACGGTGTCCCCTGCTGCTTCAAGTCACGCGATCATGCAACCTATAGCTGGCAGGAGTCCAGCGCAGGCGCAAGAACAATCAAGTGATGCAAGAATTTACAAGAGTTCAGCTGAATTGATCGATTGATGTTTTTGTCTGTCATCGATCGCAAATCCCAAGAGCTCTGCATGAAGCGTCGGCTGTAGGATTTGGTCAGAATTGAATCGTTTTGTTCGGTTGAATCTCCGGCATTTGTCGCTTTATCGTTCGCATGGTTGTGGCCTTGCCGTTTTGGTTGAAGGAAGTCGCGTCGAGGATTTCGCGCAGATTGCGCATGCGACGAAGCTTGTCTCAAGGTCGGCAGGTCTTGTTCGCTTCACTTTTGGGGGCTCATCGCATGAAGCATGTCGCACGCACCGGTAAGACCCGGCAAGGATCGTCGCACCCTTCATCCAGGCGCAGCGACCAGGCTGCAGTCCTGTCCGACCGAAACGCATCGCGTTTAGTAATAATGTTGGCCTTGGGTCTCGGCGGCGCGGCCGTGGCCGACAATGCGTACGCGGGCTGCACCGGCTCCGCGACCCAGTCAATCGGCCAGGTCGACTATGGATATACGTGGTCCGCCTGCTGGGGCGACAGTGGTGTCGATCACAACGATGAGAAGGACGGTGACCCAGGAGCGAATATAACGATCAACACCCAAGCCTCGTACACGGCCGGCGCAAGCCTCCCTTACACAGTGCCGTGGGAATCCGTCGGCGGCGTCATCATGACCTATACAGTGGGTGGCGCCGGCGTCGACGAGGGAAGCGCCGGTGCCGGGGGGGCCGTGACGATCACCAGTTACGGCCCCATAACCCTCACGAGCTCGACAGATCCAGGCTCGATCGGCAGCTTGATTTCGGCAACGAGCTTCGGCGGCGACGGGGATGGGGATAACGACAACTACAAATCCAGCGGCGGGGCCGGGGGGGCGGGAGGCGCGATAACGATCACCAACTACGGGGCGCTGACCGTAGAATCGCTCAACTCGAATACGGCCAGAGGTATGACCGGCATCTTTGCCGTGAGCAAGGGCGGCAGCGGCGGCGAACAGAATAGCGGTGCGGCGGGCGACCAAGTGGGTGGCAACGGCGGCAGCGGCGGTACCATCAAAATCTCTAACACCGGACAGGTGAATCTCGGCAGTGGGACAAACCCGCTGAGCGGACTGGACTATGTCTGGGGCCTTGCCGCCGAGTCCACCGGCCAGGCAGGCGGCCACGATAACGGTGCGGGCGGCGCGGGCGGCTTCATCGATATCGAAATCGGTTCCTCCGGCAATACATCCGCCGGCGCGATCGGCATCTACGCGAACGACGCCGACAGCGTGCGCGGCATCTATGCGCTGAGCCAGGGCAGCAACGGCACAGCTTCGCAAGACAGCTCCGATGAAGGCGGCACCGGGGGCGGCGGCTCGGTCATAAATGTCGACACGTATGCCGACATGAAAATCGTCGCGACCGGCAAGGTGAATGACCTGTCAGGTGGCGTCGTTGCCGTTACCCAGGGTGGCGAAGGCGGCGACGGCTGGAGCTCAAACGTCGCGGGCGCCGGTGGCGAGGGCGGCAGGCCAGAAAGTGGAATAGCGGCGACGACCGTGACGGTCCATTCAGGCACCATTTCGACCCAAGGCGACTATCTTGGTGGCGTGATCGCATTGAGCCAGGGTGGCCGCGGTGGCGACGGCCAGGCCGGCGAGAAGGACAGCTCCGGCGGCCGCGGCGGAAGCGGTGGGCAAATCCAGTTGAACCTGTCCGGCGGTAGCGTTGAGACGCAGGGCAGCTACGCCTATGGCTTGCTGGGCCAGAGCATTGGCGGCCAAGGTGGCAATGGCGGCGACGACACCGCCGTTGTCGGCACGAGCGGCGGGGGCGGCTATGGCGGCAATGCCGGCAGCGTAGGCGTCTTTTCGAGCGGGGCTTCGAAGATCACGACGACTGGAGATTACTCGGCCGCCATTACTCTGCATTCCATCGGCGGCGGTGGCGGCACCGGCGGCAACTTCACCGACGTGCTCGGGGGTGGCGCGGGCAATGGCGGCAATGGTGGCAGTGGAAACACGGCTATCGTCAACAACAACGCGGCGATCGCCACCTCGGGCGGGCATTCCTATGGCATCCTGGTGCAGTCGATCGGCGGCAGCGGCGGCACTGGCGGCATCGCCGACGGGCTGACGCTCGAGCTGGGTGGCAATGGGGGCGACGGCGGGCAGGCCGAAACGGCCAGTGTCCAGAATTCCGGCGCGATCACCACCTCCGGCTATTCGGCGCACGGCATCATTGCGCAGTCGATCAGCGGCGGCGGCGGCGCCGCCGGTATGGCGGGCGGCATCCTGTCGATCGGCGGTTCCGGCGGTAGCGGCAACTATGCCAGCACTGCCGAGGTCCAGAGCTCGGGCGCCATCAGTACGGCCGGCGACGCAGCGATCGGCATCATGGCACAGTCGATCGGCGGCGGCGGTGGTTCGGGCGGCGGTGCGAAGGGCATCGCGACCGTCGGAGGTTCGGGCGGGGCTGGCGGCTCCGGCAGCCATGCAAACGTATTGCTGACTGGCGGTTCGGTCACCACGCAGGGTGAGATGTCGCATGCGATCATGGCGCAATCGGTCGGCGGCGGCGGCGGCAATGGCGGCAATGTGATCGACCTGTCAGTCGGTGTTCCGGCACTAGGTGTCGGCGGCACCGCCTCGGGGGGTGGTAGCGGCGGATGGGTCTGCGTCACCAATGAAAATTCCGGCGGCGATTGTTCTACAGGCTCTGGAACGCAGGCAGTTGCCATCGCGACAGAAGGCTCCGGTGCGCTCGGCATACTCGCGCAGTCGATCGGCGGCGGCGGCGGTAATGGAGGCAACGCCACGGGCGGCGATGCCGGGCTCGGCAGCTTCCAGATCGGCGGCGGCGGCGGTGGCGGCGGCTACGCAAACACCGTGACCGTCGGCTTCCAGGGACTGAACCTGACGACCCAGGGCTCGCACGCGGCGGGCATCGTGGCGCAGTCGATCGGCGGCGGCGGCGGTACGGGCGGTTCCGCCAGTTCCTATTCCGCAGGTATCGGCTTCACGGCGTCGGTGGCTGTCGGCGGCACCGGTGGTTCCGGCGGCGCCGGCGGCGAGGTCTCTATTGACCTGACCGACAGCATTATCAAGACCGGGCAGGGCGGCGGCGGTGTGACCGACGCGATCGGCGTGCTCGCTCAGTCGATTGGCGGCGGTGGCGGCAGCGGCGGCTCCTCGGTTGCCGACGCGCTCACCGTGGCGGTGCCGACCGGCGAAGACGTCTCCCTGGCGATGAGCGTCTCCACGGCCGTCGGCGGCAGCGGCGGATCGGGCGGGACTGCTGAGGAAGTGTCGCTGACGCTGGACGGCAGCTCCGCGGTCTCCACGAAAGGTGCTTCGTCGCATGGCCTTGTGGCGCAATCGATCGGCGGCGGCGGCGGCAATGGCGGCAGTGCGTCGTCGATGGCCGCGACCGTCGGCACGGTGGACACCGTCAGCGCCGACATCGGTGTCTCGGTCGGCGGCTCCGGCGGCAGCGGCGGCAATGGCGGTATCGTCAAGGTCGATCTCAACGACAGCGCCTCCGTGACGACAGCCGGCGATTATGCCAATGCGATCGTGGTGCAGTCGATCGGCGGCGGCGGCGGCAATGGGGGCGTCGGCAGCGTCAACAGCAAGCAGATCGGTAGCGGCTTCAACCTGGCGGCAAATGTAGGGGTCGGCGGCTCCGGCAGCGGCGGCGCCAGCGGCGGAAACACGACCGTGGACCTCGAGAGCGGCACCAGCTTGCAGACCAGCGGGTCCGGTGCTCGCGGTGTGCTCATCCAGTCGATCGGTGGCGGCGGCGGTACTTCGCAAGGTGTTAGCGTCGGGCTGTCGGCCAGCGCCGACCTGCCCGGCGGCGAGGAAGCCGAAGATTCCGAAGGGGGTAGCGGTGCTTTCTCCGCATCTGTCGGCGTTTCCGTTGGCCGGACTGGCGGCAGTGGCGGGACGGCGGGCACGGCCACCGTCACCACCAGGGGTAAAATCAATACCTCTGGCGCAGATGCGGACGGGGTGCTCGCGCAGTCGATCGGCGGTGGCGGCGGGCTAGGAGGCTCGGTGGGGCAGGCTACTTCTGACGATTCCGAGCCGCTCGACGACGCGGGTGACAGCGAATGCGCCAGCGAAGACGGCAATGGATATGGCTACTGCTTCAACGTCAGTGTGGGCGCTACCATTGACGACGGTGGAAGTGGCGGCACGGCCGCCAATGGCAACACAGTCACGCTGACGCATGGCGGCCACATTGCCACCATGGGCGACTGGGCAGACGGCATCGTCGCCCAATCGATCGGCGGCGGTGGCGGTGCCGGTGGCACATCCACCGCATCCGGCAGCCAGGCGACGGCCAACATCACCGTGGGTGTTGGCGGGAGCGGCGGTGCGGGCGGTAATGGCGGCTCGGTCGACATCACCTTCGACAGCGACCACGGCACCGCCGGCATCAGTACCGCTGGATATAGCGCCTACGGTGTGCTGCTGCAGTCGATCGGCGGCGGCGGCGGCCAGGGCGGCGATGGGTCCGACAAGGCGGCAGGCAAGATCACCGTTGGCGGCGGTTTCGGCGGCAGCGGCGGCGCCGGCGGCAGCGGGGGCAAAATTACGGTCGGTGCGGGAAGCTGGCTCGCCCTCCAGACCAACGGCGACGATTCGATAGGCCTCCTGGCCCAATCGATTGGCGGCGGCGGTGGTGTCGGCGGCGCCGGAAGCACCAAGGCGGCCGAAGAGGATAACAGCCATGCGATCGATCTTGTTGTGGGCGGCAGCGGTGGCGTCGGTGGCAGCGGCGGCGAAATCGACCTGAACTATGGCGGCGGCGTAGACACCTATGGCGATCGGGCCCATGGCATTGTCGCGCAGTCGATCGGCGGCGGTGGCGGCATCGGCGGCGCCGGCGAGGCCGACAGCATCGGCTCGCTCGTGGTCGGTGGCTCGGGCGGTGGAACAATAAACGGCGGCGCCGTCACGGTCGATCTGACCAACGGCAGCACGATTCATACGCGAGGTCTGGCCGCCCATGGCCTCGTGGCCCAGTCGATCGGCGGCGGTGGTGGTATTGGAGGCACCGCCTCGGGTGCTCCGCTCTCCTCCAAGGGCAACAGTCCCGGCAGCACCGGTGACGGCGACGATGTCTCCGTGTCTGTTGACGGCAACATTACCACGTCGGGCGACTACGCCTACGGCATCCTGGCCCAGTCGATCGGCGGCGGCGGCGGTTTCGGTGGCAACGCGACTAGTGCTTTCATCGGCTCCAACGGCAATCTCTCGTCGGCCGGCAAAAGCGGCGATGTGACGGTCACCCTCGATGCTGGCAGGGCTATCCAGGCGACCGGCAAAGACTCGATCGGCATATTCGCGCAGAGCGATGCAGGGACGGACAACAACGGCAAGATCAATGTGACCGTCAATGGTTCCGTCACCGGCGGCTCCGACAACGGCGCCGGCGTCTGGGTTTCGGCCGGGAAATACAACATGGTGACCGTCAATTCCGGAGGCAGCGTCTCTGCTGCTTCAGGCCTTGCCGTTAACTATACCGTCGGCAGAAGCTCGCCCGCCGGCAGCACCCTGACCGTGCTTAACTCCGGCACGATCAGCGGCAGCGTGAGAGGGGATCTCGTCGACAGCAAAGTCGTCTCCAACGACGACGACAACGTGCCGATGGCCCGTTTCGGCAGCGGCATGGCCGTCTCCGTGATCAATGAGGCCGGTGGCCTGCTGACGGATGCGGAGATTTATGAGGCTGACGTGATGAATCATGGCAGGCTGATGATCGGTCATTCCGGCGGCATCGACGCCACCAGAATCACTGGCGACCTCACGCAGGACGCGGGTGGCATACTGGAGCTCACCGCCGACTTCGCTGGCTCGCGCATGGATCGGTTGACCATCGACGGTGACGCTACGCTGGACGGCAAGTTCGCGGTGAACGCCATCAGCGTCCTGCCCGACATCAGTCTGCCGTTCCTCACCGTCGGAGGCACCCTCGACCATTCGCTGAGTGCCCAGTCGGCAATCTTCGACTATGCCATCACCCAGGCAGGAAACGAGCTGTCGGTTTCGGCGGAGTCGGCCCACTTCGCCGAGCCCGGCGTCGCGCTAAACGACGGCCAGGACAGCGTCGCAGGTCACCTGCAGGAAATCTGGGATGCCGGCGGTGGCTCCTATGGCACGCTGTTCGGCACGCTCGGCTCTCTCGCCGACGGCGATGCGGGCAGCTATGGAGCAGCTCTGTCGGACATGTCGCCCGGTGTCTCCGGTGCGGCTGCGTCCGGGAGCATCGCCATGACGCAGCAGCACCTCGACCTGTTGCTGAGCTGCCCCATGTTTGCCGCGGGCACCTCGTTCCTGACGGAGACGGAGTGTGGTTGGGCTCAGGCCGGCGCACAGACGCTCGACCAGAAGACCAGTGCCAGCGTGTCGGGCTTCGACACCACGACCTATGCCCTGCAAGCCGGCGCCCAGGTCGAGGTGTCGCCGAACTGGTTCGTCGGCTTGGCTGGCGGCTATGACCGCAGTTCCATCAGCGGCGACGACGGCCGGGTCAACGCCAACGGCGACATCCTCTACGGCGGCGTTTCCCTGAAGCACCAGAGCGGCCCCTGGTTACTGTCGGGTGCCGTTGCCGGCAGCTACGGTTGGTACGACAATACGCGCACGATCCGGATTCCTGATTTCGCCAGCCAGGCCGAAGGCGACCCAGAGGTTTACAATGTCAGCACCCGCGTGCGCGCAGCCTATACCTTCGCGCAGGATCCTTACTATGTGCGGCCTCTGGTGGACTTTGACCTGATTTATTCGCATGCCAATGGCTATCGCGAGTCGGGAGCCGGCGCCCTCGACCTCCTGGTCGATGATGTCGGCCAATGGAGCCTCCACGCCACTCCGGCCATTGAACTCGGTACGCGTGTTGACGTTAACGAGACAACGGTCATGCGGGCATTCGCGGCCGCCGGAGTGAGCTTCAGCAGCGCCGATAGCTGGGATACGTCTGCACGGCTGGCCAACGCGCCCGCCGGGATAGGCACGTTCGGCAGTGAGGTGCCGCTGGCCGCCGTGGTGGGGCGGCTGACCGCTGGCGTTGATCTGGCGAGCGACAACGGCTTCAGTTTGCGCTTGAACTACCAAGGCTCGTTTTCCGACACCTACACGAGCCACGGCGGCGCGTTGCGCCTCAGTTATAAGTTCTGAGAGGAGACAGGGGGCCTTGAGACAGTGCTTATCACCGAGGTTCCGGTCGAACCGGACAATCTTCGCTACCGTCTGCCTGCTGGTCCTGGCCATTGGTCAAACGTTCGCACAAGAGCACGCCACGCTCCCGGGCGGTGCGTCCTCTCTGCAGGAAACCTACGCGGACTGGATGGTTAGCTGCGTCCAGAGGAAGAACAGGCATTGTCTTCTCATGCAGCAACAGACACAGCAGAACGGACAGCGGCTTTTGGCCATCGAGATGGCAGCCGGTGGCGATGGGAAGACTGCGACGGGTACACTTGTTCTGCCCTTCGGGCTCGCACTTGATGCCGGCGTATCGCTTCAGGTCGATGAGAAGTCTTCGGAGGCACCTGTGCGTTTTAGCACCTGCGTCCCCGCCGGATGCGTTGTGCCGCTTAGCTTCGACGGCGCAGCCGTTGCCGAGCTGCGGACTGGAGCGGTGCTCAAGATGATGGCCAAGGCTGCCAAGACCAACGAACCTATCTCGTTGTCGGCTTCCCTGAAAGGCTTTTCCGCTGCCTTCGATCGGGTGACAGCCCTGATGATGAAATGACACCTGGGGTGCGTCGTCGGCGCGAACCGTCTTGCTCCATCTTGTTACAGCTTGCTTCCAATCGTCCGGCGGATAATGATGTGCACGTTGAACAAATTCATTACCAAAACCATCAAATGGTTTCTCATTGTTTTCGGTTTGGCGACCTGTGGGACACTGCCGTTCGCGCTCGACATCAAACTCATCACACCGATGCTCGGTGGACTTGTCGATTTCACCCCTTCCAGCGTACCGGCTCTGCGACACTGGGGCATCATGATCTTCGGAATTGGCGCACTGATGGTGGTCGCGGGGTTCCGTCCGTGGTTACGATTTGAGACCATGGTGTTCAGCACCTTCGAGAAGGCATTTATGGTCTATCTGTATTTAACCAATCTCGGGGAGCCTTGGATAGCAGGTTATTTTGCTGCCTTCCTTGTCGATTTCACCATCGTCGCATATGGCGTGCTGTACTTCATCAGCGCCGAGGGCCGGCCCAGCCGCTGGACCGTGAGGAGATTGGTCTGCCCCCTGAAAAGTGGTCCTTCTTGAAGTATGGCTTATAAGCCGCAGAAGGACATTCAAACCGCGGCGAAAAGACGCGAGGCGGAAATCACGAAGCATTGTCAGACATGCACTGTTCTTGTGAGGCGGCATTGACCGCCAGCATCAAACCGCTCGCCCTCAAATATAGCCGATATGGCTTTCGCCGCATCAAGGCGAATGCTGCGCCAGGCAGCTGGATTGTGAACTTCAAGCTCAAGGTCCCGGCGGGTCTACTATCAGCTTTATGATGGGCGTTCCGCCGTGACTACATCTACCGCTGTCCAAAGCTTGATGCATCGCAGTTCAATTTGTTTCTGAGAGGTACGCATGCACCCACCACCTATCGTTACAGACCATGCCTCTGTCATACAAACATCCCTTGCGCCGGTGTTTTTGTTGGCTGGTACCGCAGGCTTTGTCAGTATCTACACCACCCGCCTCGGGAGAGTTTCGGACCGGCTGAACGAAGTCGCGGATAGGGGTAAGCAAAGCAAGTTGTTTCGCATGCAGCTCGCGTATTTGCGGCGAAGGGCACTTGCTCTGGAGGTCGCGGTCGTGCTTGGGGTGATGGCCGGCATTTGCACGGGCTGCGCAATCCTTAATCTACTTGCTGGCGCTCTTGCCCTCGGACTGCGCCAAGAAAATCTCTTTTGGTTGTTTGGTGGTGCCATCGTCTCGCTCACCGGATCGCTTGTCGCATTCTTGTTTGAATTGCTCACCGCCGGACGGAACTTGTTGCGGCAAATACGAATGGACCAAGTTCCAATGGAGCAAGACTGACCACGGATCTCCTTCGGCCGGGCTGACCCAGTTCGGTTACTTTTTCTTCATCGCGCCCGAGAGGCCCGTTGTCAGCTTGAAATCGATCATCTCCTGTGCCGAAACATACTGAAGTTTGTCGGGCGGAGTTTCGAGAGCTTTGATCCATAGTCCGGCGTCGATCCCCATTTCTTCGAGATGCCGTGTGATCCGCGCTGTGGTTAATTGGGTGGACGACATCGCCTGATCTGCCGTTGTCCGATCAGTGCTGGCATTGGACAACTGATGCACGCCGACGACCGCTTCCGGTTCGGCCAATCGTCGCACGCCGCCGGCAAAGACAATCGGGCAGGAGGACGCGCAAAGAGCCCCTGACGCCACACGGGTATCAAGTCCCTTCTCACGGATCAGCTTGGAAATTGCCAATGCATCGTCAACCGATCCCCCTGGGGAATTGAGAGACACCGTTTTCACGTATTCGCCGCGCTGTTCAATTTCGCGGACGAACCGCTCGCCCGCGCCAATGTCGAATGTGCCTTCAGCGAGTAGAACTCCATCACGCTGGAGTTCCAGCTTCATGGGCTGGCGCAACACTTCATGTGAGCTTAGCAGTTCAACCGGCGGACCATCGCGTCCGGTCCCGCCTGGAGCCGGGAGAAGGATTGGCCAACGAGCCGGATCAATGATTGGTTCCTCGGCATTCCGTTCCCATAGAGAACGCATATCGATCACGAGGAATATCGCTGTTGCCGCTAACAGACTGAAGAACGTCCCGCGCATCCAGACGCCGTCATCGACCCGCGCCAGTATTTTGAGCCCTTCATCGATCCTCATGAGACCGGTCCTTTGCGCGCCCCCGCGGGTCGAGGTTGGTGATGTTGGCGGTGTCCTCAACCTTGCAATCAGCGTCCGCGAACTCCACCACTTTTTCAAGATCAACGCCGTTTGGGCTTATCGCGCGCTGGACTTCCAGCGCCATCAGAAGTTCGGCGGCCGTTATGCGTTCAGCGAACGGCATCGCCTCCTCCTGTTTGCGGATCGCGCCATGTACGACTGCCAGGATGAAGACCAGTACCCCGGGAAGAAGGTCGATAGAAATGGCACCGGCCCAAGCCGGTATGAAATCGGACGCGTAACGCAAGACTGCCTCCGCAGAAGATAACGGGACAAACCGGCGTTCCTGGACGTTTGCCCGGGAAAGGATTTCATCGGCCGATTCCGACAGTACTTTCGACTGCGCAGCTACAGAGGCGCGCACTGTTTCCATCACCCGGTCTTGGCGGTTGACAAGATCGGCGTCTCCGCCATCGGCGATCGGTGCGATGAAGCCCAGGGACAGATCATCGGCGGCGCGGCGGATGGAAGGAGCAATCGACGTTTGCCCGAGAGACGCTATGACGCCCGTGAGCGCGACCACTTCAGAGGAGAACTGGTCAGCGCGCGGTTCGATTGCGCCGGGCGCGGAAACAAGCGTGCGCATGGTTTCGAGCCGCTTCTGCCCGTCATCGAACAACGCTGTCACCTGCTCACGGGAGGCATTGATGCCGTTCTCGAGTTCCTTCATCTGTGCGGACATTTGCGACAAAAGCTGCACGACGCTTCCGGATCCGGTCGTGCCTGTGAGCGCTCCCGACTGACGCTCCGATGCGGCAAGCTGCGAAAACCGCTCGGACGCACGCTGGATATCGGGCAGCAGGCTTTGAGCGGCTAGAGCGTTCTGATGCGCCTGATCGAGGTCCGCAGTGTAGCCCTCCACCGTTTCGGCAAGGTGCTGTTCCAATGCCGCCGAGCCGGCGAGCGCCGCTGCGTTGAGCCAGCTCGACATGGCCATAATCATGGCAGCACCCATGGCCATGACGCCAAGCATCGCGGCTCTACCCGTATGCGTGGTCACGTGCGGATAGAAGCGGGCCATGTAAGACCAGAACGCGTAGATTCCGACCGAAACCGACGCTGAATAAATGATAGCCGCAAAGAAGACCGCCGTTGCCGATCCATCGAGGATGCTGCGCACACCGAGATATGTGTAAACGCCGGACGCAAGCGCAAGCACCGCAACCGCGAAACGCGTCATCGTTTCAACGGCAGCGACCCCCTCATGCAGTCGCTGGGATGCGCCGGTAGCCATGAGCAGGATCTCCGAGAAAGGAAACTATTCCTTAACAAGGGATGATGAACGAGGCGGAATCAAGGCCCACCGTCCGCAGCGCCCGTTCCGTTCCCTCTCAAAAGAATGAGAAGAATGTCGAAGCGCCATTTTGGATCCGGAACCTTGTGGACGCTGATGGCGTCTACACGGAGGCGCGCCAGCTTCAATTGTTGAAGACTTTTGCCCGCGCATGCAGTTTAACGGTGTTTCGGTCCTCGAACAGGATCGATGATGTGGCGCTGTAGTGCTGACCCGAGATAACGAGCTTTGCGCTTGGAAGGGTTTCGACTGGCAACGACGGGTCGGCGACCCAGCGCTGGCGATCCACGAGGATATTGTTTACGCGTTCTCAGCGCCCAACAATGATCCAGTCAACTGAAAATGGAGACCTTCGGGATTATACGAGGACTTCGCTTCCCCAAAAAAATACGTGGCAACGATCTTGTTCGCGAGTATCGAGCCAAACCCGGTTCTCTGCGGCGCGCATACTCTAGGTCCGCCAGCCTCGCGCCAGGTAAAAAAGAACCCTTTATCCCCGTCGGTCGACCAGACGACTTCGACGTGACCTTCATCGGTAGAAAGCGAACCGTACTTCACCGCATTCGTCGCTAGCTCGTAGATTGCCAGTGAAATGCCTGTGGCTTGCTGTGCTGACAGCTGAAGGTCTGGACCAGACATGGTTATTCGATCCGGACGGTCGATGTGCGGAGCGATGGCTTGTGAAATCACCTCGGCGATCTGCGCGCCGTCCTCTTCTGATAAGAGGTCCTGCGCCTTGACCAGAGTGCTGATCCGGCTGGTGATGGTTTCTCGCGCGTGATCAAGGCTGTTGGCATTTCTCAAAGATGCACTGACCACCGCGTTCACGATGGCCATCGTATTCTTAACGCGGTGCAGCAACTCCCGGCGCAGGACGAGTTCAGTCTCTCTTGCGCGCACAGTAGCCGTTGTCTCTGTAACCGTGTCGATCAGACCAGCGATTTTCCCATCATCATCGCGAAGCGGCGCGTAGCAGAACGTGAAAAAAGCTAATTCGTCGAAGCCATCACGATTGATCGTCAGCGGGTAATTCTCGATGTACGTCGCTTCCCCGGCATAAGCCTTTTCTGCAATCGGCCCTATACGGTCCCAAGCTTCCGACCACACGTCCGCGAACGACCTGCCGAGAGCGGGCGGTTTCGCACCGAGGATCGGTAGGAATGCGTCGTTGTGAATCGTGGTGAAGTCAGGACCCCAGACGATCGCCTGGGGGAACTCAGAGCCGAGGATCATTTCGACGATTGTTCTGAGGGAAACTGGCCATTCGCGGATGGGGCCGAGTGGGGTTAGCGACCAATCGTGTTGTCTGATCGCTCTGCCCATTCTGGTATCGCCCCATGCATCCATTCGGATTCCCCTCAGTCCCGGCAAGGAATTTTCGCTTGGCTAGTTGCGCCACCTTTTCATGACGACGATAGCGGTCGTCAACGCCAGCATCGAAATTGCTCCCAAACAACCATTCCTTGGGTCGCAAGCCATAGATAAGCGCGCCCTAGGTTTGATGCCAGGGATTTCTTGCCCGTTTATCATGGCAGCTTCCGCCGAAGCGTCGGGAGCGTGTCGTCGATCGCCACCGGCATCTCGACCGGGCGACGTGCATCGAACTCGGCTTGCGCCGTAGCCGCAGACGATTGGGACGCGCGGCCTCGTCAAGGCCGCAACTGCTAGCATCCGCCGCGACTGCGACACGCCGACGCGTTCGGCGGCTTATATGCCGGCTTTCGGCCACGCGGCAGCTCGGCGTGTCAGAGCGATCAGGAACAGCGAGTGTTGGTGGTTTCCTGCTCGCGCGCTATTAGACCCCGTGTGAATAAAGCCGGAGTCACGCCAGCGTGTTGGTTGTCCTCAAGGCTTCATCGAGTGCCCTGCGTCCGTTCCCGGCAAGCCAAGACCGGAAAGAGAGTAGCTCCGGGTTGATCTCACGCATGGCGTTCAGATCGACACGTTCTGCAAGCGGGCCATCCTCCAAGCTCTTCGCCATGTGCGCGAGGTCCGCATTCGCCGCGAGAACGTCATCGGAAAAGCGTGCGTAGGCGATTGGACGACCGGCGCCTTCGGTAAGGGCGGCTTCAAGCTCGTGCCCGGTCACGCGGTCGCTTGCGATCTTCAAAGTCATGCCGCCGAAGCGGGTCTTGTCGGCAAACACCGCAGCAACGAATTTGCCGATGTCCTCCACCGCGGTAAGCTGGATTGAATGATCCGGTCTGATCAGGGATACCAACCGTCCTTCATCCAAACCGAAACCAGGTCGTACGAGCATCTCCATGAAGATCATCGGCCGGATGATGGTCGTGGTGATGCGGAGTTCTCGAACGTGCGCTTCGATGCGAGGCTTGGCATCGAAACGCGCGACACCTGTCAGTTCATCCCCAACGCTAGCGCCTGAAGAATAAACGAGATGGTCGACACCGATTTCGGCTGCCAGATCAGCAATTGAGATACCGTAGCGGACTTCGTCTTCTGCCGCTAAGTTGGCCGGCAGTACGCTGAAAACACCATAGGTGTCTTTCATAGCTGCGCGGATCACGTCCGTGTCTTCGAAGGCGCCCTGCACAATATCGACGCCTGCAATCCCCAGCTCTAAAGACGCGGCATCAGTGGAATTCAAAACGAGCGCGCGAACAGGCCATTCCGCCTTCAATAAGGCTTTGGCAACAGATCCTCCCTGCCGTCCGGTGGCGCCGAAAACAAAAATTGGCTGTTTGCCATTGGTCATTGAAAACCCTCGTGTTGAACAACAAGGGTCATCGATATATACGAATGGAAAACCGCTGGAAGACGGCACATTTTTCAGCGTCAGGCACAAGGATGATACCCTTGAACAAACAACTCCATGCCGATGCGCTGCAAGGATCAGAGGGTAATCGGCTGTTCAGACCTATCCCGGCAAACGGGGTGTGCACGCTGCTGGGCGACAAATGGACTGTTCAAGTCCTTTGGCGCCTTTCGCTCGCGAAGGAGCATCGGCTCCGCTTCTCAGCCCTTAAGAAAGAGGTTGATGGCGTCACCCAGCGGATGTTGACGCTTACACTGCGCAATCTGGAGCGTAACGGCCTCGTTGTGCGCCATTATTTTCCCGAAGTGCCGCCGCGTGTCGAATATGAGCTGACCGAGATGGGCGGCGGGGCTTTGCGCGCCCTTGAAGGGTTCAACTTTTGGGTCCGTGATAATCTGCACACCATCCAGGAATACCGTCGCGCTTACGACGATGCCACGTAGTTAACCCAAGCGTCGTTTTCTACTCGACGACTGCGGGACCACCGGTAGTGCCTCCCGCAAGATCCGCTTTTGGGCAATTTTGCCTCACTGTCGGTGCCGGCTATCTCATTAAACTCTGTGCTTGGTCGGAAATCAGCCGGCATGCGTATCGGCTGCGTTGCGAAAACATTATAGCTGGTCGAAGTTATAACGTTATAACTCTCCCGCTGGCATCAGCCGCGGTCGATCTTTGCAAGAGTCTGCGCTCGGTCGAGAACGCATGTGAAACTCGGTACTCGTTCATCGTTCGTGTTCTGTCGAGCGCTTTTATTCGGGGTAGGGGAGGCCATAACGCTCGCGGACCGTTCGCTCTTCATAACGAGTGCGGTAGACGCCGCGATCCTGCAGGATGGGCACGACCTTGTCGATGAACTCCTCGATATCGTCAGGCGCGCGTGGTGGCTGCAATGTATAGCCATCCACGGTTCCGTCAGCCCAAAGATCAATGATGGCTTCGGAGACCTCCTCCGGCGTGCCGAGCAGCAGACCGTGATGGCCCTCCGAGCGGCGCACGACTTGTCTTGCCGTAAGCTTCTCGTGTTTCAGCAGGTCCGAGAGCCCGAGGCCCATGCCCACCGCCTGAAGCCGGTTGGGATCGGGGACGAAGCGTTCGGCATCGAGAACGGCATCCGGGTCAAAGCCGTCAGGATTGATACCGTTCTCCTTGGCAAACCTCGCGATCAGCCCGTCTTCAGAGCCGGCGCCGCTGAACAGTTCATGCTTGCGCAACGCCTCCTTTCTTGTCTCACCGAGGATGACCACGAGCCCGGGCACGATGCGGATGCCGGCCGGATCACGGCCAAGGGCGGCAGCGCGACCTCTGACTTTCGCGCCGAATGCCCGGCCGGCGGCGCGGGAGAGGATATTGCAGTAGATAATTTCGCCATGGCGCGCGGCGAGATCAATCCCGCCCTCCGATGCCCCTGCCTGCGCGATTACCGGGTGACCCTGAGGGCCGCGCGGCACATTGAGCGGTCCCCTGACGCTGAAATGGTCGCCTTCGTGGTCGATCGCCTGGGCGCTTGCCGCGTCCCAGAACCGATCGTCGGGGACGCTGCCCTCGCGGGCAGGATCCCAGCTTGCCCAGAGTTTCTTGGCGACATCGAGAAACTCGGAAGCCTTGGCGTAGCGCTCGTTGCGCGGTGGCAGGGGTGCCGAGCCGAAATTGGCGGCGACATTCGGGTTAAAGGACGAGACGATGTTGATGATCAGCCGGCCGCCGGAAGTGATATCCGTCGACTGGGTGCGGCGAGCCAGATTGTAGGGTGAGTTGTAGGTGGACGACATCGTCGCCACGAAGCCGATGTCGGGCACCTGTGCCGCCAGGGCCGTACAAAGGATCAGCGGGTCGATCGTGTGGAACGGCCGGCTGTTCGGGTCGGTCATCATCGCCGGATGGTCGGAGAAGAACACGGCGTCGAACAGCCCCCTGTGCGCGAGCTCGGTCAGGCGGCGGTAATAGTCCGGATCGTAGATGTCGTGACGGTCGCCAGTGCGGTATTTCCAGGCGGCCGGCAAATAGCCTGTCGTGTTGATGCCGACATTGAGGTTGAGCTTGCGCGTCTTGCGGGACATGCCAATCACTGTCCTTCAATAGGCTGCGGTGAAACGGCGGCGGATGAACTGTCCTTGGTCCAGCTCATCGAGAATGGCGATGGCGAAGTCGGCCTCCGAAATGCGACTTTCGCCCGCTTCGTCGCGCAACAGCCAGTCTTCGCCAAGCCTGTAGGTGCCGGTTCTCTCGCAGGCCTTGATCGAAAGCGGCGGAGAGACATAGGTCCAGTCGAGATCGTGTTCGCCGCGCTTCAAGCTGCGCAGGATCTCGCGGTTGCGCAACGTATGGGCTTTGTGTTCGACGGGATAAAAGTCGCTGTCGACAACGTCGACACCGGGGCTCGCCTCCAGGCTGCCCACGCCGCCGACGATGATGATGCGGCGGACGCCCGCTTGCTTCACGCCGACAAATAGCGCCGCGTGGGCATCTCGGATCAGTTCCGCGGCCTCTTCTGCGGAATGACGGCGCAAACCTGGGCTATAGGCACTGATGACGGCATCGTGTCCTTTGACGATGCTTGCGACCGCGATCGCGTCGGCGATATCGGCCTTGCGCAGGGTGAGGCGCTCTTCGGGTTCGATGTCGGTAGACCGGGTGACGGCTGTCACACGACGGCCACGCGACAGCGCCTCCCTGCGGATATTGCTGCCGATGTTTCCGGAGGCGCCGAAGACGACGATGGACATGATCAGAACTTTCCTGGGATTAGAGTGCGGGCACCGACTTTAGCGGCCGGTTTGCCCCGACATTGCGTTGCATGGCTGAGAGCGAGGAGCGGACGGCCTCGTAGCCGTGTTCCCGCATAGCGTTCTCATAGTCATGAACGGCTGCGATCAGCGGCTTGCCATGGCGCCGCGCAGCGACCAGCTCGCGAACCAGCAGACCGGTGTCGTAGAGCGCGGTGTTGCCGCCGAGAGCGCGGAAATAGGTCATCGCGTGGATCGCATCGCCGAGCAGCGTGACCGGGCCGGGTTGCCATTTCGCGCCGGGCGTCGAGCTTTTGACCTTGAGGAAGGCGACCGTCGACGGATCGCTGTGGAGGATGAGCTTCAGGATGCGCTCGTCCCAATGGCCGATACGTTGAAGTAGCGCTTGCAGCAGGCCGGCGCCATCGAGCGTTTCAAGGAGTTCGTCCGGTCCCAGTTCGTCCGTATCGTAAGCGGTGTTCCACCAGGTGTAGCTGGTGGTGTTGTTGAAATGGAAACCGGGGATGTTGCGATGATCGGGGTCTTCGGCGCCAATGAAATCGTGCCGGGCATAGGCGGCTGGATCGACCCGGTGGCTGGTGATCATCAGGCCACGGCCGTCGCTCGGGCGGATATTGGTGTTGAACTCGGTAAGAAGCGGTGAGATGCCATGGTTTGCAGCCGCTTCAAGGCTGATCTTGCCCGCCAGGCGCCGCACGCCGGTATCGATGCTCTTCAGATCCGGCAGCAGTTGGCGGCGAACGGCCGACCCCGCACCGTCGGCACCGACCAGAAGGTTGGCGCGGACAGTCGAGCCGTCAGCAAAACGCGCGATAACCGTGCCGTCTGGGAGCGGTTCATAGCGCTCGAAGCGTTTGCCCGTATGGAACCTACCCTTCAGCCCGGAAAGAAGGATCTGCCGCAGCGTGATCCTGCTCACAGACTTTTCGATATGCGTGTCCTCGGTCTCCCGACTTTCGAGCCCGGCATTATCGAGACGCTCGAAGCCCTCGTCGAGGATCAGGTTCTCGGTCGGGGCAAACCCGAGCGTGTCCAGAAAGACCTGGAAGAGATGCGTCGGCAGATTGGCCTGAAGTGCGTCGATGCCACGCTGGCGGATACGCATGCGAAAGCCTTGCACGTAGTCGGCCCGGCCCGGATCGCGTTCGAACACGGCGGCATCGATGCCGTTCTTCTTCAGACCCTGGGCCAGCGCAAGGCCGCCTGGGCCCCCGCCAATAATGGCGATGTCAACAAAAGAGATGCTCATGACTGTTACTCGCTGAGCGCTGCCTCTGCGGCTGCATGTTCGGAGATGAAGGCTGCGACACTGCGCGGTGGTCGGCCCAGCAGCGATTTCACGACATCGGTCGTCGTGGCCGCACGACCGGCAGCGATCAACTTCGCGAATTGCGCTATGGCACGGTGTTCGAAGTCGGCATCGCCTGATGCCGCCAAAGGGGGCTTCTCGACGACGGCAAACCGCCGCTTCAAAGTCGTCGAGAGCAGATCGGCGAGCTGGCGCGCGCTGACGATGTCAGGACCGGTGAGATTGAGTGTTCGCCCAGTGACGGTGTCGGCGAGAAGCTGATCGACGGCGACATCGGCGATATCTCGTGCATCGATGTAGCCGACACCGGCGTCGGGATTGGCCGCTGCCACCGTATCGGTAGCGATTGCCTGGCGGACGGCGTTGGCGAGCGAGACCTGCATCCAAGCATTCGGTCGAAGCGAAACGGTATCCAGTGCAAGACTGTTGAGGTGCCGCTCGACAGCGGCGTGGGCATCGCCGGAGATGGAATGACCGGGCGGGTCGATGGTCCAGTCGGAACCTGAGATCTTGACGATGCGCCGGACGCCGGCCGCTAAGGCGGCATCGGCTGCGCTGATCTGATCGGTGACGAGCCTGGCGCTGATGGGCGACAGGAGCAGGAGCCGTCCGGCGCCGCGTACCGCGGTATCGAGCGAAGTACGATCGCCGAAGTCGCCGACGGCAATCTGTACGCTTTCGCCAAACAGGCGGCGTGCGGCATCGGGCCGGCGCGTAAGGATGCGAACCGGTTGTTTCAGAGCGGCCAGCCTCCGAACGATGAGCTGGCCGAGCTTGCCGGTGGCGCCGGCGATGATGGTTGTCGCACCGGTGACAGGAACTGCTGCTTTGCTCATGCGGCCGCCCGCCGTGATGCGGCCTCCAGCGGCCGGTGATCGATCCAGCCAAACACGTCGAAGTCGGCCGGAAGGAAGCCCCATTCGAGCAGGAAGCGTTTGAAGTGGTCGAAGGCAGCCAACTGCTCATCGTCGAGTGTCAGCTTGAGATGGCTGTGGACATCCGGACCATTCGCAGCCCGGATCGCGTCTTCGCCCACGCCGATTTCATTGGCGATGAAGCGCACCGCTTCATTCGGGTTCGCCTCCGCCCATTCGGCAACACGTGCGACCGTTGCGACAAGGCCCGTGACAAGGTCGAAATGCTCGTCGAGAAATTTGAGGTCGACGGTCAAGGGCCTCGGCGTACCGTTGTTGATGCGGATCTTTGCATCAGAGTGGAAGCCGAATTCCGAGACGACGACGGCGCCGATCTGATTGGCTAGCACCAAACCTTCGGCACCCTTGACGAAGAAGGCATCGATCTTGCCGCCCGCCAGCGCCAGAAGCTCGTCGCCGTAGGGATAGCGGCGCTTCAACCCGAGAAACGCGGCATTGCCCCTTTCGATCAGGTTTGCCTCGCTGCTGTCGAGATAGACCAGTTCGACATCGCGATGGGTGAGCCCCTCAAGCTCCAATGCGGACACGATGCCTTTCAACGCGGTGGCGCGCTGGAAGTCGACGATGGCTTCATTCGGTTTGCGCGGCACCCCGATGCGCCGGCCCTTCAGATCCGAGCCTTTGGCGATGCCTGAGCCGGGAAGCGCGATGATCGCCTGGAATTCGTCCGTGGTCGTAATGCCGACCACTCGGGTCTGCCGTCCGCCCGATCGTGCCCAAAGGGGCGGGATGTTGCCACCCTGGCGGAACGAGTGGTCCAGCGTATGGGTGAAATGGCTCTCGCGGACGGTCTGATCCTTGCTGTCGCGGATCGATCGAACCGCGACACCGGTGGCTTCGAACTGCCGATCGACCCAGCCGAGTTGGTGGGCGATCGACAGGGGCGTGGGGGCCGGGCAACGGGTGTACCAGACGGAATTGAGTGATGACATCGCGAGGCTCCTAGCTGCGGCCGACAACGGCAAGGCGGGGTTGTTGATGGGTGCGAACCGGCACCGGCTCCAGCGGCAGCGCCGGGGCAGCGGCGTGCCGGCTGAGTGCCGCCTTGGCGAGCATCGTGCGGATCAGGTTGTTCTGCGGCGCATGGGCCTTGCCGGACAGCGCATCGCGGTGGTGACGCTCCAGCGGGTTGTCGCGGCTGATGCCGGGATTGCCGCCGAGTTCCAGTGCAAGCGTGGTTGCGGCGATCGCATTCTCGATGACGGTGTGCTTGACCGCCGCCGCATCCGGGCCGAATGGCCGACCGGCGTCGAAATCCTCGGCAATAGACCGGAGCAGCCGGCGATTGACCGTCAGCAGGACCTCGATCTGGCCGAGCCCGTCCTGGATGCGCGGCACGGTGGAGAGCGGTGCGCCGAGGCTTGTGGGTGCCCGCGTGGTGGTGAACTCGATCAGCCAGTCGCGGGCGCCGCGCGCAGCACCGTCGTAGATCGCTGGCACAAGGCTGAAGTACCAGGCGCCCATGCGTTCGTCGCGTTTCAGGCCTTCGCTCGCGGGCGCTATATCAAGCACATCCTCCACCGGAACGGCGACGTCGTCGAGGATCAGATCGTCGCTGTTGGTGGCGCGCATGCCGGTGGCGTTCCAGGTCTTTTCGACGCGAATGCCGTCGGCGGACGTCGGCACGAGAAACGACCCGAGGCGCGGCACCGGCTCGTCGGTGACGGCGAGCACGGCGACCCAACGCAACAGCGGAATGCCAGTCGCATAGGTCTTGTGGCCAGTAATCCGCCAGTGATCGCCGACCCGGCGCGCGATGGTCTCCGGTAAAGAGCCGTGTGACGGAGATCCGACACGCGGTTCGACCTGCGCAGCATTGATCAGCGCCACGCCCTCGCGGTTGGCCTTGATCACCCGTTCGACAAGATGCTCCGGCCATTTGCCCGAGGTGCGCAGCGAATAATGCTGGTTGTAATGCATCGAGAGAACGAGCGCTGTGGACGGCTCGCCGCGGGCAATCGCCGAGACGACCGAGAGCGCTTCGGTCAATCCGCCGCCCAGACCGCCTTGCTCCGTCGCGGTCACGAGGCCGAGCAGCCCGGCTTCGTGAAGCGCATCGAAATTGGCGAAGGGAAATTCGCCGGTTTCGTCATAATGCCGGGCGGTCAGCGCAAAGCGCTTTCCCAAGTCCTCGGCCCTTTCAATCGCCAACTCGATTTCAGTTGCGGCGGTCATCGGCTTCTCCGGTCAGGCAACGGCGCGTGTTTCGAGATCGGCCCAGGGACGACGATCAACCCAGGCTTCGATGTCGAAGTTCTGGGCAAGGAAGCCCCACTCGTGCAGGAAGTCCTTGTAGTGACCGATCGCGTCCACCAGCTCAGGCTCGAGACCGATCCCAAGATGGCGATGCAGGTCCGGGCCGTTGGCGGCGGCGACGACCTCTTCGGATGCGCCGACTTCGCGGGCAACGAAGCGGCGCACGTCATCCGGATGCGCTTCGGCCCAGGCGCTTGCGCGCTTGAGGGTCTCGATCAGCTTTGTCACCAGATCGGGCCGGTCCTCTGCCAGCCGCTCGTCGACCGTCAGGATGCGTGGTGAGCCCGAATTGATGCGGATTTTGGGGTCGGGGTGGAAACCGAACTCGGTCACGGTATGGGTGGCAAAAAGGTTGGCGACGCTGATGCCGGGCGTGCCCTTGACATAGATTGCATCGACATCGCCGCGAAGGAGCGCTGCGATTTCAGGGCCATAGGCCTGCCGGTTGCGCAGGCCGTAGAGCTGAGGTCCGTCTCGATTGTCGAGCACGGTATCTTCAAGCGGGATGTCGACGATTTCGACATCCGTATGCGTCAGCTCTTCGAGCGACAAAGCAGAGACAAGGCCCTTCAGAGCGGTAGCCGCCATGAAGTCGACGATGCCGGGAGGGCGCCGGGCAATGCCGAAGCGACGGCCGACAAGTTCCCGCGTCGTCTTGATGCCCGTTGCCGGCAAGGTGATGATGGCCTGGAACTCATCGGTCCAGGTAATGCCGACGAGCCGCGTCGGATTTCCTTCCGAACGGGCGCGGATTGGCGGGACGTTGCCGCCGTGGCGAAACGAGTAATCCAGATGATGGTTGAAGTGGCTGGACCGGATCGTCCGGTCCTTGCTGTCGATGATGGAGTTGAGGGTGATGCCCTCGCTGGCAAAGGCTTCGTCGAGCAGACCCAGCTGCGTCGCAAGGCCGACCGGGGTCGGGACCGGGCAGCGGGTATACCAGATTTGTGAGATAGTGTTCCTGCGCGTCATGGATCCTCTGCCGTCCTCAAGATGATATCAGGAAGCCTTTTCCGCTCAGGGCGCGCTTTGTAGTGAGCTGTTGCCGAGCGGTTCGCATTTTGAGAATAATCCACCGAAATCAGTGTCTTTTGAGAGCTGTATGGAAAACTGGTTCTCGCAGATCGCCGTTGTCGGGTCGAATTTACCAAAACACGTTTGACAAAGCCTATAGAGTTAGTCAACAATAAAATCATCGGCGGGGGAAATCCGGGGCCGACGACACGTTTCGCCTTGTGCGAATTTTCAAGTGAGAGACGACAGGCATGCCGGCTTTGGTCAGAATTGTCAGAACGCTGCGACGCACGCTGGTCCAGGCAATTCCGACGCTGCTCGGGATCATCATCCTCAACTTCTTCCTGCTGCAGCTGGCGCCGGGAGATGCTGCCGACGTGCTTGCCGGCGAGGCGGGTTCGGCAACCGAGGAAAGCGTGGCAGCACTCAGGGCCCGCTTCGGGCTGGACAGCCCGGTGCTGGAGCAACTGGCGACATACCTCAACAATCTCGCGCATTTCAGTCTGGGATTTTCGCCGCGCTACGGCATGCCAGTCGCCGACCTGATCGCCCAGCGCCTACCGGGCACCTTGACTCTGATGGCGGTGGCGCTCGTCATCGCGATCTTCCTCGGCGTCGTTCTAGGATCCTTGATGGCGACATTTGCCGGACGTCTTCCCGATCGGCTGCTCTCGGTCTTCTCATTGCTGTTCTACTCGATCCCGAGCTTCTGGATCGGCCTGATGCTGATCGTCTTCTTCTCGGTCAAACTCGGCTGGCTGCCAAGCGGCGGCTCAGGCACCATCGGCTCGCGGCTCACAGGCTGGCCGGCACTGCTCGACACGGCGCGCTATATGGTGCTGCCGGCGACGTCGCTCGCGCTTTTCTACGTGGCGATCTATGCCAGGCTGACGCGGGCCTCCATGCTCGAAGTCAAAAACCAGGATTTCGTCCGCACCGCCTATGCCAAGGGACTGACGCCGTTCGGCGTTACTGCCAGGCATGTGCTGCGCAATGCCCTGATCCCGATCACCACCATGGCCGGCATGCACATCGGCGGCATGCTTGGCGGTGCCGTCGTGGTCGAGACGGTTTACAGCTGGCCGGGGCTCGGCAGGCTCGCCTTCGAAGCGGTCATGGGCCGTGATTTCACGGTGCTGCTCGGCATCCTCCTGTTGTCCTCGCTTCTCGTCATCATCGCAAACGCTGCCGTGGACCTCGTTCACGCCTGGCTCGATCCTCGAATTGGAGCACGCTGATGTCCTCGACCGGTGTCGGAGCACTCCGCAATATTCCAGGCGCCACCTATGCGCCTGCGACAGAAAATGAGCAGCCTGCCGGGGTTGCGCCGACGGAGGGCCCGGCCTGGTCCAACGTGAAGGCGCCGGACGCGCGCTCCCAGCAAAGTGCGACGATCGCAATTACCAATGGGCGACGCGCCATGAGGGTCTTCTTCGCCAATCCGAACGCGCTGTTCGGTACTGGCTTTCTCGGCCTCGTCATCGCCGTCGCGCTTCTGGCGCCCGTGTTTTTCCCCGACGACCCGCTTTCGATGGTGGGGCGGCCGTTCCTGTGGCCGGGACAGGATCCGGCCTTTCCTCTCGGAACGGATTCGCTGGGACGCGACGTGCTATCAGGCATCCTGCACGGCTCGCGCATCTCGCTGTTTGTCGGGCTGACGGCGACCGCACTCGGGCTGACGTTCGGCGTTCTGGTTGGCGCAGTTGCCGGCTATTTCGGCGGCTGGGTCGACGATATTCTCGTCAGGCTCGTTGAGATCTTCCAGACGCTGCCGAGCTTTGTCCTTCTTGTCGTCCTGGTGGCGATCGCCCAGCCCTCGGCGACCACCGTGACGCTTGCGATCGCCGTCATCTCCTGGCCGACCGTGGCACGGTTGACCCGCGCCGAGTTCCGCGCAATCCGCGAGAAGGACTTCGTCATGGCTGCCCGCAGCCTTGGCTTCGGCCATGCCCGCATCATTTTCCGCGAGATCCTGCCGAACGCCTTGCCGCCGATCATCGTCACGTCGTCGGTCATGGTCGCGACCGCCATCCTGATGGAATCGGCATTGTCCTTCATGGGGCTCGGCGATCCGAATGTGGTCAGTTGGGGCTCGATGATCGGGACCGGCCGAGAGCTGGTCAGAACCGCCTGGTATCTGACGGCACTGCCTGGGCTTGCGATTGTCTTCACGGTGCTGGCGCTCAACCTCATCGGTGACGGATTGAACGACGCCCTCAATCCCCGCTTTTCGCAGGATCGTTGACGATGGCTCCCTTGCTTCGGGTCGAAAACCTCACCATCGGCTTCCCACGTGCAGAACCGGTTCGCAACCTCTCCTTCGAGGTTGCTCAGGGCGAGACGCTTGCGATCGTCGGGGAATCCGGATCCGGAAAATCCCTGACCGCGCTGGCTTTGATGCAGCTGCTGCCGCGCGCGGCAAGGGTGACGAGCGGCCGTATCACGTTCGGCGACCGCGACCTGCTGGCACTCGATGCGCGCGAGATGCGGCGCCTGCGCGGGCGCGAGATCGCCATGATCTTTCAGGAACCGATGACCAGCCTCAATCCGGTGATGACGATTGGCGGTCAGATCGGCGAAGTGCTGAAGGTTCACGAAAGGCTTTCGGGAAAAGCGGCGCGGGCGCGCGCTATCGAACTCCTGCAGCTGGTCCGTATTCCGGGAGCCGACAAACGGGTCGACGACTATCCGCACCAGCTGTCCGGCGGCATGCGCCAGAGGGTGATGATCGCGATGGCGGTCGCCTGTCGGCCGAAGCTACTGATCGCCGACGAGCCGACCACCGCCCTTGACGTCACGATCCAGGCGCAAGTGCTCGATCTGCTCGACACGCTCAGGCGCGAGCTACAGATGGCCGTTGTGCTCATCACTCATGATCTGGGTGTGGTTGCGCAATGGGCCGACAGGGTAGTGGTGATGTATGCAGGCCGTAAGGTGGAGCAGGCACTGCCGGCAGACCTCTTCAAGGATCCGCTGCACCCCTACACGCGCGGGCTGCTTGCCGCTTCGCCGCGGTTGAAGAACGATTTCCACTATCGCAACGGCGCTTTGACCGAAATTCCAGGATCGATCGTCTCGGCGGTGGGCGAGGCGGGCTGTCCCTTCAGGCCGCGCTGCGCCCAGGCGCGGGCGAGCTGCGGCCACCATATCCCGCCCTTGACCGCCCCGGCACCCGATCGCCTCGTTGCCTGCCCCTTCACCTCGTCCATCAAGGCCGTGCCCGATGCCCTTGCTCTCAGCCACTGACCTCAAGACCCACTACCAGAGCCGTGATGGGCTTCTGCGCTCTGTCGATGGCGTCGATCTTCGCGTCGAGCGCGGGGAGACGGTGGGGCTGGTGGGTGAAAGCGGCTGCGGCAAGTCGACCCTCGGCAAAACTCTTCTTCGGCTGGTTGATCCGACCGAGGGGCGGATCGAATTCAAAGGCGAGGACATCACGCTCATCGACCAGCGGCGATTGAGGAGCGTGCGCAAGTCGATCCAGATGATTTTCCAGGATCCGTTCGCGTCGCTCAATCCGCGCCACACGATCGGTGAAATTCTCGAAGCGCCGCTGGTGGTGCACAAGGCAGGCGGGAGCATGGAGCGACGGCGGATCGTCGCCGGCATCGTATCGAAAGTCGGGTTGCCGGCCGATGCCATCAACCGATATCCGCACGAGTTTTCCGGCGGCCAGCGACAAAGGATCGGCATCGCCCGCGCGCTGTTGCTCAATCCGGAGCTGATCGTCTGTGACGAACCTGTCTCGGCCCTCGACCTCTCGATCCAGGCACAGATCCTCAATCTTCTGGTCGAGATGAAGAAGGAATTCGGCCTTTCCTACATCTTCATCAGCCACGACCTTTCAGTGGTGCGCTACTTCTGCGACCGGGTGATGGTCATGTATCTCGGCAGGATCGTCGAAAGCGCAGACAACGAGACGCTGTGGTCCGATCCGCGCCATCCCTATACGCGTGCTTTGATGGAGGCGGTGCCCGATCCATCGCGCCCGCGCCACGCCGCCCCGCTTGGCGGTGATCTGCCGAGCCCCAGCAACATTCCTTCCGGCTGTCGGTTCCACACCCGATGCCCATTGGCGGCGGATCTGTGCCGCACCGCCGAACCCGAATTCCGCTTCATAGCACCACGCCACGAGGTGGCCTGCCATTTTGCGGACAGCATCAACTGAAATGGAGATTTTAAATGGTTGAGTATCGTTATCTCGGGCGCAGTGCCCTCAAGGTGTCACCGCTGACACTCGGGTCCATGATGTTCGGTAACCAGACGCCTGATGATGTCGCCTTCCGCATCATCGACAAGGCACGCGAACAGGGCATCAACTTCATCGATACGGCCGACGTCTATCACGACGGCAAGTCGGAAGAGGTGGTCGGGCGTGGCATCAAGGCCGACAGGGATCACTGGGTGCTGGCGACCAAGTTCGTCAATTCGCACAAGAAGGGACCCAACCTCGGCGGCTACTCGCGCAAATGGGTTTACCAGACGGTCGAGAACTCACTGCGCAATCTCGGCACCGATTACATCGACATCCTCTATTTCCATCGCGCCGTGTTCGACGCGCCGCTGGAGGAGCCGGTCAGGGCCATCGCCGATCTGATCAAGGCCGGCAAGTTGCGGTATTTCGGCGTCTCGAACTTCCGCGGCTGGCGCATTGCCGAGATCGCGCAGCTCGCCGATGAACTCGGCATCGACAGACCGGTCGCAAGCCAGCCGCTCTACAACATCGTCAACCGCACGGCGGAGGCCGAACAATTGCCGGCGGCAGCCGCCTATGGGCTCGGCGTCGTCACCTACAGCCCGCTGGCGCGCGGCGTTTTGACCGGCAAATACAATGTGGGCGAGGCACCTGGCGCTGATACGCGGGCGGGCCGCGGCGACAAGCGCATGCATGACGTCGAATTCCGCGACGAATCCATCGCGATTGCCAAGCAAATCGCTGCACACGCTCAGGCGAAAGGCATTCCCGCCGCGGATTTTGCGCTCGCCTGGGTCCTGAACAACCGTCTCGTCACCTCGACCATCGGCGGACCGCGGACCGAAGAGCAATGGGACGGCTATGTCCGTGCGCTAGACGTGAAGATCGATGCCGATGACGAAGCCCTGGTCGACCGGCTGGTCGCTGCTGGCCACCCATCGACCCCCGGTTTCACCGACCCTGGCCATCCGCTCGAAGGCCGGCTGCCGCGCTTTGGCGCGGCGGAGGCAGAGATCATTCCGCTCACACGGGCGCAGCGCGTCGCCTGAGGCGGCTTGCCCGGCTGTCTGCCGGGCAAGCTCCGCTCAAAAAAGGAAGCCCCGGACCGAAAATCCGGGCTTCGTTTTGTCGGGTGTCTATTCGGCGGCGGCAGCCCTTTGTCTCTCGCAAGCCGAGGAGGCGCCTGGCATTGCCGCCGGCAACACGTCGGAAATCCATGTCGTTTAGTCCGGCTTCCGCGAGGCTCTCGGTCAGGCTCTTGCCGTCGAGTGCGGCAAGGATCGGCCAGTCCGTTCCGGCCAGCACCCGCTCTGCGCCGAAGAAGCCGGTCAGGCTGCGGATGATCTCGGGATCGTGCCCCATCGTGTCGAAATAAATGTAGGGGCGTTTGCCGGCCGCGCGCTCGGGCGGCTCTCCGCGAAAGCGCGGTCGTAGCTTTCATCTGGTGCGCCACAGCTGATGGTAGGCCCTCTTACTTGAGCCAACAACTTCTTCGGTGGATCGGCATCTCTACGGACGACAGTCGAACCGCCCAAAACCAAACCAAAAATGGCAACCCCAATTATCGAGATGGTACATTCGGACGACAGGTTCTCGTTTCGACGATGAGCGGCGGGCTGGATACAGCGCTGCACATGTACAGCGACGGCCGTGATTGTGCGACCCACCCTATAGGCGACCGCGTTGTTGTCTGCTCGCAAAACCAGCGCTCCACCATCTGATCCGCAAAGGCGACCAGCGTTGTTCGGACTTCGCGGTTGTCGCAGGCTTGCCGGAACTCACCATCTCATCCTTCGGCGACTCGCAGTTTTCGTCGATCCATTCAAAGAACTGCGAACCCGTACGGTGATTGTGAACAAGCAAGGCGTCATCGACTTGCAAGGCGAATTCAGCATGCACTGGGTCGGTGAAGCCGATGAACAGCATCCTCTGCCGCATAGCTGAACCACTGATCGATGTCACGCGGGCATCCACCAGTCCGATAGTCGCGTCCCAATGTGCGTTCATCAGCGGACTGCGGTCGAAGGTCAGCGCCAGGTCGGAGTACGCGTAGACTTCCGGCAGCTTGAAGAAGTGTTCTATTTCCTCACGGCTGAGTGTGCCGTCGTCGTGCTTGAGCGCCTGACTATGGACCGGGCCAATTTTGTACTCGCTTACCAGGGATCGCTCTTGAAGCCGCTCCGTGCTCCTATAGGCATAGCCGTTCCGACAAATGGCTAGCTTTATGGTTGCACGCTCGAACAATGACGGCTTTTCACGAACCTGATCGATGGTCGTCTTCAGATCCCTGACGTACTGGGTGTAATGAGTTATTGTCATGCCGATCTGCCCGACCCGTTTTTGCGTCCGACAGCAAGAGACCGTCGCCGCGCGTGTTATGCCAAGATGTTGGTTACGGGCATGATAGCCTTCTCTGCCGCTTGTTTTAGCTATACGCATGTTTGATTCTGGCAATTCCTCTTGCAGACGCGGCCTTTGTTCGGAACACATCTGCTTGTAGAAAAGGCGTGGTCGCGGCGCACTAAGCAACTTGCTTCTCCAGGCTGACATACAGCTGGGGTGCGGTTCCCGATCCGTGCCAAACCTTCGTATAGCTTCGGTTTCGCCGCAGGGTACCTATCATTGCGTCCATGCCGGCACCATGTCCGACGGTCGGCGGGAACGAAGACGAGGTATCCTGAGTGCAATCGAATGACATATCCTCCCGCTGTTCACAGGAAGCGCGCCCTCTAGTGCGCGTTTCTGAATACTGCGAGCGTGCCGGAGTAGGTGAGGCGGAGGAGAGGCGACTGATTGTACAACTGGGTTGCCGCGCTTCTCAGAATGAATTGCAGATCAACCTCACGCTCTTGCCGTTCAGAACCCGATAATTTTGGGGCCACTTCTGCGAAAGGCTTCCGATCTTCGTGCGCGAAGACGCGGAGTGATCTTGATCGGTATGTCCGCCGTGGCTTCCATGCGAAGAGCTGGAGCGGGGCTAGGTAGCCACCAGGCAAAGGTCGCTGTTACGACTTCAATGGCTGCGCCTCCATTGCGAATTTTTCGGGCCGGCGCACGAACTCATTGTCGCGTCCTTTCAGTGAAAACATCCTCTCAAAGAAAGTGACTTCCATGTGGAAGCAGATCCAACCGCCGATACGGGTTTTCTTTGCTTGGGCAATTATCACCCTCGCGCCAATACCGGCATTCGCTCACGTGAAGTGGTTTGCCCCCTACATCGTTGGGGCACCGCCTGAGCTGGTCGGCGATACCTTGCAGGATACGTGGTTCTGGGCAGGAATTGCCCTGGTCCTGGTATTCTTCATTCTAACCCGCATCTTAGAGCGCACATCTGTGGGCGAAACAGCCATCAACGCTTTGAACTGGATGACCGATCCCCTGTGGATGCGCCAGGACGACTACATCAGGTCGATCATCGCCGCGTTCTTCATTGCCATTTTTGCCGTCGGCGGCGTGTATCTGACACCAGATCTCAAGACCCCTGCTGAGTGGGTCTCCTGGCTTCAGTTCGTGATTGCCTGTTGCATTTTCTCCAGACGCACCATGCCCATCGCCGGAATTGGAATTGTCGCCCTCTGGGTACTGGCGTTGCGGGACTATGATCTCTTCCACCTGTTCGACTACCTGGCGTTGGGTCTCGGTGTTGCCGGATATCTCATACTTGAGCCTCTCAAGAATGAAGAACTAAGGTCGCGCCGTTTTGAAGCGTTACGCTGGGGCCTTGCGATCGCTCTGATGTGGTCAAGTCTCGAAAAATTTGCTTTTCCAAGTTGGTTTTATCCCCTGGTCGTGGAGAAGCCGTTTCTCACATTTGGCATGCCGAGAGACGTCTTCATTCCGATGGCCGGCGTCACCGAGTTCACACTTGGCTTCGGTTTGCTTTGGACCCCGTTGATCCGCAGGCTCTCCGCGATCGTGCTGCTCGTCATCTTCACGGCCGCGGTCTGGCCATTCGGTCGTGTTGACCTGATCGGCCACGGCTTAATCATGGCCATTTTGATCGCTGTCGCCGCTGACCACCGCAGGGGCGTCGACCTGATGACTGCCTTCAAACGCCGGGTGGTCAATATTCCTGTCGGGCTCTCAGTCGCGTTGGTCGTCTTCTGTACCGCATACTGGGGTTTGCACTTCGTATTCTATGGCGCGAACCGTGATGGCTCTGTTGGTGACGGAGCGAAGACAACTCATAGCTACAGTGTCGAGCATCCTCATGGTCCGGGCGGGCCAGATGACCACAAGTTGGAGCCGCATGCGCATCCATAAAGCAGTTTACAGCCGAGGTGTGTTAGCTTGCCGCATGGAGCCTCGGTATTGAGCAGCACGAGACCGTTGTCGCCGGAAGCAGCGAGAGTTCGGGACCATTCTCGAGTGATCGGTGTTCCGGCGCGGCGCGTGAACGCAATGACAGGAAGCGGTTGATCATCATGGTGGCTGGCCACGACCCTGATTTCAGGAGGCTCGATTTCCTTGAAACTGGCGATGACATATGAATAAACAGATCTGCAACAGCGTGTGGATATTTGCCTAAGTCGGCCATCGTTCCGGGCGAAGGCGATTTCTCTTGCCTTGTTGCCTAGCGCCGGCTTGCCTGCTCGACATTTTGGTGTCGAACTCGATGCCGCGGTCGGTCAGGAAGGTCTCGAAGAAGATTGGCTGGCAGTTGTCGCCGTCGCCCTAGAGCCATGCGGCAGATTTCGTGAGAAAAAAAGTCGCCCCCATTGGCCGCGATAGCGGCTTACGATCGAGATCAATTCTCCGCGCAGGCCGGCCTATTCAACGCATTGGGGGCGCAGAGCCGCCTTGGATTTCGGCTGCTGTTTTTCGCAAGCAATCACGCAACCAGCAGTGTGCGAGATTACTCGTGTGCCTTGGGTGCCAAAACATGCGTTCATGAATGTCTGGTAACAACATCGGCGGTTCCGCGCCTATTATGCCCGGCGCTGCAAGCTCGCGGATTACCCTTTCCAATACTAGACTTATCAAATTGGAGTCGCGCAGAAGGAACGGGACCAGTACGAAACTTTCGACCGTTGCCGCAATTCGGCGGCTGATGCCCTCTCGCGCCAAATGCTGGTCGGCCAGGTTTGGTCGCCGGTCGGGGCCGATGCCGTACGCAAGGTGCGACGAGCGAAGGAATGCATCCATCGAAACCTTGCCCGCGCCCCCAACTGCCTTGTTCCTGCAATCGGCAGCACACAGCCATCTGTCACTCAGAAGAGGCTCGGACGGGAAGTCGCTATCGGGAAGCAATTCGCTCGGCTCGATCACAACGTCCACGAGGTCGTCATGGAGCATCTTTTCGGTGTCTCGCGAACGCGGAACAAGATGGAGGGTTATCTGCGGCGCTTCAGTCTCCAAGCGTTTGATCAGTGGCCCCAGCAAGACGAGAACGGCGTAATCTGAGGCGCTTATGGTGAAAGTGCGAGCATCGAGCAGCGGATCGAAACCACCTTGTTGCATAAGGGTTTGCTGAACTTTGCTCAGAGCATCCCTTAGCGGTTCCACCAAGTTTTCCGCGTTCTGAGTCAGCGCCAATTGGCGGCCCACGCGAACCAGCAATGGATCATGAAACAGGTCTCTTAATCGACTGAGAGCAGCGCTCGTCGCCGATTGGCTTAGTCCAACAAGCTCACCTGCACGGCTTACGCTCTTCTCACGAAGCAAGGCCTCGAGGACCACTAGCAGGTTAAGATCCACTCCCCGAAGGTTCATAATTGCTCCTCCCTATGTATCCGTTAGCTCGATAGATTCCTTCCGAATAATCGATTGGACACATTACGACAGCAGCGTAACATCCAAGTCAATAAAAAATCTTTGGGAACGAAAGCAAATCCGCAGTCGATTGTTAGTATATCTAGCGATCATGAGTGTCCATCTTGTTCATTAGCGAGTGCAAACAAAGTAACGTTTGCGCAAAGGAGGAGTTATGCGCAATCAAGACAATGTCAATTCTTCATTTGAAGATGTTCACGATGCTTTCCCGCCGTGGGAGCTCAATGCTGGGCCGGAAGCGCTGGCATTTCGGTCGGCGATGCGCAAATTCGTCGGCGGCGTCACCATCATAACGACTCTCCATGAGAGCCGTCCATGGGGCATGACCGTAAGCGCCTTTAGCCCGGTATGCATGGACCCCCCCATCCTGATTGCTTGTGTAAATCGAGACACGGTGACTGCCAGCGACATCACCCGTGATCCCCATTTTGCCGTGAACATCCTCAGTGAGGAGCAAGTGGCAGTCTCGCAATTTTGCTCAAGGCCCCGAGAGGACAAATTCATTGAGGATTTCGTTTTCCCCTCGGCAGCGGTTCCCGACAGGATTCAGATGCCCGTCCTTAGGAACTCGCTCATAACTTTTGATTGTAGAGCAAACACGACATTTGTCGTGAACAGCCATCTCGTAATGCTGGCGCAGGTCCGGGCGGTCCTCGCGCCTTCTGCCAAGAAGCCGCTCCTTTACGGAGAAGGACAGTACATGCAGGGGGTTTCAATGCAGAGGGCTATGTCGTGATGGAAGCCGCTGCAATAACTGCTGTCGTCAGGGCGTTCTGCGCCGCCTACAACAGTCATCGCACGGGCGATGTCGCTGCACTCTACACAGTGGATGCAATCCACCAGGACATCGCTCATGGTCGCTCCAAAGAAGGCGCGCAGGCCATCGCCGATGGCCTGCAAAAATTCATTGGCTGGTTTCCCGACGCCCAATGGAAGCTCGGCTCCATAATCGCAGGCAACGAGGGCAGAGCCGCGATCCAGTACACATTGACTGGGACCTTGTGCTCCTCGCTGGGACCGATTGTCCCTCGTGGCCAAAAAATTTCTCTGCGCGGGTTGATGGTTCTCACTCTCGAGAACGGAAAGATCGCGCGCAGTGAAGACTACTGGGACGCAACGACGTTCCAGAAACAGCTCGACTGCAACACTCCAGAGGAAAGATCATGAGAACGGGTAAAGAATATCTTGAATCGCTACGCGACGAACGCCGTGTTTATGTCGGTGGGGAACTTATCGACGATGTCACCACTCATCCTAAGACGCGAGGCTATGCGCAGGCGATAGCGGACTATTACGACTTGCATCTCGATCCCGCCAATCAGGACATCGCGACGTTCATCGACGAGAAGGGCAACCGCCAGTCCATGCATTGGTTCCTTCCCCGGACGAAGGAAGACGCAGTCCGCCGACGCAAATACGCCGATTTCATCTTCCGTTACTTCAAAGGCGGCATCTTCACCCGCCCTCCGATGGGTATGAACTGCGTGATGTTCACACAGGTCGACGACCAGCAGCCATGGGCCGACAATTCCCGCTTCAAAAACGGTCATCGCGATCTGTCCGGCAACATCCAGCGTCAATGGGACGAGGTTACCAGCAAGGATTTGGCCATCTCTCCGATGTTCGTTGACGTTCAATTCGACCGCGGTCGGGTTGAAGCACTGAGCGAGACCCCGATGCTGAGCATCGTGGAAGAGCGCGACGACGGCATTCTCGTAAGAGGTTGGAAGGCTATCGGCACATCTGTTCCTTTCGTCAACCACATCCTCATCGGCAATCTCTGGCGGCCGGGCCAGACATCTGAGCAGACGGTCTACGCACTGGTTCCGATTGCTACCAAGGGTATCTCGGTAGTCGCCCGCGAGTCCCGTGTTCAGCCCGACGCAGACCCCTACGATCGACCCCTGGCTACCATCGGCGACGAACTCGACGCCATGGTTTACTTCGAAGACGTTCTGATCCCCTGGTCTCAGGTGCAGCATATCGGCAGCCCCGAGCATGCCAAATGGTATCCACAGCGCCAGTTCGACTGGGTGCATCTGGAAACCCAGATCCGCCATTGTGTTCATGCCGAACTAATGGTTGGCCTCGCGCTTCTGCTTACTCAATCCCTCGGAACAAGCAACAATCCGGTGGTTCAGTCTCAGCTTGCTGAAATGATCAGGTTCCGTGAAACCTGCACGGCCTTCATGCTGGCTGCCGAAGAGACCGGCTTCGCTACTCCGGGAGGTCTCTTCAAGCCTAACAACATCTACATCGACTTTGGTCGAGCTCACTATCTGGAACATCAGCCGAAGATGGTGAACATGCTGATCGAGTTCTGCGGCCGCGGGATCGTGCTTCAACCGACGAAGCGGGAGCTCGATGATCCTTACCTCGGTCCGAAACTTGCCGAGGCACTCCGTGGGGCTGAGATCAGCGCACATGACCGTATCAAGATCTTCCGCCAGATCAGCGAGCGGTTCCTGACGGAATGGGGCACGCGCCACGAGATGTTCGAAAAGTTCAATGGAACGCCGCTCTATCTCATAAACCTTCTTACGCTCCAGCGTACCGAGTACCATGTAGACGGCCCTCTCACTGCGCTCGCACGCGAAGTGCTTGGTTTCGGCGATACCGCCGAGCTCGGAAAGCGCGCGCAGGAAGCTGAGAAGAACGCCCATTATGCCAACGTTCGCTTCCAGCCGGAATACGCTCGCGCTCAGGACGTTCACGAGGGCTACATTGGCTCTTCCGGGGACCGGGCTACCGTCAACGCTGCCTGATGAACCTGTGCCGGCGCCGCTTTCGCGCCGGCACGACCTCTTTGCCTTCTTGGGGGCTGCAGGAGCATTCAATGTATTCGTTCATTTACACCGCTGGTTCAGCCCGCGTTCTTTTCGGATCTGGAACGGTGAGGGAGCTTGGTCGTGAATTGGAGCGGCTGGGCATGAAGCGCGCGCTCTTTCTTGCGACCCCTGGACAGGAAGATTACGTAAGAGAGTGCGCCCGATCGGTCGGTTCAGTCGCCGTTGGCGTGTTCCCCAACTCTACGATGCACACGCCAGTGTCGGTCACCGAAGATGCGCTTCGGCTGGTAGATGATCTGCGTGCCGACGGGATTGTGGCCATCGGCGGGGGCTCCACCACGGGGCTGGGCAAGGCGATCGCCTGGCGAACGGACCTTCCCCAAGTCGTTGTTCCCACGACATACGCCGGGTCAGAAATGACGCCAATCCTGGGTGAAACGGAAAACGGTCAGAAGGTCACCCGCACCGATTCCAGGATTCAGCCTGAAACCGTTATCTACGACAGCGACCTGACCAGGACGCTGCCGAGAGACGTCGCCGCGGCAAGCGGCATAAATGCGATGGCGCACGCCATCGAGGCTCTCTATGCCGAAAACCAAAATCCGGTCGTGAACCTGATCGCCGTCGAGGCAATCGGCGCCTTGTATGGAGCCTTGCCGCATCTCTCGGACGGTCAAGACGACGCGACGGCAAGAGAGAGGGTTCTTTACGGAGCGTGGCTAAGCGGAATTTGCCTCGGATCAGTTTCAATGGCTCTTCACCACAAGCTCTGCCATACCCTGGGCGGCATGTTCGATTTACCGCACGCCCAAATGCACGCGGCGCTTCTCCCTCATGTGGTGGCGTACAATACCCCAGCCATTCCTGACGCCGTCAGCAAGCTACGCGGAACCTTCAATCGTGATCCGGTGCAGTCTTTGTATGAGTTAAACCAAAAGCTCCGGATCAAAGCAGGTTTAGGAGAACTGGGGATGCCGCTGGACGGCATCGAGCCCGCAATCACTGCTGTTCTGGCGCAACCGTACAAAAACCCCAGACCTTTGGAGCGGAAACCCCTGATCGAACTACTTAAGCGCGCCCATGAGGGATCGCGTCCCGAACGCAGTTGAAAGTTGGAGGAGCAAGAATGAATACGAGGACGACCACCAAGGAAACTGCTTTCCTGACTGAAGAAAACTCGGTTGGGACGGTAAACGCCCGTATGGGTTCCAAAATAAGTCCGCGGATGAAGCTGGTCATGTCAGCGGTGGTGAAGCATCTCCACATGCTGACGAAGGAGATTGAACCGACGCACGAAGAGTGGCAGCAGGCGATCAGTTTTCTAACGGCGGTTGGCCACAAATGCACGGATTGGCGACAGGAATTCATATTGCTTTCCGACGTCCTCGGACTGTCGATGCTAGTCGAGGTCATCAATAGCCGTCGTCCCGCTGGCGCAACGGAAAATACGGTGCTTGGCCCATTTTATGTCCCGGAGGCCCCGCGTTATCAAAACGGGACAAATATCTGTCTCGACGGCAAGGGCGAGCCGCTGGTTGTGAAGGGCAGGGTGACAGATCTGGAGGGCAATCCGATACCTGGGGCCCTGGTGGATGTCTGGCAGACAAACAATGACGGATTCTATGACGTTCAACAAAAAGACATCCAACCTGATTGGAACCTGCGGGGTGTCTTCACCGCCGAGGAGGACGGGACGTACTGGTATCGCTCAACCAAACCCCGTTACTACCCGATTCCAGATGATGGCCCGGTCGGACAACTTCTAGGGCAGCTAAATCGACACCCGAATCGTGCCGCCCACATCCACTTCATCGTCAGCGCGCCGGGCTACGAGCCTGTTATAACGCACATCTTTCCAAATGATTGTCGCTATCTGAATGAGGATACGGTCTTCGGCGTCAGGGAGTCCCTTATCGCTCACTTCAAAGAAGTTGACACGCCTAATGAGGCCGAAAAGCTTGGGTTGAAAAATCTTGGACAGTTTAAGCCGTTCCACTTCGTCAACTGGGACTTCGTGCTTACACCTAGCGCAAAATAGCGCCCCGCAAATCACCGCTTTCCCCATGGTAACGGGTGCCAACGACTTCGATGAAGCCAGTCGCCCCGTCGAAGTGGCGCTTGCCATCCTGAACGCGCACACATCGCTGTCCACGGATCAATTCGGTGGACAGCGCCGACTGTTTCCGACGCAGGATCAATTTTCCGGGATCGAGCGGCGTCACTCATGGGTGGGGTCTCACCACCATCGCCAGGTTACCGCGATTTGCGCGGGACCTCTGCTTATCGGCAGCTCCGCCTAGCGGACGATACGTAAAAATTGAGGTTCTCACGTTGTACGAAGCGGCTCGGGTTTGGGAAGGGCGGAAGCGTAAAATCGTGTCGCCGAAGTTCTCAATGGAGCCAAGGCGGGTCGTCTGCAACGCGTTTCCGACTCCGTGGCGTCTTCGAAATTACCTACACGGCGAATTCGCCGAAAGAACCTGCTGGGCGGTGTGTCTTGGCCAGAGGCGGCCCGGGCTCCAATAGTAGGCGTCCGGGCGATTAATCCGCTCCCAAGAATTGGGCATTGTCGTCCGGATGCGGTGTCTTGCTTTCAACTAGTAACGCAATAGCGTGAAAAAAGAACTTACGAATTTTCGACTGTCAGCTTCGCGGCCCGGTTCGAGAGCTCGTGGGTCCGGCGCTGTCTTCTGCCCGATCCCGTCAAGTCTACATGCCGGCACGGGAACCGCTGCGCCACACAGACGTAGTCAAGATGGCGCAGCGCGGTCAATCAGGCAGGATGAGTAGCCCTGAATCCTACCTGAATCCGGTTCCAAAGATTGATCGCTCCGATCGCAAGGGACAGCCAGGATCGCTCTTCTGCGGTAAAAGCCTCCTCGATCAGCGCCCAATCCTCGTCGGGTGCCCCGGTCTGCGCCACGTTGGTCAGCGCCTCTGTCCAGGCAAGAGCAGCGCGCTCGCGTCGGGTGTAAATCGTTGCCTCACGCCACCCCGTCAACAGATATAGGCGCATCGGCTCTTCGCCGTCCTTGAGAGCTTCTGTAGTGTGCAGATGGATACAGAACACGCAGGAATTGATCTGCGACGCGCGCAATTTAACAAGGTGCAGCAGCTTCGGCTCCAGCGGACCATTCTTGAAAGCACCCTCAAGCGCGAAGAGGTGTTTGATGCCCGGTTCAGCTAGTTTGAAGTAGTCGCTTTGACGAGATTGCATGGTTTGCTTTCCTTTCGTTTTTCAGGTTGGACTGTTCATTGGACGGGCATAACCGCCGGCGCGTCCTTCTTTTTCAGCAGCACCACAACGAACCTCGCCGGACTGGTCGTGCTCGCGTTCCTACTAATCAGGTGAATGTCGGAAGGGCTTTCGTAGTAGGTCTCCCCTGGAGCGACGGTAACCTCTTTGCCACCCTTCACCTGCATCACGATCGAGCCCTCCAGTACGTAGACGAAGGCGTGAGCGTCGTGTCGGTGGATGGGCGATGAGCCACCTGGCTGATATTCGACCGACAGCATCAATCCCTCCTTTCCGGGATAATCCTGCAAGTCCTTGGACATCAACGGCGTGACCCTCGCGCCGTCGTCTGCCGCGATCGCGACTTGTACGGCTCCTAGAGCAACAACGGCAGGAACAAGCATGGTTCGAAGAATAGACTTCATCATGGTCTCCAATGAAAGAACTCAAGGGGCAAAACACCTCCATTTGGCGGCTTTCCTTGGGTTCGGTTGTGTTTTGACCGGCATTTGCGCCGATCGGCTAAATCTCTTCCTTCCGCTGGATGGGTGATTCCTCGGTTGTCGAACCAGTTTCCAGTGCGTGACCTGATGCCTGTGGCTTCGGTCACAGAGTGGCGTTTGGCTCCCGGCACCCGGCCAGAGCGTAGCGTCTTACCCGCCGAATCCTGCACCACCAGATGGCTGTAGGATTTGTGGTAGTCCACCCCGATATGGTAATCATAAGAGGCAGTCATGCTTCCAACTCCCTTGTTGAGATCTCGAAAACCCCAATAAGATAAGCCGAAAGGCTGGAAGCGTGACTGTCCCTCGATCATCATCGGCATCTCTCAGTGATCCGTTCTCTCAGCGGGCGCGGCCTTTTTCATGCCACCTCCTTAGCGGTTCCGGCGACGGCGGAACCAAAGAACTGGAAATGTCGCAAAGTCGCTGAACAGTGCCCTCGTTCCGACGAGCGGTTTCATGGGCTATTTCCTGCAGAGTGACGCAAGGTCGGCCAACCACCCGTCGGGCATCCCGTGGATTGCTTTTCCGCCGGGCAGCAGTGCCAAGTCACGGAGTCGAACACCCAAATAGAGCGCTTCGGGATCGGCGAGCGCGCTGTCGGTGTGGAAATACTTAAGACCGGTGATTTCCAATGCGTCGATGGCGGAGCAAGAAGAGCAGCCCGCGCAACTATCGCCGCGGCATCCCCGGCCGGAATCGGATGCCGAGGGCCCACCGTCTGAGACAGCATCGCTTCTCGCACCAGGCGTCGCAGTGCCGCTGCGATTGTTCTGCTGCGCGACAGTGTTCACTTTTGAACCTGTTCGTCCCGTTCTGCCCATGACCTTCACAGCTGGATCCCTTCAGTGTGTTATCTGAGTTGCAGAAGTCCGTGGTCTCGATTGCAACCGCGCTATCCGCGCTTCGGCGCTGGTGGAAGAATGATGCAACACGGGGTGTCATAGCTATTATTCGAACCGGCGTTTGCTCACGACGTGGCGATAGGTAGCCCTAGACCTTCTGCTAGCTTGCCCTAGCAGCACGGTTGTTCGATCCGTGCAATACCGACGCGAACGCCAGTCGCTGACGCGGTGCACTGGCCGTCCGGGGAGTCCGTGGTAATTCGGAGATTTCGTGCATGGCCGCTTGGGCAAGATTGCACGTCAACACCGGTAAATTGCAGATGCGGCAAAATATTTGCGCTGCACGAAAGCCAACCGCGCAACACGGAAAGCAGCACTTTCATATACTCGTGTTGGCTGGAATAACGCAGGAGGCAACAAGGAAAAGCGCCGTGCCGGCGATGATCAACCAAGGGTCGGAGGGCAAGGTGGTTGCGGGTTGTAGCGGCGTAATAACCTTCTCCTAGGTTCCAGTCTTCGAGGTCGGCTCAATACCTGGATCCCTTGCTGTCATTTTAAGACTGAGCGTAGTCCCCTCGAGCACAGAGCTTTACAAGGAGATTGTAAGAGCATGCGCTAGGCGGGACGGCCGAAGCGTGCTCGATGGTGCGCGACAAAGGCGCGCACGGCCGCCGAGGCTTCGACCTTGCGGTAGGCGACCGCGAGGTCGGACGTGACGCGATTTCGCGCCAGTGAAACATAACGAACGCCGGGAAGCTGCAGGCATTGCAGCGACTGCGGCACGAGCGCGATGCCGAGCCCGACGGCGACCATGCTTATGATAGTGGTAAAATCCCGGCCTGTCGCACTGATCTTTGGGGCAAGGCCGGCGTCCTTGCAGGCATCGAGCGTATTGGAGTGGAAACCGACATCGGCGGGCTGGCGCGGCGTTATGAAGGTCTGTTCCGAGAGGGCCGTGAGCTCGATCGCATGCTGTGCGGCGAGGGGATGGGCCTCCGGCAGCGCCACGACCAGTACCTCGCGAAGCACGGTTGTCGTGGTGAGGCCGGCCGGGATCGGCGCGGGCGGGCGGATGTAGCCGAAGTCGAGGTCGCCTTCCGAAATCATCGCGAGCTGCTGGCGCATCTCGATCTCGACAAGCTGGAGTTCGATCTCGGGGAATTCATGGCGGAAAGAGGTCAGTGATTCCGTCAGCACGCCGGAATAGGCGGCCGAGGCCACATAACCGACCGATATCCTTCCTGTCTGGCCGCGCCCGACCCGCTGCAGTTCGGACAGTGCGAGGTCGGCCTGGGCGACGATCTTTCGGGCTTCGTCGAACAGCAATTGTCCCGACAGCGTCAGCTGCACGGACCGCTTGGCTCGATTGAGTAGCGGGATGCCGACTAGGCTTTCCAGATTCAGAATCTGCCGGCTGAGGCCGGGTTGGGCGATACCGAGCCGGGCGGCAGCCCGCTCGAAATTCTTTTCCTCCACGAGCGCGATGAAATAGCGCAGGTGGCGAAGTTCGAAGGTCGCCGCGCGTGGCGATTTTGGAGCCGACATGAGGTCTCGCATTGCAATAACTGAAAACGATGCTGTGCCCCCATATCATAATTCATAGTTCTGAAAAATCCTGTGCCGACTTATTGGAATGCCGGAAAATTTGACTATAGAAAGATGACAAAATCACTCCAGATTGAGCGCGTAAATGCCGCGCGCAGAGGCTTTCGTCGTCACATGTCACGCATTCACTGGTTGCTGCTTACGTCCGTCGCTTTGACAGGATTCGCCGGACAGACCGCCATGGCGCAGCAGCAAAGTGAGACCAAGCTCGAGGCGATCGTCGTGAAGGGCGACAGGGATGCCGGCGGTCCTGTCGAGGGCTATGTGGCAAAGTCGAGCCGTACCGCTTCGAAGACCGGCACGCCGCTTCTTGAGACGCAGCAGTCGGTGTCCGTCATCACCCACGACGAGATCGAGGCTCAGGGCGCTCAGACGGTGGGGCAGGCGCTGAACTATACGCCCGGCGTGCTTGGACAGCCCTTCGGTACCGATCCGCGCTTCGACGCGCCGATCATCCGCGGTTTCGACGGGCGTCAGGTCCAGTTCCTGAACGGGCTGCGGATGATGCGAACGGCCGGCGCGCCTGCCTTCGAAATCTACGGGCTCGAAAACATCGACGTTCTTCGCGGGCCCGCTTCGGTCATGTATGGCCAGGGCAATCCGGGTGGCATCATCAACATGATCAGCAAAAAGCCGGTCTTCGAGAATTTCGGCGAAGTCGGCGTGCAGGGCGGAAGCTACGAGACCATTGGTGGCTTCTTCGATTTCGGCGGCACTCTGGGCGAGCAGTCGGATTTTGCATACCGGCTGACCGGGCTTGGCAAGAACGCCGCTGCCCAGGTCGACGAACTGGACAACGATCGCTATTTCATTGCCCCGGCGCTCACCTGGCAACCGGACGAGGATTCCAAGCTGACGATCCTTGCGAGTGTCCAGCACGACAATCCCAGCACGCCCTCCGGACTGCCGCCGCAATACACGCTGAACGCCACCGATTTTCGCCTGCCACGTGACTTTTATGTCGGTAACGAGTCCTTCGACCGTTCCAGCCGCACGCTTGCAAACCTCGGATATGAATTCGAGCATCGCTTGAGCGAGAGCTGGATTTTCCGGCAGAGCTTCCGCTATAGCGACTTCAATTGGGACTACCAATCGCTCGGTATGTCGACGCTTGGTCTCGCGGCTGACGGTCGGACACTCCGCCGAAACGCGACCTTTCAGGACGAGGCTCTCAATACCGTCAATATCGACAACAATCTGCAAGGCGAGTTCTCGACCGGCGATGTCGACCATACGCTGCTTTTCGGGCTCGATTATCGCCACTTCGGCAATAATGTGCGGACCCGCTTCTACCAGGCGACACCGCTCGACGTGCGTTCGCCAAGCTATGGCGAACCGATCCGGCTGATCGCGCCGACGCTCGACACGACTGTCGACAGCGAGCTTTCCCAGCTTGGTGTCTACGTGCAGGACGAACTGGCGCTTGGAGGCTGGCGCGCGACGTTGGGCTTCAGACAGGATTGGACCAGCAGCGCGGGAACGTCGCTGAATGGACTGACACGCGTTTCACGTCCGCTCGACCAGGACGATCACGAACTGGCCGGCAGGGCCGGCCTCAGCTATATCTTCGACAACGGCATTGCGCCCTATGTCAGCTATTCGTCGTCCTTCGAGCCGGTGATCGGCGCAGGGCCGGACGGGAGACCATTCGAGCCGACCTCGGGAGAGCAGGTCGAACTCGGTGTGAAATACGAACCAACCGACTGGAACGGCTTTTTCACAGCAGCCGCCTACGACCTCAAGCAGAAGAACGTGCTTCGCACCATCGCCGGCATTTCGTCGCAGATCGGCGAGGTTAACGTCCGCGGCCTGGAACTCGAAGCCGTAGCGAGCATAACGCAAGGGCTCGATTTGCGGGCGTCCTACACCTACACGGATGCTAGGATCGCCTCCGGCGCCGATGACGGCAACCGCGTCGAAAACGTCCCGGAACACATGGCGAGCCTTTGGGCGAACTACACTTTCCAGGAGGGCACGGCGCTCGAAGGGCTCGGGATCGGGGCGGGCGTGCGCTATGTCGGCCAGCGCTATGGTAACAGCGCCAACACCTTTAACCTGGATTCGGTCGTACTGGCCGATTTCGCGCTCTCCTTTAAGAAGAATGGTTACAAGGCGTCGCTCAACGTTCAAAATGTCTTTGATAAGGACTATGTCGCAAGCTGCAGCTCCTTCGGCTGCTACTACGGCGACGGCCGCACGTTCATGGGGAAGCTGACCTATAGCTGGTAGCGAAATGAGAGAGCGGGCATTGGGTCCTTTTATCGGTCGCCGGGAGCTGCTTCTCGGCGCAGCGCTTTTGCTCGCCGCGCCTGATGTCAGGGCCGACATGCCCTTGCGCATTGCTGCGATCGACTGGGCGATGTTGGAGACGCTGTGCGTACTCGGCCTCATCCCGGTTGCGGCGACGGAACTCATACAGTTTCGAAGCAATGCGGTAGAGCCGGAGTTGCCAGCCGATGTCGTCGATCTCGGATTGCGCGGCTCGCCCAATTTCGAACTGCTTCACCTCCTGAGGCCCGATCTCATTCTCATCTCGCCGTTCTACGTGCGCCACGAGGCTGCGCTTAGCCGGATCGCGCCGCTCTTCTCCCTGCCATTTTACGTGCGGGGCGAGCCGCCCTTTGAAAAGGCGCTGGCAGCGGTCGAGGCGCTCGGCGAGCGTCTCGGGCGGTCTGACAAAGCGGGAGCGCTGCTGAAGGAGATTGCCGGCGAAATCGAAAGTTACCGGCAGACGCTGGCTCCCTTGGCGAATAGGTCTACCTACGTCGTCAATATCGGCGACGCGCGACATGTCCGCGTCTTTGGTTTCGACAGCATGTTCGGCGACATGCTCGTCCGGCTCCGCCTGCCGAATGCCTGGACCGATCGTTCACGGTTCACCTTTGCGGCACCTGTCCCGATCGAAAACCTGGCGGCCGATCCCGATGCGCGCATCGTCATCGTTTCCGAGGTGCCCGTCGAGGCGCGCAGCGGCCTTCGAAACAGCATCATCTGGAATTCGCTGGAGCCGGTCCGTCAAGGACGGGTCATCCAGCTCGCCAACGTCAACCCCTATGGTGGCGTGACCGCAGGCCTGCGGTTTGCGCGCCTCTTCGCCGAAGCGATTCTTACGGAGGATCAGCGCGGATGACGATGCGGACATGGTCCTTCCTGTCGGCTAGCGTGCTCGCTGGCCTCATCCTCTTCGCGCTGGCCGCATCGAACCAGGTCCCGTTTGCGCAATGGGGAGACCTGTCTGCCCCTCCCGCAGAGCTCGGCCTCGACAAGATCATCCTGGCCTACAGCCTGTTCCCGAGAGCGGCCGTCGCTTTGGTCGCGGGCGCAGCACTCGGTCTTTCCGGCGCGCTACTCCAGCAATTATTGCGCAACCCGCTCGCCGATCCATCGACTCTGGGCATCTCCGCGGGCGCTCAGCTCGCGATCGTCGCGGCGACGCTCTATGTCCCCGAAATCGTCGATGGCCACCGAACCTTGGTCGCGCTCGCCGGGGCCGCGGGGGCAGCGGCGATCGTCTTCGCGCTCGGTTGGCGTCGGGCTTTCGAGCCGGTGACGATGGTGGTCTCCGGCCTGCTTGTGGGGGTGACAGCCGCAGCATTTTCCGCGGCGATTACGCTCGCGCGGGGCGAGTACCTCATGTCGCTTGTGACCTGGAACGGCGGATCCCTCACTCAGCAGGACTGGTCAGTGTTCCAAAACCTTGGCTCGGAGTTGGTGCTTCTTGGCCTGCTTGCCGGCCTGTTGATCCGCCCGCTGATGGTCCTGGGCCTTGGTGACACGAGCGCACGTAGCCTTGGAGTCAATCTCGGCGGCATCCGTTTTGCCATTGCCGCGATCGCCACGGCGCTTGCCGGCTCCGTAGCAGCGGCCGCCGGCCTGGTAAGCTTCGTCGGCCTTGCCGCCCCGGCATTCGTGCGCGCCTGCGGTGCTCGCCGGCCGGCGATGATCGTAGCGCTGTCGCCGGTTGCGGGGGCGCTTTTCCTGTGGCTCTGCGACGGCATCGTGCAAACCGTTGCTCGCGCGTCGAGCGAGAACTTTCCGACGGGTGCGGTCACCGCACTCGTTGGCGGTCCCTTGCTGCTCTGGCTTCTGCCCAGGGTGCGAAGCATGGAAGTGCCGCACGAGGCGCGTGAAAACGTCCATCGCAGTCACCTGAAAACAGCATTCGCCGCCTTTCTGTTTCTCGTGCCGGTCCTTGTCGCGATCGCATTCTTCATCGGGCCGTCCGGACATGGCTGGAAGATCCTGAACTGGTCGGAAACGCTCGACCTGGCACCGCTTAGATGGCCTCGGCTCTTGGCGTCTGCCGCGGCGGGCGGCCTCCTCGCGGTGACCGGCGCGGTACTCCAACGCATGACCGGCAATGCGATGGCCAGCCCCGAAGTCGTCGGCGTAAGCGGCGGTGCCGGTCTTGGCTTTGCCGCAGCGCTGACCTTCGCGCCTGATGGCGGCACGGTCGCGGTCTTCACTGGCTCCGGGCTCGGCGCGCTCATAGCCATGCTGGCGGTTCTGGTGTTCGCCAGCCGCCGGCATCTGCCGCCGGAAAAGCTGCTACTTGCGGGCGTGGCCGTTGGTTCCTTCAGCTCTGCCGTTTTGTCGGCGCTGCTTGCGATCGGCGATCAGCGGTCGTGGCAAATTCTCTCCTGGCTTGGTGGTTCTGCATCCACGGCAACGCCGGCGACCGCAATATTCCTTTGCGCTCTCTCACTGCTCGTCCTTGTTGCCGCGCTGATATTGAGCCGCTGGCTCACGATCCTGCCCTTCGGTCCTTCGATCGCCCTGTCGCTTGGTCTTTCGGTGCGGTTGAGCCGCGTGGTTCTCCTGCTTCTCTCGGGTGCTGCGACGGGCGCCGCGTCCCTGCTCGTCGGCCCTCTGAGCTTTGTCGGGCTCGTCGCACCGCACATTGCTCTGCGCGCCGGTCTCGTCACAGCGCCGCAGCACCTGGCAGGCTCGTTCCTGCTCGGCTCGATCCTGATGGCCCTTGCCGATTTCGGCGCCCGCACAGCGACCTTTCCCTACGAGCTGCCGCTCGGCCTCTTCGCTGCACTCGTCGGCGCGCCCTACCTCATTTGGCTCCTGGGGCGGCAGAAATGATGGTGAACCAGCTTCCGACGCTTCCCACGCCGTTCGCGGATGCAGCCCTGAGCCACGCAGTGCCAACGGAAAATGGTAATCTCGTCAGTCTGGACAGCATTCTCAAGCCAGGGCCGATTGCGAACGCACTGGATGGCCTGTTGCAGCGGTGGGGACCGGGTGATCGCCGGGCCGCGGCGTCGCTGTGGACGCAAGGTTATTTCGGCCGGCTGCTCCGACCGGTTATTGCCTATGGTCTCGTTCACGACATCTGGTTTTCGTTGGAGTTGTCGGATATTTACGTCGGCCTGTCTGATTTGGAGACGCCTGTCCGGTTCGTGCTGAAACGCGCTGCGCCGGCTCCGGTGAGCGAGCACCTGGGGCGGATTGTCGAAGACAATGTAAAGCCCTTGATCGTGCGGATGGCGAGGGTGACAGCCACGTCCGAACGGGTGCATTGGAGCAACGCGTCCTACACGTTATGCCGCGCTTGCGGCCATGTCCGGGATCTCTGGCAGCAGGAGACGATGCCGGCTGATGTCGCGGTGCGCTTGCGTGAGATGGAGATGCATATGTCCGCCGTCCATCCGCTGTTCCGTCTGACGCACATGGTTCCAGATGCCGCGCGCGGTATCTGCCTCCAACGAAAGGTTTGCTGCATACGCTACAAGCTCGATGGCTTGAAGAAATGCGGCACAGCCTGCCCAATCAATGCCCCGACCTTTTGCCGTCGATAATATCTATCAATGAGACGAACAGCAGGTCCAGGGATCCGCACTGGAACGAAAAGATGCCGAACCACCTCACTGAAACTCCACCCATCGCCCGCGACCAGGCCGTCGTGACGCTTCATGATGTAAGCTTTGCGATTGGTGATCGCAACTTGCTGCATCCGCTGACGTTGCAGATCCCCGCAGGACACTCCATCGCGCTGATAGGCCACAATGGTTCCGGGAAGTCGACGCTGCTCAAGCTCATCGGGCGGCAGCTTGTGCCGACCTCGGGCCGTATCGATTTCGAGGGCAAGCCGCTTGCAGGCTGGGGCACACGGGCCTTCGCCCGGCGGCTCGGCTATTTGCCGCAGAGTACGCCGCCAGCACCTGGTATGCTTGCCCGCGAGCTGGTCGCACTCGGTCGCTATCCTTGGCACGGCGCGCTCGGCCGCTTCGGTTCGGCCGATAGGGCAAAGGCGGAAGAAGCAATCGAGGTCACCGGCATCGGCCCGTTTGTTAACCGCGAGGTCGACAGTCTGTCGGGGGGCGAGCGCCAGCGCGTGTGGCTTGCCATGCTCGTCGCGCAGGATGCCATCTGCCTGCTGCTCGACGAGCCGATCTCCGCCCTCGACATCGGTCATCAGCTCGAGGTGCTCGCGTTGACTCGCGATCTCTGTCGGGACAAGGGCATCACCATCATTTCGGTACTGCACGAGATCAATATGGCAGCCCGTTTCTGCGATCGCATCGTGGCACTCCATTCGGGCCGTCTCATTGCCGAGGGGACGCCTTCCGATGTGATGACTTCGGAAGAATTGGCGCGGATATACGACGTGCAGATGGATGTACTGGAACAGCCCGGCAGTGGGCGGCGCGTCGCGCTGGCACGGTAACCCCCAACGTTCGCTCGTGGCGTGAACACTCCCGGCCCTGCAGGGTCGGGCTTCGCGTCCACCGATGGCCATGGTGTTGGGCAGGAGGAAGGCGTTTGTCACTAGGCGGCTCGGCCTCACGCGCGCCTTCCTCGCCTGCAAAGGCGTGGACGACGCCAAAGCCGGCCAGCATCGGATGATCGCGCGACAGGGTCGTCAGCCAGTCGTTGGCTTCCCGTAACGCGGAAAGCGGCACGGTGCGTTCAAGGCTGAACAGGCTCTCGATCGTCGCGATGACGACCGCCAGCGATATGCCGACGGCCAAATTCGTCAACCAGCGCATGCGGAGTGGTGATCTTGCGATAGATCTCCGGTGAGAAGCCGCCGGTGGGCTTGGCGCATCTTCCGCCTGGTTCCCAAGCCGGCGGCCAGATATGGACATGGATGTCGACGATATCGAGCGGTACGGTCATTCGGCGGCTACCTTTCTGGCTTCGCGCTCGGCAATGCCGGCTTTGACGAGCGGCACTACGTCCCGTCCGTAGGTCACGGTGTCCTCGGTCGGGTAGAAGCCGCGCACGAGGAAGTTGGAAACGCCGGCATCGTAATAGTCGAGGATGGCGTCTGCCACCTGTTCCGGCGTCCCGACCAGAGCGGTCGAGTTGCCACCCGCCCCGCTTGCCTCGGCGACCTCGGTCCACAGCCGCTTGTCCAACACCTTGCCGCGTTTGGCAGCCTCGCGCAGGCGCACGGAGCCGACGTTCGAGGGTAGCTTCTCGCCGTTGCCGCCGGCCGAACGCGCTTTCTGTGACTTCACCTTCTCAAGGATATCGCCGGCCTTTGCCCATGCGGCATGTTCCGTCTCGGCCACGACGGTGCGGAAGGCGAGGGTGAAGCGGACGTCACTGGCCGACCGGCCATTGGCAATAGCGGCTGCACGCACCTTGGCGATTGTCTCTTTCGCTCCGTCCAGCGGTTCGCCCCAGAGCGCATAGATATCGGCGTGTTTGCCGGCGACCGCGATCGCGGCATCCGACGAGCCGCCAAAGGAGATCGGGATCCGCGGCTTCTGATAGGGCTTGACCTGGCTGAAGGCGCCCTTGAACTTGTAGAAGCGTCCTTCGTGGTCGAAGGGCTCGTCGCTCTCCCAGGTCTTCTTCAGCACCGACAGATATTCGTCGGTGCGGGCATATCGGGTGTCATGATCCTCGAAATCGCCATCGCGAGCCTGGTCGCTGTCGGAACCGCCGGTGATGATGTGCACCCATAGGCGACCCTCGGAGAACTGGTCGAGCGTTGCGAGCTGCCGGGCGCCGAGCGTCGGAGCCATCAGGCCAGGCCGATGGGCAAGTAGCGCCCCGAGCCGCTGTGTCTGGCCGAAGACGAAGGCGGCGATCTGGTTGTTGTCTGGCCACTGTGCGAACTGGCCGATCAACAGCCGGTCTATGCCGGCGGCTTCCGCTGCCTGCACGTGACTGCCAATATACGCCTTGTCGATGATCGGGCCGGTCGCCGGAACGATATCGGATCCCTCCCTGTTGGACGTGTGGCCGATGAATTCTGATGACATCGAAAACTCCTTGAAACTCACAGTCAGCGTTGCTCCTTAGTCTATTTAATAGATCGATAATGTCGATTGCGTTTTGGGTGCCGATCTTGGGATGAGTTTTCAACGGCTTGCCAATGTCGGGATTTTTCGTTCAACCTCCTGCCCTGGGACGGTGGCCGATGCGTCTGGTACCAGGACGCAGATGGACATGCCCGCCGATGATCGTCGCCGCCATTCATCAGAGGATGTCCAAACCTCGTAAATTCGAGAGAGCATGGCTCCGACGTGAGATATTCCGTCGCGGTGTCCCCGGCCGTGCAGCATTTTCCAAAAGCCAGCGTGACTTTAGAAATCTATTATCACCATAAATTTGATAGATTATATATCGTGAAACGGATCACCCAATGATGGGTGCACGAAAACAAACCAGCGCTCTGCGTCTGCTTGGGGATATCCTGATGACATCAACACCTATCAGCCCACCGAAACCGACACGCCGCGCCTTTCTGCTCTCGTCCGTTGCGTTGGCGGCCGTCGTCGCCGTCGGGGCTATTCCGGAGATCTCGTTTGCCGCGGAAGAGCCGACACGCGGCGGTAGCGTTTCGATCAATATAGGCACCGAACCGCCGGTCCTTGTTCTGATCGCCCACAGTGCGGGCGCTGCCTACTATATCAGCGGCAAGGCGACCGAAAGCCTGCTGACTTATGACCGTGATTTCAACCCACAGCCATTGCTGGCGACCGAGTGGACGGTCAGCGAGGACGGCCTGCGCTACTGGTTCAAGCTGCGCCAGGGTGTTCGCTGGCATGACGGCAAGGATTTCACCGCCGAGGATGTCGCATTCTCTATTTTGGCGCTCAAAGAGCACCATCCACGCGGGCGAGCGACGTTCGCACATATTCAGAAGGCAAACGTCCTCAATGCCCATGAAGTGGAACTGATCCTTTCCAAGCCTGCTCCCTATCTGCTCACCGCCTTTGCGAGCTTCGAGGCGCCGATCGTGCCGAAGCACCTCTACGAAGGCACGAAGATCGCGGAGAACCCGCACAATGTCGCGCCGGTTGGCACCGGACCCTACAAGTTCGTCGAATGGGTGCGCGGCAGCCACGCGCTTTTTTCGCGCAACGAGGACTATTGGGGATCTCCGAAGCCCTATCTCGACCAGATCATCTTTCGCTTCATCATCGATCCGGCGGCAGCGGTTGCCGCGATCGAGACCGGTGAAGTGCAAGTCTCCACCGCCAACTTGCCGCTGACCGATATCGAGCGCCTGAAGGCGAACCCCAATCTCGTCGTCGATACCGATCCGGCGCCCTATTCGCCGAGCATCGCCCGAGCCGAGTTCAACCTCGAGAACAAGTATCTGGCCGATATCAAGGTGCGTCACGCGATCGCCCATGCAGTCGACAAGGACTTCATCGTCAACACCGTCTATCTCGGCTATGCGACGCGACTGGACGGTCCCGTCAGCGCCGACCTTGCGAAATTCTACACGCCGGACCTTCCGAAGTACGAGTTCGATCCTGCCAAGGCGGAGAAGCTCTTGGACGAGGCCGGCTACGCGCGAGGCGCCGACGGTTTCCGCTTCAAGCTGTTCATCGATCCCACTCAGCCCTCCGGCCCACCCAAGCAGACGGCGGAGTATATTGCCCAGGCACTTGCCAAGGTCGGCATCAAGGTTGAACTGCGCACCCAGGACTTTGCGACCTTCGTGAAGCGGGTCTTCACCGATCGCGATTTCGATATCGCCATCGAAGGCATGAGCAATCTTTACGATCCGACCGTCGGCGTGCAGCGCTTATACTGGTCGAAGAACTTCAAACCGGGCGTGCCGTTCACCAACGGGTCTAAATATTCCAACCCGGAAGTCGACCGGCTCCTCGAGACCGCCGCCGTCGAAATCGATACCCGGAAACGGTTGGAGCTCTTCAACGCGTTCCAGAAACTGGTCGTGGAAGATCTGCCCACGCTCGACATCGTCACCCCGGCGGTGATCACCGTCTACGACAAGCGGGTGAAAAACCTCAAGCTGGGTGTCGAGCATCTCTGGGCCAACGGTTCCGACATCTATCTCGACGAGTGATCGATGGCACGGTGCAGTCTGCGGGAGATCCGGCTGCACCGGTTTCTTCAGTCTCGGAGTTGACGAGTGACGACACTAACCAATGTGCAGACTGCTTCACGCCCGACACGTGCGGAACTTCTTGCGCGCGTTCCTGGGTTCGCGGCGGAAGTCGCCACGGGCGCGGCCGAGCGCGACCTGTCGCGTGAACTTCCTTTCAAAGCCTTCGAGCGCTTTCGCCAGCTGGAACTTGGAACCCTGCGGATTCCGGTGGCGCTCGGGGGTCCAGGCGGTTCGGTTGCCGACTATATCGAGATGATCGCGGCGATCGGCGCTGCCGATTCCAATGTTGCGCATGCGCTCCGGTCGCACTTCAACTATGTCGAAAACGTCATTCTGAGTGAACCGCGGGAGAGGGATGCGGGTGCGATCGAGCTGATCCTCTCGGGAAAGCTCTTCGGCGGCGCCCACACCGAACAGGGTACCGCTCGGCCCGGCCAGGTGACGACGACGATCGTCAGGCAGGGCGATACCTATAGGCTCAATGGCCGCAAGTGGTATGCAACGGGAACGGCATTCTCCGATTTTGCCTCGTTCAGTGCGCTGGACGAGCACGGGCAGGCGGTCGGCGTTCTCTTGCCCGTCGATAGACACGGCATCACCATTCTCGACGATTGGGACGGAATGGGTCAGCGGCTGACCGCCAGCGGTGGCGTGATCCTCGAAAATGTCGAGGTGTTCCCGCACGAGTTTACCCGGCGCTCGCTCGACAATCTTGTCGGCCGCCATTGCTCGACATTGCGCCAGTTGCATCTCGCGGCAAGCGCTGCCGGTGCCGTCCGCAATGTTCTTTCCGACGGGCTTAGCTACGTCAGCCGCCAGGCGCGTTCCGCCGCCCACAGCATGGCGGAAACCGCGACCCAGGACCCCTTCGTCCAGCAGGTCATCGGCGAAATCGCCGCCAATTCGTTTGCCATCGACACTGCGGTGGCTGCGGCCGCCAGCGCCCTGGATCGGACGGTTGCGGTTTTAAACCGGGGCAACGAAGCGGAGATCGAAGATGCCCTCATCGCAAGTGCGCTTTCAACCGCCCGCGCTCAGCTTGTCCTTGGCCAGCTTGGTCTGCGAAGCGCCGAGCGCTTGTTCGATCTGGGTGGCGGGTCAGCGACGTCCCGTAACAACAACTTCGACCGGCATTGGCGCAATATTCGCACGGTGCTCAATCACAATCCGCTGCTGCACAAGGCGCGCGTCGTCGGCGACTATCTCCTCAATGGTACGACCATCCATCTGAAGGAAGGGAAGGTCTTCTGAGGGGATTACTCCAATTGACCGCCACACCGGACATCAGCTGGAGGGGCAGTGCATCGCGCGCGGCAGTCGACGCCGGTTAGGCCCCGAAGGCTAGGCAGAAGAGCCCATAATGTGGGGGTATGCAAAAAATCCGAGCGAGGGAATTGCCGTCATCGATACGCAGCTTCAGTAGCAGGTGCGGATGATCGAAAGATTGCCGTTTGGATGCGGATACCGGACAGCGCGTCAATGTCGTGGCCATCTCCGGAGGAAAAGTAGGTCTAAATTCTGCGGCCGAATGGAGCGCGGCGTTTGACGATCGTTCCAAAGCGTTCAACCAGAGTGGCGCATTGTCGCCAAGGCGGCCTATTTGGGCAAACAAGACTTTGCTTTTGGCTGCTGTGGCGGAGTTCGAGCAGACCGTAGCGGCGATCCGAATCGAAGACCGCAGGCAGCATAGCGCGGACCTTTTTGGACCGAAGACTGCCCGAGAGCTTTGGAGTACTTCTTTATATTGAATTCTCAACTGAACCGACACGCCTCTTCCGGCAGTTCGGGACTACTGGAAGAGGTCCAGGGTGGCGTCAAATTGCCAATGGTCCCTTCGTTTGGCTAATGTCTTCCAGGCAGGCCCGTTTCATTGAATCCCCAGGTATGTGTTCGATAAAGGCCTCGGTCACCTTTATTTCATGCCCAATCTGGCGTGCCAGGGGAGAGTAAAGCGTGCGTCCCAAATCCGTCGGTTCCATCGACAGCAATCCGTTCTCGCATGGCCGATCGTCGTCCCATCCCAGATGGTCCAGGATTGGGTAAAGACACACGCCCTCCACAGGTACTCCCGCCTTCATTGCGGCTCGTGTCTCTTCCGCCACATATTCGAGCCAATCCGGACGACGCTCACCCTCAATGCCGGTTTCAGCAATCAGCATCGGTCTTCCGTAACGGGCATAAGTTTCGACAAGGATTTTCCCGAGCGGCTTGTGGAGCGGGTGGTCGACGTCAATGTGAGAGCCGCCGTGGACCCATTGATTGTTGTGATAGTAGTTGACGCCGATGATATCGAGGTATCGTTCTGCGCCGCCGAGCTGCGGCCACAGGCGGCCGGCGATCATGTCCCACCCCTGGAATTGAGAGAGCCGATGCCCCTCGGCAGCGCCGCGGTCCTGCGGTCGATCAGGTGCTGCGACAATATTGATGACGGGGTCGCAATGGACGAATCGCGCGCGAGGGTCAACGCCCAAAATGGCTTTCATAGAAGCAAGTGATGACCGTGCGAGTTGCGCCTTCAACTCAAAACCCCTGCGCGTTGCCCACGGGTTGAGGTAGCCAACCTCGCCGCCAGCCCAGGACAAGAATGAGATTTCGTTAACCGGCGCATAAAATGGGGGAGCTTCGATTTCCTCTCGCATTACTTTGGCGACGGCGCCGGCAAAGAGGGCAAAACGTTCGACGAAAGCGGGCGACCAGATGTCGATATGATCCGGCCAACCGTAGTGGAGTAGATCCCATACGACCTGGGTGCCAGTGCGCCGGTTGGCCCGAATCATCGGCAACGCACTGTCCCACTCGTATCGTCCCGGCGATGGCTCGATGAGATGCCACCGCAATCCATCACGGACAGTGCGCATTCCGAGCGCATGCAGTTGGCGATAGTCGTTCTCCACGTAAAGGTCGTGTTTCGTTGATGCAATTACGTCGAGCCTTCTGTCGGGCTGCCCCTTGCTCTTGGCTCGGATTCGATGCGTCGAGCATTCGAAACCGGCTTGGAAAAAAGACGAAAACAAACCGGTTGGACCGCGTGCAATTCTCTCGGCGAGTACGTCGGCGAGCAATTTTTCCCACTGGGGAATGACCGCCTCCACGCTATAAAACTCTTCGACATGGGCGCGAAGCCGTCGGCCGAGCCGGGTGCGCAGGGTGGGCGAGTTCGCGAGAAGCATGATCTTTTCGGCGACCGCCTGCGGATCATCGTGCGGCACGAAGTACCCCGTGACGCCATGTTCGATTTGCTGGATCGAGCCATTATCCGCTGTTGCGACCACCGGGAGGCATGCGGCGCCTGCTTCTGCGAGGACATGAGGCATGCCTTCGCCACTAGAAAGCCAGACCAACATGTCGATCGAGACCAAGATGTCCGACACATCGGCTCGATCGCCGAGGAATGTCAAAGCGGAATCCAGCGCAAGTCCGTGGGTTAGGGCGCGCAATAGCTGCGCATATTGCGGAAAGAATGCATCCGGGCCGCCAACGATCAGGAAGCGAACATGAGGGCAATGGTCACGAACGATCGAGGCTGCACGTATGAACGTCTCGACGTTTTTCTTCGGATCGAGGCGTCCCACCCACCCGACGAGGATCTCGTCATCCGAAAATCCAAGCTGACGACGCATTGCGGATCGCCTCACCGGATTGAACTCCTTCAAGTCGACCATGGATGGGATTTCAATGGCGTGATGTTCTCGTCCAGGCATTCTGGAGGCTGCTGCCTCGCGGATGGTACGACATACCCCTACATACCGGCTGGTGAAATGCTTCGGACCACCCAATGCTTCTGAAACCAGTCCGCCATGCTCGATCAAGGGCGGACGCAAGTGAAGGCGTTCAAGAGCTGGGTAGAGGTCGGCAACGTTTTGACAGGAGACGACGATATCGTAGGACGGGATCTTGTCGGCGAGGTAGACGACGGTATCCTCCAACGAAAGCCCGTAGGGCGTCGTGTCCACTTCGACGCCCATGGCACGAAGCTGCTCGTGCGTTTGCTCGGGCATGTCGTCCTTTCGCAGACATGCAACAACTTCGATCTTGTAGAGGGAATGGTCGAGGTTGGCGGCAAGCAGGCGGACCTCCGTCTCTTCCCCGCCAACGACAAGCCATCCAAAGACGAAAAGCACGGTTTTCGGGCGCTCGGGCTCCTTCATTTCTGCACCTCGAATACAATCTGCAGGAACTCGAACTGCCGCGCCAAAACGCTTGAAAGAAATGCTGGAGCATCGTTGAATGGCACCACGTGAGTAATCAGATGTTCCTTGATCAGGGCGCCTTCATTGCGCAATAGCTTGATCGTCTCTTCGGCGAGACGACGCCGATCCCAGTGAGGAGAAAGCCCGCGAGGAACACGATTGATTTGCGCGCAAAGGATGTTCAGTCCGTTATGGTGGAATTCCTCGCCCAACCGCAGCGCGTCTGCGCCCGACTGGTAAAATGCGAGATCAATCACGCTTGCCTGCGGCCTTAGAGCTTTCAAGGCGACGTTGAGGCTTTCCGAATGCGCCCGTGTCTGGAAGACCAAATCGGCGCCCCGGTCACCACCGCCGTTGTGCCATCGTGCTTTTGCATACTGCCAAGCGTGATCCTCACTCATCCCAAGAATGCCTAAGGCCTCCGCTTTGCCGCGACGAAACTTCGACGGGTCGGCGATGACGATCTCCGTTGCACCAAGCGACTTGGCAAAGAGCGCAGTCAACAGGCCGACGGTCCCGGCTCCGACAACGAGAATCCGTCGCCCGGCCAGGCCGCTTCCGAGCGAAGGAACAAAGGTCCCGAAAGAAGCCGCATCGGCATGCAAGATGCCATTGGCGGCGATGGGACCCATTTGTGCGACGAATATCCCAAGAATGGGTTCAATCGCGGGGGGAAGAGGAACGAGAAGATCGTGATACGGGTTGGCTGTGTGGCCGGTCTTATGCGCGTAGGTCGTCGCCACGACATCGCCTTTTGCATAGCCCACAGACTTGCTGTCGGCGACGCGTGCCACTTCCATGTAGCCAAGAAATGGAACCGGATACTGAAGTCCAGGCTCGTTGGAAATGAATGAACACCGATCATTGTCGAAGCGGGAGAAGAAGTACGGGTTGGTGTTTTTGAGAAACGTCAGCTCGGTACCGGCAGAAAAGCCGGTGAACAGCGTCTCAAGTTGCACCTCCTCGTCGCCGGGGGGCCCCTCCTCATAGTCCAGGAAGTACAATTCGCCAGGGCCCGAGACACCAAGCGACCGAATAGTACGGCTCGTCATCGTTGGAACCTCCTAGAACGTGTTGAGATCGATTGGCAGGCCACTCTCCGCTGACCTGGCGATCGCCAGGGCAATGCGGTGGGTCGAGAGCGCCTCTTCATATGCACAGCGGATCTCATTGTCGCCGCCGCGTATCGCATCGACGAACGCACGATCCTCCAACCACACAGGATCTCTTTCCGCGCGGCGCACAGGGCGGCCTTCTCCGACATCCACCATGATGTCGCGATCCGTCAATTGAATCGCCAATCCGTCGGCAAACAGGTTCAGTCCTATGTGATGTCCCCACCGTAAAGCGCATGTGGAAGCGATGTTGCCGATGGCACCGGATGCGAATGCGAGGCTGGCTGTGCTTGAAGTCGCGACGTCGAGTTCGGGAAAATCGTCACGCCTCCTGTGTGCCGCCTGTGCGAACACGCGCGTGACATCGCCAACCAGGTAGCGGGCGAGATCGATGATGTGGGTGGCTTGTTCCACCATCTGGCCGCCTGAGGTCTCCTTCTTCCACCACCATTGCGGAGGGGGCGTCTGATCCAGCCAATAGCCGGAAAGGAGTTGGGCTGGGTTTTCGCTCAAACGCCAGCGCGCTTCCTGAACGATATCCAGATACCGCCAATGGTAACCGACCGCTGTGATCAAACCAGCGTCGGCGATAGCGGCAGCCAGTTCCGTGGCAAGCTCAAGGTCCAGTGTGATCGGTTTCTCGACAAAGAACGGAATCCTGCGGGCAATCAGTTCACGCTCGACCTTACCATGGGCGAACGGCGGGATGCAGATATAGGCGGCATCGATCTCCTGGTTCGCCAGCATCTCTGGACACCCCGGGAAGGCTTTGGCGCCAAACTGAAAAGCGGCTTGCCTTGCCCGATCGAACTCCGGGTCGCAGAATGCGACGAGGTGCACGTCGTCGAATCCCGCCAGAACTTCAAGGTGGCGTCTTGCGATTCCGCCCACCCCGACAAATCCGATACGCGTACGTTCCATGGGTCTGTACCCTCTCTGCATGCCCATTTCTGTTTTGGAAGTGGCTCGATAGATTTCTTCCGTTTGCGCGACCATCCTGGCTGCTGTGAAAAGTCGTTCGAACCTCGCTCGTTCTGCCCGTCCTGTGCGGGCTGCCGCGATCGGGTCACTCATGACCGAGCAAATTGCCTCAGCCAAAGCATGGGGCCGCCCCGGCTCCACGAGGTAGGGATGATCGTGCCCGAGAGCCTCGATGGTTCCCCCGATTGCCGTGGCGACGACAGGAACCCCCGCCGACATCGCCTCAAGAACGACCAGCGGAAGCCCCTCGAACCGAGAGGCCAGAACGAAGAGATCCGCCGAGGCCAGCAGGGACGCGATATCATCCCGCTGTCCGGCAAATCGCACCGCCTCTTTGATGGCGAGCTCGGCCACCAGATCTCTGACGGCAGCCATTTCGGGGCCGCTGCCAACCAGCAGTAAAACCGCATCTGGATATCTTGCCAGCACAGCCGGCATTGCTCGCACGAGCGTCGCGTGATCCTTTTGCGGTGAAAAACGGGCAATCGAGACGAGTGTTCTTGCCGAGGGCGAGCCCCACTGCGCGCGCGCGTCCTTGCCATCGTCCAGAGACAAGATGCCATTGCGAATGACGCAGATCTTGTCGGGGTCAATGTCGGCCTCCAAGAAGGTGGCCCGTGAGGCATCAGAGACGACGATCAGTCTCGCCACAGCACTGAGGCCCTCCCGAAACTCCGATTTCTGCCTCTCATCGGTAAGGAGAAATGGCAGGTGCTCCGTTCGTATGACGGGAATGCCGGCTGCCTTGCCCGCATGGGCCAGTGCATGTCCTTCCCATCCGATCCCGGCGTGAATATGCAGCAGCTCCGTGCCGCTTGATCGCAGCCAATGGCCGAAACTATGGATGTCGCCGAGGGCTTTTACCGCGAGTCCCAAGGCGATTGCCTTCTCCACGAATGCGCCATCGCCGAGTGGCGCGGCCACCGTAATGTCGTATCGGTCGCGCAGCCGTTCGCCGAGCACCAGCATGTGGGCTCCCATACCGGAGGGATCGCAACTTTCCGTTGCGAGTACCAGTCTCCGCCTCTGTGGGAGCGGGCTCACCGGACACCCAACCCGGCGTTCACCTTTTCTTTGTTTTGCAATCTCTTAAATGCCGTCAAGGCCTGTCCGACGACCTGATCCATATTATAGTAGCGATAGGTGGCCAGCCTTCCGACGAACGTCACGTCCGTGCGCGAACGCGCAAGCTCAGCATATTGGCTGAAGAGTTTCTGATTTTCTGATCTGGGGATTGGGTAGTACGGATCGCCTTGCGAACAGGCATATTCAAAGCAGGCAGACGTCTTCGGATGGATTTGTCCGGTGATATGTTTGAATTCAGTCAGCCGTGTGTAAGGTACGGCTTCGGAAGGAAAGTTGACCACGCCGACAGGTAGCAGGCGCCGCTGATCGTACGTCACGTGCTCGAAGCGCAAGCTCCTATAGGGAAGACGGCCAAACTCGTAATCGAAGAATTCATCGATTGGTCCGGTGAATATCACGTGGGCGTCCGCAAACCGGGGACGAATATCGCGAAAATCTGTCTCCAGCAGGATCTCGATGTTTTCGCCAGCCAGCATGTTCTCGAACATGTCCGTGTAGCCGTTCTTCGGCATCGCTTGAAAAATGTCCTGGAAATACCGGTCGTCAGTGTTCGTGCGGGTCGGAATTCGCGCCGTCACTGCCTTGTCGAGCTGCGAAGGGTCCAGTCCCCATTGCTTGCGGGTGTAGCCTTCGAAAAATGTCCGATAAAGATCCGTTCCAACCTGGGCGATAACCACGTCCTTCGAGGTGCGGATCTCTTCAGTTGGCTCGGCCTTCCCGGCGAGGTATCGCGCGGCGGCAGCGTCGTCCTCAAGATCAAGGCTGTACAATTGGTTTAGGGTCGTCCGGTTGATGGGTATCGGCAACAGCTTGCCGTCTACCTGGGCTAGCACCCGGTGCTCGTAGTGCCTCCAGGCCGTGAAGCGCGACAAATAGTTAAAGATCGCTTCGCTATTGGTATGGAAAATGTGCGGTCCATATTTGTGAACCAGGATACCGTTTTCATTGTAGAAATCGTAGGCATTGCCTCCGATGTGGGGGCGCCGGTCACATACAAGAACTCTCTGCTTGCCCTCGTTGGCAAGACGCTCGGCCAAGACCGCCCCCGCAAATCCCGCCCCGACGATCAGGTAATCAATTCGGTGGTGCCTCGAGCTCTTTCGTGACGTCTTTCCCACGTGACGCAAAAGGGGCCCCGGCGCCCGCACAGCAGGATCCAAGACCTCATGAATTAGCCGATCCATACGACGGTGAGTGTCATCCCAGGAAAGTGTTGCCAGTCGTTCGTCGACGACCTTCAGCCAGTCCCCATGCTTGGGTCCCAATTGAAGCGCTGCCTCGCACGCCTGCACGAAGGCCGCGGCATCGGCTGCGACGAATAAGCCATTGATGTCTCCGTATTGCCTCACGACATCTGTGATCGGCGTGCTCACGACGGGAAGTCCTGCGGCAAGGTATTCAGGTGTCTTCGTCGGACTGATGAAACGGGTGGCGTCGTTGCGGGCAAACGGCATCAACGCGACATCCCAGCCGGCAAAATACGCAGGGAGCCTCGCATAATCCTTCTGCCCCAAGTAATGGATGTTGGGTGCCCGCGGCAGTTCCTCCGGTGCGATTTTGGCGATCGGCCCGATGAATACAATTGACCACCACGGACGCTGATCGGCCAAGGCCGCGACGAGGTCCAGATCGAGACGTTCATCGATAACCCCGCAGAAACCGAGTATCGGGCGTGCAAACGGCGCTTGATCGTCGGGGATGTCGGATATTGCGCGCGCCGACTGGAAATGACCGACGTCGACGGCAGAAGGGAAGGGATGTATGTTATCATGGAGAAGCCGCTTGGCTTCATACAGGCTATAACCGCCCGTGAATACGACGTCGGCCCGGCGCATCAGCTCTTGCTCCAACTCGCCCACGAGCGGCGACGCAAATCTGAAATTCGCGAGTTCATCCATGCAGTCGTAGACGACAGCGGCGGCGGCGACATGCCGAGCCAATGGGAACATCATCGGCGTGTAAAACCACAGGATCGGCGGCTTTCGCCCGATGAGTTCGAGTAGGTCGTCAAGCAGCTCGGTCAATCCAGCCTGGCGCTCCGCTTCGCTCCAACGATCTGGCACTCTCGGGCGCACGGCTCTTACCTTCGAGCCGGCGAAGGAGTGAAATTCAAGATAGGGCAAATGATGATTGGTCGGGATAAACTCCTCGAAGAAGTATACGTTGCGCTCCCGCGAGAACCGCTGCATCAGATGTTGCGGCCGTTGCAGCACGAAATCCCACCGAAGATGGGAAAAACAGATTAGCGGTACATCAGAATTTCGGTGGATCTCATCTGTTGATAAAGAATTTGGCAATATATTCATAAATCAACCGCGCTTCAGACGTTCGAATGATCAAACGATCTCTGAGTCCCGCGCGCTCCTCTCTTGGTTTGAACGATGGGCTGCAATCAACTGTTGAAGTTTTCTGATCGAATGGTGCCACGTCCATTGACGCAGGACCGCCGCGCGAGGGGTAAAATCCTCAAGCCGCGTCAACATGTTGGCGATGCCCAGATGAAACCGGTCCGCTGTGGCCACGGCGCCGGTCTCTGGGGTGATATATTGGAGCCCGCAGCGCAACGCAGCATTGGCAAGAACGGGCAGATCGGCCAGCATGTATTCGGTGAGCACCGCTGGCGCTCCGTCATCGACACCGCAGACAACGCCCATGCGCGCTCGGTTCATCAAACGGTTGACCTCCGCGATGGGCACGGCCGGAGGTCCGACGAAATCGGCGTTCAGTCCGAGTTCGGCCGCGTCTTGACGCAATGCCGCTGCGTCCTCGCCATAACCGAATACGCAAAGCGTGCGCACGGTTCGTGGCAAACGGCTCAATGCTGCAAACAGAATGTCGTGACGTTTGTAGGGCTGAGCAGCGGCTACATAAATGACGTCGTAATCCTTCGGTCCTTCGATTGGATAAAACGTGGAGGGGGACGCGAACTCGGGTCCGATCGGAAGGATGGCGATCTGCGTCTCTGGATGGCGCGCGCGGATCTCGTCGCTCTGCTCTTTGGAAGCCGACAGGATGAGATCGAAGTGACGGCTTATGTTGGACGGAATTCGCAGGGCGGGCGCATCTATCGAGTTATAGATTTTGAAGCTGCGATGGCAGGGGAGAAGTATTTCCTCACTGACACCCAGCCCTAAGACGCAAAGGATGGTAGGAGCGCCATAAACCTCAATGTGAGCAAGCATATCATCAGAGGAGAACGGATGATCCGGGCCGTTCAAGATGAAGACGCGTCGCTTCAAATGCGCCTCAGCAGGACATTCATCGGGTGGGGCGTTGTTACGCCAGTGGCTCCAGATTTCCGCGCGATCAACCATTCCTTGAGCGAGGCACGCCAAAGGGAGACGCTCCAGATAGCCGCCCTCTACCACGATTTCATGGTCCCCAGACTGCCACTCCTCCTGCTCTTCCTTCAATCGCGTCGTCCAGGTCAGTAGACGTTCGGCCTTGGTGGGAACCGCAGAAGCAGGAGGCCAACCGTCCTGAAAATCGCTGATGACAACTACTTTCCGCATATCTGAGTTCACACGCATGTTTTCATGAGCGTCTTGTCGACGATCATGGGGGGATCGATTGGTTCTTAGGATTCCGTAGGTCGCGCTTTAACCAGCGCGGTGCGCATTTGTTCCGAAGCGAGGCAACTTCATGTGTTTTTATTCTAATATTCAAAAATGAGGGGTGAGGACGTGGGAAAAGGAGCCACTCGCGTCGCCGCGCTCTGGCTAGTCATTGTCCCCAACCCGCTTTGACAGGCTTACGGCGCCCACGTCCGCAAAGGGCGATTGATCACGCCCGTTTCACTTCGAAACTCCCGTGCGAATAACCCCTCAAATGATGGCGCCAGGCACTCGTCACAAATACCGCAGCCATCGGCGTCCATTCGCGAGGCCGAGCGCACTTCTTGACAACAAAGGCATACGGTTGTGTTTCCCGCGGGAACTTCATCACGCGCGGGCGGGATTACTTCGATCTCGGCGTCGGGAACGCCATTCGCTGCAAGCTCATCCATCTCGAGGCTCCATGTCGAGGACGCTACTTGAGATAGGAAGCCTCAAGACGAGCGGCAAGATGCTCGCGTGCGCGCTAAAATAGCCTTGGAGCGGGAAGGCTTGAACCATCACACAAGCCGCGCGTTAACTTGTCTACTGACGAGGTGATATCATGGCACGAACCTTTAAAAGCAACAGCAGCGCAGCGCACTTTCTTCACGTCGGCGTAGCAGTACTTGCGATGGTGGCCATCGCAATAATGATCGCAATGCTCTAAATGCCGGGCGGGATTCGAGAACTGAGAGTGCTGGCGGTGTGCACTGGGAAAGCGGAAGTAAGACCGGGCAACCGGATGAAAACCGGAATCAACAAACGTCCGACCCGCCACAGCCCGTTAGTTGGATGTGAAGGACTTGAAGGCGACGCTGTCTGCAACCGGAAGCACCACGGCGGCCCCGACCAGGCCATCTACATCGAGGGAGATGTGAGCCGTGCCTGGTGGGAAAAGAAACTGAACAGATCCATTGCCTACGGACTTTTCGGCGAAAATCTTTGCCTTGAAGGACTGGACAATCAAGTCGTAGCGGCCGGGGATCGTTTCACCACCGGCGATCTGGTGATGGAAGTGACAGCACCTCGGATGCCATGCCGAATCCTTTGCGAAAGAATGGATGACCCTTGTTTCTCAAAAATGTACATCAATGCTGCTCGACCCGGCTTCTATTGTCGTATCATCAAACCCGGCCGTATCGCTGCAGGAGCGTTGGTGAGGTACGAAGCGTTCGCGGGAGAGCGCATTTTGATGCCAGAAATGATGGTACACTATGGCAAGAAGGCATCGCCCGATTTGATCGAACGCTACCGGTCGGTACCGGTACATTACAAGCTGCGGGCTTCTCTCTCGGATGGCGTCATCAAGTTCTAGGCGAAATGATAATTGCCCCGGAATAGATGTCCGTTCTCAGCTACGCCCCGACTGACCCGGTGAGCCGCCAAGCGGACCACGTTAACGGAGAACGCGCCGATACCAGCTGGGTCCCATTCTCTGCGCCGCACTTTACGGACCTTGGATGTGCCGCGCTTAGCATCGGTCAATAAAGGCCGCCTCGGTTGCTTTCCAAGGAGCAGGCTCGGGAAATCGCTGGTTTAGATGGACCGATCCCCGTTCTCCGAAACGCCATAGCAGCTCGATCGCGCTGCTAATCCCTATCCGCGGCCCCCGGCAGACCTCCGCGGCTATGAGCATCAGTAAAGCGAAGGGGCTGGCCAACAGTGATCGGCCAACAAAGTGCCGTGTGATTGCAAGAGCTTGGCAAAGACTGCCCGGTCCCGCACACAGAACTGTTTTCTGCCACCGCTCCACGCCTGAGCCGCATGGTTCAAACCCATTCTCCGGCTTGATGGCCATGGATGGCGAAGAGATCATTACGGTCCACCCGCGGGGAGGGTCGACGCACTGGCTCTCGCCGCCGGCGCATTCGCAGGGGTTGAGCGATCGTCAGCACAACCTTGCTGCCGGTCTTCGGGTGAGGCTGGCCGTTGGCGGCGCGGCATTCCGGGAGCTTTGGCCTGCCCTCGCAAGCGTTGCGGGCGCGTTCGATTAGGGAGGCGCGGAAGGCCTTCCATTCCTTCGAGTGTGTTCCGCCGCCGGGGTAGAGCTTCATGCGATCGGATCTGATCGGCATAAGAATGCCTCCCGATAGGGAACATTCCCGATGGCCGTCGGTTCACTTTCCAACAGGAAAGGAGTCAGATGATGAGCGATCCGAAGGAACAGAACTGGACATCGAGCCCTCCCGAGACGATTCCGTTGCCAGACCGGTCCGGCGAATTCCCTTTGCACGATGCCGACAATCCGCCGTCCGATCAGGGCCGCGTGCCGCCGGTTCCGAGCCGGGATGAAGCCAATATGGACCCGGATGAAGCGTTGCCGGAAGACAGCGAGGAGGAGATCCTCGACGACGACCCGGGGCGCGAAAAGACCCGTTTCGACGAAGAGCTTCCTAAGAGCAGCCGATAGGCGTTGCTGTCGGTTCGACATCACGCTGGTAGTTGACCCGGTCAGTTGGCCACGGCGCGGCAAAAATGCATGCGGGTCTCGTCAACAATGAATTGCCCTCGCGCAGGCTGCGATTGTCGCTCCGCCGGAGGGAGCCGAAAAGGAAAAGGCTCCGATGGAGTGGGCTTCGCTCTTCGAGCGGGAGGTGTTTTGAATCGGTCAACGTCGATGATCAACATCCCAAAATCCACCCCAACACAATCCGTCGTGGTCTTTGCGGCTGCGTTACGCCCAACCTCGCGCTGACGGCAGCAGGGGGAGAGTAAGGGGATGCGAGCGGCCCATTGCCATGAACTCTGCCAGGAGGAATGCGGTCGTCGGGCCCAATGTGAAGCCCTGATGGCCGTGACCAAAATGGAACCACAAGCCCTTATGCCGGGTCGGGCCGACGACAGGCAGCATGTCGGGTATGCAGGGGCGGGTACCCGACCATGGCGTCGGTTCGATGGGCTCGCCCAGCGCAAAAAGCTCGCGCGCAGCGCTGGTCGCGTGTCGAATCTGTCGCGAGGCAGGCGCTGCTCCCGGCGGCGCAATATGCGCGCCGGTCAAAACCCGCCATCCCGCATTCATCGGCGCAATCAACGTGGAATTGTCGACATCGAGCATTGAGACGCGCGGCCCGTCCGGGCCTGAAAAATGCCTGTGATAACCGCGCTTGAACACCATGGGTATGCTATAGCCGAACATCTTCGCAAGCGGCGGCGACCATGGTCCCAGGGCAATGACCGCGTTTTCAGCGCCGACAACGCCATCCTCAGACAAGACCCGCCAACCGGCACCATTCTGCTGCAACGTCATGGCGTCACCCCGAGCCAGCGTCCCGCCGCGCGCCACGAAGAGAGCGGCGTAGCGCGCAACCAGTTCGCCCGGGTCACGGCAGGTCCAAGGCGAGGTCCAATGGACAGCACCCGCAAGCCGACGCAGCAGCGCGGGTTCGCTCGCCGCAAGTTCGTCCGCACCAAGCACATCTGAGGGCACGCCGTAGACACGCCTCAGCCGCTCCGCGGCCGCGGCAGCTGCTTCGAAATTCGCGGGCGTACGATAGACAGCGCGCCATCCCCGCCGCACGATCAGTTCACCAGCACCCGCGGGCTCGATGAAGCGCGCGTGATCGTCGCTCGCGCGCAGCGCGAGCTGGGAATAGGCAGCAATTGTTCTCGCGTAAGGCGCAGCCGCAGACTGTGTGAAATAGCGCCAGAGCGGCCCCGCCAGACGTCGCATATCGCCAAGCCGCCAATCGACGTCGTTGCCGCGCTTGAGCGCCACCCTGGCAATTTCGTTCAAGCTGCGTGGGAAGGCATAGGGCTCGACGGCTTCAGTTTGAATGATGCCGGCGTTGCCATAGCTTGTTTCCCGCCCTGGTGCCTGGCGATCCAGCAGCACCACCTGGTGCCCGCTCTCCTGCAATGCAAGCGCGGTGGAGACGCCGACCATGCCGGCGCCGAGGATAATGGAGGTGGTCATGGCGGGATTCCGTAGCGGAGTTGGTCAGAAAGTCAGGCGTGAATTGTAGCCGACCACGAATTGGATGAAGCGCGAGACGTCGATCATGTCGTCGCCCTGGTAGCGGATCGTATAACCGTCGGTGCGCTCGACGCCCTTGAGGTAAGAGAGATATTCGGCCGGCAGGCGATTTCGGAACACGATCTCCAGCGTCGGGTTTTCCAACTTGAACGGTTTCGCCGCGCCGGCTCTCGCCAGCGCCGCTTTGACGCCCTCGCGAATCCGGCGATGCGCGACGGCCGGCGTCAACGATATCGCCGATTGTGTGCTGTAAACCTGCTTGACCGGCACCGTCACGATATCGCCGATACGCGCTTTGATCTCGTCCAAGGCGATGTTGTCGCCTGAGGCGAGCAGGACCGGCACGTCGAAATGCCCGGCAATGGCAGCATTGATGCCGGCCTCCGGCATGACGACACCGTTGATCCGCACCTCGGCAAAGGCTGTGCCGCCGATCGTGTGCGACAGCACGCCACCCGGATGACTTGCCCCGGCATGGTAGCCGAGAAGCATCGCACCAACGAAGGAACCGAGCTCGACGCCCTGCATCATCATTAGCGGCCGCGGCCAGCTGCGGACGATTTGCACATAGTCGGGCAGACGGTCAATTAGGATACTCTCGCCATTTCCGTGGGAATCGCTGAGGATAACCTCTTCCACACCTTCCTCGTGAGCAGCCTCGCAGGCGTGAACGACGGTATCTGTCATCCAACGGCGCGCGTTTTCGTATTCGAAACCTTCCGGCATCAGCTGGTCGCGGCTGACGACCCCGACTATCCCCTCGATATCCGCGGAAATATATATGCGCATTCCTGCCTCCCCGGCCAGCCGCGCGATGGCGCGAATGATGCATTTGACTTTCCGACGATAAACATAGTTTTATGATTAGAAAATATCTTTCTTTGTTGGCGAGAGGCAAAAATGAAACTGTTTATTGCGGGGCTGGACACCGAAACCAATACGTTTTCGCCGATGCAGACGGGCCTTGAGGCCTTCCGGGAAAACCTGATCGCCTATGGCGACGCCACCAGCAGGCCGCTCACCTGCTGCTCGTCGCAAATGTCTGTCTGGCGCAATGGTGCCGACGAAGAAGCCTGGGACGTGGTGGAGAGCCTCTGCGCCGTGGCTGAGCCCGGCGGCAAGACCACGCGGGCGGTCTATGAAAGCTTCCGCTCCACCATCCTCGGCGACCTCGAGGCGGCGATGCCGGTCGACGCGGTCATGCTTGCCCTGCACGGCGCCTGCGTTGCCGAGGGCTATGACGATGTTGAGGGGGATCTGCTCGAGCATGTGCGCGGAGTGGTCGGGCCGAATGTCCCGGTTGCTGCCGAGCTTGATCTGCATTGCCACATCACCGATCGCATGCTCTCGAGCGCGACTATGATCTCCACCTACAAGGAGTATCCGCACACCGACATCGAGGAGGTCGCCGACCAATTGTTCCGGTTGATGAAGCGAACCCTTGCGGGCGAAGTGCGGCCGGTGATGGGCCTCTATGACTGCCGGATGATCAATACCTTCCACCCGCATCGCGCGCCGTTGCGCGGCATTGTCGACCGCATGAAGGCGATGGAGGGGCAGGATGGCATTCTCTCGGTCTCCTTCGGTCACGGCTTTCCCTGGGGAGACGTCGAAGATGTCGGCGCCAAGATGCTCGTCGTGACCGACAACGATACAGCGAAGGCGGCACGGACCGCGGAGGCCTTTGGCAGAGAGATATTCGATGCGCGTGAGGAAATGCGCGGCACCTACCTCGATATCGATGACGCGCTGGATCGGGCCGTCGCCGCGAAGAGCGGACCGATCGTGCTGGCGGACGTCTCCGACAATGCCGGCGGCGGGGCGCCCGGAGACTCGACCTTCATCCTGCGCCGCATCATCGAACGCGGCATCGAGGACGTGGCGACCTGCCTCTACTGGGACCCGATTGCGGTGCGCATGTGCCGCGAGGCGGGAGAAGGGGCGACATTGGCGCTGAGGATCGGCGGCAAGGTCGGGCCGGCCTCCGGCGACCCCCTGGATCTGACCGTGAATGTCAGGCGCATCACCTCCGGCGTTACCCAGCGCTTCGGGCCGACGCCGCTCGGGATCGGCGACGCGGTGTGGGTTACGGCAGGCGGCATCGACATCGTGCTGAACACCGTGCGCACACAAGTCTTCCACCCGGAATGCATGACGGCGCTGGGCTTGAACCCGGCGCAGAGGAAGATTGTCGTGGTGAAGTCGAGCAACCACTTCCGCGCCGGCTTTGAACCGATCGCCAGCGAAATCCTCTATGTCGGCGGCCCCGGCGCCTTGCAACCCAGCTTTGAACAGCTGCCCTTCACAAAATTGAGACGCCCCTATTGGCCGAAGGTCGGCGACCCGTTCGCACAGTAGAAAGGATGCCATTTGGCGCGGCTCAGCGCGGCGAAGATTTGGCAGCCATTGGGTCGTGCCGGTGACGCCTGGGTGCAAGGGTGTCGCTCGGCGCTCTAGCACTTTGATTCTAGGGCATCTTATCCACCTTCGGCGATTCCACGTGAAAGCGGGATGCTCTAGTATGGGATTGCTTTTCAAGCCGATGTTGATTTCGGCCAAGTATTATAGGAAATGGTTTTCCTATCATGCCAGTCGGATTCTGCCCGCGTCGCGGGCTGAGCCGAGAGCGGCACGCGGTCCGGAACGGCTGCAGGTAAATTGGAGACGCCAACGATGACCGATGCGAAATCCAGCCTCGGCGATATCCTGAAGGAGATTCGCAACCGCAATCGCTGGACGCTGGCAGAGGTGAGCTCCATGACCGGGCTTGCGGTCTCGACCCTTTCCAAGGTCGAGAACAACCAGATGCAGCTCACCTACGACCGATTGATTCAGCTCGCCCAGGGCCTCAAGGTCGATATCGTCGAGCTTTTCGGGACCACGGCGGGTGCTGAGGAAGCCCCCAGTATGCTGGGGCGCCGCACTTATACCAGATCCGGCGATGGGCGGGAGATCATCACACAAAACTACGACTATCTCTATGTTTGTACGGAGATTTCGAAGAAGTCGATGGTTCCGATCGTGGCGGTGGCCCGCGCCCGCACGCTCGAGGAGTTCGGGCCGCTTATCCGGCACAAGGGCGAGGAGTTCTTCTACGTTATCGAAGGGGAACTCGAACTTCATACCGAGATCTATGCGCCCTTACGGCTCAAGAAAGGCGATTCCTGCTATTTCGATGCCATGACGGGGCACGCCTATCTCAGCGTGAGCGAAGAACCTGCGCAAATCCTGTGCGTTTGCTCGACCCCGGAAACCGAATTGGTCTCCACCTTGGCGAACGCACAAACGACCAAGCTCACAAGCTAATGTAACTAAAGACGAGTACGATAAGAAAAAATATTGCACTTAGGAAAATCGTTTCCTACTCTAGTGCTGCGGTCGGTGCCGGGAGGGCATCGTGCGCCGCAGTTCTGGGGAGGACTACGAGATGAACGCTTCCAAGTGGAAATCGATTGGCGTCGCCTTGCTTCTGGCATCAACGCCTCTTTCCGGCGCGATCGCTGCGCAGGACGTGCTGGTACTGGCGCGAGCGGAAGATCCGCCGACCGCCGATCCTGGCGTCGAAATCAGCAACAGCGGCTACACACTGATTTACGCTGCCTATGAAAGGCTCGTGGCCTACAAGGGTGCGACAACGGAGGTCGGCCCCGAACTGGCTGAAAGCTGGACTGCCGACGACGCCGGCCTCGTGTGGACCTTCAAGCTCGCCAGCGGCCACAAGTTCGATGACGGCACACCGGTCGACGCCGCTGCGGTCAAATTCACCTTCGATCGATTGATGAAGCTGAAGGCGGGACCCTCCGACGCGTTTCCGGTGCTGAAGGAGGTCGAGGTCGTCGATCCGCAGACGGTGAGATTCCATCTGACGGCGCCATTTGCGCCCTTCATCTCGACACTCGCCGTCTCCGGTGCGGCGATCATCAATCCCAAGGTGATGGAGCACGAGAAGGACGGCGACATGGCGAAGGCCTGGCTTGCGGAGCACTCCGCAGGTAGCGGCCCATACCGTATAGCTTCCTGGGAGCGCAACCAGAGCATCGTGCTCGATCGCAACGAGCACTACGCAGGCACCAAGCCGGCGCTGAAACAAGTGGTCGTCCGCATCGTCGGCGACGTCTCGGCCCGTCGTCTTCAACTGACCAACGGTGATGCCGACATCATCGAGCAGATCCCGCTCGATCAGGCGGAGGCGCTGCAGAAGGACGCCTCCGTCGTGGTCGAGAGCAATCCCAGCATGTATGTGAACTACATCTACATGAACAACCGCCAGCCGCCGCTGGATGACGCCAGGGTTCGCCAGGCGATTTCCTATGCGGTCGACTATCGGGGCATCATAGACGGCATCATGCTCGGCCAGGCCAAGCAGATGCGCGGCGCGGTGCCGAGCGGCATGTGGGGGCACGACCCGAAGGGTTTCCAGTACACATATGATGTCGAGAAGGCCAAGGCCCTGCTCGCCGACTCCGGCAAGAGTGACATTCGCCTGACCTACACTTTCTCTCAAGCCGATCCTGCCTGGGAGCCGGTCGGGCTTGCATTGCAGGCGTCTCTTGCGGAAATCGGCATCAAGCTCGATCTGCAGGCGGTCGCCGACACGACCAAACGCGAACTGGTGGCCAACGGCAAATTCGATATGGCTCCCGGCGCCTGGACGCCTGATTTCGCCGACCCCTACATGTTCATGAACTATTGGTTCGACGCCGACAAAATGGGCGGTCCGGGCAACCGTTCCTTCTACGACAACACCAAGGTGACCACGCTCGTGAAAGAGGCGGGATCCATCGTCGACGAGGAGAAGCGCAAGGAACTCTATGCCGAAGCGCAGAAGCTCTCGACTGAGGACGCGCCCTATCTCTACATCATGGAAAAGAACGACATCTTCGCCCGCCGCGCCGTCGTGCAAGGCTATGTCTACAACCCCATGCTGATCCAGGTCTACAACTTCGGAACGATGTCGAAAACGGAATGACGGAGCCGGATCAGGCCGATCCCGCGGCCTTGACGGGCCTCATTCCACGCAACACCTGCCGCCCGCCTCAACGGCTGTGGCGGCAGGGTTTCATCGTTTCCCAAGCAAGGTCAGGGTTCTCCTGCCGGAAGGGCTGACGTCCATGGCTATCACCCGCATCATCATCCCGCGCCTGGTACTTTTGCTTTTCGTGGTGTTAGGCGTCGCCGTCATCACCTTCACGATCTCCCATCTCATCCCGGGAGATCCGGCGCGCATGATCGCAGGCGACCGGGCGAGCGCCGAAACGCTTGAAAACGTCAGGCGCAATCTCGGCCTTGATCGACCTGTTGTCGAACAGTTCACCATCTATATCGGCAATCTGCTGCAGGGCGATCTGGGGACGTCCCTGCGGACCAATCGCCCGGTCGCCGGCGATATCCGCACCTTCCTGCCGGCGACGCTGGAGCTTGGAACGGTCGCGCTCTTCATCGCGATCTGTCTGGGTGTACCGCTTGGCGTGCTGTCGGCGGTCTACAAGGACGGTCCGATTGACCAGATTGCGCGCACTGTCTCCGTGTGCGGCATCTCGATGCCGGTATTCTGGTTCGGCCTCATCCTGATCTATCTCTTCTACGCCAAGTTTCAGATACTGCCCGGCAGCGGCCGTCTGGCCATGGGCATCGTTGCGCCCGAACGCATCACCGGGTTCCTGTTGATCGACTCGTTGCTGCAAGGCCGCTTCGATGCCTTCCGCAGCGCCGTCTACCACATCATCCTGCCGGGCTTTGTGTTGGCCTTTGCCAATATGGGTGTGATCACGCGCCAGATACGCGCCTCGATGCTGGATGTCCTGCAGGAAGACTACATTCGCACTGCGCGCGCCAGCGGCCTGCGCAAGGGCATGATCATCTTCAACTATGCGCTCAGAAACGCGCTGATCCCTTCCATCACCCTGCTCGGGCTGGCACTTGGCGATCTTCTCTATGGCGCGGTGCTGACCGAGACGATCTTTGCCTGGCCCGGCATGGGCACCTACGTCGTCACCTCCATTCAGACGCTCGATTTTCCCGCCATCATGGGCTTCACGATCGTCGCTTCCATTGGGTATGTGCTGATCAATCTCCTGGTCGATCTCGCCTACATGCTCGCCGACCCCCAGATCAGGGAGGTCTGATCATGTCTGCCGTCATCCCCACCGAACCTGTCGCGGCGAGTTCCGCAATGCGCAGGACCAGGTCCCTATCCGAGCGGCTGCGTTATCTCTGGTACCTCAGCCGCCGGAGCCCGCTGACCCTGGTTGGCGCTGCCATCATCCTGCTCGTCCTCATCATGATCATCGCCGCGCCGGTGATCGCGCCGTACAACCCGGACAAGGTCTCGCTGACGGCGCGTCTGCTGCCACCGAGTGCTGCCCATTGGTTCGGTACCGACGAGGTCGGCCGCGACCTGTTCTCGCGCGTCGTCTATGGGGCAAGGGCATCCTGCGGCGCCGCCTTCATGATTGTCCTGATCTCGATGTCGGTTGGGGTGCTGATCGGCTGTTTTTCCGGCGTGGTCGGCGGACGGGTCGACACCGCCGTCATGCGGCTGATGGACGTCGTCCTTGCCTTGCCGGCGCTCGTGTTGGCCATGGCGCTGGCCGCGGCCCTTGGGCCCAGCCTCTTCAACTCCATGCTAGCCGTGGCGATCGTGCGGATTCCCGCCTATGTGCGCCTGGCCCGCGGTCAAACGCTGTCCTTGCGCGAGCAGGTCTTCGTAAAGGCGTCGCGCACTTTCGGTGCCTCGCCGCTCTACATTCTGCGCTGGCATATCCTGCCAAACGCCATGTCGCCGATCATCGTGCAGGCGACGCTCGATCTTGGCGGTGTTGTGCTGATCGCAGCCGCCCTCAGCTTCATCGGCCTCGGTGCTCAGCCGCCCACCGCCGAATGGGGCGCGCTCGTCAGCAGCGGCCGCAGCTACATGCTCGATCAGTGGTGGTACGCGACCTTCCCGGGTCTCGCCATTCTGATCACGGCCATGGGATGTAACCTCGTTGGCGACGGCATCCGCGATATGCTCGACCCGCGCTTGAGGGGCAGATGATGACGACCGGTATTGTTGAATCTCGCGGTCAGGCGCTGGCCATTCACAATCTGTCGCTGGAGTTCCCAACCTTCAGCGGGGCGATCAAGGCGCTCGACAATGTGTCGATCAATGTCGCAAAGGCAGAGATCGTCGGGATCGTCGGCGAGTCCGGCTGCGGCAAATCGGTGACGACCATGGCAGCAACCGGGCTGCTGCCCAAGGGGCGCTACAGGATCACCGGCGGCTCCGTCAGGATCTTTGGTCATAGCACCCTCGCCATGAACGAGAGCCAACTGCAGGATGTGCGCGGCAAGATGGTCTCGACCATCTTCCAGGAGCCGATGAACGCGCTCAACCCGACGATCCGCATCGGCAAGCAGCTGACTGATGTCATCATGCGTCACGAGGAGGCAAGCTTGACGGATGCCAGGCGCATTGCCCGGGATATTCTTGCCGACATGCTGATCGGCGAGCCCGAGCGGGTCATGAAGCTCTATCCGTTCGAGCTCTCCGGCGGCATGCGGCAACGGGTTCTGATCGCGATGGCATTCTCCTGCAATCCCGGGCTCATCATCGCCGACGAGCCGACGACTGCGCTCGATGTCACCGTCCAGGCCGTGATACTGCGGCTTATCCAGAACCGCGCCCGCCGGACCGGGACGTCGGTGATCTTCATCTCGCATAACGTCGCGGTCGTGTCGCAGCTCTGCGATCGACTTTACGTGATGTATGCCGGAAGGATCGTGGAGCAGGGCGTGACGCGAGCCATTCTCGACGCGCCGCAGCACCCCTATACCCAGGCGCTGCTGCGCTGCCTGCCGGAACGGGTGGCGCCGAAGCAGGAACTCGAAGCGATCACCGGCGCGGTACCGAACCTGATGCACCCGCCTGCCGGCTGCTATTTCCAGCCACGATGCAAGGAAGCGGTTGATCTCTGTCGATCCCGGTCTCCGCAGTTGGAGGGCGCCAATGGCCGACAGGTGGCCTGCTGGCGGCGTGGTGTCGGACCGGAAACAGAGCAGGGGAGCCCGCAATGACCGAAGGTATTGACACGATAACCCGGCCCGTTCTGGAAGTTTCCGATCTCAAAGTCCGCTTCCCCGCGTCCCGAGACTGGCTCGGTCGCCCCACCTCGCATGTGCACGCCGTCAACGGCGTCACCCTTGAGGTTCGCGGCGGTAGAAGCCTCGGCATTGTCGGCGAGTCCGGTTGCGGCAAGAGCACGCTCGCCCAGGCGATCATCGGGCTTGCGCCTTACGAGCAGGGCAGGGTGACGATCGACGGCCAGGATTTGCAGGCAACACAGGGAAAGCAAAAGCGCGATCTGCGGCAGAAGATGCAGATCGTTTTCCAGGATCCGCAATCCTCGCTCGATCGGCGGCTGCCGGTCTGGCGGCTGATCAGCGAACCGCTGCACATTCGCGGCGGACACAGCAATGCCGAGTTGCATGCGAAGGCGGAGCAACTGGCCGCTGCCGTCGGCTTGAGGCCGGAACATCTGGATCGCCTGCCCCACGAGTTTTCAGGTGGCCAGCGCCAGCGCATCGCAATCGCCCGCGCGATCAGCACGGATCCCGATCTCATGGTGTTGGACGAGCCGACATCGGCGCTCGATGTGTCGGTGCAGGCGCAGATCGTCAACCTGCTTTTGAAGTTGCAGCGGGAGCGGGGGTTAACGTACCTCTTGATTTCGCACGATGTCGCGCTGGTGCGCCATTTTTGCGACGATGTCGCTGTGATGTATCTCGGCCAGATCGTTGAATCAGGTCCCGCCGACGAGGTTCTTGGCAATCCTCGGCACCCGTACACTCAAACGCTTCTGGCCTCAGCTCCGAGTTTCGGAAGCCCCTTGCCGATCCTTGCCGAGGTGCGGATCGGGGAGCTTCCAAACAACCGCAAATTGCCGGCCGGTTGCTTCTACAGGGAACGATGCGCCAAGGCTGCTGCTGGCTGCGAGGCACCGCAGGTTCTCCACCGCCTCGGCGATGGCCCGCGCCAGGCGAGGTGTCATCTGGCCGAGGGTTGAGACGCAGACGAGCGCTATAGGGCGTTCCGCCTTCCGTCCGCATGGGCGGCGCATGGCGGTTCGATGAATTGATGCTCGAGGTAGGTATTTTAAGAAATATAATTTTCTTATCCGAAAAATAATTTGATTGATATTTCCGACTGTGCAAATTTGGAGCTGTTCGCTCGGCGGAGCGGAGGCGAAGCCCGACCCACTGCTTGCCGGAGATAACAGTGACGCGAACCAACGCAAATCGGCGCCCTTCTGTCGGCCGCCGTTTCGGCATGTTTCGGAATGCTGGTCCGACGCAGACAGGCGTGTGGCGGTCCAGGCGCCTGCGATCCGGACATGAACGTGATCTGATGAAAGAGGCCTGACATGACGAAGGAAGTTGAATGGGCGCGCATGACCGCACCCAGCCTGCGCGAAATTGCCGGCAAGCCCGGGGCGCTCGCCATTCTGCCGATCGGCTCGCTGGAACAGCACGGCCCGCATCTGCCGGTTATTACCGATACCGCCAGCGCATCGGCGGCGGCCATTCGCGCCGCCCGTCTGGTTGCCGATGATATCCCGGTCGCCGTTCTGCCTGGCCTCTGGCTTGGCATGAGCGAACACCACCTGCCTTTCGGCGGAACCATCACGCTCGACTACGATACGCTCAGCCGCGTCATCCGCTGCATCGTGCGCTCGCTGAAGACGCTCGGCTTCCAACGGCTCTTCATCGTCAATGGACACGGCGGCAACATGGATCCGCTCGCGGTTGCCGTGCGTGAGCTGGCGGTCGAGTTTGCCATGCCGATCGTCGCCACGACGCCTTGGATGCTGGCGCCGGAGGAGGCGGGGAAAATCTTCGAGGTCGACACCGGTGCGCAGCATGCTTGCGAAGGCGAGGCATCTGTCATGTTGGCAATCGTCCCGGACGCGGTAAAGACCGAGATGTTCGGGCAGGCATATGGCAACCAGCAACATCCCGTCGATGTGCCGGCGGACGTGTCGCGCTTCTATTCCTTCGCCGAGCGTGCGCCGGTCACCGGCACCTGGGGCGATCCGCGCAGTGCAACAGCTGACAAGGGCGAGCGCTTCCTCGACCTGCAGGCGGGTGAACTGGTGAAACTGATCCGCAACGATGTGCTCTGGACCGCGCCAGACCCTGTCTGGACGCCCGGTCGCGGCCTCGGCACGACGGCCGGCAAAGCCGATTGACCTGTGCGCGCGAGCCATTCGCCGGGCATCTCGCATTCCATTCCTGAGGGAGGATAAGCCAATGACTCTAAAATTCGCACGGACGCGCAAGACCGTTGTTTCTCTGTTTGCAGCAACGATGCTTTCGGGCGTCGCCCTGACACCGGCCATGGCAAAGACGCTCGTTTATTGCTCGGAGGGCGCGCCAGAGGGGTTCGATGCAGCGCTCTACTCGGCCAACAGTACTTGGGACGCTTCGGCGGAGACGATCTATGATCGCCTGACCGAATTCGAAAGCGGTACGACCAAGGTTATTCCGGGCCTCGCTGAAAGCTGGACAATTTCCGACGATAATCTCGAATACACGCTGAAACTGCGTGAGGGCGTGAAGTTCCAGTCGACGGATGACTTCACACCGACGCGTGATTTCAACGCCGACGACGTGCTCTTCACCTATAATCGCCAGTTGGACAAGAACGATCCCTGGAACAGCTATTTCCCCGGTGCCAACTGGGAAATGTTCAATGCCATGGACATGCCATCGGTCATCAAGGCCATCGTCAAGGTGGACGAAAAGACCGTCAAGTTCGTCCTGAAGCAGCCGGATGCATCGCTTCCGTCAAAGCTTGCCCTGAACTTCGGCTCGATCATGTCGAAGGAATATGCCGACAAGCTGGCGGCTGAAGGACGGCGCGAGGATCTTGACCGTAAGCCGGTCGGAACCGGGCCGTTCCGCTTTGTCGATTATCAGCAAGATGCGGCAATTCGCTTTGCGGCCAATGCAGACTATTGGGCAGGCGCGCCGAAGATCGACAACCTCATCTTCGCGATCACTACCGATCCGACGACACGCATGCAGAAGCTCCAGGCGGGAGAATGCCATGTCGCTCCATACCCGGCGCCGGCTGACGTGGCCGGGCTGAAGGCAAATCCGGACCTTACTGTTCTGGAACAGCCAGGTCTCAACGTCTCCTATCTCGCGATGAATACCTTGATCGCGCCGTTCGACAAGCTGGAAGTACGCCGCGCCATCAATATGGCGATCGACCGCAAGGCGATTGTCGGTTCCGTTTATCAGGGCATGGGACAGGTCGCCAAAAGCGTCCTGCCGCCGACGATGTGGGGCTATAACGGCAAAATAGAGGGCTACAGCTACGATCCGGAAATGGCAAAGAAGCTGCTGGATGGGGCCGGCGTCAAAGATCTGAAGATGAAGATCTGGGCTATGCCTGTCAGCCGTCCCTATATGCCGAACGCTCGCCGCGCGGCAGAGCTGATGCAGGCGGACCTTGCCAAGGTGGGCATCGGTGTCGAAATCGTTTCCTACGAGTGGGGCGAGTATCTGAAGAAGGTGCGCGACGAAGCGCGCGATGGCGCCGTCATCTTGGGCGGCACGAGCGACAACGGCGATCCTGACAATTTGCTCAGCTATTTCTTCAGCTGCTCTGGCGTTGGCGGCAGCAACAATGCCAACTGGTGCTACAAGCCGCTCGATGAGATCTTCCAGAAGGCGCGTACCAGCTCGGATCAAAGCGAGCGGACGAAACTGTACGAAGAGGCACAGGCCATCATCAGCGATCAGGCACCTTGGGTTCCGATTGCCCACTCCACGGTTGTGCTGCCGATGTCGAAAGAGGTGAAGAACTACGTGATGGAGCCATTGGGCTCGCATCGCTTCCAGCAGGTCGACATCGAGGACTAACCCCGCAACTCTAGGCGACGCATGGCCCATCGTTGGTCCTGAAGGCCCGAAGCGGATACTCGACCGCTTCTGGCTCGAAGGGCTTATGGGAACGGCTACCAGCCTCGATTTGGCTAGCGGCTGATGGTCGTGGCCTGAGACCATACAACTATCCAGCGGCTGTTGCGCTCTTCATAAGTGTCTGTGTGCCAGTAGTCTGCGGCCGGCACGAGATGTCCGTTGAAGATTACTTCCAGGCGAGCGCGGTAGCGTATGACGGCGGCCGAGCCATAAAGACGGACGGCAATATCGCTTGGCTCCCATGCGCGGTATTTGATCTGGCCGGCGGCGATGGCACCGAAATATTCTTCCCGCGATAGAGCTCCGCCGATGGGGGTGATTAACTGGAAGTCATCGGCATGAAGAGGTGCCGCCGCAGTGATATCGGCGGCGACGAGCGCACGCAATCGGCTGCGCTCGCTTTCACGGATGCGGTCTTCTTCGGTCTGAACATTGTTTATCATTCTAATCTCCTGGATGTTTCGTTGGCTCTTCGCGGCGAAAGTCAAATCCTCGGCCAGCGGTGCGGGCGGTCACCAGTCCTTTTTCGATCAGACTTTGACCGCAGGCGCGGATGGTTTCTTCTTCGGGACGCGGCTGCCATTGCAACACGCATTCTGCTTTTGAGGTGTCGATGCGGAGGTCCCTTCCAAGCTCATGCACGATCGTCCCCGCGTCGGCGTCGATGAGAGCCAGAATTCGAACCAACCAGTTTGGAAGTTCCGCAGTGGGTATCTGGGAAGTGTAGGCTGGAAAGGACTGGGCAAGTACGTGCGCAATGTCCCTCATCCAGAAGACGCGGCCTCCGACGATGAACCTGTGTCCAGTGGCCCCGGGCTCGACCATCGCACGGACATGGGCGAGCGCGACATCGCGAACGTCAGCGATTGCGCAACCGTAGCGCGGCAATCGCGTGAACTTGCCGTTCATCAATTTCCTGATTAGTCCGACGGACGCGCCGCAGTCATTGCCTAACAACGGACCAAGGATGAGACCCGGATTGATCACGGTCAAGGCCAGATCATGTTCTTCAGCGAACGCCCAAGCGGCGCGCTCGGCCAGAGTCTTGGATTTGTAATAGGGTGTCGCGCGTTTGCTCTCTGTGTCCGTCCAGTCCTTTTCGCTGAACGGTGCACGCCCGCTGCCATGATTGGTGGCTGCGATTGATGAGGTGAGGACGACCCTTTTCGCCTTGCCTGCATGGGCCGCCCGCAACACGCGGAGAGCCCCTTCCTTTGCTGTCCGGATCAATCCTGTCTGATCGCGCACCGCGCCACTCGGAAATGGAGATGCGGTATGGATGATGTAATCGCAGTCCGAAACCGCTTCCGCCCAGCCGAGGTCGTGATCCAGATCGGCTTCGACGAAGCCGAGATTTTCGGTGAACGGTTGAAAGCGGGACATCGTTGCAGCGGCTGACGCCATCCGTCTTAGGGTTCCGCGAACACGATAACCCTGTTGCAACAGCTGCAGCGCCACATGCCCGCCAAGGAAGCCGCTGATCCCCGTGACTAGCACTGTGGTTTGTTGTGGCGGTCGCGCCTCTTTCATGATCGTGCTCCGATGCGAGTTCGGTTAATTGGACAAGTGGACTAATATTGTCCAATTGTCACTTTGACATTTCAGACAGGGGGCGTCAACATGTCCAGATGGAAAATGAAAATCGCAAATCAGCTTTAATTTTGGATTCTGCGCTCCCGGTGTTCGCCCGGTACGGCTTTCAGAAGACCACCATGGCGGATATCGCTCGTGCTACAGGGATTTCGCGCGCTTCCCTCTACCTTGCCTTCAACAGTAAGGAGGAGCTTTTTCGGGCCGGCTCGGCGCGTGCACACGAACGGACAATGTCTGAGGTTGAGGCCGCGCTTGGCCGCACGGGAAATGTCGTGGACCGTATCGCGGCGGCGATCTCTGCCTTCCAGGAAGGACTGATCGCTCCGTTCAGCAAAAGCGATAACGCCAAGGAACTCTTCGACACCAATTTGAAACTGGCAAAGGATATAACGATTGCCGCCAGATCGAAGCTGCTTGACCTCCTGGCAAACGTACTGGCTGCAGCTCAAGCTCAAGGGGAGATCGACCTGAAGGCATTAGAGATATCACCCGCGGACCTCGCCGCGCTGATTGCGGCTGCGATGGATGGCATCAAACACAGCTTCAGCGCCGATGGGCGGTCGGATGACGCGTTGCGGCTATTGATGCGTGTTTTGAGTGTAGCGCTCAAACCAGAAGAAAAAAATGCCGATGGAACAACCAGATAACCCGTTCACGTTGGGGCAACGTGGGGGGTGGCCGGATGTACGCGAGCGAACGGTCTCTCGCAGAGCTGCTGTGGCCGCTTAGGATGGTCACAATTTTCCCGAGCTGCCGGCGGCGTCGGCGGTCGGCAACGCTTGCAGTCCTGGTTGGGTGGCAAACACAAATATGCTGCGTGTGACGCTTTGGTCGGGTACAGGGTCTTATCGGGGCAATCGCGGCCCAGTACGGCGCGCGCCCTGAATGGACTGATAAGAAACCAAACTTGCAGCCCACACACCCGCACCGTCTGGTGCGCTGGTGTTTCTGGTCTGCCATTAGACTTCAATAGGGCTTGGCGCCGATTCAATGTAGCGCATCGGCTCATGGCGATTGGGCGAGATTGCTTAACGGGGAAGTTTCTCCGTCTGAAAAGCCGCGGTACCGAAGATGGCTCCGGTTTAGATGGGCGCGCATGGCTTCGCGGGCCTGTTCGGAATTTCCGCTGCTGATCGCTTCGCAGATAGCCCTGTGTTCTCTCACAGTGTTTTGAATGTACTCGGGCGTGATGAGCGCTGGATTGAGTTCCTTTGAGAACGCCGGTTGCGGGAGTATTTGAAGGCTCATCAAGTTGAAGAACTCTATAAAGGCACCATTATTCGTCGCCTCTGCGATCGAGCGATGGAAAACAACGTCCAGATTGTCGAGGGCGGTTTCGTCGTCGATCGATGCCTCGAATTGGCGGGCAGCATTCCAGATATTTGATTCCTGTGCCCAGGAGCGGCGGGTCGCAGCAAGACCCGCCGCATGAACCTCGAATGCCATTCGCAGTTCCAGAAGGTCGATGAATGACGTCTTCAGGCGGCGAAGCGGCGCCAGTGCCAGCTCGGAATCATAGCCGGTCAAATCTTCCGGCGCGGGCACATTCCGTACAAACACGCCGACGCCATGGCGTGCCTCTACTACTCCATCAGACCGCAATGCGGATATCGCTTCGCGAATGACGGTCCGGCTCACGCCAAAGCGTTGAGAAAGGTCATTAAGCGATCCAAGCTTATCGCCCTTGTCGAGTTCACCCTCGATGATATGAGCCTTGAGTGCTTGTATGGTCCGACTTGTCAGTGTGTCCAAGATTCACCCGTTACCTAGCGTCACCCTTTACCGGTGCTTTTGACGATTAATAGGGTTTCGGTGTCCTTCTGACAAGATAGCACTACTTCAAGATGTGGTACTACCTGTATGTCGGCGATTGCGCTCAAAGTGTGCGCACACAGGCTTCGATGAGCATATCGGCGAGCCTTATTCAAAGCTCTTTATGGCAAATGACTCAAAAATATTTTCGACGCTGATTAGCAACACGCACCGACAGAGACTTAAAAATGCACTGTAAGTAGCTGAATTAATACGATTATCGTGATGTAAATGCGTCAACCTCTTGAGAGGTAGTATCTCTTGTGTCGGTATTGACATGAGATACTATTTCAATAATCTTTGGTCCCGGTAAGTGAGCCAGCGATACCTTGTCAGTCGAGACGAGGCGAATGGCTCCGGCAACGAAACAAGCGCTTTAAAGCGCTCGCAGAAAATCAGGTGGAATTTGCTATGGGTGTCGTCTCTGAACGCATCTCCAAGCTCGGCATCGTGTTGCCTTCTAATGCGCCGGCCTCCGGAAACTACGTTGCGCACCGGCTCGTGGGATCCCTTCTCTTTGTCTCAGGACAGATCCCGCGTATCGACGGTATCGAGCATTTCGTCGGCGTGGTGGGGCAGGACATCTCGCCTGAAGACGGCTATCAAGCCGCTCGTCTTTGCGCTTTGAACCTTGTGGCCCGGGTAAGTGCCGCCCTCGACGGGGACCTCGACCGAGTAATTGCGTGCGTGCAGCTTCGCGGTTTCGTGAACGCGCCGCCGCACTTCCAGGGACATCCCGCCGTAATTGATGGCGCTTCCGATCTTCTTGTCGAAATCTTCGGAGAAAATGGCCGCCACGTCCGTACGGCGCTCGGCGCCGGATCGCTTCCTCGCGGCTCATCCGTCGAGGTTGATGCCGTGTTTGAAGTCGCAATGAAATCCTGACGATAACAGGAAGGGGAACGAGGAATGAGCGAAAGCGCGAAGTCCGAAAAAGCCATAGATATGGTCGGCGTCAACAAATGGTATGGCCCTTTGCAAGTGTTAAAGGGCATAAATCTGAACGTCGCTCGCGGCGAGCACATTGTTCTTTGCGGTCCGTCGGGCTCTGGCAAGTCGACGCTTATCCGTTGCATCAACCACCTGGAGGAAATTCAGGAAGGCACAATCTTCGTCAACGGCACACGGCTCAACCAAAGCGGCGCGAATGCCGACCATATTAGACGCGACGTCGGTATGGTGTTCCAGCAGTTCAACCTTTTCCCTCATCTAACAGTGCTTGAAAACTGCATGCTGGCACAGCGGCGCGTTCGCAAGGCGTCGGGGGCAGAGGCCAAGGAAAAGGCCATGCGCCATCTTGAGCGCGTCCACATCGTCGAGCAGGCGCTGAAGTATCCAGCTCAGTTATCGGGCGGTCAGCAGCAGCGTGTCGCCATCGCACGCGCGCTCTGCATGGATCCAAAGATCATGTTGTTCGACGAGCCGACCTCAGCGCTCGATCCCGAGATGGTCAAGGAGGTGCTCGATACGATGGTGTCGCTCGCCGACGACGGCATTACCATGATCTGCGTCACGCACGAGATGGGCTTTGCCCGAGCCGTTGCGCATCGCGTCATCTTCATGGACCGCGGTGAGATCGTCGAAAGCGCCAAGCCCGACGTGTTCTTCAGTAACCCGAGCCATGAACGCACCAAGACGTTCCTCAGCCAGATCCTCAATCACTAGGGCAGAGGTGTATAGATGCAATATTCCTTCGATTTCGCCCCTGTTTTTGCCGCTTGGCCCATGTTTCTCGAGGGCGCCATTCAAACACTAAGGATGTCTGCCATCTCAATGGTTGCCGGCCTTTCGCTGGGCATTGTCTTTATGTTGATGCGCATGAGTAAACTTGCCGCCGTGCGGATGATTGCGGTGGGCTATATCGAGCTTATCCGCAACACACCGTTTCTCGTCCAGATCTTCTTTATCTATTTCGGCATGCCGACGCTCGGTATCAAGTTGGACGGCGAAGAGGCAGCGATCCTCGCAATGTCACTCAACTGCGCGGCATATGCCGCGGAGATCGTTCGCGGTGGCGTGCAGTCGATCCGGCCTGGCCAGATCGAGGCGGGCAGGGCGCTTGGCCTGCATACGATCGACATTTATCGTTTCATCGTTTTTCGACCGGCAATCCGTGCGGTCTATCCGGCGCTCTGCAGTCAGTTCATCCTGATGATGCTGAATTCGAGCCTTGTTGCGTCGGTCTCCGCGGAGGAACTGACCTACATGGCGCAGACGCTGGACGCCCAAACCTTCCGCAGTTTCGAGATCTATTTCGTCCTCGGTGCGGTCTACCTCCTGCTGTCCCAGTTCTTCTCTGTCGCATTGCAGCTGGTCGGCAGAACCTACTTCTCCTATCCGACAAAGTGAGGCCAAATCGATGATCCGTGAATTTGGTTTCGGAGAGTTTCTATTCCTGTTGGAAGGTGCTCGCTGGACAGTCATCCTCTCTCTTCTCGCGTTCACTTTTGGCGGAGCGCTCGGTCTCGCAGTAGCGCTCGGTCGTACCAGCAAATGGACAGTCCTGCGCGGCCTTATGGCAACCTACATCCAGATCTTCCAAGGGACGCCGCTCTTGGTGCAGTTGTTCTTCGTCTATTTTGGAATGCCGGTATTTGGCCTCAAAGTCGATATTTGGGTGGCGCTGACCGTTGGCCTGTCGCTGCACACCAGCGCGTTTCTCGGCGAGATCTGGCGTGGCAGCATCCAGGCCGTGGCGCCGGGTCAAAGCGAGGCCGCCCGCGCGCTTGGTATCGGCTATGTCTACCGCATGATCGACGTGGTCCTGCCTCAGGCCTTCCGGATCGGTTTGCCCGCCACCATCGGCTTCCTGGTGAACCTTATCAAGGGGACTGCTCTTGCTGCACTCTTAGGCCTGACTGAGCTTACCCGCTCGGGGCAGCTAATGGCGAACATCACGTTTCAACCACTGCAAGTCTACGGGGCGGTCGGGCTCGTCTACTTCTTTATCTGCCTGCCCCTGACATACTTCAGCGCAAGAGTCGAACGGCGCCTCAACGCCGCGAGATAACAAGAAGAACGCATATCAAAACCAACCAGAGGTAACCAACATGTTCAATTCAGCACCGACCATCTCGCGTTCCAGGTTCCTGTCCGGTCTTACGGCGGTCATTCTGACGGCGACTGCCTTTGCCAACACTGCAGGGGCTGTGACGCCGGAAGAGATCAAGGCAAAGGGCACGGCCGTCATTGGGGTTCAGATGGATCAGTTTCCCTGGGGCTTCATCGACCAGAACGGTCAAAACGAGGGTTTCGACATCGAGCTTTCCAAGCTGATTGCCCAGGAACTCGGCGTCGAGGTGAAGTTCGAACGCATCACCGGCCAGAACCGCATTCCTCTGCTCGTCAACGGCAATGTCGATTTCCTCGTGCCTTCTATGACCATTACGCAAGAGCGCGCCAAGGTCATCCAATATGTCATTCCCTACTCGTCGAACGACATCACCGTCTGGGCAAAAAAGGATGCTGAAATCAAGGGTAACGAGGATCTCGGTAAATACGTAATCGGCGTCAACCGAGGCAGCGTGTTCGAACCGGTTTTGGTCAAGGCTGCGCCGCCGGAGACAGAAATCAAGCGCTTCGACGATGATGCGACGACAGTGCAAGCACTGCTTTCAGGCCAGGTCGATGCGATCCTTGGGAGCGTCACATACGGCCTGGTAATCAAGGAAACAGGACACAGCGCCGAATTCGAGCGCAAGTACAAAGTTGCCGACAATTTCCAGGGAATGGCGGTGCGCAAGGGCGATCAGGATATGCTCGCCTACCTCACAGATTTTGTGACCCGGCATACCGCGGACGGATCGCTTGACGCGCTCTACAAGAAATGGATTGGCGTGGATCGCGCCGCGCTTCCGACGACATTGCCGGGTGTCGATTTCACCGGCAAGCAATAACGCTTAAGCTCTGCGCGTTCATTTAGCCGTCGCGCAGCGCACCCGAAACATCAACCACTGAAGAGCTTTTTGCCCCCGCCTGTCTGTGCGGGCGGGGAGTGCCGCCGCACGTCGAAAAACAAGCCTTCCCGGGCGCGGCGCAACAACAGCTCGTTTACGGAGCATGAGTGAAGAAAATGGCGAAAGATGGCAAGCAAATTAGGGTCGGCGTCGATATCGGTGGAACCTTTACCGATGTCGCGATGGAAGTGGGAGCCACGCTCCATTCGATCAAAGTGCTGACCGACTACTCGTTTCCCGAAAACGCAATCGTTGAAGGCATTCGACAGGTCGCTGAGGTCGCGGGCGTGGATCTCTCCGAGATCGATACGATCATCCACGGCACCACGCTCGCCACCAATGCCTTGATCGAGCGCCGGGGTGCGAAAACTGCCTTCATCACCACCAGGGGGTTCCGTGACGTCATCGAAATGCGCACGGAGAGCCGTTTCGAACAATATGATCTCGATATCGTACTGCCCGCACCACTGGTTTCGCGCAACGAGCGCTTTGTACTTGACGAGCGCATCGGCGCCGACGGTTCGGTGCTCAAGGCGCTGGACCTTTCCGAAGTCGATGCCCTCTGCGATCGCATTGTTGCTGCCGGTTATCAAAGCGTCGCGATTGGCTTCATACATTCCTACTTGAACGGCGCGCATGAAAAAACCGTTCGAGACCGGCTACTTGCCAAAAACCCGGACATCTCGGTGTCAGTGTCGTTCGAGGTCTCGCCGCAAATGCGCGAGTTCCAGCGCTTCAACACGGTGTGCGCCAACGCCTTCGTCAAGCCCCTGATGGCTTCCTATCTCAACCGCCTCGTTGGTCGCTTGACGGATGAGGGAACCCGATGCCCGATCTTTATGATCCATTCTGGCGGCGGGATCATCAGCGTCGAAAGCGCCATCGAATTCCCGGTTCGCCTTCTTGAATCCGGTCCCGCAGGCGGCGCAATTTTCGCCGCTCATATCGCCAGCAGCTACGGGCTCGACCAGGTCCTCTCCTACGACATGGGCGGGACAACGGCCAAGATCTGCCTGATCGAAAAACAGACGCCCAAGACGTCTAAGACATTCGAGGTCGCTCGCACCTGGCGCTTCAAGAAGGGCAGCGGCATGCCCATATCCATTCCGGTCATCGAAATGGTCGAGATCGGCGCCGGGGGCGGTTCGATTGCAACCGTCGACAGCATGCGCCAGATCCGCGTTGGACCCCACAGCGCCGGTTCCGAGCCAGGGCCCGCCTGCTATGGGCGTGGCGGTAAGAACCCGACCGTCACTGATGCCGATCTCATTCTCGGTCGTCTTGACCCCGACGAGTTTGCCGGCGGTGCAATGAAGCTCGATCGCTGTGCCTCTGACAAGGCAATGGATCAGGATGTGGCGTCTAAGCTTGAGACCAATGTTGCGACCGCTGCTTACGGGCTTAGCGAAGTGGTTGACGAGAACATGAGCAACGCCGCGCGAATGCATGCCGTTGAAAACGGCAAGGAGCTTTCGGAGTTCACGATGATTGCCTTCGGCGGTGCGGCACCTATCCATGCCGCCCGGCTGTGCGAAAAGCTTGGAATGTCGGATCTTTTGATTCCACCAGGCGCTGGTGTCGGCTCGGCAATCGGTTTCCTGAGGGCTCCATTCGGCTTTGAATCCGTTCGAAGCGCCTATAGCCGTCTAAGCCGCTTCGAGGCGAAAGCGATCAACACCACCATCAGCGACTTGATCGCTGAAGCGACATCCTTCGTGCGCTCAGGAGCGCCGGACGCGGAACCGGGTCTCGAATGCACTGCCTACATGCGCTATGTCGGTCAGGGCTGGGAAGTACCAGTCACCATTGAGGTGCGTGATTACATCGATAGTGACGGCGCACTGTTTCGCAAATTGTTTGACGAACAGTATGAGCAGTTCTTCGGCCGCGTGATTGACGGGCTTGATGTCGAGATCGTCAGTTGGTCGCTGCGTGCCACTTCAAAGGTGATCCCGCCTGAGCGGATCGGCAAGACCGCTAAGGGAGCAGCCGCCGAGGTTCGCGGCACGCGTGAAATCTTCGACGTGCAGGAAGGCAACTTCCAAAGTGCCGCGATTGTCTCCCGCAATGACATGAAGCCAGGCGATTGGGTCGCCGGTCCGGCGGTCATCACCGAACGCGAAACCTCGACCATCATCACAGCGAGCCGCGAAGTCGTCATGCAGTCCGATGGCTGCCTGCTCGTGCGTGCCAAGCAAGCTGCCTGAACAGAGGGAAAACCATGAAAACCAATGCACTTTCTGACGTCCACATGCAGATCATGTGGAACCGGCTAATCTCCGTAGTTGAGGAGCAAGCGCTTACGCTGATCCGCACCGCGTTCAGCACCAGCGTGCGTGAGTCGGGTGACCTGTCTGCCGGCGTGTTCAACCGCGGCGGAAAGATGATAGCTCAGGCCGTGACCGGTACACCCGGCCACGTCAACGCTATGGCGGAAGCCGTCGGCCACTTCATCCGCGACATCGGCCCTGAAAGCATCTTCGAGGGTGACGTCTATATCACCAACGACCCGTGGAAGGGCACGGGCCACTTGCACGACTTCACCGTCGTCTCGCCGAGTTTTCGGGAAGGGGATCTGGTTGGCTACTTCGCCTGCACCGCGCACGTAGTCGATGTAGGCGGTCGCGGTTTCGGGCCGGATGCCAACGAGGTCTACGAAGAAGGCATCTTCGTCCCGATCATGAAGTTTGCCGAACGCGGCGTTGTCAACAAGGACCTCGTCAACATCTTGCGCAACAATGTGCGCGAGAGCCATCAGGTGGTCGGCGATGTCTATTCGCTCGCAGCTTGCAACGAGATCGGTCATCGCCGGCTCATGGACATGATGGACGAATTCGGTCTTACGGATCTCGAAACCTTGGCCGACTTCATCTTCAAGCGCAGCTACGATGCGACGATCGAACGGATTGCGGCCCTGCCGAAGGGTTCCTATTCCAACGTAATGCGGGTCGACGGCTATGGCTCGCCGATCGACATCGCCGTGCGCCTCGATGTGGCGAACGATCATATCCTTGCGGATTTCGAAGGGACCTCGCCGCCCAGTCCGAAGGGTATCAATTGCCCGATCATCTACTCCGCAGCCTACGCCTGTTACGGTCTCAAATGCTCGATCGCGCCGGAGATCCCGAACAATCACGCCTCCCTGCTACCGTTCCGCGTCATGGCTCCGCAAAACTGCATTCTCAATGCGCAACATCCCGCACCGGTCTCGGTGCGCCACGTCCTCGGGCATCTCGTTCCGGACGCCGTACTTGGCGCCGTGCACAAGATGCTTCCTGGTCGCGTACCGGCGGAAGGGGCGGGTGCCTTGTGGAACCTGCACGTCAGCGTGCGGCCGTTGCAGGGTGAAAGGGCGCCGGCTGATGGCGGCCAGCGCGCAGAAGTCCTGCTCTTCAACAGTGGCGGCGCCGGTGCACGTTCCACGCTTGACGGTTTGAATGCCACGGCATTTCCAAGCGGCGTGCACTCGATGTCGATCGAGGCGACAGAGCACGTCGGTCCGGTCATCTTCTGGCGTAAGGAACTGCGCGACGGTTCGGGCGGCGCCGGCCAGTTCCGAGGCGGCCTGGGGCAGGTCGTGGAAATCTCGCCGACCGAAGGTCACGAGATGCATTTCAACGCCATGTTCGACCGCGTCGAACACCCCGCGCGCGGCCGCAATGGCGGCGAGAACGGCGCTCCTGGCGCAGTGTTGCTCGACGACGGAACGCGCTTGGCCTCGAAGGGTCGGCAACATGTTCCCGCTGGTCGCCGGTTAATTCTCCAGCTTCCTGGCGGCGGCGGCTATGGCCTGGCAGACACGCGCGATCCAACAGCCGCTAAGCGGGACAGCGATTTCGACTACGTCCCTACCAGATAATCCTCCCGGGGGCCGGGCGGGGCGGAAGCTTCGTCCGGCTTTAAATGTCAATCAGTCCAAGGAAGCCGGAGATGAACTTCGAGAACAAGCGCGCAGCGGGCATAAAGTCATCGCCCAGCATGGCGATCGCAATGGCTGCGAAGAAATTGATTGCCGAGGGCCGCGATATCATCGACCTGTCGCTTGGCGAGCCGGATTTCGAGCCGCCGGCACACGTTGCTGAGGCGGCCTGCGAAGCCATTCGTCAGGGGCGGGTGCGCTATGGCGCGCCGGCGGGTATGGAGAGCCTGCGACAGGCGATCGTGAGCAAGTTCAAAACGGAAAATCAGCTGAACTATGCCGCTGACGAGGTGATGGTCGCCAATGGCGCCAAGCAAATCCTGTTTGACGTATTCCTCGCCACGCTTGAGCTTGGCGATGAGGTCATAATCCCGACGCCTTGCTGGGTGTCCTACGGCGACATCGTCTCCCTGCACGGAGGCGACCCAGTCCATGTGAGTTGCGGGCCCGAGGTCGGTTTCAAGATCGACCCTGAGCGGCTGGAAGCATCGATCACGTCCAAGACCCGATGGTTGCTGCTGAACTCGCCATCTAACCCCACCGGAGCTATCTATTCGGCGCAGGAGTACCGAGGACTTGCCGAAGTGCTCGCCCGCCAATCCGCAGGTGTTGGTGCTTTCGGACGAAATCTACGAGCACATCCTGCTTAGGGAGGCACCCTTTATATCTTTCGCGTCGGCCTGCCCAGAACTGCGTGAACGAACGCTGATCGTCAACGGTGTGTCCAAGGCATATGCGATGACCGGCTGGCGCGTTGGCTATGCTGCCGGCCCAAAAGCGCTCATCGCGTCGCTTAATAAGATGCAGTCGCAGAGCGTAACGTCCGTCTCGACCGTAGCGCAGGCGGCAGCCCTCGCGGCACTAACCGGCGATCAGGCTTTCGTTGCCAAAGCTGCTCGAACCTTCGCGGACAGGGCGAAAATCATGTCGCAAAGGCTTGCAGGGATGGAGGGCATCGATTTCACTCCGCCGGAGGGCGCGTTTTACGCGTTCATCGGCGTGGGGAAGCTGTTCGGGCGGAAGCTAAGCGGAGAGGTGGTCGTAGACGACACAACGTTTGCCGCTCACCTACTCCAGCAGTTCGGCCTATCGAGTGTGCCAGGTGCGGCTTTTGGCGCGCCGGGTTTCATTCGTCTGTCAATCGCCGCCTCCGAGCGCGAGCTGGAACGTGCCTGCGAACGCCTGGCCAGCATGGTGCGATCGCTGAAAGCCTGAAGAGGCGCACACCCAATCCAATCAAAACAAATCAACTAGGAGCATCGCTATTCGGTGCTTCCTTCAAAGGAGGGCTACACCCATGAGAACTGAAGAATTGAAAAAGGTGCTTGGCGCCGGTCTACTTTCCTTCCCCGTCACGCATTTCGATGCGGAGGGAAAGTTCAATGCCAAGAGCTACGGTGAGCACGTCAACTGGCTCTCAGGCTACGATGCAGCCACGCTGTTTGCCGCGGGCGGCACGGGCGAGTTCTTTTCGCTCGCGCCAGAGGAAATCCCGCAAATCGTGCGCGTTGCCAAGGAAGCTGCCGGCAAGACGCCGATTGTTTCAGGCTGCGGCTATGGCACGAATATGGCCGCCTCCATTGCAAGGTCTGTTGAAAAGGCCGGGGCCGACGGAATTCTCCTCCTTCCGCACTACTTGATCGACGCTCCGCAAGAGGGACTCTATCAACATATCAAGGCCGTTTGCCAATCCACCGGTATGGGCGTGATGGTCTACAATCGCGACAATTCCGTGCTCCAGGCCGATACGCTCGCGCGGCTTTGCGACGAATGCCCCAACCTCGTCGGCTTTAAGGATGGTACCGGGGACATCGCCCTTGTGCGCCAGATTACGGCGAAGATGGGTGACCGATTGACCTACCTTGGCGGTATGCCGACCGCCGAGCTCTTCGCAGAAGCCTATCTCGGAGCTGGGTTCACAACCTACTCGTCCGCCGTGTTCAACTTCGTGCCCGGTCTGGCAATGGAGTTCTACAAGGCGTTGCGCGCCGGCGAACGCGCGAAGTGCGAAAAGATCCTTCTCGACTTCTTCTACCCCTTCATGGCGATCCGCAACCGCGCCAAAGGCTATGCAGTTTCGGCGGTAAAAGCGGGTGTACGCCTACAGGGCTTCGATGCTGGTCCTGTCCGCTCACCGCTTCACGACCTGACGGGGGAGGAAATGTCCATGATGGAAACCTTGATTGGTCAGCACAGGCGTTAATAGGTAAAACGGTCGCCCTTGTCCCGCATGATGAGGGCGACCCTATTCATTTTCTCGCAGGAGGTCCCATGACATTGCACCAAAACCTGATTGCCGGCGAATGGGTTGGCGGTGATGGCGTTGCCAATATCAATCCGTCCGACACCAACGACGTGATCGGGGAATATGCCCGCGCCTCGGCCGACGATGCGAAGGCGGCGATTGCCGCGGCCAAGGCGGCCTTTCCGGCCTGGTCGCGCTTCGGCATCCTCGAGCGCCATGCGATCCTTCGAAAGACCGCAGACGAGATCCTGGCGCGCAAGGACGAGCTCGGGCGANCCCATGACATTGCACCAAAACCTGATTGCCGGCGAATGGGTTGGCGGTGATGGCGTTGCCAATATCAATCCGTCCGACACCAACGACGTGATCGGGGAATATGCCCGCGCCTCGGCCGAGGATGCGAAGGCGGCGATTGCTGCGGCCAAGGCGGCCTTTCCGGCCTGGTCGCGCTTCGGCATCCTCGAGCGTCATGCGATCCTTCGAAAGACCGCAGACGAGATCCTGGCGCGCAAGGACGAGCTCGGGCGACTGTTGTCGCGCGAAGAGGGCAAGACGCTGGCGGAAGGCATCGGCGAGACCGTGCGCGCCGGCCAGATCTTYGACTTCTTTGCCGGTGAGGCGCTGCGATTGGCTGGCGAGGTCATCCCCTCGGTGCGCCCTGATATCGGCGTCGAGATCACCCGCGAGCCGGTCGGCGTCGTCGGCATCATCACGCCATGGAATTTCCCGATCGCCATTCCCGCCTGGAAGATCGCGCCGGCGCTCTGCTATGGCAACACCATCGTCTTCAAGCCGGCCGAACTGGTGCCMGGTTGCTCCTGGGCGATCGTCGAYATTCTCCAKCGCGCCGGCCTGCCGAAGGGCGTGCTGAACCTGGTGATGGGCAAGGGCTCGGTCGTCGGCCAGACGATGCTCGACAGCCCCGACATCCAGGCGATCACCTTTACCGGCTCGACCGGCACCGGCAAACGCGTGGCACTGGCCTCGGTCGAGCACAATCGCAAA